>NZ_JBVHDR010000007.1:0-136738 GCF_055563295.1 Streptomyces sp. NPDC002868 | reverse complement strand
GGGCCGGGGGGGGGGGGTGGCGGGGGGGGGTTTCGCATAACCCTCGGGGCGGGCCGCCCCCCCCCCCCCCGGCCCCCCCCCCCCCCCCCCCCCCGCGGGGGGGGGGGCCCCCCCCCCCCCCCCCGACTGCTTCATCCGGATACCGCGGGGGTCATTCGGTGCCGCTTCCAAGCTCCCAAAGCTGCAGGTCCGAGCTGGAGTTGAGCACCCGCTCGACGCCACTGACGCCGGTGCGGGCGGCGACGTACTGCTTGCCCTGCCACAGCGGCAGGAACGGCACGTCGGTGGCGACGATCTCCTGCATCCGCGTGAAGGCGTCGGACGCGGCGGTCCGGTCGGCGGAACGGCGCGACTGCGGGATGAGCTGCCGCGCCACGGTGCTCACGTACGGGGTGTTGAGGAAGTTGCCCTTGTCCAGGAACGGGGCGATGTAGTTGTCCGGGTCCGGGAAGTCGGGGAACCAGCCAAGACCGTAGACGGCGTAGTCGCCGCGCTTCTGGGCCGGACGGAACTTCGCCCACTCGGTGCCCTCGACGGTGACGTCGAAGAGCTTGGTGGCGTTCAGCTGGTTCTTGAGCGCCTCGAACTCCTTGGCCGTACCGGCGCCGTAGTGGTCGGTTGTGTAGTGGAGCTTCAGCTTCACCGGCGTGGTGATGTCGGCGTCGCGCAGGATGTCCGCGGCCTTCGTGCGGCTCGGCTCGCCGTACTTGTTGTAGAAGGAGTTGGTGTGCGCCGCGATGGTCGTCGGGATGAGCGAGTAGAGCGGCTCGGCGGTGGCGCCGTACACCTGGCCCGCGATCTGGCCGCGGTCGACGACGGCTGCCATGGCCTGCCGGACGGCCTTGTTCTTCACCGACGGGTCATTGGTGTTGAAGGCGAGGTAGCGGATCTCGAGACCCGGCATCTCGGTGAGCTCGATGCCTTCCTTGGGGTTCTCGGACAGGGCCCTTATCTGTTCGGGAGACATCGCACGGGTCATGACGTCGATGTCGCCGGAGTCGAGCGCCTTGCCCATCGCGTCGGCGTCCGGGAAGGACCGCAGCTCGACCTTGTCGTTGCGGAGTTTGATGTCGCCCTGGTAGGAGGGGTTCTTGGTGAAGATGACCTTGGCGATCTGACCGCCCTTGGCCTCGGTCTTCATGGTGTACGGGCCGGAGCCGTCGACCTCGAGGCCCTCGCGGAGCTTCTTGCCGTCGTAGTGATTCTTGCTGACGATGGCGGCGACGGGTGTCGAGAGCTTGTACGGAAAGGTCGCGTCCGGCGTGGCGAGGTGGAAGACCACCTCGTCGCCGTTGGCCTCGATCGTGTCGATGTTCGCGAGGAGGGAGGCCGTGCCGCTGTCGGGGTTGATGTCGAGGACACGCTGGATGGAGAACTTCACGTCCTCGGCGGTGATGGCGCTGCCGTCGGCGAACTTCAGCCCGCTGCGCAACTTGCAGCGGTAGCTCTCGCTGACCTTGTCCGTGAAGCTGCACGACTGGGCCGCTTCGGGCACCGGCGCGCCGCCGCCGCGCGGCGTGTGCATCAGCGTCTGGACGGTCTGGCGCAGCACGCTCCACGAACCGGTGTCGTACGCGTAGGCCGGGTCGAGGGGCGCGGGGGCGTCCGCGGTGGCGATGAACTGGTCCGTGGTGCCCACGACAATGGCATCACCGCCGCCGGACCCGCCGTCCGTCCCGCCGCAGGCGACGAGCACGGGCGCGAGCAGGCCGACCACGGCCGGCAGCACCAAAGTCTTACGGTTCATCCTGGACGTTCTCCTCATCCGGCACTGGGTTACAGCGGTGGCTAGGGCACTCCGCCGCGGCCGCCCGGTCGGAGCGGTGCGATCGGGCCGGGGAAACAGAGCGATCGGCACTGAGTTCCGGATGGCTTGGGCAACCGCCGGGATACATCCGTGAGCGGCGAAGTGCTCGCGACGAGATTAGTCGGAGACGTCAGGACAGCGTGACCAGGGCCGAGTTGGGGTCGTAATCACTCCGTGATCAGTCATGCCCGCGAGTGGACGAGCATGCGACGGAACGATTCGTACACAACTCCACCAATGCGGGCACAAAGGCAGACCCGGCATCCCTGGTCAGGGTGCGCAGTGATCCGGACCCACCTCTGCGTGACCACTCAGAGTGACGAAAATCACGTTACGAAACCCATTGACGAAATGCACGGGGGAACACGGACCGTATACGCATCAGTTCATCGTGGTGATGAGGGTGCGTAGAAAGCCAAGGTCCACTTCTTCGAGCGAACGTACGACCACCCGGCCGTCGGCGGCCGCGATCGGCGCCACGGACGGTACGGCGACCACCCGGCAGCCGGCCGCCTCCGCGGCCGCCACACCGGTCGCCGTGTCCTCGATGACGGCGCATCTCGCCGGCTGTGCGCCCAGCCCCCTGGCGGCCAGCAGATAGGGGTCCGGGTGCGGCTTCGTACGCGAGACCTCGTCACCCGCGACCGAGAGCGCGAAGTGCTGGGGACCGAGGGAGGCGAGGACGCGGTCGATGATGCGGCGGTGGGAGGCGGAGACCAGGGCGGTGGGCACCTCGTGGGCGGCGAGCTCGGCGAGCAGCCTGGCAGCGCCCGGCATCAGCGGCACACCGCGCCCGATGCGGTCCTCGAAACGATCGTTGAGCAGCACGGTCAGCTCGGCCAGCGTGATGTCCGCGCCGGTCGCCTCGATGAGATAGCCGGCGCTGCGCGTCATGGGGCCGCCGACCACCACATCCCGCCATGCCTCGTCGAGCTCATGGCCAAGATCGGCGAAGACCTCCACCTCCGCGTCCCACCAGAAGCCTTCGGTGTCCACGAGGGTGCCGTCCATGTCGAGAAAAACGGCCTGCAGGGCAGAGCCCTCGGCCGAACGGGTCAAGGACGCGGGGACCGTACTGGTCATCCGGCACACCTCCACTGAGGGACGAGAAGGCCGGTCGCCTCCCAGATGGGGAAGGCGACCGGCCTGCACTGGACCGACCAGTGTACGACTCTGCCGACTAACGTGCGTTGAAGTACTTCGCCTCGGGGTGGTGGATGACGATGGCGTCGGTGGACTGCTCGGGGTGGAGCTGGAACTCCTCGGAGAGCTGGACACCGATCCGCTCCGGCTGCAGCAGCTCGGCGATCTTCGCCCGGTCCTCCAGGTCCGGGCACGCTCCGTAACCGAGCGAGAAACGCGCGCCGCGGTACTTGAGCGCGAACATGTCTTCCACGTCGGCCGGGTCCTCGCCCGCGAAGCCGAGCTCGGCGCGCACGCGGGCGTGCCAGTACTCGGCGAGCGCCTCGGCCAACTGCACGGACAGGCCGTGCAGTTCGAGATAGTCGCGGTACGAGTCCGACTCGAAGAGCTCGGCGGTGGCCTCACCGATCCTCGAGCCAACGGTCACGACCTGGAGCCCGACGACGTCGGTCTCGCCGGACTCTTCGGGGCGGAAGAAGTCGGCGAGGCACAGGCGGCGGCCGCGGCGCTGGCGGGGGAAGGAGAAGCGGGTGCGCTCGGAGCCGTCCTCGTTCAGCAGGATCAGGTCGTCGCCCTTGGACACGCAGGGGAAGTAGCCGTAGACCACGGCCGCCTCCAGCAGGTTCCTGGTGTGCAGCTGGTCCAGCCAGCCGCGCAGCCGCGGCCGGCCCTCGGTTTCCACCAGCTCCTCGTACGTCGGGCCGTTGCCGGTCCGGGCCTGCTTGAGGCCCCACTGGCCCTTGAACAGCGCGCCCTCGTCCAGCCAGGACGCGTACTCCTTCAGCTGGATGCCCTTGATGACCCGGGTGCCCCAGAACGGCGGCTGCGGCACCGGATTGTCGATCGCGACATCCGAGCGGACCGCGCCCTCCGGCTCCTGGACCTCCAGCACGGCAGTGTCGCGCTTGGCCACCCGGCGCTGCTTGAGCTCCGGCAGCGCCGCCCCGGGGACACCGCGCTTGACCGCGATCAGGGCGTCCATCAGACGCAGACCCTCGAACGCGTCACGGGCGTAGCGGACTTCGCCCTCGTAGATCTCGTGCAGATCCTGCTCGACATACGCCCGCGTCAGCGCGGCCCCGCCGAGGATGACCGGATAGTCGGCGGCCAGCTTGCGCTGGTTCAGCTCCTGCAGGTTCTCCTTCATGATCACCGTGGACTTCACCAGCAGGCCCGACATGCCAATCACATCCGCGCGGTGCTCCTCGGCCGCCTCCAGGATCGCCGAAACCGGCTGCTTGATACCGAGGTTGACGACGTTGTAGCCGTTGTTGGACAGGATGATGTCGACGAGGTTCTTCCCGATGTCATGGACGTCACCACGGACCGTGGCAAGGACGATCGTGCCCTTGCCGTCGGCGTCGGACTTCTCCATGTGCGGCTCGAGGTAGGCCACCGCGTTCTTCATCACCTCGGCGGACTGCAGCACGAACGGCAGCTGCATCTGGCCCGAGCCGAACAGCTCACCGACGACCTTCATGCCGTCCAGGAGTGTCTCGTTGACGATTTCGAGAGCCGGGCGGGTCTGGAGCGCCTCGTCGAGGTCGGCCTCCAGGCCGTTCTTCTCGCCGTCGATGATCCGGCGCTTGAGCCGCTCCTCCAGCGGCAGGGCCAGGAGCTCCTCGGCCTTGCCCGCCTTCATCGACTTCATGTTGACGCCCTCGAAGAGCTCCATGAGCTTCTGCAGGGGGTCATAGCCTTCGGCGCGCCGGTCGTAGATCAGGTCGAGGGCGACCTTGACCTGCTCCTCCTCCAGGCGGGCGATCGGCAGGATCTTCGAGGCGTGCACGATCGCCGAGTCCAGACCGGCCTTCACGCACTCGTCCAGGAAGACGGAGTTGAGTACGACCCGGGCGGCGGGGTTCAGGCCGAAGGAGATGTTCGACAGGCCCAGCGTGGTCTGCACATCCGGACGGCGGCGCTTGAGTTCACGGATCGCCTCGATCGTGGCGATGCCGTCCTTGCGCGACTCCTCCTGCCCCGTGCAGATCGTGAACGTGAGCGTGTCGATGAGGATGTCGGATTCCAGCACACCCCAGTTCCCGGTCAGATCGTCAATGATCCGCTCGGCGATCGCGACCTTGTTCTCGACGGTCCGGGCCTGGCCCTCCTCGTCGATGGTCAGCGCGATGAGCGCCGCGCCGTGCTCGACGGCGAGCTTGGTGACCTTCGCGAACCGCGACTCGGGCCCGTCGCCGTCCTCGTAGTTGACGGAGTTGATGACCGCACGGCCGCCCAGCTTCTCCAACCCGGCCTGAAGGACGTCGACTTCGGTCGAGTCCAGCACGATGGGGAGGGTGGAGGCGGTGGCGAAGCGGCCGGCCAGCTCCTCCATGTCGGCGACACCGTCCCGGCCGACGTAGTCGACGCACAGGTCGAGCATGTGCGCGCCCTCGCGGATCTGGTCCCGCACCATCTCCACGCAGTCGTCCCAGCGGCTCTCCAGCATGGCCTCACGGAACTTCTTCGACCCGTTCGCATTCGTACGCTCACCGATCGCCATGAAGGAGGTGTCCTGGCGGAACGGCACCGTCTGGTAGAGCGACGCGGCGCCCGGCTCGGGGCGCGGCTCGCGCTCGGTCGGAGCGAGATCGCGGACCCGCTCGACGACCTGCCGCAGATGCTCCGGCGTCGTACCGCAGCAGCCGCCGACCAGCGACAGCCCGTACTCGCGTACGAACGTCTCCTGCGCGTCCGCGAGCTCGCCCGCCGACAGCGGATAGTGCGCGCCGTTCTTTCCGAGGACCGGCAGGCCGGCGTTCGGCATGCAGGACAGCGGGATACGAGAGTGCCGGGCGAGGTAGCGCAGGTGCTCGCTCATCTCGGCCGGTCCCGTGGCGCAGTTCAGGCCGATCATGTCGATGCCCAGCGGCTCCAGCGCGGTCAGCGCCGCGCCGATCTCCGAGCCGAGCAGCATCGTCCCGGTCGTCTCGACCGTCACCGAGCAGATCAGGGGGAGGTTGGTGCCGGTCGCGTCCAGGGCCCGGCGGGCGCCCAGGATCGCGGCCTTCGTCTGGAGCAGGTCCTGGGTCGTCTCGACCAGCAGCGCGTCCGCGCCGCCCGCGATCATGCCCTCGGCGTTCTGCTGATAGGCGTCCCGCAGCTTCACATACGGGGCGTGGCCCAAGGTGGGGAGCTTGGTGCCCGGCCCCATCGAGCCGAGCACCCATCGCTGCTGCCCCGTCGACGCGGTGAACTCGTCCGCGACCTCACGTGCGATTCGTGCCCCGGACTCGGAGAGCTCGTAGACCCGCTCAGGGATGTCGTACTCCCCCAGCGCCGCGAGGTTCGTGCCGAACGTATTCGTCTCGACACAGTCGACGCCGACCTCGAAGTAGGCCGAATGGACCGATCGGACGATGTCGGGGCGCGTCACGTTCAGGATCTCGTTGCAGCCCTCGAGGTTCTCGAAGTCCTCGAGCGTCGGATCCTGCGCCTGGAGCATCGTGCCCATCGCGCCGTCGGCCACGACGACTCGCGTGGCGAGGGCTTCGCGCAGGGCTTCGATTCGGGTCCGGCTGTCAGCGGAGGGGGTCGGCAACAAGGCCATGGATGTGCTCCCTGGAGTGCGACGGCTGTCGGCTTTGCGTCTTCCGGTGGAAGGCGCACGGGGCCAGCGTAGCCGGGCGGGCCGAGGAAGGGGTGGGCGTCCCACGGGCCGGACGGCATCATGTTCCCGGCCCCATGTGATGACTTTCGGCCACGAAGATCTCGCACTGCGGTAACCAAGGTCGACATCGACCGATAGTGTTCAGCATTGTCGAACCGCAGTGGAGAAGGGCCGAGAGATGGCGAAGAACATCCAGTCGCTCGAGCGAGCAGCGGCAATGCTGCGGCTGCTCGCGGGCGGGGAGCGCCGGCTCGGCCTGTCCGACATCGCGTCCTCGCTCGACCTGGCCAAGGGCACCGCCCACGGCATTTTGCGCACACTCCAGGCCGAGGGCTTCGTCGAGCAGGACCCGGCATCCGGCCGCTACCAGCTGGGGGCCGAACTTCTCCGGCTCGGCAACAGCTATCTGGACGTCCACGAGCTGCGCGCCCGCGCCCTCGTCTGGACGGACGACCTGGCGCGCTCCAGCGGCGAGAGCGTCCACCTCGGGGTGCTGCACCAGCACGGCGTCCTCATCGTCCACCACGTCTTCCGGCCCGACGACAGCCGCCAGGTCCTGGAGGTCGGGGCCATGCAGCCACTGCACTCCACCGCGCTGGGGAAGGTGCTCTCGGCGTACGACCCGGTGGCGCACACCGAGGTCCTCGAGGTCGAGCGCAAGGTCTTCACCCCGCGGACCGTTACCGGTCTGAAGGAGTTCGAGTCGGTGCTCCACCACACCCGGGCCCAGGGCTGGGCGGCCGATGTGGAGGAGACCTGGGAGGGCGTCGCCTCGGTGGCCGCACCCATCCACGACCGGCGCCGCATGCCGGTCGGCGCGGTTGCCATAACGGGTGCCGTGGAGCGGGTCTGCAACTCCGGCGAACTGCGTTCCGAGCTGGTCGCGGCGGTACGGGACTGTGCCAGGGCGGTTTCCAGGGACCTCGGCGCCGGGCGCTTTTGAGGCTTTTGCCGGTCCATCGGTAACGATCGAGTCTCTCGGCCACAAGCCCTTGACGTCGTGTTAACCGGAGGGCAAAACTTCCGTTCATCGGTCGGCATTGCCGAACACCTACCGGCAATACACGTTAGAGTGTGGCGATGCCAGGGCCGGTATCGCCCTCACCTGAGGGCGCGGACCACCGGAGGGACCCGGGGTTCGGCTTCCCCTGGACGAAGGACAAAGGAGTCGCGGGTGTCCAGCTCCGACATCTTCATCGGCGAGATCATTGGTACCGCCGTACTCATCCTGCTCGGCGGAGGCGTGGTCGCCGCCGTCGTACTCAAGCGCTCGAAGGCTCAGAACGCCGGCTGGCTGGCGATCACCTTCGGGTGGGGCTTCGCGGTCATGATCGCGGTCTACATGACGGGCACCCTGTCCGGCGCCCACCTCAACCCGGCGGTCACCGTCGGCATCGCGGTCAAGGACGGGGACTGGAGCAACGTTCCGGTCTACATAGCCGGGCAGATGCTCGGCGCCATGCTCGGTGCCGCTCTGGTCTGGGTCGCGTACTACGGACAGTTCAAGGCCCACCTCACGGACCCGGAGATCATCGCCGCGCCGCCGCACGAGGAAGGCCTGGTCAGCGAGGAGGCCGCGCCGAAGGCCGGACCGGTCCTCGGTGTCTTCTCCACCGGCCCCGAGGTCCGTGTTGTGTGGCAGAACCTGGCCACCGAGATCATCGGCACCATCGTGCTCGTGCTCGCGGTGCTCACCCAGGGCCTCAACGACAGCGGCAAGGGCCTGGGCGTCATCGGCGCACTGATCGTCGCCTTCACCGTCGTCGGCATCGGCCTCTCGCTCGGTGGCCCCACCGGCTACGCCATCAACCCCGCACGTGACCTGGGCCCGCGCATCGTGCACGCCCTGCTCCCGCTGCCGAACAAGGGCGGTTCCGACTGGGGCTACGCCTGGATTCCCGTCGTCGGCCCGCTGGTCGGCGGAGCGATTGCCGCGGGTATCTACAACATCGCGTTTGCCTGAGCCGACCGACACCTACAGCCTTCAGGAGCACACCCGTGAGCGACGCACACACCACCGGCCCCTTCATCGCGGCCATCGACCAGGGCACCACCTCCAGCCGCTGCATCGTCTTCGACACGGACGGCCGGATCGTCTCCGTCGACCAGAAGGAGCACGAGCAGATCTTCCCGAAGCCGGGCTGGGTGGAGCACAACGCCGCCGAGATCTGGACCAATGTCCAGGAGGTCGTCGACAGCGCCGTAGCGAAGGCGGGCATCACCGCCGCCGACGTCAAGGCGATCGGCATCACCAACCAGCGCGAGACCACCGTCCTGTGGGACAAGAACACCGGCGAGCCGGTGCACAACGCCCTCGTCTGGCAGGACACCCGCACCGACGCGCTCTGCAAGGAGCTCGGCCGCAACGTCGGCCAGGACCGCTTCCGCCGCGAGACCGGCCTGCCCCTGGCCTCGTACTTCGCCGGCCCGAAGATCCGCTGGCTGCTCGACAACGTCGAGGGCCTGCGCGAGCGCGCCGAGCGTGGCGAGATCCTCTTCGGCACCATGGACTCCTGGGTCATCTGGAACCTGACCGGCGGCGTCGACGGCGGCCACCACGTCACTGACGTGACCAACGCCTCGCGCACCATGCTGATGAACCTGCACACCCTCGACTGGGACGAGAAGATCCTCCAGTCGATGGAGGTCCCTGCCGCGGTGCTGCCGGAGATCCGTTCCTCCGCCGAGGTGTACGGGACCGCCAAGAGCGGCGCCCTCGCCGGTGTGCCGGTCGCCTCGGCGCTCGGTGACCAGCAGGCGGCCCTGTTCGGCCAGACCTGTTTCGCCGAGGGCGAGGCCAAGTCGACCTACGGCACCGGCACCTTCATGCTGATGAACACCGGTCACGAGCCCGTCAACTCGTACAACGGCCTGCTGACGACCGTCGGCTACCGGATCGGCGACCAGGCACCGGTGTACGCCCTCGAGGGTTCCATCGCCGTCACCGGTTCGCTGGTGCAGTGGATGCGCGACCAGATGGGCCTGATCAACTCCGCGGCGGAGATCGAGACGCTGGCCTCCTCCGTCGAGGACAACGGCGGCGCGTACTTCGTACCGGCCTTCTCGGGCCTGTTCGCCCCGTACTGGCGTCCCGACGCCCGCGGTGTGATCGCCGGCCTGACTCGTTATGTCACCAAGGCGCACATCGCCCGCGCCGTTCTCGAGGCCACCGCCTGGCAGACCCGCGAGATCAGTGACGCCATGACCAAGGACTCCGGCGTCGAGCTGACCGCACTCAAGGTCGACGGCGGCATGACCTCCAACAACCTGCTGATGCAGACCCTCTCGGACTTCCTGGACGCACCGGTGGTGCGCCCGATGGTCGCCGAGACGACCTGCCTCGGCGCTGCCTACGCCGCCGGTCTGGCCGTCGGCTACTGGCCGGACACCGACGCTCTGCGCGCCAACTGGCGCCGGGCCGCCGAGTGGACCCCCCACATGGATGCGGACCAAAGGGACCGCGAGTACAAGAGCTGGCTCAAGGCCGTCGAGCGGACCATGGGCTGGCTCGAAGACGACGCTGACGAGGAGTAATTCGAGATGACCACCCTGCAGAGCGTCCCTTCACTTGGGACGCACCCGGCCTCCGGCTCCCTGCCGAGCCGCGCCGAAACTCGGGAGCAGCTTTCCAAGGCGACATACGACCTCCTGGTGATCGGCGGCGGCATCCTGGGCATCTCCACCGCCTGGCATGCGGCGCAGTCCGGGCTGCGGGTGGCTCTGGTGGACGCCGGCGACTTCGCCGGCGCCACCTCCTCCGCCTCCTCCAAGCTTCTCCACGGCGGTCTGCGCTATCTGCAGACCGGCGCGGTGAAGCTGGTCGCGGAGAACCACTTCGAGCGGCGCGCGGTATCCCGTCAGGTGGCTCCCCACCTGGCCAACCCGCTCACCTTCTATCTGCCGGTCTACAAGGGCGGACCGCACGGCGCGGCGAAGCTCGGGGCGGGCGTCTTCGCCTACTCCGCGCTCTCCGCGTTCGGCGACGGCGTCGGCCATGTGATCAGCGCGGCCAAGGCACAGCGTGACGTTCCCGAGCTGCGTACGGAAAACCTCAAGGCCGTTGCCGTGTACGGCGACGACCAGATGAACGACTCCCGGATGGCGCTGATGACGGTCCGCGCGGCCGTCGAGTCGGGCGCGACCGTGCTCAACCACTCCGAGGTCACCGGGCTGCGCTTCACCAAGGGCCGGGTGACGGGCGCTGAGCTCAAGGACCGAATGGACGGTACGGAGTTCGGCGTCACCGCGCGCCTGGTGCTCAATGCCACCGGACCGTGGGTCGACCACCTGCGCAGGATGGAGGACCCGAACGCGGCTCCGTCCATCCGCCTGTCCAAGGGCGCGCACCTGGTGCTCAAGCGCACCTCGCCATGGAAGGCCGCGCTGGCGACACCCATCGACAAGTACCGCATCACCTTCGCCCTCCCCTGGGAGGACATGCTGCTGCTCGGCACGACCGACGAGGAGTACGAGGGCGATCCGGCGGATGTCGCGGTCAACGACAAGGACGTCACGCAGATCCTGGACGAGGCCGCGTTCTCCATCCGCGACCAGCAGCTGTCCCGCGATCTGATCACGTACTCCTTCGCGGGTCTGCGGGTGCTGCCCGGCGGTCCCGGCGACACCTCGAAGGCGAAGCGCGAGACGGTCGTGACCGAGGGCAGCGGCGGCATGCTGTCGGTCGCCGGCGGCAAGTGGACGACCTTCCGCCACATCGGCCGTACGGTGATGAACAAGCTGGCCGCCCTGCCCGGGCAGCCGCTGGCTGAGGACATGGAGCCGATCTCGCGGCTGCCGAAGAAGCTCCCGCTGCCGGGTATTGCCAACCCGAACGCGGTCGCGCACCGGCTGCTGGTCGACGGCGGAACGCCCGGCCCGCGGATGGCCGCGGACACCGCTCGGCACCTGGCCACGCACTACGGCTCGCTCTCCTTCGACATCGCGCGCCTGGCCAACGACGACCCGGCGCTCGGCGAGCGGATACACCCGGACGCGCCGGAGATCTGGGCGCAGGTCGTCTACGCGCGCGACCACGAGTGGGCCGAGACGGCGGACGATGTGCTGCGCCGCCGTACAACGCTGACGATCCGGGGCCTCGCGACGGACGAGATCCGCGAGAAGGTCGACAAGCTGCTCGTCGACAAGGACTGATACCGGTCAAGGACTGATACCGGTTGATGAGTAAGGGGCGGCCTCCCAGGAGGCCGCCCCTTACTCGTGCCATACGAGCTGCTGCGCAGGCTGTGGAGCGAGGAAGACCTCGACTGGGAGGGCGAGTCCCCTCCCGCGCTGAAGAAGGTGACGACGGTGCCGCGCACGTACGCCGGGCTGCCGCGGATCTGGCACGGCTCCGCCACCAGCCTCAACTCTCCCGACCTGGCGGCCAAGCACGGCGATCCACTCTTCACCGTCAATGCCGCTGCAGTCGATCACGGTGGACGGTTTCGGGCTTGATCGGGCAGAAGAGATCGAAACGCTCCAGCGATTCGCCGAGGAGATCGCCCCAATCGTGCGGAAGGAGGCTCCGACCACCCTTTGGGACGCATAATGGGGGCCGATACATCGGATGTATGGAGGTCGCCCATGGCTGTCACCGACGAGGCCATCGAGAAGATCAAGGGAATGATCGTCTCGGGTGCGCTGCGCCCCGGCGACCGCCTCCCCAAGGAGAGCGAACTCGCCGCCGAGCTGGGCCTGTCGCGCAACTCGCTGCGTGAGGCGGTGCGGGCGCTGTCACTGATCCGCATCCTCGACGTACGGCAGGGCGACGGCACCTACGTCACCAGCCTGGACCCGCAGCTTCTGCTGGAGGCCCTGAGCTTCGTCGTCGACTTCCACCGGGACGACACGGTGCTGGAGTTCCTCGCCGTACGCCGCATCCTGGAACCGGCCGCCACCGCGATGGCCACCACCCGGATCAGCGAGAGCGAACTGGACGTGCTGAGCGCCCAGTTGGATGCGCTCGGTCCGCAGCCATCGGTGGAGGAGCTGGTCGCCGCCGACCTCGAGTTCCACCGCGGCATTGTGCAGTCCTCGGGCAATTCGGTGCTCTGCTCGCTGCTCGACGGGCTGTCCGGGCCGACGACCCGGGCCCGGGTCTGGCGCGGTCTGACGCAGGAGGACGCGGTCAGCCGTACGCTCCACGAACACCGGGCGATCCTGTCGGCGCTGCGGGACCGGGATGCGGAGGCGGCGCGGTCGTGGGCGACGGTGCATATCGCGAGCGTGGAGCAGTGGCTGAGGTCGACGCTGTAGCGGGGCGGAGCCCCGGTTCGGGAAGGGGCGGGGTGGGGGAACGCCCCGCGCAGCGGCTAGTCCTGCTTCTCGCCGCTCGCGAAGCGCGAGATCACCAGCGCCACGATGATGATCGCGCCGTTCAGGAACTGGTTCCACAGTGCGGGCACTCCGCCGAGCGTCATCACATTGACGACCAGCTGCAGCGTCAGCACCCCGGTCAGCGCGCCGAAGAGCGTCCCCCGTCCCCCCTTGAGGCTGATCCCGCCGATCACCGCCGCCGCGAACACCTGGAAGATCCAGCCGTTGCCCTGGGTGGCCGCGACCGAGCCGTAGTGGCCCGTGTAGAGGATGCCCGCGAACGCGGCCAGCAGCCCGCCGATGGCGAGCACGATCCAGGTGATCCGGTCGACGCGGATACCCGCCGCCCTGGCCGCCTCCGGGTTGCCGCCGATCGCGTACAGCGCACGTCCGTGCCGCAGATACGCCAGCGCCGCGCCGCCGATCGCGAACAGCGCCAGACAGATCCACACCGCGGCCGGCGCGCCGAGCCAGTCGGTCTTGCCCAAGTACCGGAAGGACTCCGGGACATCGGTGATCGACTTGCCCTCGGTGATGCCGATGTGGAGGCCGCGCAGCATGGTGAGCATGCCGAGCGTGGCGATGAAGCCGTTGACGCGCAGTTTCAGCATCAGAAAGCCGTTGACCGCGCCGATGACCATGCCGACCAGCAGACAGACCGGGATCGCCATCCAGACGGGCAGCAGTTCCAGGCCCGCGAAGCGCCCGCCTTCGGTCGGCAGGACCAGCCACATGGCGATGACCGGCGCGATGCCGATCGTCGACTCCAGCGACAGGTCCATCCGGCCGCAGATCAGGATCAGCGCCTGCCCCAGCACCAGCAGGCTGAGTTCGGAGGACTGCTGAACCACGCTGATCAGGTTGTTGGAGGTGAGGAAGACCGGCGAGACGATGAAGCCGATCACCATCAGCACCAGGATGACCGGCACCAGCGAGAAGTCGCTCCACCGGATCAGCTGCAGCCGGTTCAACGGGCTGTCGCTCTTGGTCTCGTCGGCCGTCAGCGGCCGTATCGTCCCGGTCATTCCTGCTCCCCCACACCTTCCATGGCGGCGACCAGTTCGCGGTCGGTCCACCCGCTCCCGAACGTCGCGACCACCCGCCCGTGGAACAGGGCGAGCACCCGGTCGCAGACCCGCAGATCGTCCAGCTCGTCCGAGATGATCACGGCCGCGCTGCCCTGGTCCGCCACCCGTCGTACGACGGACAGCAGCGAGTCCTTTGACTTCACATCCACGCCCGCGGTGGGCCGCAGGGCCACCAGCGCACTCGGCCTGCGGGCAAGCGCGCGGGCGACCACGACCTTCTGCTGATTGCCGCCGGAGAGCCCGGAGACGGGCTGATCGGGACCCTGTGTCTTGATGTCGAGCGAAGAGATCATGGACTGGGCGAATTCCCTTGTGCGAGACGGCAGTACGGTCCCCCAGGGGCCGAGCTGGTCGGTGACCGTGAGCGTGGCGTTCTCGGCGACGCTGCGGCCCACGACAAGCCCTTGGAGGTGGCGGTCCTCGGGGATGTAGCCGATACCTGCGTCGAGCGCATGCGGGACGCTGCCGGGCTTCACCTCCCGGCCGCGTACGGTGATCCGCCCCGCGCTCGCCCTGCGCATGCCGACCAGGGTCTCGCCGAGGGCGGTGTTGCCGCTGGCCGCGGCCCCGGCGAGCCCCAGCACCTCGCCCGGGCGCACCGAGAGGTCGAGCGGCTCGAACTGCCCCTCCAGGGTGAGCCCTTCAGTACGGAGCACGGGCTCCTCGTCGCGGACCGGCCCGACAGGGGCGTGCCAGGTCGACGGGCCGCCGGTGGACTCGCCCGTCATCGCCGTGACCAGGTCGTCCTTGGTGAGGTCGGCGACGGGCGCGGTGACCACATGGCGGGCGTCGCGGTAGACCGTGACGGTGGTGCACAGTTCGTACACCTCCTGCAGATGGTGGGAGATGAACAAGAACGCCACTCCCTGGCTCTGCAGTTCACGCAGCTTGTCGAAGAGCCGCTGGATGCCGCGGGCGTCCAGCTGGGCGGTCGGCTCGTCGAGGATGATCAGCCGCGCGCCGAAGGAGAGCGCCCGCGCGATCTCGACGAACTGCCGCTGCTCCACGGCGAGATCCTTCGCACGGGCACCCGGGTCGACGCTCACTCCGTACCCGGCGAGCAGTTCCTCGGCGCGCCGCCGCAGCTGCCGCCAGCTGATGAACCGGCTGCTTGTGTCGAAGCGGTTCAAGAACAGGTTCTCGGCGACCGTGAGATCGGGCACGACCATCGACTTCTGGTAGACGCAGGCGACCTTGGACTGCCAGGCCGCCGTGTCCCCGAAGGCGGGCGCGGGCTCGCCGCTGAAGGTCACCGTGCCCGCGTCCGGCTTGTGCAGCCCGGTCAGAACGCTGACGAGGGTGGACTTGCCCGCGCCGTTGCGCCCGACGAGTGCGTGCGACTCACCGGGCGCGACGGTCAGGCGTACACCGTCGAGCGCCACGGTCGGACCGAAGCGCTTGACGATTCCCTCCGCCTCCACGGCGGCTGGTGGTACCTGGTACGCCATGGCTAGCTCTTCTTCTCCAGCTGGTTGGCCCACAGCTTGGGGTCGTCCACGTTCTCCTTGGTCACCAGCGGCGCGGGCAGCTGGTCCTCGAACCCGTTCGGGATCTTGATAATGGTGGATTCGTGGTCGGTCGGCCCCTCCTTGGGGGTCTTTCCGTCCAGTGCCTGCTTGGCCCAGTACAGCGCGTACTTGGCATACAGGTCGGCGGGCTGGGAGACCGTCGCGTCGATCTTCCCGGCCTTGATGGCGTCGAGCTCCTCCGGGATGCCGTCGTTGGAGATGATCGTGATGTGGCCCGGGGTACCCGGGGCCTTCAGCAGCTTCTTCTGCTCCAGCAGCGCGAGAGTGGGCTGCAGGAAGACGCCGCCGGCCTGCATGTAGATGCCGTTGATGTCGGGGTGCGCGGCGAGCGTGGACTGGAGCTTGGCGGAGGCGACGTCGCCCTTCCAGTCGGTGGCAAGCTCGAAGACCCTGATGCCGGGGAAGTTCTTGACCATGCAGGACTTGAATGCCTCGGAGCGGTCGCGGCCGTTGATGGAGGACAGGTCGCCCTGGAACTCCACGACCTTGCCCTTGCCCTTCAGCTGCTCGCCGAGGTACTTGCAGGCCTTCTCGCCGTACGCGCGGTTGTCGGCCCGGACCACCATGTAGACCCTGCCCTTGTCGGGCCGGGTGTCGACGCTGACGACAGGGATCTTCTTGTCCTCCAGGGTCTGCAGCGACTCGGCTATCGCGCCGGTGTCCTGCGGGGCCATGACGACGGCCTTGGCGCCCTGGTCGGTGAAGGTCTGGACGTTGGCGACCAGCTTTCCGATGTCGTTCTGGGAGTTGGTCAGGGACAGCGCGTCGACCTCACCGTCCTTGACGCCCTTCTCGATGTACTGCTGGTACGAGTTCCAGAAGTCACTGTCGCTGCGCGGCAGATCGATGCCGACCTTGCCGCCGCCGGACCCGCTGTCCGAGTCGCGGTTGCAGCCCGCGAGGGCCGTCACGGCCAGCAGCACCGCGCAGGCCGCGGCACTTGTCGTACGCACTCTCATTGGTGTCCCGTCCTTCGGTGGTGTCGGCTCAGGTGACGCTTGGTTCGGGGGCGCTCAGTTCGGGGGGCGCAGGCGCAGGCCCTGCATTCCGCCGTCGACCGCGAGTGCCGTGCCCGTGACGGCGGCCGCGGCGGGGCCGGCGAGATACACGATGGCGGCGGCGACCTCGTCTGCCGCGACCAGCCGCCCGGTGGGCTGGCGGGCCTCCAGGGCGGCGCGTTCGGCAGCGGGGTCCTCGGCCTGGTCGAGCAGGCGGCCGATCCACGGGGTGTCGGCGGTGCCGGGGTTGACGCAGTTGACGCGGATGCCCTCGCGCACATGGTCGGCCGCCATGGCGAGGGTGAGGGAGAGGACCGCGCCCTTGCTTGCGCTGTAGAGGGCGCGCTGGGGCAGCCCGGCGGTGGCGGCGACGGAGCAGGTCTGGGTGATGGACACCTGGCCGGGTCGGTCCGCGGCGGAGCGCCGCAGATGCGGCAGGGCGTGCCGGGCGACGCGCACCATGCCCAGCACGTTGATGTCGAGGACGCGCTGCCATTCGTCGTCGGCGTTGTCCGCGACGGTGCCGATGGCGCCGATGCCGGCGTTGGACACGACGGTGTGCAGGGCGCCGAACTCCGCCGCGGCCCCGTCCACGGCGGTGCGTACGGCTTCGTCGTCGGTGACGTCGGCCTTGAGCGCCAGGACACCGTCGGGCGCTCCCGAGGTCTCGCGGTCGAGTACGGCGACGCGGGCTCCGCGCCGGAGCAGGAGCGTCGCCACGGCGGCCCCGATGCCCGACGCACCGCCGGTCACCAGGGCGGACATTCCCTCGAAGTCCCGTGCTTCGAAGTTCCGTGCTTCGAAGTCCCTTGCCTCGAAGTCGTGTGCCGCGAAGTCCCTTGTCCCCGTCATGAGTTGACCTCCTCGATGGTGCGTCGGGCCTGCCAGACGGGCCCTTCCGGATAGCGGTGGGCAGCGATCGACTCGGGGAGCATGCGGGCGGAGAAGCCCGGGGCGCGCGGGGCGACATAGCGCCCGGAGGCGATCTCGGCGGGGTCGGCGAAGTGCTCGTGGAGGTGGTCGACGTACTCGATGACGCGGTCCTCCCAGCTGCCGGAGACGGCGACGTAGTCGAACATGGCGAGGTGCTGGACGAGCTCGCACAGTCCTACCCCACCGGCGTGCGGGCAGACCGGGACGCCGTATTTGGCGGCGAGCAGCAGGATCGCGAGGTTCTCGTTGACTCCGGCGACCCGCGCGGCGTCGATCTGCACAAAGTCGACGGCCCCCGCCTGGAGCAGCTGTTTGAACACGACGCGGTTGGCGACATGTTCGCCGGTGGCGACCTTGACCGGCTGGCCCGCGCGTACGGCGGCGTGGCCGAGGATGTCGTCGGGGCTGGTCGGCTCCTCGATCCAGTGCGGCTCGTACGGCGCGAGTGCCTTCATCCAGCGCACCGCGTCGGCGACGTCCCAGCGCTGGTTGGCGTCCACGGCGATGCGTACGGAGGGTCCGACGGCGCCGCGGGCGAGCTTCATGCGCCGGATGTCGTCGTCGATGTCCCCGCCGACCTTCAGCTTGATCTGGCCGAAGCCGTCGGCCACGGCCTCCTTGGCGAGCCTGACCAGCTTCTCGTCTGAGTAGCCGAGCCAGCCGGGTGAGGTGGTGTAAGCGGGATAGCCCTGCTCGCGCAGCCGCCCGGCCCGCTCGGCCCGGCCGGGCTCTGCAGTGCGCAGGATCGCCAGGGCCTCGTCCCGGGTCAGTACGTCCGTCAGATAGCGGAAGTCGACGAGCGAGACGAGTTCCTCGGGGGTCATCGAGGCGAGGAACTCCCACACCGGCTGCCCGGCGTGCCGGGCAGCCAGGTCCCAGGAGGCGTTGATGACCGCGCCCGCCGCCATGTGCATCACACCCTTCTCCGGGCCGAGCCAGCGCAGCTGCGAGTCATGGGTCAGGTCGATGTGGAGCGCGGCGAGGTCGGCTGCCGTGCGGGGGGCCGGGCGCCCGACGACGTACGGACGCAGCGCCTCGATGGCGGCGACGGTGACATCGTTGCCACGCCCGATGGTGAAGCAGAAGCCGTGTCCCTCGGCCCCGTCGGGCGCGCGTATCACCACATAGGCGGCGGAGTAGTCGGGGTCGGGGTTCATGGCGTCGGATCCGTCGAGCTGTTCCGAGGTGGGAAAGCGGATGTCGTGAACCTCGAACTCCGTGACGGTCTGACTCATGCACGCCCCCACTAGAAGAACATCGGACCTTTCCTGGTCATCCGATGTATAGCGCCGTCCACGCTGCAACGTCCAGGGTCGGGACGAAAACTCTCGTACACAGCTCGGATGAATCGATGGCCGGATGCCTTGGTTCTCCGACGTATGCCCTATCGCGCGGAAGTTCACCCGGCCGTGCAAGGGGGCTGCGGCCGGGCACCCCGTAAGCCGTAAGGTTGGGGCGTAGACAAGGGAACTTCGGAAGGAGGCACTGGGTGATCGAGCTCGAGGCGGTTCCCGAGCTGATCGACCCGGTCATGGTGGCCGCGTTCGAGGGCTGGAACGACGCCGGCGACGCCGCCTCCACCGCGGTCGCACACCTGGACCGGGAATGGAAGGGCGAGGTGTTCGCGGCGCTCGACGCCGAGGACTACTACGACTTCCAGGTCAACCGGCCCACGGTGTGGCTGGACGGCGGGGTACGGAAGATCACTTGGCCCACCACCCGGCTCTCCGTCGTCCGCATCGGCGGCGACAAGCCGCGCGACCTGGTGCTGGTCCGCGGCATCGAGCCGTCCATGCGCTGGCGCTCGTTCTGCAACGAGATCCTGGGCTTCGCCCATGAGCTCGGCGTCGAGATGGTGGTGATTCTGGGCGCACTGCTCGGCGACACCCCGCACACCCGTCCGGTGCCGGTCAGCGGCATCACCTCCGATCCGGATCTGGCGAGGACCATGCATCTGGAGGAGACCAGGTACGAGGGGCCGACCGGCATCGTCGGCATCCTGCAGGAGGCGTGCACGCACGCGGGTGTGCCGGCAGTGAGCCTGTGGGCCGCGGTGCCGCACTATGTGTCGCAGCCGCCCAACCCCAAGGCGACGCTGGCGCTGCTCAACCGCCTCGAGGACCTGATCGGCCTCCGGATTCCGCTGGGTGAACTGGCCGAGGACGCACGGGCATGGCAGCTCGGTGTGGATCAACTGGCCGCCGAGGACAGCGAAGTGGCGGAGTACGTACAGACGCTGGAGGAGGCGCGGGACACCGCGGAGCTTCCAGAGGCGTCGGGCGAGGCCATCGCCCGCGAATTCGAACGGTATCTGCGCAGGCGCGACGGCGGTCCCGGGCATGCGACGGACGGCGGCGAGGGCAGCTCGTATCTGCGCGACACCTCCAGCGGGCGGACCCGGCCGCCGATGCCGCCGCGTGCGGAGCCGGATCCCGAGGCGGGGCCTGAGGCTGAGGCTGAGGCTGAGGACGAAGATTCCTCGGATGACTGAGGTAGGGGAATGAGCAGCGGGGCGGCGCCGACCGGGCGCCGCCCCGCTCCGTTCTCAGTTCGGACTCAGCATCTCGTATTCAGCTTCTCGTACTCAGCGTCGGACCTGATCCACCGCGGGTGCGGCCGAGCAGCAACAGGCCGTCGCCGTCGGGAAGCCTGGTGCCGCCGATGTCGACGCTGCGGGCCACTCCGGTGCGCGGGTCGACGCGCATCAGGCCGTCGCCCCCCTGCCACGGTGTTGACGGCCACCCGGATCTCACGGCTACCGCCGCCGCTGAGGAACAGCAGCCGCTCTCGCCGGTCGATTTTCAGACCTATCACGGGGTGCTCGGCTCCGAGCCCCTGGCTGATGACGTGTCCCCGGCCCGTGGCCAGGCTCGCGCGGTAGACATCGCCATTCGCTATCGACCCTAAGTAGGCATAGGGGCTCGGCCCGATGGTGATTCCTTCGGGCCGGAAGCCGTTCGGCAACGGGAAACGTGTGGGCCACCGCCCACTGGTGGATCCGGCCGCCTGGGCCACTCCACCCAGCGGGGAGGAGCGCCGCGCCGCCGAGTGCCGCAACCGCTCCGAGAACTCTTCGACGTGCGAAGGAGCGTTGCGTTGACCGTCCTTCCGACAAGTGTTCAACAGTCGCTCTCACCTCAACACACAGCAGGCGACTCCGCAGTGTTTGGCCGAATTGCGGCGTGACATCGCCTTCAAGACGAAATGCACGGTGTTCCCAATCAGGCTTGATTTCAAACGTAGTTCACGCAAGCGGGCTGGACGTCCGGCGGTGTAGGTAGCAGGGTGGCGGCCACGGCACGACACGCAGACATAGCCAAACCACGGAGCACGGCACCCGAAGGGAGCGGTCGTAGCGATGACCGATCAGGCACTCCCAGGTCAGGGCCCCGGAACTACGGGCCCTGGACCCGACGGAGCTGGATTCACCTATCAAGGAGCCGAGCCGGAGCTGATCGTCGTCGCACGGGCCGAGGCCCGGCTGCGCGTCGGCACGGACGGCGTACGGTCGGCCTCGGGGACGGACATCTCCGCCCTGAACATGTTCCTGAGCGACGAACAGCTCGCTCTGGAGCCGCTGTTCGGCAATGAGGAGCGGAGCAGGACCGCCCTGCCCTCGCAGCACGCGGGACCGGTCGGCGGCCGGGGTGCGATGCCCGACCTCTCGCTCTTCTATCGCGTACGGGGCGGAGGCGACCGGGCCCAGGAGCTGACCGCCCGGCTGGCCGCACTCCCCGAGATCGAGACGGCGTACGCCAAACCCGGCGCCGTACCCGCGCGGACCTCGCCCCATGGCGCCCTGACCGAGGAGGCCAAACGCCTCAAGGAGGGCGCGCCCGCGACACCCGACTTCACCGGCCGCCAGGGCTACTTGACGCCGGCGCCCGAGGGCGTGGACGCGTACTGGGCCTGGCAGCGACCGGGCGGCTCGGGAGCGGGCGTCACCGTCGTCGACGTCGAGGGCGCCTGGCAGTTGGGCCACGAGGACCTGGCGGACAAGCTGGCCGGCATCGTCGTCGGCAACCCGGTCCAGGACCTCGCGTGGCGCAACCACGGCACGGCGGTCCTCGGCGTCATCGGCGGCGACCGCGACGAGAAGGGGATCACCGGGATCGCGCCGGAGGCGGTGACCGCGGCGGCGTCGTTCCAGGGCATCGGCTCGGCCGCGGCCATCCACGCCGCCGCCGAACGGCTCTCCCCCGGCGACATCCTGCTGATCGAACTCCACCGCCCGGGACCGCGGTTCGACTTCGAGACCCGCGACGACCAGCGCGGCTATATCCCGCTGGAGTGGTGGCCCGACGACTGTGCGGCGATCCGCTGGGCGACGGCCATGGGCGTCCTGGTCGTCGAGGCCGCGGGCAATGGCGGCGAGAGCCTGGACGACGCGCTGTACGAACGCAGGCCCGACGAGTTCCCCGAGTCGTGGCGCAACCCCTTCAACCCGTCGAACCAGTCATCCGGGGCAATCCTCGTCGGAGCGGGCGCTCCCCCGCCCGGGACGCACGGCCGCGACCACGGTCCCGACCGGTCGCGGCTGGCGTTCTCCAACTACGGGGCGCGCATAGACGCCCAGGGCTGGGGCCGCGAGGTCACCACGACCGGCGGCTTCTGGGACCGGGCGGGCGATCTCCAGGGCGGCGCCGAGGAGATCGCCTGGTACACGGACACCTTCTCGGGCACCTCGTCCGCGTCACCGGTGGTGGTCGGCGCGCTGGCGTGCCTGCAGGGCATCCTCAAGGCCGCGCGGTTCGCGCAGATGAGCCCCGAGCAGGCGCGCGACGTACTGCGCAGGACGGGTTCGCCGCAGCAGGACGCACCGGGGCGGCCCGCCTCGCAGCGGATCGGCAACCGTCCCGACATCAAGTCGGCCGTCACCCAGCTGGTGCCGTCATCGGTCGGCTCCGGCCGGGCGGAGCGGTACTGGGACGAGTTGATGCCGTATCCCCGTGAACTTCCGCCGCGCCTGAGGCTGTTCGTGGCCGGCGCGTGGCGCAATCTCAACCATCCCGCCCCCGAAATCCGCCAGGCGGTCCATGCCGCCTTCGCGGGGGGACGGCCGGACGTTCGCGTCTGGTACTCGGACGACGAGGTCGTGGGCCTGGTCGTCGCCGGATGAATCGAAAGGGAAGGTGAACAGGACATGAGCACCACCCCGCAGATGAACCCCAGTTCCATGAGCCAGCAGTACGGGCAGCCGTACGGCCAGCAGCAGTACGGACACCAGCAGTTCGGGCAGCAGCAGCACGGGCAGCAGGGCGCGAGCACCGCCCCGCCGCCGTCGATGCAGAGCCCGCAGGGCCAGTACCCGCTCGCGCAGGAGCTGCAGCAGCTCGGTCAGCAGCAGCCGTACCAGCAGCTGCTCCAGCAACTCGGCCAGCAGCAGTCGCAGTCGCAGCACCAGCAGCCGCTGTTGCTGCCGAGCGCGGTCGACAACCAGGCCGTCACCAGCGGTATCGCCACGAAGTTCTGGGACGTCGTCACACCGCTGCCCGGCCAGCCGTCGATCTTGTACCTGTTCATCAACAACGGCTGGCGCCGTCTGGTGAACCCGAACGCGGTGACGCATGACGCGGTCCAGGAGGCCTTCGCCTTCGGGCAGCAGATCATCGGGATCTACGAGTCGACGAACGACGTCATCCAGGCCGTCATCGTCAACAAGCAGTAGGGGCAACTCCCGCACCGAGGGCGCCGGGTGGGCACAGACCCGCCCGGCGCCCCTCAGTCGTCGTGCGGGCTTACAGCGCTACGCCCAGCAGAGCGTCGACGGCACGCGAGACGAGGCCGGGCGCGCCCTCGTCCGTACCGCCCTCCGCCTGCTGGAGCGCGGCCCAGCGGTCGACGGCGGCCAGCGCGGCGGGCGCGTCGAGGTCGTTCGCGAGGGCGGCGCGGATCTCCTCGACGAGGGCGTCGGCGGGCGGCCCGTCCGGCCGGGACACGGCCGCGCGCCAGCGGCCGAGACGCTCGACGGCGTCCCGGAGGACCTGGTCGGTCCACTCCCAGTCGGCGCGGTAGTGATGGGAGAGAAGGGCGAGCCGGATCGCGGCGGGGTCGACCCCGTCGCGGCGCAGCTTGGACACGAAGACCAGGTTGCCCTTGGACTTGGACATCTTCTGGCCATCGAGCGCGACCATGCCGGCGTGGACGTACGCCTTGGCGAAGGGGTACTCGCCGGTGAGGACTTGGGCGTGCGAAGCGCCCATCTCGTGGTGCGGGAAGGCGAGATCGGAGCCGCCGCCCTGTACGTCGAAGCCCATGCCGAGGTGGTCCAGGGCGATGGCCACACACTCGATGTGCCATCCGGGCCGCCCGCGCCCGAGGGTGCCGCCGTCCCAACTCGGCTCGCCCTCACGGGCGGCCATCCACAGCATCGGGTCGAGGGGGTTCTTCTTGCCGGGGCGGTCGGGGTCGCCGCCCCGCTCGGCGGACAGGAGCCGCATCGCCTCGGCGTCCAGGTTGGACACCTCGCCGAAGTGCGGGTCGGCCTCCACGGAGAAGTACACGTCGCCTTCGAGCTCGTACGCGGCACCCGCGTCCCGGAGCCGCTCGACGAGCGGCACGATGCCGGGTACGGCCTCGACAGCGCCGATGTAGTGCTGCGGGGGGAGCATCCGCAGTGCGGTCATGTCCTCGCGAAAGAGCGCGGTCTCGCGCTCGGCGAGCTCGGTCCAGTCGTGCCCGTCGCGGATGGCACGCTCGAGGAGCGGGTCGTCGACGTCCGTCACGTTCTGCACGTAGTGAACCTGCCGCTTGGTGTCGAGCCACACGCGCTGAACGAGGTCGAACGCGTTGTAAGTCGCCGCGTGACCCATGTGGGTCGCGTCGTACGGCGTAATGCCGCAGACATAGATGCGGGCGACGGGACCGGGGTCGAGGGTCACAGGACCACCGGTCGCGGTGTCGTGGATCTGGAGGTCGCGGCCCTTGCCAGGCAGGGCGGGGACCTCAGAAGCGGGCCAGGCATGCATGACATGAGCCTAACCGGACGCCCGTTCCGCATACGAACCGGATCAGGCGACGGCTTGGCTGGTTGGGCGCTCTTGCGGGTTGCGCGCGGATGTGTCCGTGGCCCAGGGGAACAGCCCCACACCTCACACCGGCGGCCAGGGAATCGCCGGCCACTCCCCCGACGGCACCGGATGCCTCCCCGTCCCCAGCAGCGCCCCCACTCTCGACCGCACCGCCTCCACCTCCGCCCCCGTCAGCAGTTCCGCCAGACGGGCGGACAGCTGTTCGCCCTCGTCCAGCGCCGCCGCCAGCGCTGCCAGCGCCGAGGTCGCCTCCGGCGGCAGCGGGTCCCCCGCCCAGCCCCACAGCAGCGTCCGCAGCTTGTCGTCCACGTTGAACGTGACCCCGTGGTCGATCGCGTACAGATGGCCGTCCGCCGTCGGCAGCAGATGCCCACCCTTCCGGTCACCGTTGTTGATCACCGCGTCCAGCACCGCCAGCCGCCGCAGCCGCACATCGTCCGCGTGCACAAGCAGCGCCGTACGCCCCTCGCCCACCTCCGCGAAGCCGACCGCCTTCCAGCCCTCTCCCGGCTCCTCGTCCTCGACCAGCGCGAGCAGCGGCGCCGACGGGTCCGCCTCGATCCAGAGCTGGACCATGCCCTCGCCGTACGGGCCGTCCCGCAGGACCGTCGGCGGCACCAGGCCCCACCCGGTCGCCTCGGAGAGCTCGTACGCCGCCACCTCGCGCTGCGCGAGCGTTCCGTCCGGGAAGTCCCACAGCGGCCGCTCACCGGCGACCGGCTTGTAGACGCAGTGGGCCTGCTCACCCTCGTACGAGACGGAGCAGTACAGGACCGCGTTGGACGCCTCGCGGACCCGTCCGCGCACGGTGAGCTCGCCCTTGGCGAGGAGATCCCGCGCCGTCAGGCTCCGCGGCGGTATCCGTTCTGGCGCGGGCATACGTGTCCTTCCGGATCGAGCGGCAGGCTGCACAGCGGGCACGGCGGCCGGCCGGCGTTCACCACGTCCAGCGCGCGCTTGGCAAAGGCCCTCGCCTGCGCCCCGGACAGCCGGACGCGCAGCATCGGCGGGCCGTTCTCCTCGTCCTGCAGCAGCCGTTCCTCGGCCTCCGCGAGGTCCTCCTCGGAGTCCGCGTCCAGCTCCACCAGCGCCTGAGCCTCGACGATCATGCGCTGTTCCTCGCCGTCCCACGCCAGCGCCATCGTGCCGACCCGGAACTCCTCCTCGACCGGAGCGTCCAGCGGTGCGGTGTCCGCGACGTCGGCGGGCGCGACGGCCGGCACCGGCGCGTTGCCCCCGGTACGGCGCACGACCTCGTCCAGCAGCTCGTCGATCCGCTCGGCGAGCGCGGCCACCTGGGTCTTCTCCAGGGCTACGCTGGTGACGCGCCCTGCGGCCGAAGCCTGCAGGAAGAACGTACGGCGTCCAGGCAGCCCGACCGTGCCGGCCACGAAACGGTCCGGCGGGTCGTAGAGGAACACCTGACGGGACACGTTCTGTCTCCCTCGGGATCGTGGGGTCGGTCGGTATCGGCTGCTGTGGACGACTGTCGAGCGGGCATACGGGTTTTCAGCCCGTCCACCCTACTGCGGGGAGCGATCACGGGGCGCCCGCGCCGCCCCCGACGACCGCGGCCCCGCCACCGTCGTTCCCGCCACCGTTCCCGCGCGGCGCGAGCGAGCCGAAGTCCCCGGTGTCACCGAGGCGCAGAAGAAATGGACGGGTGCGGGTGTAGCGGATCGCGGTCACGGAGCACGGCTCCACATGAACCCGCTGGAAGAGATCGAGATGCATGCCGAGCGCGTCCGCCACCAGGGACTTGATGATGTCGCCGTGCGAGCACATCACATACACCGCGTCCTCGCCGTGCGCCGCGTCGATGCGCGCGTTCCATTCGCGTACGGCGTCGACGGCGCGCGCCTGCATGGCCCGCATCGACTCGCCGCCGGGGAACGCCGCCGCGGACGGGTGCTGCTGCACGACCTCCATGAGCGGCTCGTCCGCGAGCTCGGCGAGCTTGCGCCCCGACCAGTCGCCGTAGTGACACTCGCCGATCCGCTCGTCCGTCTGCAGTTCAAGACCGGGCCGGGCGTCCAGCAGCGGCTGCATGGT
This sequence comes from Streptomyces sp. NPDC002868, assembly GCF_055563295.1. Classification (NCBI taxonomy): domain Bacteria; kingdom Bacillati; phylum Actinomycetota; class Actinomycetes; order Kitasatosporales; family Streptomycetaceae; genus Streptomyces; species Streptomyces sp. NPDC002868. The sequence continues at coordinate 110,232 of NZ_JBVHDR010000007.1, read as the reverse complement.
CTGCAGACAGCGCTCCAGGGGGCTGCTGACGACGGCGGCGACCGGCACATCGGCGAGCCGCTCGGGCAGCGCGGCCGCCTGCGCGGCGCCGCGCTCGTCGAGAAAGACGCCAGGGGTCCAGCCGGCGAGCACCCCCGCGGTGTTGGCGGTGGAGCGTCCGTGGCGTACGAGGATCAGCGTGGCCATGACCGTCAGCCTAGGCGGACCCGCGCACGAGGGTGCGCCGGGGCCGTATGCAAGGAAGAATGCACGCCGTGATCGTGGACTGTGCCATCTACCGCGAGGGGCGCCGCACCAAAGGCCCCGCCGACTTCTCCGATGCCCTGGACGAGGCTCGGGCGACCGGCGACGCCTTTCTCTGGATCGGTCTTTACGAGCCGACGGAGAAGGAGTTCGATCACGTCTCGGCGGAGTTCGGGCTGCATCCGCTGGCGGTGGAGGACGCCCTCAACGCACACCAGCGCCCCAAGCTCGAGGTGTACGACGACTCGCTGTTCGTGGTTCTCAAGCCGGTGGTGTACGAGCCGGAGAGCGACGCCGTCACCACTGACGAGCTGATGGTCTTCATCGGCGACTCGTTCGTGGTGACGGTCCGGCACGGTGAGGGCGCGCCGCTCGCGGCGGTGCGCCGACGGCTCGAAGCCGAGCCCGAGGTCCTCAAGCACGGCCCCACTGCGGTTCTGTACGCCATCAGTGACGCGGTCGTCGACCACTACATCGATGTCGCCGCCGAGCTCCAGGCGGACCTGGAGGAGCTGGAGACCGATGTCTTCGCACCCGCCGGCGGCGACGCACGCCACAGCGCGGCGCGGATCTACACCTTCAAGCGGCAGGTTCTGGAGTTCCGCCGCGCCGCCGGGCCGCTGGCGGCTCCGATGGCCCGTCTTGCGAGCGCGGGCGTGCCGTTCGTCCATGAGCATGCGCAGCCGTTCTTCCGCGACGTCAGCGACCATCTGACACGAGCGAACGAGCAGGTCGAGGGGTTGGACCGGCTGCTGTCGGACGTCCTGTCCGCCCATCTCGCACAGATGGGCGTGCGGCAGAACGACGACCTGCGCAAGATCTCGGCGTGGGCGGCCATGGTCGCGGTCCCCACCATGGTCGCGGGGATCTACGGCATGAACTTCGAGCACATGCCGGAGCTGCGGTGGGTGTGGGCGTATCCGGCGGTGGTGCTGCTGATGGCCGGGGCGGTGTACGGCCTGTTCCGGCTGTTCAAGCGCCGCGGCTGGCTGTAGGCGCCCCCACCGCTCTCAGAAGGCGGGAGCGGCGGCGGGAGGCCCGTCGAGGGCGCCCCGGCGCTCGGGCATCTTCAGGCTGACCATCCGGTGCCAGCCGCCGAACCGTTCGTACGCGTACATGGCGTGGATGCCCGCGGCCAGCGTCGCGGACTTGGCCTTGGGCCAGTGCAGCAGCCGTCCCATGTGGTCCATCACAGCGAGGCTCACATCGCGGTAGACCTTGATCTCGGCGAGGGCGCTCTCGCGCAGGACCCGCTGGATCGTACGGCCGTGCCCGGCGGCGGCCAGCCGCAGCAACTCCTCGTGGCAGTAAGCCAGGTGGTTGTCCTCGTCGTTGCAGATCATGGTGATGGCCCTGCCCAGTTCGGGATGGTTCCCGAAGTACTTCACGAGCATGTCCATCTGGTCGGCGGCCCGCTGCTCGGTGACCCTGCTGTGCGAGAGGTAGACGACGATGTCCCCCTCGGTCAGCGGCTCGTCGCGGCGCAGCTTCTCGTGGGTGAGTCCGATGCCCTGCTTTTCGAGCAGCATCGTGTAGTCGGTCTCGGGCGGGACGGGGACGGGTGCCAGTCCGCGCTTCTTGAGCAGCGCGTCGAAGAGCCGTCCGTGCTTGTCCTCGTCGGCGCCGTGCCGGGTGATCTTGGGAGCGAGGGCGCGCATGCTCTCGGGCACCAGGGCGGCGATACGGCCGTTCTCCCAGCCACCCTGCGCCTCACCGCTGGCCGCGATGGAGCAGAAGAGCTGGAAGGCATCGTCGCTGTCGACGATTTCCTGGAAGAGACTCCGGGCCGAGAGCATCACTGCCACCTCCATGAAGACATCCGCAGAAGACATCCGCAAAGAACGAGTCAAATGCGCTATGGGAGGCGAGGCAACAGGTAGGTCGCACAACTCCGCCGAATGGAGGACGGCGACGCGGGTGCCGGCCGTAACCGGAGCCCGCATTTGGGCGTTGTGATGCATGACGGCCGTGGCGGGGAAGACCCCCGAGCCCCCACCACGGCCGCAGCCTTGCCCCCTTGTGAACGGGGGCTTCAGCGCAGGCAGGCCGTTCAGCGGCCGCGTTACGCGAGCCCGGCGCGCTCCAGGGCCGTCGTGCCCGCCCGCAGGGCGGTCAGCCGCTCGTCGAGCGTGAATCCGGCCGGGGCGAGGGTCAGCGTGGTGACGCCGGCCGCGGCGTACGCCGCCATCCGCTCGGCGATCCGCTCCACCGGGCCCAGCAGCGTCGTCTGGTCGATCAGCTGGTGCGGGACCGCGGCGGCCGCGCCCTCCTTGTCGCCGGACAGGTACTTGTCCTGGATCTCGGCGGCTTCCTTCTCATAACCCATGCGCTGCGCAAGCTGGTTGTAGAAGTTCTGCTTGCGGCTGCCCATGCCGCCGACGTACAGCGCGGTGTACGGACGGAACATGTCGGCAAGACCGCCCACGTCCTCGCCGACAGCGAGCGGCAGCGTCGGACAGACGTCGAAGCCCTCCATCGTCTTTCCGGCCTTCTCGCGGCCCGCCCGCAAATACTTGATCGCGGTGTCCTCGAGGTGGTCCGCGGACGGGAAGATCAGCAGCGCGCCGTCGGCGATCTCGCCGGTCTGCTCCAGGTTCTTGGGGCCGATCGCGGCGATGTACAGCGGGATGTGCTCGCGCTGCGGGTGGACGGTGAGCTTGATCGGCTTGCCCGGGCCTTCCGGCAGCGGGAGCGTCCAGTGCTCGCCCTCGTACGACAGGCGCTCGCGGGCCATCGCTTTGCGGACGATCTCGACGTACTCGCGGGTGCGGGAGAGCGGCTTGTCGAACTTGACGCCGTACCAGCCCTCGGAGACCTGCGGGCCCGAGACGCCGAGGCCGAGGCGGAAGCGGCCGCCGGAGAGGGAGTCCAGGGTGGCGGCGGTCATCGCGGTCATCGCGGGCTGGCGGGCCGGGATCTGCATGATCGCGGAGCCGACGTCGATGCGCTCGGTCTGGGCAGCGACCCAGGTGAGCACGGTGGGGGCGTCGGAGCCGTACGCCTCGGCGGCCCAGCAGACGTCGTAGCCGAGCTTGTCAGCCTCCTTGGCGACCGCGAGATTGTCGCCGTCCATCCCCGCGCCCCAGTAGCCGAGGTTGATGCCGAGCCGCATAACCGCTCCCTCTTACTGATCAGTAACGTCCCTGTTCCGGGGACTCTAGCGCGGGTTCCGGCGATCCGTCAGGGGGAGGTTGTCCACAGGCTCTCTCAGGGTGGGCCCGTGGCCAGTAATCTCAGCGCCCATGGAGCAGAGGCAACTCGGCCGTACCGGCCTGCGCGTGTCCCGGATCGGGCTCGGCACCCTCACATGGGGCCGGGACACCGATGAGCACGACGCTGCCGACCAGCTGAAGGCGTTCTGGGACGCGGGCGGGACGCTGGTCGACACCGCTGATGTGTACGGCGGTGGGGATGCCGAGTATCTGCTGGGCCAGCTCGTCGAGCGGCTCGTCCCACGGCGCGATCTGGTCATCGCGACGAAGGCGGGCAGCGTGCCCGACCCGGACCGGCGCTTCGACGGCTCGCGCGGGCATCTCCTCGCCGCGCTGGACGCGTCGCTGGAGCGGCTCGGGACGGATTACGTCGACCTGTGGCAGGTGCACGCCTTCGATCCGGACACTCCGCTGGAGGAGACGCTCCAGGCGCTGGACATAGCGGTGAGCAGCGGGCGGGCGCGGTACGCGGGCGTGTCGAACTTCTGCGGCTGGCAGCTGGCGAAGGCCGCGACCTGGCAGCTGGCCTCGCCGGGCGTGCGGACGCGGCTGGCCAGTACGCAGATGGAGTACTCACTGCTGCAGCGGGGGGTCGAGCGGGAAGTGCTGCCCGCCGCCCTGGACCTGGGGGTCGGGCTGCTGCCGTCGTCGCCGCTCGGCCGCGGGGTGCTGACCGGGAAGTACCGGCATGCGACTCCGGCGGACTCGCGGGGTGCGTCGGAGCAGCTGGCGCCCTTCGTGGAGCCGTACCTCGACGAGGCGGCGAGCAGCATCGTGGACGCGGTGACGACGGCGGCGGACGGACTGGCGGCTACGGCACTTCAGGTGGCGCTGGCGTGGGTGCGGGACCGGCCGGGGGTGGTGGCCCCGATCGTCGGAGCGCGCAATGCGCAGCAGCTCACGGCCGCATTGTCAGTGGAGGCGCTTAGTCTTCCTGACGAGATCTGCCAGGCGCTCGACGATGTGTCGGCGCCCGTGCACCGATATCCCGACCAGGACTGGAGCACGCTGTGACTGCGCCTTCCGAGGGGACGCCGCCCCCAACAGCCGCTGAGGGGCAGGCCGAACCCCCGGCCGAGGACCGCGCCCCCGCGGACGAGGCCGCTGCCCCGGCACCGGAGGCCGCCGAGCCGGACGCGCCCGAGGCCACGGACCAGGCCACCGCGGAGCCAGACACCGGGGACCAGGACACCGCGGACGCAGATACCGCGGACTCTGCCGACGAGGCCGCTGCTGGTGCAGAGGGCACCGAGAAGGCGGGCGAGCTCTCCGAGGCCGAGGCCGAGCTTGCCGCGCAGCGAGAGCTGCGGGCCCGGATCGAGCAGCGCAAGGCCGAGAAGGCGGGGTCCATCGAGGCCGGCACCAAGCTGAGCGGGACGGCCGCCGATCTGCTCGCTGCGGTACGGGCCGTGGAGAGCGGCGAGAAGTCCGGCACCGCGTTCTTCGACTCTCCGCCTCCCTCCGCTGGGGGGACCCCCACCGCGCCCACCCCGAGGCGGCCCGCGGCGGCCGAGCCGGTGCGGCCGCGGCCTCCGGAGCCCGCGCGGGCACCCGTGGCGACCGCGCCGGAGACCGTCACAGCCGTACGGGCCGTGCTCACCGAGGGCGGTGCGCCCGAAGCGCTGGCGCCGCAGGTGGCGGACGCGCTCGGGGAGCGGGCCGCGGACTTCCTGCGCCAGGACCCGTGGCAGCTGCTGTCCGTGCCCGGCGTCCGGCCCGAACAGGCCGACGGCTTCGCCCGGGCGCTGCTCGGCGCGGAGTGCGGCCCGGGCGACGAGCGCCGGACGGCGGCCCTGGTCACCTGGCAGTTGGAGCGCGCTGCGCTCCAGGGCCACACCGCGCTGGAGTCGTCCGCGGTGCGCGGGGCGCTGGCCGAGCGGTCGGTGCCCGATCCGGACGAGGCACTGCAGCAGGCCATCGCAGACGGCGCGGTGCTGGTGTTCCAGGACGGCATAGAGGAAGAGACGGCGGACGGCGAGGAGCCCGGGCAGCCTGCCGTACCGGTGCTGCTGGGGCTCGACCGGTACGCCCTCGCGGAGGAAAGCCTCGCGGACGGCCTGGCGCGGCTGGCCAAGACCGGTGCCGACGCCAGGTGGGAGGCGGCCAAGCCCACCGAGCTGGTCCGCGCGGTCGCGGCGTGTGGCCTGGTGGCGCACAGCGGCGGCGAGGCGGCGCGCGCCGAGCCGGTCGCGCTGGCCGATGCCGCCGGTGCGCTCGGGCTGCGCGCGGTCGTCGCGGTCCACAGCGAGAACGGCCGCCGGCGGCTCGGCTCCGAAGCGGTCACCGTCAGCGGGCTGCTCTCCGGCGCGGAGGGACCGGGCAGAGACGGGGACGGTGCGTTCGCGCTCGACCTCCTGGTCGTGCTGGACGCGCCGCAGCTGGACGTGGAGAGCGCCGCGATGCTGGTCGAGTCGATGCCGGACGGCAGTCGGCTGCTGCTGAGCGGCGACCCCGGTGTCCTCGGCTCGGCGGGCGCGGGCCGGGTATTCGCGGATGTGCTGGCCGCCAGGGTCTGCCCGCAGATCGCCTCCCGTACGCCGGACTCCGGTCCGATCGGAGAGCTGGTCTCAGGCATCGGCATCGGCGAACTGACCCAGGTGGAGGCGCCCGGCAAGGAGGTCGTCATCGTCCCGGTGCGGGACGCGGGCGAGGCGGTCCACCGTGCGGTGCAGCTCGTCGCCGACTCCGTGCCGCGGGCCATCGGGGTGCCGCCCGAGCAGACCCAGGTGATCACGGTGGGGCACGGCGGATCCGCGGGCACCCGCGCCCTCAACGCGGCGCTCAAGCAGCGGCTCAACCCCGGCCCGGGCCGGTTCGGCGGCTTCGACCCGGGCGACCGGGTCGCGTACGCCCCGGCGCTCGGCCGGACGCTGCCCGGGACCGTCGTCTCGGCGGACGCGGAGGGCCTCCACATCGACTGTGAGGGCACGCCCGTCGTCGTACCGCAGGAGCGCGTCGAATCGGCGGTGCGCCACGGCTGGGCGCTCACTGCACACCAGGCCACGGGAATGCGCTGGCCCGCGGCGGTCGTGGTGCTGCCAGGTGACGCGGCTCAGGGGCTGAGCCGGCCGTGGGTCTACACCGCGTTCAGCCGCGGCGAGCGCCATCTGTCCGTGGTGCACGGCGTCGACCAGGCGCTGCCGCGAGCCGTGGCGGAGATCCCGTCCCAGGACCGCACGACGCGCCTGCGGACGCTGCTCGAGGGGCTGCTCGCCTCGACACCGTGACCGAGGGCGCCGTGACCGAGGGCGCCGTGACCGAGGGCGCCGTGACCGAGGGCGCCGTGACCGAGGGCGCCGTGACCGAGGGCGCCGTGCCGACGACATGCGACAGGCCCCCGTCGCTCGGACGTGACAGGGGCCCGCGCTACGGAGCGAGTGCTGTCAGGACTCCGCTTCCTCGTCGAGGTCGTCCAGATCCTCGCTCAGCTCGTCCTCGTCGAAGACCGAGCTGACGTCGAAGCGGCACACGATCCGCTGCGGATCCGCCTGGTCGAACGGCGTGCTCAGCCACTCGCCCGGCTCCGGGATTTCGTCCGTTGCCGACACCCACAGCGTGGAGTCGCCCTCCTCCAGGCCGAACTCCTTGTGCCGGGAGGCGATTTCATCCGGTTCGTACTCCCCGAAGAGCACCCCGAGCGCGGCGTGCACACTCGTGCCGACCACCGGGGCATTCTCCGGGCGGTCGTCCTCAGGGTCCACGTCGGCGATGCGTTGTGCCTGCGCCAGCAGCCGCTGCGGCTCGACCACCGCGTAGTCCCGGCGGATCAGCACGCTGAGCGCGTTCGGCTCCTCGGGGCCCGCGTACGGCGGCAGCGAGTCGTCCGCGCCCGGGATCTCGAAGGGGGTCACCTCGTCATAGCGGTCGTAAAGGCGCTCGTCGTACGCCTCCGCCGCCGAGGCAAGGCTGTTGAACGCGGCATAGACAGCCGGGTCGTCCTCGCCCGTGCGGTTCTCGACCGCCGCGAGGTGACGGTCCAGTGCGGCTTTGACCGCCTCGGCGGCGGCACGTACCTCGGCAGCGGTGGGCTGCGCAGCATCAGACATAGTGCAGACGCTATCCGTACAGGGGCTCTGCCCGCACAATAGATGCGATGCCGGAATACGAATTTGTCGACGTGTACGTACCGCGCGGGGTCTCCCGCAAGGAAGCGACCCGTCTGCTGACCGACCATGCCGAGTACGGACACTGGGAGTTGGACCGACTGAGTTTGCATCGGGACGGCAGCCGCAGGGTGCGGCTGCGCCGACGCATCATCCGTCAGGTGCGCGCCACCTGGTGAGCGAGTAAATGGGACGGAGCGAGCCCCGCTACTGCGGGACCCGCTCCGTTTTATCCACTTTCGTACCGCTCAGCACCGCCCCGCGAGCCACACAGCCTCGTTCAGCGGTGACCGCGCGGTTACGCCCTGGCGCGGCCGCGGCGGTACAGCACCGCGCCCGCCAGCAGCAGACCCGCGCCCGCCGGGATCAGCGTGTCGAGCGGACCCGATCCGGTCTGCGCGAGCTCGTCGGTAGTCCCGGGCGAGGTGCCCGTCTGGGCACCGGGGGTGTTCGGAGCGACCGGCTCCGGGGCGCTGGGGGTAGTGGGCTCGGTCGGCTGAGCGGGAGTCTCGGGCTGACCCGGGGTGACCGGGGTGACCGGCGGCGTGACCGGGTTACCGGGCGGGGTGACCGGGGTGCCGGGCGGGGTGACCGGGGTGCCGGGCGGCGTAACCGGGGTGCCGGGCGGCGTAACCGGAGGGCCAGGCGGCGTAACCGGGGGTCCCGGCGGCGTCTCGGTCCCGGGCGTCGTGCCGTTACCGCAGTCGTTGCCCGAGACCGCGTTGCCGAGGCCGCCGATGGTGACGGCGTTCCCGCAGGCGTTCACGGGGACATGGACCGGCGCCTGGATGAGGTTGCCGGAGGCGATGCCGGGAGAGGCGCTGGTGACCCCGCCGGCCTGGGCTCCGGTGCCGGGCGAGCCGCCGTCCGACGTGTTGCCGCATTCGTTGCCGCTGGCGGGGTTGAGCAGCCCGACCACATTCACGGTGTTCCCGCAGGCGTTCACGGGGACATGGACCGGCGCCTGGATGGTGTTGCCGGAGGCGATGCCGGGAGAGTCACTGGTCTCCCCGTCGGCCTGGGCTCCGCCGCCCGGCGAGCCATTGTCGGATCCGGACGTGTTGGCGCATTCGTTGCCGCCGGCGGGGTTGAGCAGCCCGACCACATTCACGGTGTTCCCGCACGCATTGACGGGGATATGCACGGGGAGCTGGACCGAATTCCCGGACGCGATGCCCGGTGAATTCGACGCGTTTCCGGTCGCACCGGCATCCGCGTACGCATAGCTGCCGCCGAGGGCGAGTACGCCGCCCGCGGCCGCCATGGTGATCAGGCCCTTGCGAGTGACCTGTCGCATAGGTTGGTTCCTTGCCTTCACGCTTCAGGAAAACCTCCGGACTCGTGCCCGGAGGCGGAATACCCGGCGGTCCCGGAGTGCATGGCGCGCACTCCGGGACCGCCCGGGTTCAAACCCGAACCCTTGCGGGCCGAGTCACAACATCACGAGTTCTCGCAGGTGTTGCCGAAGGTGGGGTTCAGCAGCCCGATCACGGAGACCGTGTTGCCACACGCGTTCACCGGCACGTGGATGGGCGCCTGGATGACGTTGCCGGAGAGCACGCCGGGGGAGTTCACAGCGGCACCCTGGGCACCCGCGTCGGCCATGGCAACGCCCGCACCCGCGAGCACCAGACCGCCAGCGGCAGCCGCAGCAGCGACGACCTTCTTGATCATTGTTCCTCCTTGTTGGCAATGCGGTCCCAGCCGCGGACCGCATCACCTGTAACGAGGAGGAGTGAGGGGGGCTACGAGGCGATGGCCCCTTTCACCCTTTTCAGTCAAGTACGCACACACTGACGATTATTGGAGTTTCGTCTCAGCACACTTCACCCGGCGCGGCTCAGCACCGGTCCAGGAATCGGTCAAGCACCCGTACACCGAACTTCAGCCCGTCGACCGGCACTCGCTCATCCACCCCGTGGAACATTCCCGCGAAGTCCAGCTCCGGCGGCAGCTTGAGCGGCGCGAAGCCGAAGCAGCGGATGCCCAGGTCGTCGAAGGACTTGGCGTCGGTGCCGCCGGAGAGCATGTACGGCACGGCCCGGGCGATCGGGTCCTCCGCCTTGAGCGCGATCTGCATCGCGTCGACGAGGTCACCGTCGAAGCTGGTCTCCAGGGCCTTGTCGCCGTGCACGTCCTCCCGCTTGACGCGCGGGCCGAGCAGCCGGTCGAGGTCGGCCAGGAACTCGTCCTCGTACCCGGGCAGGAAGCGCCCGTCGACGTGCGCGGTCGCCTGCCCGGGGATGACGTTCACCTTGTAGCCGGCGCCGAGCATGGTGGGGGCCGCGGAGTTGCGCAGGGTCGCGCCGATCATCTTCGCGATTCCGCCGAGCTTGGCGAGCGTGGCGTCCATGTCCTCCGGGTCCAGCGGCGTGCCGAGCGCATCGGAGAGCTCGTCCAGGAAGTGCCGTACGGTCTTGGTCATCCTGACCGGCCACTTGTGGCGGCCGAGACGGCCGACTGCCTCGCAGAGCTCGGTGATGGCGTTGTCGTTGTTGGTCATCGAGCCGTGCCCTGCGGTGCCGTCGACGGTGAGGCGCATCCAGTGCATGCCCTTCTGCGCCGTCTCGACGAGATAGAGCCGCAGGTTCTCGTTGACGGTGAAGGAGAAGCCGCCGACCTCGCCGATGGCCTCGGTGACGCCCTCGAAGAGGTTCGGGTGCTTGTCGACCAGATGCCGCGCGCCGTACGTGCCGCCGGCCTCCTCGTCGGCGAGGAAGGCCAGCACGATGTCGCGAGGGGGCTTTCGGCCGGTGCGCAGCCTGTCGCGTACGACCGCGAGGGTCATCGCGTCCATGTCCTTCATGTCGACGGCGCCCCGGCCCCACACGCAGCCGTCCGCGATCTCGCCGGAGAAGGGGTGATGCGTCCAGTCGTCGGCGTTCGCCGGTACGACGTCGGTGTGCCCATGGATGAGCAGCGCGGGCCTGGACGGGTCTTCCCCCTCGATCCGGGCGACGGTGGATGCGCGTCCCTTGTGGGATTCGAAGATCTGCGGTTCGAGCCCGACCTCGGCGAGCTTCTCCGCGACGTACTCCGCGGCGGCCCGCTCCCCCGGACCCGAGTGGTCGCCGTAGTTGCTCGTGTCGATCCGGATCAGCTCACGACAGAGGTCGACGACCTCGTCCTCGCCCGTCACGGGCTTGGACTTGTCTGCCCTGTTCGACTCGCTCACGCTGTTCCTCCCGCTGTCGCTGCTGGTGGTTCCTGCTCATCCTCCCGCGAGCGGGCCCCGGACCCCAAGGGCGACTGTCCGCCGTCATACGGCCGTCACACGGACCGGGCCGTGATCGGGCACAGCCGAATGTTTGCTATGGTTTTCCACGTCGGAACGGCCTACGGCCGCGAGACATACACCTGGTCCGGGTGGCGGAATGGCAGACGCGCTAGCTTGAGGTGCTAGTGCCCTTTATCGGGCGTGGGGGTTCAAGTCCCCCCTCGGACACCAGCAAGATCCCCACTGATTCCCGTGGGGATCTTTTTGTAGCCCTGGGTGCCATGCGTCTCCAGTACGCGCGTGGCCAGGCGCAGCCGAAGCGGGCCGCCCGCTCCTGCGGCCACCAGCATTGATGAAGTGCCGCGCCCCGGCGCCGACGGGCTTCCGGCGCGTGAAGGCGGCGATGCTGGTCACCGACGTCACCCCCGGCCCCCGTTCCGCAGACATCCGATGCAGTGGGCATACAGTCACGTCGGTGAGACGCAGACGCAAGGCCCCGCCCGCGCCGCTCCCCCAGCGCGACGGCATCGACCCGGTGCGGCTGCGGCTGCCCGCCGATCCGGAGGGCGTGTGGAAGACGGTGTACGACCATCTCGCCGCGCGGTACGCCGACGCCATCGGGGCGGAGCAGGTCGACGCCATGTTCCGGGAGGGGCGCATCGTCTCCGCGGACGGTCCGGTCGCCGCCGACGAGCCCTACACCGCGGGGCGGTATCTCTGGTTCCACCGGGACTTCGCGCCCGAGGAGCGCGTCCCCTTCGAGGTCGGGATCGTCCACCGGGACGAGCGTCTGGTGATCGCGGACAAGCCCCACTTCCTCGCCACCACCCCGCGCGGCCGGCACATCACCGAGACGGCGCTGGCCCGGCTGCGCCGCGATCTGGAGCTGCCCGAGTTGCAGCCCGCGCACCGGCTGGACCGGCTGACCGCGGGGCTCGCGCTCTTTGTCGTACGCCCTGCGGACCGGGGCGCGTACCAGACGCTGTTCCGGGACCGGCTGGTGCGCAAGGAGTACGAGGCGGTGGCGGCGTACGACCCGGCGCTCGCCCTGCCCGTGACCGTACGCAGCAGGATCGTGAAGGAGCGCGGGGTGATGGCCGCCCGCGAGGAGCCGGGCGAGCCGAACAGCGAGAGCCGGATCGAACTCCTTGAGCACCGGGCCGGGTTCGGCCGGTACCGGCTGCTGCCGGCCACCGGCCGAACCCATCAGCTGCGGGTCCACATGAACAGCCTGGGGCTGCCGCTCCTGAACGACCCGGTCTATCCGGTCGTCCAGGAGCCCGGGCCCGACGACTACTCCCGTCCTCTTCAACTCCTCGCGAAAGTACTGGAGTTCACCGATCCGGTGACGGGAGAGCCGTATCGCTTCGAGAGCCGGCTGCGGCTGGCTCAGTGGCCCGGACGCCCGGCGGAGCCGCCAGTTTGATGCGGCCCACTCCTCCCACTCAGGCGTCCTGGCGCTCCGCCGCGAGAGCGTTCACCCGGCCGCGTACGACGAACCAGCCGCCGACCAGCGCCGCCGCGATCAGCGGCAGGCACATCACGGTCGTACGGCCTACGCCGCCGCCCCACCACATCAGGAAGGCCACGGAGGCGAGGAAGAACAGCGTGACGATCTGGGTGTACGGGGCCCAGGGCAGCCGGTACGAGGGGCGGGTGACCCGGCCGTCCTGCGAGCGGTGCCAGAACAGCAGCGAACAGAGCATGATCATGCCCCAGGTGCCGAGGATGCCGATCGAGGCGAAGTTCAGCACGATCTCGAAGGCCTGGCCGGGCATGAGGTAGTTGAGCCCGACGCCCAGCACTCCGAAGCCGGCGGTCAGCAGGATGCCGCCGTAGGGCACCTGGCCCTTGTTCATCCGGCCGGTGAACTTGGGCGCGGAGCCCGACAATGCCATGGAGCGCAGGATGCGGCCGGTGGAGTACAGCCCGGAGTTCAGGCTGGACAGGGCCGCGGTCAGCACCACGAGGTTCATCACGCCGGCCGCGCCCGGGACGCCGAGCTTGTCCATGACGGTGACGAAGGGGCTCTGGTCCCCGGAGTACGCCGTGTACGGGAGGATCAGCGCGAGCAGCACCACGGAGCCGACGTAGAACAGACCGACGCGCCACATGATCGAGTTGATCGCCTTGGGCATGATCTTCTCGGGGTTCTGGGTCTCGCCCGCCGTGACGCCGCACAGCTCGACGGAGGCGTACGCGAAGACGACACCCTGGATCACCAGCAGCATCGGCAGCATGCCCATCGGGAAGATGCCGCCGTTGTCAGTGATGGTGGAGAAGCCGGGGGTGTGACCGTCGACCGGGTGCTGGGTGACCACCAGGTAGATGCCGACGAGCATGAAGGCGACCAGCGCGGCGACCTTGATGATCGCGAACCAGAACTCCATCTCGCCGAAGTACTTCACCGAGATGAGGTTGGCGGTCAGGACGACCGCGAGCGCGATCAGCGCGAGGACCCACTGCGGGATGTCGCTGAACATCGCCCAGAAGTGGGCGTACGTGGCGGCCGCTGTGATGTCGGCGATCGCGGTGGTCGACCAGTTGAGGAAGTAGAGCCAGCCGGCCGCGAAGGCGCCCTTCTCGCCCATGAACTCACGCGCGTACGAGACGAAGGCGCCCGAGGACGGCCGGTAGAGGACCAGCTCGCCGAGCGCACGCACGACGAAGAATGCGAAGACGCCGCAGACGGCGTAGGCAATGGCGAGGGAGGGGCCCGCGCCCGCCATCCGGCCACCGGCGCCGAGGAACAGGCCGGTGCCTATCGCCCCGCCGATCGCGATCATGTTGATGTGGCGGGACTTGAGGTCCTTGCTGTAGCCGGCGTCGCCGGCGTCCACGTGGGGGGAGTTCGTCGCCGGTGCCCCGGCGGCGAGCGTGTCGGCCGCAGTCGTGGTGCGGTCAGTCATGGAGCTGTTCGCCTTCGTGAGGGGACGGTGGTCGGTCCCGGCCATAAGCCGGAGGGGGGTCGTCACCGTGGCATGGCCCGACGGCACATAATCAGGGCAACCCTGCGATTTTGGCAGTGGCCAACGTCACGCAGGGATAGATCTGAGGTGTTTCAGAGGTTACGGCGCAGTAAACCAAGGTCACGCCGGGACTCCCACTCAGGGTTCCGCGCCCGCCGGATTCTCAGGGCGCCAGTACGTCCAGCTCCGCGAGCGCCCCGACGGCGATCTGGCGGGTGATCTCCTCGGCCCGTGCGGCGTCCCCCTCGCGGACCGCCTCGGCCACCTGGACATGCAGGGTCACGGCCGCCGGATCGGGGTCGTCGAACATCACCTGGTGGTGCGTACGGCCCGCGAGGACCTCGGCCACCACATCGCCGAGGCGCGCGAACATCTCATTGCCCGAGGCGTTGAGCACCACGCGGTGGAAGGCGATGTCGTGCTCCAGATATCCCTCGAGCTGGTGTCCGCGCGAGGTGGCGACCATCCCCAGGGCGCACTCGGTGAGTTCGGCGCACTGCTCGGGGGTGGCATTGCGGGCGGCCAGCCCTGCCGCGACCGGCTCGATCGCGGAGCGGAGCACGGTGAGGGAGCGCAGCTGGCGCGGGCGGTCGGCACCGGCCAGCCGCCAGCGGATGACGCGCGGGTCGTAGACGTTCCACTCCTCGGTGGGGCGCACGGTCACGCCGACCCGGCGCCGGGACTCCACGAGGTGCATCGACTCGAGGACACGGACCACTTCGCGGACGACGGTGCGCGAGACGTCGAAGCGCTGTGCCACCTCGTCGGTGCGCAGAACGCTGCCCTGCGGGTACGCGCCCGCGGTGATCGCGAGACCGAGGGTGTCCAGCACATGCGTATGAAGCCCCTGGCCCTCTGTGGTCATGGGGCAAGAGTACGGGGCACGGTTCGGGAACAAAAAGTATGACGTTTATATCTCTACTTCTTGAATACGTCATACCTAATGGGCTTCAGTAGCGCGACGGCCGGAAGTCGACACCGATGTCGACGAAGACAGCGAGGTACGTAATGAGCACCCCCCACGTCGTCGTGGTGATGGGCGTGGCAGGCACCGGCAAGACCACGATCGGTCCCCTGCTCGCCGCCGCACTGGGCGTCCCGTACGCCGAGGGCGACGATTTCCATCCCCCGGCGAACATCGCCAAGATGTCCGCCGGAATCCCGCTCGACGACGCGGACCGGTGGCCATGGCTCGACGCCATAGGGCAGTGGGCGCACGGCCGGGCGGGCCTCGGCGGAGTGGTCTCCAGCTCCGCGCTCAAGCGGAGCTACCGCGACCGGCTGCGGGCCGCCGCACCGGAGGCCGTCTTCCTCCACCTCACCGGCGACCGCGCGCTCATCGAGCAGCGGATGTCGGAGCGCAAGGGCCACTTCATGCCCCCCGCGCTGCTGGACTCGCAGTTCGCCACGCTGCAGTCGCTGGGCGACGACGAGGCGGGCGTCG
The DNA here is from genome assembly GCF_055563295.1 of Streptomyces sp. NPDC002868. Lineage (NCBI taxonomy): Bacteria > Bacillati > Actinomycetota > Actinomycetes > Kitasatosporales > Streptomycetaceae > Streptomyces > Streptomyces sp. NPDC002868. Next base: position 95,044 of record NZ_JBVHDR010000007.1, on the reverse strand, counting down.
CCGTCGACGTGTCCGGCACCCCCGAAGAAATCACCGAACGGGCCGCCGCCGCGCTGCGCCGGCTCGACAGCGCTCGATAGCCAAGGAAGCCACCGTGACCAGTCTCAGCGTCGAGACGCTGGCAGCGGACGCCACCGAAACGATCACTTCGGCCGGCAACGCGCAGTCGGGCATAGCCGTTCTCGCGGGCATTGCCGTCATCGTCCTGCTCATAACCAAGTTCAAGGTCCACGCCTTCCTGGCGCTGACCATCGGCTCACTGGCGCTCGGCGTGTTCGCCGGCGCCCCGCTGGACAAGACCATCGTCAGCTTCACCACGGGTCTCGGCACCACGGTCGCCGGTGTGGGCGTGCTGATCGCGCTCGGTGCGATCCTCGGCAAACTGCTCGCCGACTCGGGCGGCGCGGACGAGATCGTCGACACGATCCTCGCCAAGGCCGGCGGGCGCGCGATGCCCTGGGCGATGGTGCTGATCGCCTCGGTGATCGGGCTTCCGCTCTTCTTCGAGGTCGGCATCGTGCTGCTGATCCCGGTGGTGCTGCTCGTCGCCAAGCGCGGCAACTACTCCCTGATGCGGATCGGCATCCCGGCGCTGGCCGGCCTCTCCGTGATGCACGGGCTGGTTCCGCCGCACCCCGGACCGCTGGTGGCGATCGACGCCATCGGTGCCAACCTCGGCGTCACGCTGGCGCTGGGTGTGCTGGTCGCCATCCCGACCGTGATCATCGCGGGTCCGGTCTTCTCGCGGTACGCCGCGCGCTGGGTGGACATCCCGGCGCCCGAGAAGATGATCCCCACCCGGCGCTCCGAGGACCTGGACCGGCGTCCCGGCTTCGGCGCGACCGTGGCCACCGTGCTGCTGCCCGTCGTCCTGATGCTGGTCAAGGCGCTCGTGGAGATCGTCGTCGACGACCCCGAGAGCGGCATCCAGCGCGTCACCGACGTCATCGGCTCCCCGCTCATCGCAATGCTCGCCGCGGTGATCGTCGGCATGTTCACGCTGGGCCGCGCGGCCGGCTTCACCAAGGACCGGATCTCCTCGACCGTCGAGAAGTCGCTCGCCCCGATCGCGGGCATCCTGCTGATCGTCGGCGCCGGCGGCGGCTTCAAGACGACCCTGATCGACGTCGGCGTGGGCCAGATGATCCTGGACATCTCCAAGGACTGGGCGATTCCGACGATGCTGCTGGCCTGGCTGATCGCGGTGGCCATCCGCCTCGCGACCGGCTCGGCGACCGTGGCGACGATCTCCGCAGCCGGACTTGTCGCGCCGCTCGCGGCCGACATGTCGACCTCGCACGCGGCCCTGCTGGTGCTGGCGATCGGCGCGGGCTCGCTCTTCTTCAGCCATGTCAACGACGCCGGGTTCTGGCTGGTGAAGGAGTACTTCGGGATGACGGTCGGCCAGACGATCAAGACCTGGTCGGTGATGGAGACCATCATCTCGGTCGTCGGCATCGGCTTCGTCCTGCTGCTGTCGCTCGTCCTGTAGCTACCGGGCTACGAAGCCACTTGGCTACGTAACTACTCGCCGAACTACTCGTCCTTCAGCCACAGCGGGTGCTCCCGCTCCGCCCACGGGCGCTCGACCGACCCGGTACGCATACCCCTCCGTGCCTCCGGGTCGGCGAGCGCCATTCCAATGTGTCCGAAGAGCACGATGCCGACGGCGAGCGACAGCCAGTCGTGCACAAAGGTCGCGCTCGTACGCCACACCAACGGCGCGAGCGAGGTGAACCACATCAGCAGCCCGGTCGCGAGCATCACCAGAACCGCGCCCGCGATCCATGCCGAGTAGACCTTCTGCCCGGCGTTGAACTTGCCCGCGGGACGGGACTCGGGCCGGTGGTCGCGCCGCCCGACCGCGCGCAGCCACGTCCGGTCGTGCCGCCCGAAGCGGTTCAGCCTGCGCAGATCGGCCCGGAAGGCGCGCGAGCCGAGCCCGAGCAGGAACGGCACGGGGAGCAAGAGCCCCGACCACTCGTGGACGGTGACCACCAGATAGCGGCGGCCGACGAGTTCGGCGATCTGCGGTACGTACAGGGCCGCGGCGGTCGCCACACACAGCAGCATCAGCGCAGCGGTCGTGCGGTGCACCCAACGCTCTGCGCGGCTGAACCGCCGTACACGCGCGGGCCGTTCAGACGGTGGGGGTGTCGCTGCGGCCGTTGGACCGGCCGACCCAGGCGTCGACGTCATATCCCCGCTCCTCCCAGTAGCCGGGCTGGACGTCGGAGGTGACGGTGATCCCGGAGAGCCATTTCGCCGACTTGTAGAAGTACATCGGCGCGACATACAGCCGGACCGGGCCGCCGTGCGAGTGGCTGACCGACTTGTCCTGCATCTGCAGACAGACCAGCACATCGTCGCGGCGCGCCTGCGGGAGCGTGAGGCTTTCGCTGTAGGTGCCGTCGAAGCAGGTGAAGCGGATCGCCTTGCCCTGCGGGCGTACGCCGGCGGCGTCCAGCAGCAGCGACAGCTTGACGCCCGAGAAAGGGGTGTCGGGGACGCGCCAGCCGGTGACGCACTGGACGTCGCGTACGACGCGGGTCTGCGGCAGCTTGCGCAGCGCGTCGAGGGTGTACGTCGCGGGGCGGTCCACCAGCCCGTCGACGGTCAGCCGGTAGCTCTGCTCGTCCTTGTGCGGCACGGAGGAGGCGACCGAGTAGTAGCGGAAGCCGCCGCCGTTGGGCAGCAGCCCGGTCAGCCCGGTCGGGTCCTTGTCAGAGGCCGCGCCGAGGAGGGATTCGAGCCCGCGCTGCAGATACGGAGCCCCCGCGACGCCGGCCGCGCCGAGCCCGAGCATGCCGAGCACCAAGCGGCGACCGACGGGGGCGCCCTCGGCGTCGGGGTGGTGTGTGGTCACCCCTCGATTCGAACACTCGGGGCTGCCCGACGCCAGGGAAAACGGGTGCGCGTCAGACTTCCGTCACACTTCGTACGCTGGCTCCATGGAGAACCGTGAACCGCTGAAGCCGTATCTGCTCGCCTACCCCGGGCCGCTGCGCGACCAGTTGGTGGCCGCCGTGCTGTCCGGCCAGAAGGTCTCGACGACGGGGCTCCTCGCGGAGTACGAGGCCGAGCAGGAGGAGCTGCCGCCGGTCGGCGAGCGGTCGGCGCTGATCGACTCGGACGGGCGGGAGGTCGCGGTGATCGAGCTGACGGAGGTACGGGTGCTGCGGCTCGGGGAGGTCGATCTGCAGCACGCGCTGGACGAGGGCGAGGGGTATGCGTCGGTGGCGGAGTGGCGCGCGGGGCATGAGGCGTTCTGGCAGGGGGATGAGATGCGGGAGGCGCTGGGGGAACCGGGGTTCGTGGTGGACGACGAGACGGTGGTGGTGGCGGAGAGGTTCCGGGTGGTGGAGCGGTTCTAGGGTGCCCGGTGGTTTTTCCCGGGAACAGGCCCGCCGCAGGCGCTGCGCCCGGGCTAGGCGACCGCCTTCGCCGCCGCTCGCCCCGCCGCGCGCCCCGAGAACATGCAGCCCCCCAGGAACGTCCCCTCCAACGAGCGGTACCCATGCACACCCCCGCCGCCGAACCCCGCCGCCTCGCCCGCCGCGTACAGCCCCGGCAGCGGCTCGCCGTCCTCGGACAGCACCCGCGATGAGAGGTCCGTCTCCAGGCCGCCGAGCGACTTGCGGGTGAGGATGTTCAGCCGTACGGCGATCAGCGGTCCGGCCTTGGGGTCGAGGATGCGGTGCGGCGTGGCCGTGCGGATGAGCTTGTCGCCCAGATACTTGCGGGCCCCGCGGATGGCCGTGACCTGGAGGTCCTTGGTGAACGGGTTCTTGATCTCCCGGTCCCGCGCGGTGATCTCGCGCCGCAGCTCCGCCTCGTCGATCAGCGGCTCCTTGGTGAGCGCGTTCATGCCCCGTACAAGAGCGGCGAGGTCTTTCTCGACGACGAAGTCCACGCCGTTGTCCATGAACGCCTTCACCGGTCCCGGCACTTCCGCCCTGGCGCGCCCGATCACGTCGCGGATCGACTTGCCCGTCAGGTCGGGGTTCTGCTCGGAGCCCGACAGCGCGAACTCCTTGCCGATGATCTTCTGGTCGAGCACGAACCAGGTGTAGCCGTAGCCGGACTTCATGATGTGCTCGAGCGTGCCGAGGGTGTCGAAGCCGGGGAAGAGCGGGACGGGCAGCCGCTTGCCGCGCGCGTCCAGCCAGAGCGACGACGGGCCGGGCAGGATCCGGATGCCGTGCCGGGCCCAGATCGGGTTCCAGTTCTCGATGCCTTCGGTGTAGTGCCACATCCGGTCGCGGTTGATATGGCTCGCGCCGGCCCGCTCCGCGATGCCGAGCATCAGCCCGTCGACGTGTGCGGGGACCCCGGAGAGCATCTTGTCGGGCGGGGTGCCGAGCCGGTCGGGCCACTGGGCGCGTACGAGATCGTGGTTGCCGCCGATGCCGCCCGAGGTGACGATCACCGCCTGGGCCCTGAACTCGAAGGCTCCGGCGACCTCGCGGCTGCTCGCTGTGCCTCGCTCGGCGTCGGATGGCTCAAGGACCTCGCCGCTCACTGTGTCCAGCGCACCGGCGTTGCTGCTCAGGCCGGTGACGCGGTGGCGGAACTTCAGCTGGACGAGGCCGCGCACCACCCCTTCCCGGACGCGCCGTTCGAACGGGGCGACGACGCCGGGGCCCGTCCCCCAGGTGATGTGGAAACGTGGTACGGAGTTGCCGTGGCCGGTGGCGTCGTATCCGCCGCGCTCGGCCCAGCCGACGACCGGGAAGAACCGCATCCCCTGCGCATGCAGCCAGGACCGCTTCTCGCCGGACGCGAAGTCGACGTACGCCTCGGCCCATTGGCGCGGCCACCGGTCCTCGTCGCGGTCGAAGCCCGCCGTGCCGAGCCAGTCCTGGAACGCGAGGGCCCGGCTGTCCTTTATCCGCATCCGGCGCTGCTCGGGCGAGTCGACGAAGAACAGTCCGCCGAAGGACCAGTGCGCCTGACCGCCGATCGACTGCTCCGGCTCCTGGTCGAGCAGGATGACCTTGCGCCCGGCGTCGACGAGCTCCGCGGTGGCCACCAGGCCCGCGAGACCCGCCCCGATCACGATCACATCAGCGTCGTACGCCATGGGTTCCATCCTTGTCGGGGGGGCCGGAGTGCGATGGGACCGATCTTCTGTACGGGGCAGTAACTCGTCAACCGTTCGACGGTGATTGGATTGGAGCATGACTCCCGCTGACGAAATCCTGGACATCGTCGACGAGCAGGACGAGGTGATCGGCCAGGCCCCCCGCGGCGAGGCGTACGCGCGCGGAATGCGCCACCGCTGCGCGTTCATCCTGGTCAGGGACGCGCAGGGCCGGATCTTCGTCCATCGTCGTACGCCGACGAAGCTGGTCTTTCCTTCGCTGTACGACATGTTCGTGGGCGGCGTCGTCGGCGCGGGCGAGAGCTACGACGCGGCGGCGCTGCGCGAGGCCGAGGAGGAGCTGGGGGTCTCCGGACTCCCCCAGCCCGCACCGCTGTTCAAGTTCCTCTACGAGAGCGGCGATCAGACCTGGTGGTCGGCTGTCTACGAGGTGCGCTGCGAGCTGCCGGTGAACCCGCAGGCCGAGGAGGTCGCCTGGTACGGCTTCCTGCCGCCGGAGGAACTGGAGCGGCGGCTCACCGAGTGGGAGTGGACGCCGGACGGACTCGCTGCGTACGAACGGCTGCGAGCGCACGGCGCGGGTTGAGTCGGGCACAGCGCGGCCGCTGACAAATCCGCAGGTAGGGTGCGACGCGTGAGCGACTTCGGACAGAGCCTGCGGCTGTGGTTCGCGCCCCGGCGGGTGCGTGAGGAGGGCGAGACCCCCGACTACCGGTTCTCGCTCGCCAATGAGAGGACCTTCCTCGCCTGGCTGCGTACGGCGCTCGCGCTCATCGGCGGCGGGTTCGCCGTCGATCAGTTCCTGCCGGACCTGCCCTGGGGAGTGCGGGCGGGGATGGCGCTCGGGCTGCTCGGCGCCGGAGTGCTGTGCGCGCTGCGGGCCGTCAATCACTGGGTGCGCTGCGAGCGCGCCATGCGGCGGGGTGAGGATCTGCCCGTGTCCCGGTTCCCGGTCCTGCTGAGTGTCGTGGTGGCCGTCGTGGCGGTGGCGATGGTGGTTGTCGTGCTGTTCGGCTGGGAGGGCGGCCGTTGACGGCCGTACCGGAGCGGGACCCTGGGCTGCAGCCCGAGCGGACCCGACTGGCGTGGCGCAGGACCACGCTGACATTCACCGTGGCGGCCGTGCTCGCGGCCCGGCAGGTGGCGGGCGGCGATCTGAGCGCGGCCGGGTTCGTCGCGGTGGCGCTCAGCGCGCTGGTCTGGCTGGGCTTTCTGCGGGTGGCCCACCGGCGGGTGCACGCGCTGGGCGCCCGCCCCAGGCCGCAGGTGCTGTCGGCGCGGACGGCGCTGACGGCCGTGGCCTGCACGGTCGCGCTGGCCGGGTTCGCCGTCGCGATGGTGGTGTGACGACAGGGCAGGGCGTCGAAGGCTAGCCTGGACAACGACAAATGCCGTGAATCGCATCAAAGGTGAGCATCATGGCAGGTCCCCACCAAGAACACCCCACGCACGAGCACAATCACGGACCGACCTGCGGGCATCCCGAGATCGCGCACGGCGATCACGTCGACTACGCGCACGACGGCCACCTCCACAAGGCGCACTCCGGCCACTGGGACGAGTGCGAGCCCGGCGAGCACGTCTCGCACAGCGGGCACGCCCACGAGCACGGACCCCACTGCGGCCACCCCGCCATGGAACACGGCGACCATGTCGACCACGCCCACGACGGACATCGGCACGCCGAGTACGAGGGGCCCTGGGACGACCACTGAGCCGACCCCCTGGGCCGACTCGTCCAACTTCCCCCGGGCCGGCCCGACTGGCAGTCTCCTCCTGACCGGTTCGGCCTTGACTCGGGGGAGCGCAGTTGTCCGCGACAGATCCGTACACCGTCCAGCTCACACCAGAAGTGCACGCCTACGTCCAGCCGGACGGCGGCTGGTGTCTCAACAACGCGGGATTCGTCAGCGACGGGGAATCGACCCTCCTCGTGGACACCGCCGCCACCGAGCGGCGCGCGCGGGCGCTGCGTGAAGCGATCCTCGGGGCGGGCCTGCCGCTGCCGCGCACCGTCGTCAATACGCACCACCACGGCGACCACACCTACGGCAACGGCGTATTCCCCGAAGCCATTGTGATCGGGCACGACTCCTGCCGCAGCGAAGTGCTCGCGGCCGGGCACCAGCTCCATCTCCTGTGGCCGCAGACCGACTTCGGCGACATCACGATCACCGCCCCCACCATGACGTACAACGACCGGCTCACCGTCCATGTCTCGGACGTCGAGGTGCACCTCATCCACCCCGGCGGCGTGGCGCACACCCCCGGTGACACGGTCGTACATCTGCCGGGACAGCGGGTGGTCTTCACCGGGGACCTGATCTTCCAGGGCGGCACGCCGTTCATCCCGATGGGCTCGCTGAGCGGGTCGCTGCGGGCGCTGGACGTGCTGCGCTCGCTGGACGCGACGACGGTGGTGCCCGGCCACGGCCCGATCACCGACCCGTCCGCGTACGACGCCACGGAGCGTTATCTGCGGTACGTCGCGGAGCTGGCCCAGCAGGGGCACGCCAAGGGACTCACTCCGCTGGAGACGGCGCGCGAGGCGGACCTCGGGGTCTTCGCCGAACTGCGGGAGAGCGAACGACTGGTGGCGAATCTGCACCGGGCGTACGCGGAGCTGGACGGGAAGCCGGAGGGCTCGCCGCTGGACGCCGCCGCCGTGTTCGGCGACATGGCCGAGATGAATGGCGGGGTTCCCGTGGCCTGCCACGCCTGAGCCCCGCCCCGCCGGGCCCTGCCCCGCCTGAGTCCTGCCACGCCGGGGCCTGCCCCGCCTGAGTCCCGCCCCGCCGGGTCCTGCCTGCCACGGCCGAGTGGTGTCCCGCCTGTGATCCAGGCCTGGGTTCCAGCCACGCACTGGACTACATACCGACTGGTCGGTCATCATGAGCGGGACCGGTCCACCCGCCCCCCGGAGGTGCCCCAATGAGCTCAGTCCCGCCGCCAGGCCTCGATCCCGAGCAGCTGCGCGGTTATCTCGACCGCGAGCGGCCGGGCCTGGTGAGCGGACCGCTCAGCGTCCGGCTGATCCAGGGCGGCCGCTCCAATCTCACGTACTCCGTCACCGACGGCACCGGCCGCTGGGTCGTCCGCCGGCCCCCGCTCGGGCACGTACTGGCCACCGCGCACGACATGAAGCGCGAGCACCGGGTGATCAGCGCGCTGTACCCGACCGCCGTGCCGGTGCCCGAGCCGGTGCTGCTCTGCGAGGACGAGTCGGTGATCGGATCGCCGTTCTACGTCATGGAGTTCGTGGACGGCACTCCGTACCGCACGGCCGAGGAGCTGGCCCAGCTCGGCCCCGAGCGCACCAGGGACGCGGTCCTCGGCCTGGTCGACACCCTGGTCGAACTGCACGCCGTGGACCCCGGGTCGGTGGGTCTCGGCGACTTCGGCCGGCCCGAGGGCTTCCTCGACCGGCAGCTGCGCCGCTGGGGCAAGCAGCTGGACGCCTCCCGCAACCGCGAACTTGCCGGTATCGACGAGCTGCACGCCGCGCTCGGCCGCGAGCTGCCCGCGTCCCCCGCTCCCACCGTCATCCACGGCGACTACCGCCTGGACAACGTCCTGGTGGGCCCGGACGACCGCATCAAGGCGATCCTCGACTGGGAGATGTCGACGCTCGGCGATCCGCTGACCGATCTCGGGCTGCTGGCGATGTACAGCGTCGAGCTGGAACTGCCCGACTCCCCCGTCAGCACCACCGCGGGCGCGGCCGGCCACCCGGAGGCGGCCGAGCTGATCGAGCGGTACGCCGCGCGGTCCGGCCGCGACACCTCCGCCATCGCCTGGTACACGGCCTTCGCCTGGTTCAAGCTCGCCGTGATCCTCGAGGGCATCCACTACCGCTACACCCTCGGCCAGACCGTCGGCTCCGGCTTCGACCGGATCGGCGATCTCGTGCCCCTCTTCATTGAGCACGGCCTCACCACCCTCCAAGAAGGCTGAGTACACCCATGGACTTCGCATTCGACGCGCGCACCGAGGAGCTGCGGGCCAAACTGCTCGCCTTCATGGACGAGCACATCTATCCGGCCGAGGCCGTCGAGCACGAGCAGCGCGCGAAGCTTGCCTCGCCCTGGGACACCCCGGCGATCTTCAATGAGCTCAAGGCCGAGGCACGCAAGCAGGGCCTGTGGAATCTCTTCCTGCCCGACGCGGAGTACGGGGCGGGGCTGACCAATCTCCAGTACGCGCCGCTGGCCGAAATCACCGGCCGCAGCCCGCACTTGGCACCCACCGCGCTGAACTGCGCCGCCCCCGACACCGGGAACATGGAGGTGCTCACGCAGTTCGCCACCGACGAGCAGAAGAAGCAGTGGCTGGAGCCGCTGCTCGCCGGCGAGATCCGGTCCGCCTTCGCCATGACCGAGCCGGAGGTCGCCTCGTCGGACGCGACGAACATCCAGACGCGGATCGAGCGGGACGGCGACGACTACGTCATCAACGGCCGTAAGTGGTACATCTCCGGGGCGATGAACCCCGACTGCAAGATCTTCATCGTGATGGGCAAGACCGACCCGGACGGTGCGGACGTCCGCCGCCAGCAGTCGATGATCCTGGTGCCCCGCGACGCCCCGGGCCTGGAGGTCCGGCGCGCCATGCAGGTGTACGGCTACGAGGACCACTCGCACGGCGGCCACGCGGAAGTCGTCTTCGACAACGTCCGGGTGCCTGCGTCGAACCTCATCGGCGAGGAGGGCGGCGGCTTCGCCATCGCCCAAGCGCGCCTCGGGCCGGGCCGCATCCACCACTGCATGCGGCTGATCGGTATGGCCGAGCGGGCCATTGAGCTGATGTGCAAGCGGGCCGTGTCCCGTGAGGCGTTCGGCAAGCCGATCGCCCAGCAGGGTGTCGTACAGAACTGGATCGCGGATGCCCGGGTCACGGTGGAACAGCTGCGGCTGCTTGTGCTGAAGACGGCCTGGCTGATGGACACGGTCGGCAACCGCGGTGCGCACACCGAGATCCAGGCGATCAAGATCGCCACTCCGCGTGCGGTCGTGGAAATCCTCGACAAGGCGGTGCAGGTGCACGGCGCGGGCGGTGTCAGCCAGGACTTCCCGCTGGCGGAACTGTGGTCGGCGGCACGGACGCTGAAGCTGGCCGACGGTCCGGACGAGGTGCACCAGCGGTCGCTGGCGCGGCGCGAGCTGAAGAAGTACGCCTAGGCATTCGCCGGGACTCCGCCCCGGACCCCGGTCCTCAATCGCCCCCAGACTTCGTCCGGGGGGACCCCCAACGGGCTTGAAATCAAGCCCGTTGGGCGATTGAGGACACAACGGCAACTACGGCCGCAGCGCCCGCAGCAGCATGTCCGCCAAGTGGTCCGCCACCTGTTGCGGGGTCAGCGGGCCGTCCGGCCGGTACCAGGTCGACAGGTGGTGGACCGACCCGAAGTGGTAGTCCACCACCAGGTCCGCGGGAGTGGCCGAGGAGAAGACCCCGCTCTGCTGGCCCTCTTCGACCAGCGCGCGGAACCGCTCGTGGTAGCGGCGGCGCTCGGCGCGCACTTGCTTGTGCTTCTCCGGGCTCAGATGGTGCATGGAGCGGAAGAAGATCGCGGCGTCGTCGAGGTTGTCGATGGTCGTGACGACCACATCAGCGGCCGCGCCGCGCAGCCGCCGCTCGACCGGCTCGTCGGCGTCCGCGAACGCGTCGAGCCGCTCCTGCTGGAGCCGCAGCATCCTCGCGTAGACCTCCTGGAGCAGGTCTTCCTTGGAGCCGAAGTAGTGGTACAGCGCGCCCTTGGTGACGCCGGCCGCCTCGACGATCTCCTGGACCGAGGTGCGGTCATATCCTCGCTCGGCGAAGAGCCGGGTGGCGGCGGCCAGCAGCCTCTGTGGGACGGGGGTGCCGTCCCCGTCCGTCGTCCTGGCCATTGCCGCCACCCGCCTCTCGTCAGTTCCTTGATTCACCCGGGGAAACGCAGTTCCCGCCTGAGGATCTTCCCACTTGTGGTCTTCGGCAGCTCCGGCAGGATCTCGACTTCGCGCGGGTATTTGTACGCCGCCAGTCGCTCCGCACAGTACGCCGAGATCTCAGCCGGTTCGGCGGCGGCCCCCGGGCGCAGACTCACATACGCCTTGACCGTCTCGCCGCGGTACTCGTCGGGTATGCCGACCACGGCCGCCTCGCGGACTGCCGGGTGGGTGTACAGGACGTCCTCGACCTCGCGCGGCCAGACCTTGAAGCCGGACGCGTTGATCATGTCCTTCTTGCGGTCGACGACATAGAGCCAGCCGTCCGCGTCCATGAAGCCGATGTCGCCCGTGCGCAGCTCGCCGTCCGGGAACGCCTCGGCGGTGGCGTCGGGCAGCCGCCAGTAGCCGGGCACCACCTGGGGACCGTTGACGGCGATCTCGCCGGGCTCGCCGAAGGGCACGTCCTGGCCCTTCTCGTCGACGATCCGCACCAGCGTGTCCGGTCCCGGCAGGCCGACGGAGAGGGTGCCGGAGGCCGGGTCGACGGGGGCTTCCTTCTCCGGCGGCACGGCGGCGCAGGGCGCGGTGCACTCGGTGAGGCCGTAGCCGTTGCGGAGGTAGGGGCCGAAGCCCGCACGGAACTTCTCGACCAACGCGGGCGGCACCGGGGCCCCACCGGAGGAGATCACCTGGAACGAGTCGAAGTGCTCGCGGGTGGCCGAGGGGTGCGCGGCGAGCGCCATGAAGGCGGTGGAGGGGCCGACGGTGTAAGCGGGCCGGTGCTCGGCGAAGGCGTCGAGGACGACGCCCGCGTCGAAGCGGTAGGCGAGGGCGAGGGTGCCGGCGTTGGCGATGCAGGTGGCGAGCTCGCAGACCATGCCGGTGATGTGGAAGAGGGGCGCGAGCGCGAAGTAGCAGGCGCCCTCGGGGACGGGATGGCCGGTGCGCTGGCGCTCCGCGTTGTGGACGATGCCTCGGTGCAGGTTCATGGCGCCCTTGGGGGTGCCGCTGGTGCCGGAGGTGTAGCTGATCAACGCCACGTCGGCGGAGGTGAGTTCACGATCCTGAGGCGCGGCGAGACCCCGCCGGGCCACCGTCACCAGGTCGTCGGCGTCGTCCGGCGGCGCGAGCCGCTCGAAGCCGAGGACGCGGGCGTCGTCGCGGCTCTGCAGGTCCAGTTCGCAGGCGGTGAGGGCGATGTGTACGGACGCCTCGGCGGCGCTGTCCCGCAGATACCCCTCCCAGGCGCGGTCCGTGCAGATCAGCGCGGTGACCTCGGCGTCGCTCAGTACGTGCGCGACCTCGGCCGACTTGTACATCGGGTTGAGCGGTACGACGGTGGCTCCGGCCTTCCAGGCACCGAGCAGCGCGATCACGAAGTGCGGGGTGTTCTGCAGCATGATCGCCACGCGGTCGCCGCGCTGGATGCCTCGCTCGGCGAGATGGCCCGAGACGGAGTCGGAGAGCTCGTCGGTCTCGCGGTAGCTCAGCCGCCCGTCGAAGTAGGCGAGGGCGGTGTGCTCGGGGGCCCGGTCGACGGCGGCACGGAAGGAGTGCACGACGGTCGCCGGCGGGTTGATGTCGGCCCGCTGGGCGTCAGTGAGCTGGGAGAGCCACGGCTTGGCGGCGTAGATCGAGGTCACTGGACCGTCCCTTCCCACTTCTGCTGGATATGGCTCATACCGGCCAGCCAGCGGTCGGGAATGGCGGCGCGGGCCTGGTAGTACCCGGCGACCTCGGGGTGCGGCAGGATCAGGAAGCGGTCGGCCTCGATGCCCTCGAAGAGCGCGTCGGCGACGTCCTTGGGCTCGATCGCGGTCGGCCCGAGGACCAGCTCGCCCGCCGATCCGGCCGCGGTGAGCATGTCCGTACGCACGCCCTGCGGGCAGATGGCGTGCACCTTGAGGCCGCGGTGGCGGTAGGTGAGGGAGAGCCACTCGGCGAAGGCGTACGCGCCGTGCTTGGAGACGCTGTACGGGGCCGCGCCCACCATGGTGAGCAGCCCGGCGGCGGAGACGGTGGAGATGAAACGGCCGCTGCCGCGCTCCAGCCAGTCGGGCAGCAGGGTGCGGGCGGCGCGGACGTGCGCCATGACGTTGACGTCCCAGGCTGCGGCCCAGACGTCCTCGTCGGCGAAGGCGTCACCGGGCGAGGCGAGGCCCGCATTGGCGCAGTAGACGTCGACGGTGCCGTCCAGTGCGTCACGGGCCGCCGCCACGATCTCGGAGGCATCGCCTGGCACCGCGGTCGCGCCGATCTCGTCGGCGACCGCCTTGGTCCTCGTGGGATCGATATCGTTGACCACGACGCGGGCGCCCTCCGCCGCGAACCGGCGGGCCAGTGCGGCACCAATGCCGCCGCCCGCGCCCGTGACCACCACTCCAGCGCCCTGCATCGAACTCATCAAGCTCCGCCTCTCTGCGTGCCGACCACCTGTGCAGACTAACCAGTCGGTATGTAGCGAGGGAAGGGGCAGGCAGGGGCAGGTACCGTCGATGCCGGGCCGGGGTGCCGGACGCGACCCGTGGGCGCCGGGGTCGTTCCCCGTGCCCGCCGTGCGCGCTAGCGTGCGTGGCCATGACAGACAGCGATCGCGGAGGTAACCCGATGAGCCTGTCCAGACGGGGTTTGCTGGCCGCCGGCGGCGCGGTGACTGCCGCCGGCGCGGTCGCCGCCTCCGGCGCGGTGGGAGCCGCGACCGCATCGCCCGCCTCCGCCCACTCGGGCCGCGGCCGGGTCCGCACCGGCTTCGACCGGCTGGCCGCCGACGGCTACCGGCTGCTGTCCGGCGAGCGGGTCGGAGTGGTCACCAACCCGACCGGGATCACCCAGGACGCGCGGCACATCGTGGACGTGATGCACCCGGACGACCGGGTGAACCTGGTCGCCGTCTTCGGCCCGGAGCACGGTTTCCGCGGCACGGCCCAGGCGGGCGGCTCCGAGGGCCGCTACGACGACCCGGCGACCGGGCTGCCCGTGTACGACACGTACCTCAAGAGCGGGCAGCCGCTCGCCGACATCTTCACCGCGTCGGGCGTGCAGACGATCGTCTTCGACATCCAGGACGCCGGCGCGCGTTTCTACACGTACATCTGGACGCTCTACGACTGCATGCAGGCGGCCGAGCTCGCGGGCAAGCGCTTCGTGGTGCTGGACCGGCCGAACCCGGTGACCGGGCGGGCCGCGCTCGGTCCCGTACTGGACAAGGCCTTCGCGACCTTCGTGGGCCGCGAGCCGATCGCGCAGGCGCACGGCATGACGGTCACCGAGCTGGCAGCGCTGTTCAACGGCGAATTCCTGACGCGGCCCGTGGAGCTGGAGACGGTACGGATGTCGGGCTGGCGTCGTTCGGACTTCTTCGACGCGACGGGCCTGCCGTGGGTGCCGCCGAGCCCCAATATGCCGACGCCGGACACCGCGCTGGTGTACTCGGGCACCTGCCTCTTCGAGGGCACCAACCTCTCGGAGGGGCGCGGCACGACGCGTCCGTTCGAGCTGCTGGGCGCGGAGGGCATCGACCGCCGCTGGGCTCAGGCTGCGAACGCCCTGGAGCTGCCGGGTGTCCACTTCCGCGAGGCGTACTTCGCGCCGACGTTCTCCAAGTTCCAGGGCAAGACCGTCGGCGGGGTTCAACTGCACGTCCACGACCGGGAGTCGTACGACCCGGTGCGCACGGGCGTCGCCCTCCTGGTGACGGCGAAGCGGACATGGAGCGGCTTCGCCTGGCGGCCGGACAACTGGATCGACAAGCTGACGGGCTCGGCAAAGGTCCGCACGATGATCAACGCGGGGGCGGGGACGGACGAGGTGGTGGGCGCGTGGCGGGACGAGCTGGCCGTGTTCCGAGCCGTACGGAAGAGGTATCTGCGGTACTGAAGAGGTTTCTGCGGTACTGACGGGGCACGGGGGCCTGCCCGGGTCCGCGGCGCCGACCGAGTCTGACCGTCCGGGACCGGCCGCGACCGACTGCCGCCGCAGGTATGGCCGTCTCTCCCCTTGCGCAGGATGCTGTGGCACAAGGGGCTGAAACGGGGACAACGGGGAGGGGCGGGCCATGCCGCAGATGAGTGTGCATCCGTACCGGGAAATCACCTTCGACAAGGACGGCGACGTCGACACCGCGCAGCGCGAGCGACTGGCCGAAATGGACGTCACCGATCTGGTCATGTTTGCGCATGGATGGAACAACTCGCCCGCCATCGCGAACCGGCTGTACTCGGCCTTCTTCGCGCCGTTCCCGGGGCTGCTGGCGGCCACTCCCGAGGTGCGGCTCGGATATGCGGGTGTCGTATGGCCGTCCATGAGGTTCGCTGACGAGCCGATCCCCGACTTCCAGCCGTCGGCCGCCGGCCCGCTGCCGGGCTCCGGTCTCGACAAGGCGACGCGGGACGCTCTGGTCGAGCTGTTCCCCGGGCACGACGGGACAGTGGCGCGACTGGCCCAACTGCTCGACGAACAGCCCGAGTCCGAGGAGGCGTTCGCGGAGTTCGGCGCGCTGGCACGGCAGTTGGCCGAGGCACCGCACGGCGGCCTGGAGGCCAGCTTCAGCGACGACCTGCCGTATGACGAGCAGGGCCCGCCCGCCGTGCTGTACGAGGACGCCCTGACGATGTGCCGGAGGTTCGCGCTGGCGCTGGAGGAGACCGGTGAGGTGACCGAGAAGGAGCCCGCCCTCTCGTCCTTCTCCTTCGGTGGCGGGCTCAAGAAGGTGTGGAAGGGCGCGAAGGAGCTGCTGCGACAGACGACGTACTACGCGATGAAGCGGCGCTCCGGGACGGTCGGCGAGCTGGGCCTGGGCCCGCTGCTCGGACAACTGGCCCGGTCGTCCCCCGATGTGCGGGTGCATCTGGTCGGCCACAGCCAGGGGGCGCGGCTGGTGTCGTTCGCGCTGCGCGGACTGCCCGACGGCGTACGCAACGTAAAGTCGCTGACGCTCCTTCAGGGTGCTTTCTCGCACTATGCGTTCGCGCAGAGCCTGCCGCATTCGACGCACAGCGGCGGAGCTCTGCGCGCCATGGAGCAGCGGGTCGACGGTCCCGTGGTGGCCTGCTATTCGCGGCACGACAGTGCGCTCGGGGTGATCTATCCGCTGGCGTCGAGCCTGGCCGGGGACGACGCGAGTGCGGTCGGGCTCGACAAGCGCTGGTGGGCGATGGGGCATAGCGGCATCCAGGCCGTCCGGCCGCTGGTCCGGCTCACCCTGGAGGAGGCGCTGCGGCAGGGGATTCCCGGGTCGGGGTGCGTCAGTGTGGACACGGCGTCGGTGGTGCGGCGCGGCGGGCCGCCGTCGGGTGCGCACAGCGACATCTGCCATGAGGAGCTGGCCCGGGTGGTGCTGGCCGCGGGCCGCATCGGGCGCTGAGTCGCCACTCAACGCCCCTGCGGCCCATGGCTGTTGTCACCTGTGGGACGGGAATTCGACGACCTGCTGATACGTCGGCCGGTTCTGCCAGCTGATCGCCGGGTGGGTGATGCCGCCGAGCGCACGGTGGATGATCGCGTCCGAGCACCACTGCTCCCCGGCCTTGCAGCTGTCGTCGGCGGGGTAGACCTCGGTCGCCGGCTTGGCCGTCGCCTGCTTCAGCGTGGCGAGGAGCGCGTCACGGCAGGCGGCAAGTGCGCCGCCTCCGCAGTACGTCTTCGCCAGAGGACCCGGGACCGGCTGGCCGAGCACCTGGCGCAGATCCTTGTCGGCGAAGGCCCACCAGCCGTACTGGAAGGCGGAGCCGCTGTGCGCGCCGGTCGCGCCGTGGCTCGCGGCCGGGGACTCGTCGATCGCGAGGTTTCCGGTCAGCGCGCGGTAGAGGTCGTCGCCGTGCTTGCCGCCGAGCGAGCCGGGCGCGATCACCCCGTCGTCGTACATGCCCTGGGCGGGCTTCAGAGTCGCCGGGACCCGCAGCGGGGACTTGGCGTAGCTGCCCGCCGATCCGGTTCTGTCGTAGACAAGCTGTTCGGGGACGACGGAGCCGGCGTCGGGCAGTGCGGTGCCTCGCGGGTTCGCGGGCTTGTTGGCGTACGGGAAGCTGGTGCCGTCGTGGACGGTGAGGACGGCCTCGGGGTCCTCGCGCTGCCGGAAGGACTCCCAGACCTTGGTGCCTTCCACCAGGCCGTACTTCTGCTGGGCGGCGAGGAGGGAGAGCGCGGCCTGCACTTCGCCGCCGCCTCCGCCGCCGAACTGGCCGCCGACGACCGAGGCGATGGAGATCAGGTCGGTCAGCTTGAAGGGCTGGATCTCCCCGACGTTGGTGATCGAGTCGATATGGCCGGTGAGGACGTACTCACCGGGAAAGTACCGTCCGTTCTTGGACTTCTCGCGGTAGGCGTTGATGCCGTCCACGTACGCCTGGGCATCGGCCATGGCCTGCTCGCCCCGTGCGCCCTCGGTGGCCCGGATCCGCTCGATCTGCGCCTCGTAGTCGGCCTCGGTGTACGGGGCCTGCGGCCAGAACTGCTGCTCCAGGCCCTGGTTGGCGAGGGCGCCGCCGGCGAACGGGGTGAGCTCGCCGCAGCCGATGTGCCGGAAGAGGTCCATCATCCACAGGCGGTCCTGGCCCGCGGCGAATCCGGCGCCGAACTCGGTTCCGTAGCGGGTGGTGCCCTTGATGTGCGGGACGCCGGTCTTCTTGTCGCGGGTGATCGTGACGTCGGGGCGGGGCTTGGTGACGGATTCGACCTGGTCGGCGGGGACGCCGAAGGAGGCGTCGTTGAAGAAGTCGTTGAGTCTGGCGTCGGTGAGTCCGCCGTAGCCGCCGACCAGGGAGTCGTAGCGGCCGAGTTGGTCGGAACTGTGGGCGGGACGGGTGCCGAAGACGCGGTGGGCGAGGATCTCGGCGAGGGTGGCGTTGCCGTTCTGGCCGGGCGGCAGGATGTCGGCGCACTGGCTCTGGCAGAGGTCGCCGTCGGCTGCGGTTGCGGTGGGGGCTGCGGTGTTGGCGGCCGCGGCCTGCGGCAGGGGGGCCGGCAGACCGGCGGCGAGCGCGAACACCGCGGCGGCAGTGGCAGTTTTGAGTCTTCCAGTGCGTCGACGCATGGATGCTCCTCGGGAAGGCCGATGCGCCGGACGTTACTGGCGGTAAGGCTCGCGAGTAAGGTGAACATGCGTCACCTTTTCCGAATCACGACACCTCTGTCCGTATTCGCCAACTGGCGTGCACTCAGGGCGGATGGCGTGCGTTGCGCCTGGTCACGCCGCCGAAGTGAAGATCGAACCTCTCCCCGCCACGCCCGGCACCATAGGCGAAATCCGGCTGATGGCCGCCATCGGATTTTCGATGGAGCCGGATCGGGCACACGTACGTCCATTCCATGACGCCGAAGTACGAGCGACGGAGGTGGCAGGGCGATGGCCGGTTTCCGGAGTCTTGCGAGACAGGTGCGCGACGCGCGGTGTGATCTGGCGCTCAGGCGCTATTCGCTGCGCAAATGCCTGGAGCGATTTGCCCCCTATGGGCACCGGGCGACCTGGGATCATCTGTGCGCGAGGCACAGCATCGAGCCCGAGGACCGTGCGCCCGATCCGGCGCGGCTGGTGGCCGCGCTCGAGGAACTGGAGCAGGCGCGGGCGGTCTGGCTCGCGTACGAAGAGGGTTTCGCGGACCGCCGCAAGCGCGAGAAGCACGACGGGCTGCGGCGGCCGGCGTCCATTGACGACTGGCACCGGCGGACCTGGGGCGGGAACGGCGTCGCGCGCTGCGACAGGCCGGCCGCGCATCCTTCGGCGCCGCTCGACGAGGTGCTGCGGCGGCTGATAGCGGCGCTGGAGACGGAACCGGGAGTGGCATGCCCGGTGTGCGGGGGGACGCACATCGTTTGGCGGCAGGATCTGGCGAACGAGCCGTGGTTCGGGCCGGTGTGCACGGGCTGCGGCATTGTGGTGCCGCAGCCCGTTCTGACGTCCGAGGCCATGGCCGCGGCCAAGCGGGCGGGGCGCAAGGAACTGGCGTCGGTCGCCTGAGGCGCGCGGGGGCGTCGACCCAGTCGCTGAGCCCCCGCGTTGTCAGTGGCGTCGACGGTGGCGTTGTCAGTGGCGCTGTCAGTGGCGGCTGGCACCATCGACGGCGTGATCCAGGTCTGCGTGAACGGGCCCCGTTCGGCCAGTGACGGCGCCGTCGTGCCGCTGTCGCCCGGGGCGATGGCCGAGTCGGCGGCGGAAGCCGTCGCGGCCGGCGCCGCCGAGGTGCATGTGCACCCCAAGACGCCGTGCGGCGACGACACTCTGTCGCCGCGCGCCCTGGCCGAGTTACTCATGGCGATACGGGCCGTGGTGGACGTTCCCGTCGGGGTGACCACGGGCGCCTGGGCGGAACCCGATCCCGACCGCCGGGTGGAGCGCGTCCGCTCCTGGACGGTGTTGCCCGACTACGCCTCGGTGAACTGGCACGAGCCGGGCGCGGAGTTGGTCGCGGCCGCCCTGATGGAGCGCGGCGTCGGCGTGGAGGCGGGCCTGTGGTCGGGGACGGACGGGCCGCGGCGCTTTCTGGCGTCCCCGCTGGCCCCGCGTGTGCGGCGGGTGCTCGCCGAGGTGGTGGACACCGATCCCGGCACGGCGGAGGAGTCGGCGCGCTCGCTCCTTGCCGAGCTGGGCACGGCCCATGGGATACCGCTGCTGCTGCACGGCGAGGACGGCGGGGCGTGGCCGGTGCTCCGGCTCGCGCGGAAGTGGGGTCTGGACACCCGGATCGGCCTGGAGGATGTGCTCTTCCTGCCGGACGGGCGGCGTGCCGCGTCCAACGCCGAACTGGTGCGCGCGGCCCGGGACGTCGCGGATATTCGGTGGCCGCGGGTTGGCCGTGACCCGCACAGTGGTTGCGGAAATCCGTAACCGAGGAGACGCCGATGTCCACGCTGCGTGTCACCGCAGAGCTGCTGACCGTCCACGAGCACCCGAACGCCGACGCGCTCGAGCTGGCCCAGGTGGGTCTGTACCGCGCGGTCGTCGCCAAGGGGGCCTACCGCAGTGGTGACGCGGCCGTCTACATCCCGGAACAGGCCGTGCTCCCGGCCGGGTTGATCGAGGAGCTCGGGCTGACCGGGCGGCTGGCCGGGAAGGCCTCGGACCGGGTCAAGGCGGTGCGGCTGCGCGGCGAGCTGTCGCAGGGCATCGTGTGCCGGCCGCGGGCGCTGGCGGATGTCGACCTGCTGCGGGCGGCCGCCGACGGCACGGACTTCGCCGAGCTGCTCTCGATCACCAAGTGGTCGCCGCCGATCCCGCCCACGATGGACGGGGAGGTGGAGACCGCGCCCGATCTGCTGCCGTGGGTCGACATCGAGAACATCCAGCGCTACCCCGACATCTTCACGCCCGGCGAGCCGGTGGTCCTGACCGAGAAGCTGCACGGCTCGGCCTGCCTGCTGACGTACAGCGTCGCGGACGGCGGGAAGGTCCAGGTGTCGTCGAAGGGCTTCGGAACGAAGGGCCTCGCGCTCACGGAGGACCCGCGCAATCTCTACTGGCGCGCGGTACTCGCCCATGACGTCCCGGCGGTCGCGGCACGCCTCGCCGAGAAGCTGGGAGCGAGCCGGGTCGGACTCTTCGGCGAGGTGTACGGAGCGGGGGTGCAGGACCTGGGCTATGGGGCCAACGCCCGTTCCGAGGCGCTGGGTTACGCGGTCTTCGACGTATCGGCGGAGATATCCGGCCAGGTCCGCTGGCTGGACCCGGCAGAGCTGCTGGAGGGCGAACTGCCGCTGGTGCCACGGCTGTACGAGGGTCCGTACGACATCGGCAAGGTGCTGGAGCTGGCGACCGGCCGGGAGACGGTGTCGGGGCGCGACCTGCATCTGCGCGAGGGCGTCGTGATCCGCCCCGCCGTGGAGCGCTACAGCCCGGTGGTGGGCGGCAGGGCGATCGCGAAGGCGGTGAGCCCCGCGTATCTGACCCGGAAGGGCGGCACGGAGTACGAGTGAGCCCGCCGGACTGCGCGGGCCCGCCCACGGGGGTGCGGGCCCGCGCACGATCCGCGGAAAGGGTGGGCCCGGCACGGGGGTGCGGGCCCACCTTTCACGTCGTGCGCCCGCTCTCGCCTGAGTCGCCGCCCTGCGGGCCGCCCTCGCGCGGCGCACTCTCTCGCCTCAGGCCTTGCCCTTCCCCGGCTTCCCTCCCTCCGGGAGCAGGCGGGAGCCCGTCATCCGGTCGCCGAAGATGTCGTCCGGGTTGGACAGTACGCAGGTCTCCAGCGAGAGGCAGCCGCAGCCGATGCAGTCGGTGAGGTGGTCGCGGAGGCGGCCGAGTTGCTGGATGCGTGCGTCGAGTTCCGTGCGCCATGCCTCGGACAGCCGCGCCCAGTCCTCCCGGTCCGGCGTGCGCTCGTCCGGGAGTTCGGCGAGGGCCGTCCTGATCGTCGCGAGGGGGATGCCAACGCGTTGCGCAGCGCGGACGAAGGCGACGCGGCGCAGCGCGTCCCTGCTGTAGCGGCGCTGGTTTCCGCCGGTCCGGCGGCTGCTGATCAGGCCCTTGGACTCATAGAAGTGCAGGGCGGACACCGCCGCGCCGCTGCGCGCGGACAGCTGGCCGACCGTGAGCTCGTGAATCGTCTCGGGAATCTGTGGCACTCCTCGAAGCCTACTGGTGGTTCGCCACTGGTGGTTCGCCGCTCTTCGTTCACCACAGGTCGTTCGCCACTGGCCGTTCGTACCTCGTCGTCCGTTGACAGAGCGCCCACACCCAACCATGCTGAGCAAGCGCTTAGACACTAGCTTGAACGCTTGAGAGGCAGGGACCAGGGACATGGCTGAGCCGAGGATCTTCAACTCCGCCGACGAACTGCGCGCCGGGGTCGGCGAGCAGCTGGATTACAGCGACTGGCTGGAGATCGAACAGAAGCGGATCGATCTCTTCGCCGAGGCCACGGGCGATCACCAGTGGATCCACGTGGACCCCGAGCGCGCGGCGAGCGGCCCCTTCGGCACGACGATCGCGCACGGCTATCTCACGCTTTCGCTGCTGCCGACCCTCATGCCGCAGGTCATGCGCGTCGAGGGCATGAAGATGGGCATCAACTACGGGTCCAACAAGGTCCGCTTCCCCGCCCCCGTGCCGGTGGGCTCGCGGCTGCGCGCCACCGCGGTCCTGCAGAACGTCGAGGACGCGGGCGGCGGCGTGCAGGTGACCGCCCTCGTCACGGTCGAGCGTGAGGGCGGCGACAAGCCGGTGTGCGTGGCCGAGTCGGTGTCCCGCTACTTCTTCTGAGCACCGACCATACGCAGGACGAGGTCGGCGTAGAGCGCGCCGACCTCGTCGGGCGTCCGGCGTCCCTTGGTGCTGAACCAGCGCGCCACGTCGATACAGAGCGACAGCACCGCGACCGTGGTGCCGGGAATGTCCGGGACGTCGAACTCCCCCGACTCCACACCGTCGCGCAGAATCCCGCGCACGACCGCGTCGCTCCGGCGGCGCAGCTCGAGGATCTCCGTACGGTGGTCGTCAGAGAGCGCGTCGATCTCGTACTGCACCACATGCGCGGTGTCGTGCCGCCCGGCGTGCCAGCGTACGAACGAGCTCACCGCGTCGGCGAGCCGCTCGGAGGGTGTGCCTTCGGCGTCCGCCGCCGCCGAAAGGATCTCCAGGGCCTTGTCGTGCCCGATCCGACTGATCCGGTGGAGCAGCTCTTCCTTTGTCTTGTAGTGGATGTAGAGCGCGGCGGGGCTCATCCCCGCGCGGCCCGCGATGTCCCGGGTCGTCGTCGCGTGATAGCCCCGCTCGGCGAAGGCCCCGACGGCGGCGACAAGCAGCTTCTTCGCCGCCTGGGGCGTGACCTCGTCCCACGGCATGTCCTCGCCCGCCGTGTCCTCCGCCGTACTCATCGCTCGCCCCTTCCGTTCAGCAGAAGGCACACCCTACCCCGACGGTGAGCAAGCGCTTAGCGATTGCGGTCAGAGCTTGCGGTCAGAGCTTCTGGAAGGGGTCGTGTTCGGCAAGCATCTTCTCCAGCCTGGCCTGGTCGACGCGGCTGACGATCTGCCCGGCCTCCTGACGGTCCCTGATCACCTTGGCCAGGGTGAACGCCGAGGTCGTGAGATAGAGGACGGCGATGGCGAGAAAGCCGCGCACCCAGGCGTCCGCGTCGAGATAGAGGATGCCGAGGCCGACGGCCGCCAGGGCCACGGCGAAGGAGGCGACTGACTGTCCGTAGAAGGCCGTCGTGCTCTGCTGCTTGACCGGTGTCTCACTCATGCCGCCAGGATCGGCCACTGTGGCCGGAGCCACATCCGTTCCCGTACTCACTCACCTACTCAGGGGCTCAGGGGGCTCAGGGGGCCAAGGGACTCAGAAGGCGGAGACTCCGGTCAGCGCGCGGCCGATGATCAGTTTCTGTATCTGGCTGGTGCCTTCGTAGAGGGTCATCACACGGGCGTCGCGCAGCAGCTTGCCGACCGGATACTCGTCGATGTAGCCGTAGCCGCCGAAGACCTGCAGGGCGTTGTTGGCCGCGCGCACTGCCGCCTCGGAGGCGAAGAGTTTGGCCTGTGAAGCGGCGGTGGCGAAGTCCTCGCCACGGTCGATCAGGTCGGCCACCCGCCAGGTCAGCAGGCGGGCCGCGGCCACGTCGACGGAGATGTCGCTGATCAGCTCCTGGACCAGCTGGTACGAGGCGATGGACTTGCCGAACTGCTCGCGCTCTCCCGCATAGCCGACTGCCGCGTCGAGGGCGGCCTGCGCGATGCCGACACAGCCCGCCGCGACCGACATCCGCCCCTTGGCGAGCGCGGACATGGCGATGGAGAAGCCCTTGCCCTCGGGCCCGAGCATGGTGGCGGCCGGCACCCGGACGCCGTCGAGCACCAGCTCGGCGGTGGCCTGGCCGCGCAGGCCGAGCTTTCCGTGGATGGTGCGGCGGGTCAGCCCAGGGGCGTCCGTGGGCACCAGGAAGGCGGAGACGCCTCTGTGTCCGGGCGTGTCATTGGTACGGGCGAACAGGAGCACCACATCGGCCCAGGTGCCGTTGGTGATGAACATCTTCGAGCCGTTGATGATGTAGTCGTCGCCGTCACGCACGGCCTTGGTGGTCAGATTCCCGGCGTCGGACCCGGTCCCCGGCTCGGTGAGCCCGAAACAGCCGAGTGCCTCGCCGGTCGTGAGCCGTGGCAGCCAGTGGCGCTTCTGCGTCTCGTCGCCCCAGGCCGCGACAGCCTTGGTGACCAGACCCAGCGATACGGACACGATGCCGCGCACCGATGAGTCGCCGCGTCCGAGCTCCTCGGTGACCAGGCAGTACGCGAGATGATCGCCGCCTGAACCGCCGTACTCCTCATCGATCGTGAGCCCGAGGAAGCCAAGCGCGCCCAGCTTCTTCACGATCGACCTGTCGACGCTCTCGGCACGGTCCCACTCGACGACGTTCGGGGTGATCTCGCGGTCGACGAAGTCCTTGGCCAGCTGCCGTACGGCTGCCTGCTCCTCGCTGAGCTCCAGGTTCATGCGCCACACCCACTTTTAACTATCACTGCTAGTTTCTTGTTGGCAGGCCTACTATGTGCCGCATGGCCCGCCCGCGCAAGCCCCTCCTCAGCAGAGAACGCATCGTCGAGACGGCGAGCGCGCTCGTGGACGCCGAGGGTCTCGACGCCGTCTCCACCCGACGGCTCGCGGCCGAGCTCGGCGTCAGCGGCCCCTCCCTCTACAACCACTTCCGCAACAAGGACGAGATCCTCGACGCCGTCGCCGACGCGGTCAGCGCGCAGGTCGATCTCTCGATGTTCGAGGAGGACGACGAGCGCGACTGGCGCACCGCGCTGCACGACTGGGCCGTCTCCTACCGCGCGGCCCTGACCGCCCACCCCAACACCGTCCCGGTCCTGGCCCGCGGCCCAGGACGCCGCCCGGCCGGCCTCAGGGTGGCCGACGCGGTCTTCGGCGCGATGGTCCGCGCGGGCTGGCCACCGGCCCAGGCGACGTACATCGGCGCCCTGATGCGGTACTTCATCACCGGCTCGGCGCTCGGCTCCTTCGCCCGGGGCTTCGTCGACGACGAGACGGCGTACGACCCGGCCGACTATCCGCACCTCGGCCAGGCGCATCTACTGGCCGAGCGGCAGCAGAAGGTGGACGAGGGCGCTTTCGAGACCGGGCTGCGCGCGCTCATCGACGGCCTGGCCGTGCAGTACGCGACGCTGACGCGCGCCTGATCCGCGCGGCGCACGGGATACGACGGGACTCTTCGGCCGCCGCCGAACGATGAATGGCGGATCCTGGAGACATGCAATCCAGAGACCTCGCCGCCCTGGCCGCGCTCCTCGCCGACGAGACGCGTGCCGCCTTCTGTCTCGCGCTGCTCGACGGGCGTGCCTGGACCGCCGGCGAGCTCGCGCGGCAGTCGCGCGTGGCGCCGTCGACCGCCAGCGAGCATCTGGGCAAGCTCGTCGCGGGCGGGCTGCTCGCCGAGGAGCGGCAGGGGCGGCACCGCTATGTGCGCCTCGCCGACGAACGCGTTGCGCATCTCGTCGAGGAGCTCGCCTCGTACTCCACGCCCGCGCCGGACGGGCCTGCCGGAACGCTGCGGGCGGCGAGCGCGCGCAGCGCCATGGCCCGGGGGCGTACCTGCTACGACCATCTCGCCGGGCGGCTCGGCATCGCGATCACCGAGGCGATGACGGCGCGCGGGCTGCTGCACCAGGACACGGGATTCGCGCTGACCTCCCAAGGGGTGGGCTGGTTCGGCGAGTTGGGGCTCCCGCTGGAGCGGAAGGGGCGGCGGCCGCTCGTACGGTCGTGCCTGGACTGGACCGAGCGCAAACCGCATCTCGCGGGGACCGCGGGTGCCGAGTTGTGCCGCCATGCGCTGGAGGCCGGCTGGTGCGTACGGATCGGGTCCGAGCGGGCCGTGAAGGTGACTGCGGACGGCGAGCGGGCGCTGCACGACCTGCTCGGCATCGAGCCGGGGATATTGCGGTGAGCGCCGAAGGGTCGAAGCCGTACGGTCGGCCCATGACGAACCTCTCGCCCTCCGCCGACCGTTCGCGGTGGCCCGCCCTGGCCGCCGCGGGCGTCACCGTCGTCCTGTGGGCCTCCGCCTTTGTGTCGATCCGCAGCGCCGGTGAGGCGTACTCCCCCGGCGCGCTCGCCCTTGGACGGCTGCTCGCCGGGTCCCTGGCTCTTGGCTGCGTCCTGCTGATCCGGCGCGAGGGGCTGCCGCCGCGTGCCGCCTGGCCCGGGATCGCCATATCCGGGCTGCTCTGGTTCGGCGTCTACATGGTGGTCCTCAACTGGGGCGAGCAGGAGGTCGACTCGGGCACGGCGGCGATGGTCGTGAACATCGGCCCGGTCCTGATCGCGCTGCTCGGCGCGCGGCTGCTGGGCGAGGCGCTGCCGCCGCGGCTGTTGGCCGGAATGGCGGTGTCCTTCGCGGGAGCGGTGACCGTGGGACTTTCGATGTCGGGCAAGGGCAGCGCCTCCACGCTGGGAGTGCTGCTGTGCCTCCTGGCGGCGGTGGGGTACGCGGGCGGGGTGGTGGGCCAGAAGCCGGCGCTGGCACATGCGAGCGCGCTCCAGGTGACGACGTTCGGCTGTCTGGTCGGTGCGGTGGCATGTCTGCCGTTCGTCGGGCAACTGGTCTCCGAGGCGGAGCGGGCGCCGCTGTCGGCCACGCTCAACATGGTCTACCTG
Source organism: Streptomyces sp. NPDC002868 (assembly GCF_055563295.1). Classification (NCBI taxonomy): domain Bacteria; kingdom Bacillati; phylum Actinomycetota; class Actinomycetes; order Kitasatosporales; family Streptomycetaceae; genus Streptomyces; species Streptomyces sp. NPDC002868. Next base: position 68,409 of record NZ_JBVHDR010000007.1, on the reverse strand, counting down.
GGCGTGTTCCCGACCGCGCTGGCGTTCACGACCTGGGCGTACGCCCTGGCCCGTACGACCGCGGGACGGATGGGCGCGACGACCTATGCCGTACCGGCGCTGGTCGTGCTGATGTCGTGGCTGGCGCTCGACGAGGTGCCGGGCCGGCTGACTCTGGCGGGCGGCGCGCTGTGCCTGGCCGGAGTGGCCGTCTCACGCAGCCGGTCCCGGCGAGTGGACGCCCCGGCCAACCCGGCGAACCCGGCCAACCCGGTCACACCGGTCGTCGCGCCGTCGGAGACCGCAACGAGTACGCGGGAGACCGGAGCGTCCGACGTCGGGGGCCGTCAGGGCTGATCTGCGGCCTCCCGCAGCTGGGCCAGCCTCAGCGGGCCACCCTGCTCGTGCAGGCGGAGGGTGGTGATCCGCTCCGGATAGCAACGCATGAACATACGGGTGAAGTGGGTGCCGTAGTGCAGCCGGTTGTCGTCGTCCGGCACGACCGCGGCGCCTGCGCTGTGAGCGTGCCGCAGCGGTTCCACCCAGGCCTGGAAGTTGGGCTCGTGGAAGTACGCCATGGCATAGCGCTCGCGGTCGGCGAGCCTGACCTTGTGCGGGGTGGACAGCAGATAGCCCCCGGTGAGGAGCTGGAGGATGTCGCCGGGGAAGACGGTCAGGGTGCCGGGTACCGGGTCGACGAAGGTCCAGGGCTGCTCGTTCTCGTACATCCCGGCGCTGCTCTCGTTCTCCAGCCAGTTCCGGTTGCGGTGTTCACCAGCGACCGGCGGCCGGATCCAGAGCCCGCCGACATCGTCCTGCGCGGCGATGACGAGCAGTCCGTAGTCGGTGTGGGCGCCGATACCCCGGCTGCTCGCCCGGGATTCGGCGGGGAAACGCAGGACGCGCATATGGTGCCAGCCGTCGTCGGTGAGCTTGGTGAGTGCGGCGGGGTCCTCCAGGCCCAGGCCGAGCGCCGTGAGGCTGAGCAATGTCTCGCCCAGGGAGCCCAGTTCGGTCATGAAGGCTTCCATCGACTGCTTGTACGCGTCGTCCGGCCAGGGCACCGGGCCGTGACAGGGCCAGCCGTCCACCGACCGGATGTCGTTCAGGGAGACGTCCTTGCAGACCGTGAAGATCTCCGAATAATCGGCCTCGCCCGCGGTGACCTCCTCACCGGAGGCGATGTACCCGCTGTAACTGGTGGCGCTTACGTGGCGGGCCTTGTCCTCCAGCGGTCTCGAGAAGAACTTTTTGCTCGACTCGATGGCCCAGTCGGTGATCTGCCGCCCGGCCGGGTCGGTGGCCAGGTAGAAGATTCCATGGGTCCGCCAGGCATCCACCATCGCAAGCCCCAGGGCCCGGTCCGCGGGTGATCCGGTGACGAATTCCGGCAGTTGGAAGACAGGCAGGTCGGCCATTGCGGTCCTCGCATCTCGCTCGTGAGTGAATGCGGCCGCCCCGCGGGGGAAGACGGGACGGCCGCACACAGGGGTCTCACGTGCGTGAATCGGGACCGGTTCACTCCTGGGCGACGGCCCCTTCGGCAGTCCGGGCGGCGGCCCGAGCAGCCAGAATCTTGATCGAGACGAGAGCGACGACAGCGAGGCCGATGATGTAAGCGGAGACAGCCATCGACGTGCCGGTGGCCTCCAGGAGCAGGACCATCATGAACGGGGCCAGTCCGCCGCCGAACACCGCCGCGATCTGGTAGCCGAGCGAGGCTCCCGTGTAGCGCATCTCGGCGGTGAACAGCTCGGCGAAGAGCGCGGCCTGCGGGCCGTACATGATGCTCAGGAAACAGCTGGTGACGAAGGTGCCGACACCCAGCCAGAGCAGCGACTTGGTGTCGATCAGCAGGAACATCGGGATCGCCCAGACCAGCAGGCCGACCGCGCCGAATGCATAGATGCGCAGCCGCCCGATGCGGTCGGAGAGCGCGGCCGCCGCGGGTATCAGCGCCAGTTGGGTGATGCTGACGCAGAGCGAGACGGTGAGCACGGCGCTGCGCTTCATGTCGAGTTCGCGGGTCGCGTAGTCGAGCACGCCGGTGATGATGATGTAGAAGGTCGCGGTGTTGACCGCGAACGAGCCGCCGGCCAGGAAGACAGTGCCGAGGTGCTCCCGCAGGATCGTGCGCAGCGGCGAGCGGGGTTCACTCTTCTCCTGTGCGGCGAGGGCGCGTTCGGCCTCGCGGAATGCGGGCGTCTCCTCGACCCGGGTGTGGATGAACCAGGCGAGTGCGAGCACCAGGAAGCCGACGAAGAAGGGGACGCGCCAGCCCCAGGCGGCGAAGGTGGAGTCGCTCGTGACGGCTCCGGCGACCAGGAAGACGGTGTTGGCGCTCACCACGCCGATGGGGACGCCGAGTTGGACGAGGCTGCCGTACAGCCCGCGCTTGCCCTCGGGGGCGTACTCCGTGGCCATCAGCATCGCGCCGCCCCACTGGGCGCCGACCGCGATGCCCTGGACGACGCGGAACAGCACCAGCAGGACGGGGGCGGCGATGCCGATGGTCTCGTACGTCGGGAGCAGTCCGATTCCGACGGTGGCGAGGCCCATCAGGACCAGCGCGAGGACCAGCATCGGCTTGCGGCCGCGCTTGTCGCCGAGCTGGCCCGCGATGATGCCGCCGACGGGGCGGGCGAGGAAGCCGACGGCGAAGGTGGCGAAGGCGGCGAGCACGCCGACCGACGAGCTGCCGGCGGGGAAGTACAGATCGCCGAGGACGAGAGCGGCGGCGATGCCGAAGACGAAGTAGTCGTACCACTCGACGGCGGAGGCGAGGGCGGCGGCGGTGGCCACGCGGCGGCGATTGGGATCGGTGGGGGTGGGAGCGGTGAGTGATGGGGCGGTGTCCATGTTGTGCACACTCCGGTTGGTGCGGGGACGAGGAGTGCGGGGACCATACCGACCGGTGGGTATGGGGTCAACGGTTTGCGCAGGCGGTTGGCTTTCCCCCACCCCGCCCCTTCCCGTAACCGGGGGCAAGCCCCCGGGCCCCCGGTACGCCCTTCGGGCGTTGTCCTCAAGCGCCGGACAGGCTTGGATTTCCCGCCGGCCGGCCTGAATCTTCAGGTCGGCCGGCGGGAATCCAAGCCTCGTGGGGGTCCCCCGGGACGAAGTCTGGAGGAGTTTGAGGCGCGGTCCCGGACGCGAAATTCAGCCCCGCCGGCGTTTGAGGCGCGGGGCTTGGGGCGGAGCCCCAAAACAGCCCCATGGGGGTCCCCCGGACGAAGTCCGGGGGGAGAGATTGAGGCGCGGGCTCCGGGGCGGAGCCCCGGAAATCAGCCCCGCCGAGCCCCGGTCAGAAGACGACCAGCGCCCGGCCGCCCCTGCCCGCGAGCATGTCGTCGAACGCCGCAGGAATCCCGGCGAGTCCGATCCGCGCGGTCACCAGGCCGCCCAGGTCCAGGCGGCCGGCGCGAATGTGGTCCGCCAGCACCGGCAGGTCTCGGGCCGGGTCGCTGTTGCCGTACACGCAGCCGGAGAGCGTACGGCCCCAGTGGAAGATCTCCAGCGCGTTGAAGGTGACCTGCTGGTCCTTGCCGCCGATGCCGACGACCGTGGTGCGGCCGCCGCGGCGGGTGGATTCCCAAGCGGTGCGGATGGTGGCGGCCCTGCCCACGCACTCGATCGCGACGTCCGCGCCCTGGCCGCCGGTGAGCGCCCTGATCTGCTTGGCGGTGGTGTCGGAGGCGACGACGTACTCCGTCGCGCCTGCCTGCCGCGCCAGCTCCTCCTTCTCCGGGGACACATCGACGGCGATGATCGTCGACGCGCCCGCGATCCTTGCGGACTGGAGGGTGGCGAGTCCGACGCCGCCGACGCCGAAGACCACCACCGACTCGCCCTCGCGGACGCGCGCGGAGTGGTGGATCGCGCCGTACCCGGTGAGGACCGCGCAGCCGAGCAGCGCGGCGTCGGTGAGCGGGACGCCGTCCGGGACCGGCAGGACGCAGTTCGCGCCGACGACGCTCTCCTCGGCGAAGGCCGCGACGTTCAGACCGGGGTGCAGCTCGGCGCCGTCGGCGGTGCGGGCGTAGACGCTTGCCGCGCCCGCCAGCGCGTTGGCGCACAGCCAGACCTCGCCGATCCGGCAGTGGTGGCAACTCCCGCACGAGGGGGCCCAGTTGAGGACGACCCCGTCGCCGACGGCGACATGGGTGACGCCCTCGCCGACGGAGACGACCGTACCCGCACCTTCGTGGCCCAGGACGCAGGGCGTCGGCACGCGCATCGTGCCGTTGGACAGGGACAGATCGGAGTGACAGACCCCGGCGGCGGCGAGGCGCACCCGCACCTGGCCGGGACCGGGCTCGGGCAGTTCGATGTCGGTGATCTCCAGCGGAGAGCCGACGGCGGGCAGTACGGCAGCACGGACCATGATGCGTGAGACTCCCGGCTCAGAACTGGAGGGACTTGGTCTGGAGGTACTCCGACAGACCGTGCGGGCCGAGCTCGCGGCCCACACCCGATTGCTTGTAACCGCCGAACGGGGCAAGGGGGTTGAACCGGCCGCCATTGATGTCGACCTGTCCGGTGTCCATCCGGCGGGCGAAGGCGACGGCCTCCGCCTCGTCGGCCGCCCAGACCGCGCCCGCGAGGCCGTAGACCGTGCCGTTGGCGATACGGAGCGCGTCGTCCTCGTCCGCGTACTCGATCAGGGAGACGACCGGGCCGAAAATCTCCTCCTGGGCGATGGTCATCTCCGGGGTGACATCGGCGAAGACGGTGGGGCTGACGTAGTAGCCCGTCTCGTGCGGGGCGGCGGGACCGCCCGCGACAAGGCGGGCGCCCTCGGCGACACCCTTCTCGATATAGCCGCGTACGCGCTGCTGCTGCTTTGCGTTGACCAACGGGCCGACCCGCTCGCCCGGTACGAATTTGGCGACCGCGGCAGCCGCGAGTGCCACCGCCTCCTCGTACTGGTCTTTGTGGACCAGCATCCGGGTCCACGCGCTGCACGTCTGGCCGGAGTTGGACATCACGTTGGCGATGCCGACGTTGACTGCCTTGGCCAGGTCGGCGCTCGGCAGGATGACATTGGCGGACTTGCCGCCGAGCTCCAGGGCGACCCGCTTGACGGCGGCCCCTGCCGTGGCGCCGATCTGCCGGCCGACCGCCGTGGAGCCGGTGAAGGAGACGAGATCCACGTCCTCGTGCGCGGCGAGGGCCTGTCCGGCGACCGGGCCGAGGCCCGTCACCAGGTTGAACACCCCGGCGGGCAGTCCGGCCTCGTCGACGGCCTCGGCGAAGAGCTGCGCGGTCAGCGGGGTGTCCTCGGCGGGCTTGAGTACTACGGTGCAGCCCGCCGCGAGAGCGGGGGCCACCTTGGCGACGACCTGGTGCAGCGGGTAGTTCCAGGGCGTGATGGCGCCGACCACGCCGACCGGCTCCAGCAGCACGGTGGAGTTGCCGATCTTCTCCTCGAAGGAGTACGAGGCGGCCAGCTCCGCGTACGAGCCGGCGACCAGGATCGGCACGCCCGCATGGACCGTCTGCGACAGGGCGAGCGGCGCGCCGAGCTCGGCGGTGACGGTCTCGGCGATCTCGTCCGCGCGGGCCACAAGCACATCGCGCAGTGCGGCGATCCCGGCCGCGCGCTCGGCCGGCCCGGTGGCGGCCCAGCCGGGGAACGCGGCGCGGGCCGCACGCACGGCGGCGTCGACGTCCTCTGCCGTGCCGGCCGGGACATGGCCGATGACCTGCTCGTCCGCCGGGTTCACCACGGCGATGGTGTCCGGGCCTGCGGCTGGCCGCCACTGGCCGCCGATGTACATCCCGTCGTGGGCCTTCATCGCACTCCTCCAGAACCTGCGGTAGTCGTCCACACCCCAAACTAGCGGTGTTAGTTTTTGGACGCCAGGGGTACCTGGAGCGTAGCGGGGACCCCTCAGGCGTCCAGGCCCGGGAGGTCCGTCGGAGCAGGGCAGATCCTGCGGCCGTGGTGGTCGAAGACGTACAGATGGGCGAGGTCGACGAGGAGCGGCAGCTGAGCGCCGGTACGCAGCCGCACATCGGGTCCCGTCCGCACGACCAGATCGCTCGCGGCGACGGGCGGGCGCTCGGCGGCGACGGGACGAGGCCCCGGCTCCGGGTCGTCGAGCGCCACCACGGGCCCAGAGACATGGGCGAACGCGCGCTCCTTGATCCGGGTCAGGACGCTCGGGCCGCCGCTTCTGCTTCTGCGCCTTCGCGCGGGGGCCTGCGGCCTGGGCGACTCCAGGTCGGCGACCACGGCGGGCTGCGAGCCGGTGTTGAAGTGCACCAGCGCCTCATGACCCTGGTACTCCATGTGCTCGACGATCCCGGTAAGGGCGACCTCGCCGGGGCGGGCCTGGCTCGGCGGGGCGATCCGGGTGGCTTCGGAGCGCAGGCCGACGATTATCTGCCGGCCCTGCTGGATGCGGAGCAACTGGTGGTCGGTGCTGAGGGGTTCGGGCAGCGGCAGCCGCTGTTTGCCGAGGTCGATCGACATCCGGCCGTCCAGCGGCGCGTAGACGACGGCTTGGAGCAGATTGATGCGCGGCGTGCCGATGAACGCGGCGACGAAGACGTTCTCGGGCAGGGCGTACGTATCGCGTGGGGTGCTCACCTGCTGGAGTACCCCGCCGCGCATCACGGCGACCCGGTCGCCGAGCGACATCGCCTCGGCCTGATCGTGCGTGACGTAGACGGTGGTCACCCCCAACTCGGCGGTGAGCTGGGAGATTTCGGCCCGCAGATGGTTGCGCAGCTTCGCGTCGAGGTTGGACAGCGGCTCGTCCATCAGGAAGACGGAGGGCCGCCGGGTGATGGCCCGGCCCATCGCGACCCGCTGGCGTTCGCCGCCGGAGAGCTGGCTGGGGTATCGGTCCAGGACGTCCTCGATGCCGAGCATCCGGGCGGTGGCCTCGACCTGCGGGTCGCAGTCCAGCCGGGGGTTCTCCAGCCGCAGCGGGAAGCCGATGTTCTGGCGGTTGGTCATGCTCGGGTAGAGCGCGAAGTTCTGGAACACCATCGCCATGCCGCGGTCGCGGGGCGGGATGTGGTTGGCGTACTCGCCGTCGAGCAGCAACTCCCCCTCGGTGATGTCCTCGAGACCGGCGATCATGCGCAGCACGGTCGACTTGCCGCAGCCCGAAGGGCCGAGCAGCACCACGAACTCCCCCGGCTCGATGTCGAGGGTGAAACGGTCGACGGCGCGAGCGGTGCGTTCGTACCTCTTGCTGACACTGCGAAGCGAGATGGCGCGACTCATATGGTTCCGCCGATGGGAAGAGGGGGAGCGACTGAGACGCCTGAAACTAGCCGACTACTCCCGGTCAGGGAATGACTCGCGCGCAGGTTGGGGCTGGGCTTTTTGTACGGAGCCGTCCGCACCCGGCGGGCGTGGCAACCCACCTGTCCTGGGGCCGTCAACTCCCGGACGATTCCGGCGGCTCGGCTGCCGCGTGGCCAGTCCGGCCGCTGCCAGAAGCAGTACGCCCAGCATGGCCAAGGGCCCCACCGTGCCAGCGACGCCCGCGACCAGTCCGGCGGAGGCGGGCGCGGCGACCTGGCCGAGGAGGTTTCCGGTCAGTCTCAGGGCGAGCGCGGTCGATCGTCCGTACGGCCTTCGATTCGCGCCACAACGAGGTGAAGGAGACGGCGGCGACGGCCGCCGAGACGACCAGGGCGAGTGCGCTCGTACGGGCCATGTCGCCGCCGATCACCGCGTCCGCCGCGATCGGTCCGACGAGCTGGCCGAGCGAGGCGCTGATGGTGAAGTGGCCGAAGTTGCGGTCCTGTTCGGCGGGTGCGGACTGACGGGCGACGATCGACTGCGCACCGATGACGAAACAGAGATGACCGAGGCCCTCCCCCACCGGCGATCACACCGATCGCGCGCTCGTCCGTGCCGAGGGCGAGCGCCCGGTAGGAGACGGCCGGCCGCGCCATCGACACCGCCGCCTGCGCGAAGCCGAAGGCGATGACGAGGCGCAGCAGCCAGCCGCTGGAAGGCCTCAGATGATGCCGAAGAGGATTCCGGAGCCGAGCACGATCAGCGAGGTCAACGCGGCCCACTTGACGACAAACCTTGTGTGGTCGCCGAATTCGACCTTGGCCATGCCGACCAGGACGTACACGGCGGGGACGAGCGGACTCGACATGTGCAGGACCTGGCCGGTGAGCGAGGCGCGGGCGATCTCCAGCGAGGAGACGCCGTGTGCGGAGCCGGCCTCGGCAAGGACCGGCAGGACACCGAAGTAGAAACCGTCGTTCGACATGAAGTAGGTGAGCGGGATGCTCAGGACGCCGGTGACGAGCGCCATGTGCGGGCCCATCCCCTCGGGGATGGCGCCGACGAGCCAGTCAGCCATGTGCTTGACCATGCCGGTGCCGGTGAGGACTCCGGTGAAGACAGCGGCGGCGAAGACCATACCGGCGACATTCAGGACGTTCTCGGCATGGGCGGCGATCCGCGCCCTTTGGTCGGTCATCTTCGGATAGTTGACCGTCAGGGCGAGCGCGGCGCCCAGCAGGAACAGCACCGGGATCGGCAGCCATTCCATGATCATTGCGGTGAGGAGGGTGACGGTGAGTGCCGCGTTGAACCAGTACAGCTTGGGGCGCAGGGTCGCGCGGTCCGGGTCAAGGCCCTGGAAGCCCTCGTCGTCTTCATCCTGCTGGGGAACGTCCGCATCAAAACCGGCACTTCCGGAGGTGGCTCGCCCTCCACTGTCGCCGCCACCCGCCTTGACCAGGACCGTCTCGGTCTCCGGCTCGAGCACCTCGTCGAGGGTGAGGACACCCAGGCGCTTGCGCTCGCGCCGGCCCAGCACGTAGGAGAGGACGAAGACGAAGAGCAGTCCGACACCGAGCGCCGGGATCATCGGGACGAAGATGTCGCCCGCATCCACCTTCAGCGCGGTCGCCGCACGGGCAGTGGGGCCGCCCCAGGGAAGCGTGTTCATCACACCGTTGGCCATGGCGGCGACGCCGGTCATCACGACCAGGCTCATCTTGAGGCGCTTGTAGAGCGGATACATCGCCGAGACGGTGATCATGAAGGTGGTGGAGCCGTCGCCGTCGAGCGAGACGATCGCGGCGAGCACCGCCGTACCGACCACGACGCGCAGCGGATCCGCCTTACAGAAGCGCAGAATTCCGCGGACGATCGGGTCGAACAGCCCCACGTCGATCATCACGCCGAAGTAGACGATCGCGAACATCAGCATCGCCGCGGTGGGGGCGAGCGTGCCGACCCCTTCGATGACGTAGTCGCCGAGGTTCGCGCCCTTTCCAACGAATACGCAGAAGAGGGCGGGGATGAGGACCAGAGCCGCGATCGGCGACATCTTCTTCATCATGATCAGGACCAGGAAGGTCGCAATCATGACGAAGCCGAGGATTGTCAGCATTTGGGACACCTAACGTTCACCCTTGAACTCCCACCGGAGCGGCGGTTCGGATGACGTTAGGTCGCGCCAACAGCCGTTAACAAGATGTTGACGCGTGAGCAATACGAGCAAAACCCCAGGTCATCGCGTAGGTGACAGTTCGACGGGGAAGCCGTTGAGCACGGCGGTGCCGGACAGCGGGTCGAGCCGAGAGCCGTCGAGCAGCTGATTGACATTGACTCCGGGGCGCGCGGCGGCCACCGACATCCGGGTGCCCGGCCGGCTGTGTCCCCAGCCGTGCGGCAGGCTCACCACTCCGGTCCGTACGGCGTCGGTGATCTCCACCGGCGCTTCGAGCTCCCCTCCGTCCGCCGTGATACGGGCCTGGGCGCCGTCCTCAAGACCGAGCCGGGCCGCATCGTCCGGGTGGACCTGGAGAGTGCAGCGATTGGAGCCGCCGTTGAGCGTGGCGACGTTGTGCATCCAGCTGTTGTTGGAGCGCAGATGGCGGCGGCCGACGAGGACGAGGGCGGCGGGCCGCTCTTCCAGGGCGCGCCGCAGCCTCGGCAGATCGGCGGCAATGGGCTCCGGCAGCAGCTCGACGAGTCCGCTGCGGGTCTTGAGGACCTGCGGGATCCGGGGCTGAAGCGGGCCGAGGTCGATGCCGTGCGGGTGCTCCAGGAGCTTGTCGAGGGTGAGGTCGTACGGGCCGAGGCGCAGCATCATGTCCAGTCGCCGCTCCGGCCCGCTGCGGCCGGTGAGCTGCGCGGTCAGCTCCTTCACGTCCTGGCCGTGTACCGGGGAGTACGGATCGGCGACGGCCTTGGTGAGGGTGCGCTCGATGACCATGTCGTCGACGGCGCCCGGATCCGCGCCATGCATGCCGCCGACGGCGAGCACCAGGCGGGCCTGGATCTCGCACTCGCCGAGGCGGCTCTCCTCCAGGGGAACGACCGCAGGGCTGTAGCGGGCCTGGTTGTGTACGGCGAAGGCGTTGAAGGCGAAGTCGAAGTGCGCGCTCTGGGAGGGCGGCGGCGGGGGCAGCACCACGTCCGCGTGGCGCGAGGTCTCGTTGAGGTACGGATCGACGCTGACCATGAAGTCGAGTCCGGCCAGCGCCTGGTCGAGCCGGTCACCGTCGGGCGCGGAGAGCACCGGGTTGGCGGCGAGCGAGATCACCGCGCGGATCCGTCCGTCCCCGGGGGTGTCGATCTCCTCGGCGAGCGCGGCCATGGGCAGTTCGCTCTTGGCCTCGGGGTGGCCGCTGACCCTGCTCGTCCAGCGGCCGAGGGCGAAGCCCTTGCCGGGGGCGGCGGGGCGGGGTGCGCGGTCGGTGGCGGAGAGCGGGAAGAGCGCGCCGCCGGGGCGGTCGAGGTTGCCGGTGAGCACGTTGAGGACGTCGACCAGCCAATTGGTGAGGGTGCCGTACTCCACGGTGCTGCTGCCGACACGTCCGTACACGGCGGCGGTGGGCGCGGCGGCGAGCTCGCGGGCGATCGTACGGATCTCCTCGGCGTCCATGTCGCAGGCCGCGGCGACCGCTTCGGGCGTGAACTCCCGTACCGCTTCCGCGACTTCGGCCACTCCCTCGACATGCGCTTCGAGCGCTCCGAGGTCGGTGAGCTTCTCCTCGAAGAGGGTCTGGGCGATGGCGGCGAGCAGCAGGGCGTCGGCGCCGGGCCGGATGGCGACATGCCGGTCGGCGAGCTGCGCGGTGCGGGTGCGGCGCGGGTCGACGACGGTCAGCGTGCCGCCGCGCCGGCGCAGCGCCTTGAGCTTGCCCGGGAAGTCGGCCGCGGTGCACAGGCTGCCGTTGGACTCGAAGGGGTTGGCGCCGAGGAGCAGCAGATGGTCGGTGCGGTCCAGGTCAGGGACGGGGATGGCGACGGGGTCACCGAAGAGCAGCCCGCTGGAGACATGCTTGGGCATCTGGTCCAGGGTGCTGGCGGTGAAGAGATTGCGGGTACGCAGCAGCGAGAGCAGTACGGGCGGATAGAGCGCGCCGGCCATGGTGTGAACGTTGGGATTGCCGAGGACGACGCCCACGGCATTCGGTCCGTGCTCCTCGATCAGGGGCCTGATCCGGTCCGCGATCACGTCGAAGGCCTCCTCCCAACTGGCCTCCTGGAGCTCGCTGTTCTTGCGTACGAGGGGGGCGCGCAGCCGGTCGGGGTCGGCGTCGAGCTCCCCGAAGGACGCACCCTTGGGGCAGATGAAGCCCTTGCTGAATATGTCGTCGCGGTCACCGCGGGCGCGGGTGACACGGGTGCCCTCGATGGTGAGGGTCAGTCCGCAGGTGGCCTCACAAAGGGGACAGATGCGCAATGCGGTACGGGTGGCAGCTGTGCGGGACATGGGCCCTCCCCGGGGCGACGGCGGTGGCGCGCAGTTCAGGGTCGAGCATACCGACCGGTATGCACGGAGGGGAGGGGTACGAGCGGTCTTCCCATAACTGGGCCTCCGCCCGGACCCGCGCCTCAATCTCCCCCAGACTTCGGCCCGGGCCGCCGCCTCCCCCAGGTCGGTGATGATCCCGGTCTGCACCATCGCGCCGACCATGACGAACAGCCCGGTGAAGAACGCCAGCGTCTCCCACTCCACATCGGCCACCACCTCCCTGGTGTTCAGCCGGGAGACGGCCAGGAGCACGAGGCCGCCGGAGATGGCCACGACGGAGGGTTCCAGGTGCAGCGTGGTGTGCAGGACGAAGCAGACCATCACGATCGCGATGACCACGCCGCTGACGGCCAGGAGCCGGGTGTCCGTGATGGCGTCCCGTTCACGCATCTCCATGATCTGCTTCGCGCGCTTGGGGTCGTAGTGGAACGCGGAGCGGAACATCCACCGGCTCATCACGGCGAAGACCACGATCAGCAGCGTCGTGATCGGTGCCATGTGGAGCAGGAAGTCGTTGAAGGACAGCCCGGCGCGTGAGCCGATCATGATGTTGGGCGGGTCGCCGATCAGTGTGGCGGCGCCGCCGATGTTGCAGGCCATCACCTCGGCGATCAGGTACGGGACGACCGGCACGCCGAGCCGTCGGCACACCACGATGGTGACGGGGGCGATCAGCAGCACCGTGGTGACGTTGTCCAGCCAGGCCGAGAGGAACGCCGTGGCGAGGATGAGCAGCACCATCAGCCGGTACGGCCGTCCCCGGGCCCGCTTCGCTGCCCAGATCGCCACGAACTCGAACAACCCTGTCCGCTTGAGCACCGCGACGATCAGCATCATCCCCAACAGCAGGAAGATGACGTTCCAGTCGATGCCGGTCATGTCCGAGAAGAACGCGTGCTCGGGGCTCGTTGTCCCAAGCACGAGCATGACCACCGCGCCCCCGAGCGCCGCGGTGACCCGATGCACCCGTTCGGTCGCGATCATCAGGTAGACGGTGGCGAACACCGCGACTGTCAGCCACGCCGTGACACTCACGGCGGACTCACCCCACGGTCACGGACCGAATGAACGAGTGGGCGGTAGGGATACAGATACGGGCGGGATCCTGAAACAGTCATCGGCGCGGACTCCGTTCGTGCCGTGGCCATGAACACCCAGCACGAGACGGACGCGACACTCCTCGATCCAACAGCTGGATGGAGCCGTAGGGGTGTTCCTCCACCCCACCATCACCCGCGGCACCAGCCGTGGACTATCGGGTCCAACACCCATCTTTGGCCAGGACGGGAGGCTGCGGACGGACGGCCGGGCCCGTCAGCACTCGCCGTCGTCGACCGTCGCGGCCGGCGTCGTCTGGCCGCAGGCGCCGCGCCCCACCCCGACGCCCGACTAGTCCAGGACCCGCGCGAGATACGCCCGCAACAGCTCCCGCGTCTCCGCGACGATCCCCTCGTCCCCCGCCGGCTCCACCCGAAAGGCGAGTTGCAGCAGCGCGTCCGCCGCCTCGACCGAGACCAGCACCGCCCGGCGCAGTTCCTCGTCGACGCCGCGGCCCAGATGGCCCGCAAGCAGCGCGGCGAGGCGGTCGGCCACCTGATGGTTCGCTCCGACCGCAGGCGCGCCCATCGGGATCCGGTAGCCGAAGTCGATCAGCGCGAAGCCGGGGACGGTGCGCTTCATCGCCAGGTACTCGTCCAGTACGGCATCGAGGGCGCCGCGCCAGTCGCCCGCGCCGAGCGAGGCGATACGGCCGCTGATCCGCTCGGCGTAACTGTCCAGATTGCGGTGGGCGAGAGCGTCGGCGAGGGCACGCTTATTGCCGAAGAAGCGGTAGACGGAACCGATGGGGACGCCGGCCCTGGCAGCCACCGCGCGGGTGGACAGCTCCTCGTAACCGGTCTCGTCGAGGAGTTCGGCACAGGCGTCCAGGATCCGGGCGAGCCGCTCGGCGCTGCGCTGCTGCACGGGCGTACGGCGGAGATGGGCTGGGGACACGCGGTACATCATGCCGCCCTGTTGCCGTTGACGGGGCGGTCCCGCAATCCTACGGTTATGCATAGGAATCCTTCAGCACCGGGAGCGGACGATGAGCGGCATCGAGCAGGCGCGCAAGACCGCCGAAGGCCTTGGGTACTCGCCCGGCTTCGGCAATGAGCACAGCTCGGAGGCCGTGCCGGGCGCACTTCCGCACGGGCGCAACTCACCGCAGCGGGCACCGCTCGGGCTGTACGCGGAACAGCTGAGCGGCAGCGCGTTCACCGAGCCGCGCGCCCACAACCGCCGCTCCTGGCTGTACCGGATCCGCCCGTCGGCCGCCCATCCGCCGTTCGTCCGCATCGGCAACGGCGGCGTACGCAGCGCGCCCTTCACCGAGTCCGTCCCCGACCCCAACCGGCTCCGCTGGAACCCGCTGCCGGAGCCCGCGCCCGGCACAGACTGGCTGGCCGGTCTGTGGACGCTCGGCGGCAACGGCGACGCGAGCCAGCGCACCGGCATGGCCGTGCACCTCTACCACGCCAACGCCTCCATGACGGACCGGGTGTTCAGCGACTCGGACGGCGAGCTGCTGATCGTGCCCGAGCGCGGCGGCCTGCTGCTGCGCACGGAGCTGGGGCTGCTCGCCGTCCGGCCCGGCGAGGTGGCGCTGATCCCCCGCGGGGTCCGTTTCCGGGTCGAACTGCTCGCCGCTGTGCCTGATGGCGGGCAGAGCCCGACCGCCCGCGGCTACGTCTGCGAGAACTACGGGCAGCCCTTCCAGCTGCCCGACCTCGGGCCGATCGGCGCAAACGGCCTCGCCAACGCCCGGGACTTCCTCGCGCCCTTGGCGGCGTACGAGGATGTGGAGGGCCCGGTCGAGGTCGTCAACAAGTTCTGCGGGAACCTCTGGGCCGCGACGTACGACCACTCGCCGCTCGATGTCGTCGCCTGGCACGGCAATCATGTTCCGTACGTCTACGACCTGCGCCGCTTCAATGCTATCGGGACGATCTCGTACGACCACCCGGATCCGTCGATCTTCACCGTGCTGACGTCGCCGAGCGACACCCCGGGCCTGGCCGGGGTCGACTTCGTGGTCTTCGCGCCGCGCTGGCTGGTCGGCGAGGACACCTTCCGGCCGCCGTACTTCCACCGCAATGTGATGAGCGAGTACATGGGCCTGATCGAGGGCGCGTACGACGCCAAGGCCGAAGGCTTCGTACCGGGGGGCGGTTCGCTGCACAACATGATGTCCGCGCACGGCCCCGACCGGGAGACCTTCGACCGCGCGAGCACCGCCGAGCTGAAGCCGCAGAAGATCGACGACGGGCTTGCGTTCATGTTCGAGACGCGCTGGCCGGTGACGGCGACCGCGCAGGCGGCGAACGCCGACCATCTGCAGAAGGGGTACGACGACGTGTGGCAGGGTCTTGAGCGCCACTTCCGGTCGTAGTACGGAGTACCCCGTGACCGCCTTTGCCCCCGACTCGCTGGTCCTGAACCGCAAGCTGCCGCTGTGGTACCAGGTCTCGCAGTCCCTGCGCGCCTCCATACTGGGCCGAGCGCCCGAGGCGTCGCTGCGGCTGCCGACCGAGGAGCAGCTCGCCGCGCACTACGGCGTCAGCGTGCTGACCATGCGCCAGGCGCTCAAGGAGCTGGAGGAGGAGGGCCTGATCAGCAGGCACCGGCGGCGTGGCACCTTCATCGAGCCGGGGGCGCGGCGGGGCGCGCCGAGGCGGCTGCTGGGCTCGATCGACGCGATCGTGGCCCAGCAGTCGGGCGAGCGGACGACGATCCTGGGACACGGGCCCGAGCCGGTGCGGGGCGACCTCGCTGAGTACTTCCCCGACGTGGCCGAGGTCGTGACGTACCGGCGGCTGCGTTGCGACGGCGAGAGCGGTGAGCCGACCAACTGGGCGGAGAACGCGGTGCACCCGGATGTGGCGGCGGGGCTGGACGTCGCGGATCTGGAGCGCTGGCCGATGACGAAGGTGCTGCGGGATTCGCTGGGGGTGCGGATCAGCAGGATCACGGACACGGTGGAGGCGCGGCTGGCGGACCCGCCGACGGCGGAGCTGCTGAGGGTGCCGTTGCTGAGCCCGATCCTGCATTACACGGGGGTGACGTACGACGAGGGCGGGCGGGTGGTGGACGTGGCGCGGATTCGGTACAGGGGGGACCGGTTCTCGTTCTCGGTGACGGTCGACGCGGAGTGACCGTCCGGTCGGGGGTGCGGGCCTCGGGGCACGGGCCTCCGCGGTGCGGGCGTCCGCGGTACGGGCGTCCGGGAGCGAGGCGTCCGCGGGGCGGGGCTCGGGGTGGTGGGCCCGGGGCGGGCCTCCGGGCCCCCGGTTAGCATTTCGGCATGCCGATGCTGGACGAGCTCATGCCGTGGGGCGTACCCCCATTGCGGCTGGGGCGGGCCTGGGTGATGGCCCCGGATGCGGGCTCTCTCAAGGCCCGGTGGGATGCTCTTGTGCGCGCTGAGGGCGTCGAGCGCGATGCCTTGTTCGGGTGCACTCGGGCCCGTACGCCGCGCAGTGCCGTTGCCCAGTTGCCCGGGCAGACCAGCGGGACGGGCAGGTTCGTCCGGGAGGACGGGCGGTGTCCCGCGCCGGTGCGGGTGCTGCACGGGGCCTTCGACGAGCAGTGGCTGATTCCCGACCACCGGCTCATCGACTCCGCCCGGCCCGAGTTGTGGCGGGTCGCCGATGAGCGGCAGGTGTTTGTCGTCGAGCAAGGGTGGGTGGCCGACGCGTCGGGGCCTGCCGTGGTCGCATCCGCCCTGTTGCCGGACGGGCGCTCGCCCGCGGGAAGGCCCGGGCGGATTCGTCCGCTCTACCGGCGGCCCGGTGGCGTCGAGCCCAATCTCGCGCCCGGGCTGCTGTCCGCCCTGGGGAGCCGGTACGGGCGCGAGGTCGGGACCGACGAAGTCGTTGCCTGGATCGTCGCGGCCGCCGAGACGTCGGCAGCGGGATGCGTGGTGCCGCTGCCCGCCGACCCCCACGTGTGGGTAGACGGTGTGGAGTTGGGGCGGCGGATGATGGAGGTCCAGCTGCGTGGGGCCCGGGGCGGCGAGCGGCCCCGGCTGCCGGGCGGCCGGCGGCCGTATGTGCGGGCCGCCGTGCCCGCGCGACCGGACGCGATCGCGTACGACGCCGAGGAGGAGGTGCTCAGCCTCGGAGCTGGCCGGATCTCACCCGTGCCCGCGGATGCCTGGAACTTCGAGGTGGGTGGGGTACGCGTGCTGGAGCTCTGGTTCGAGCGCCGTACCGCCGGGGCCGAGCCCGGGACGCTGGAGGCGATCCGGCCCGCGGTGTGGCCACAGGAGTGGACCTCCGAGCTGCTGGAACTGATCACCGTGCTGGCATTGCTGGGTCAACTCCGGCTCCAGAAGCAGGAGTTGAAGGGGATGGAGATCACCGAGCTCCCGGGTGTTCTGCCGCCGAGCGACGTAACCCGGCGGCCCGCCTCCGTACTCGACCATCATGAGGAAGGGCCGGAGGGTCAGTTCGCCCTGTTGTGACGGGCGTTGTGAGGGGCGAAGGAATCGGCCAGATTGTCATGGGCGGGTCTCGCGTCCCCCGCCGGCCCCTGCGCGAACGCCCGCAGGACGTTGGCCGTCACGGTACGGGTGAACTTCCCGGCCCGCTCGTCCAGTCCGTGGTTCGCCTTGCCCCCGCCCGGGCCGGTCGCCTCCAGCGCCTCGACCCAGCGCATCGTGCCCGTGGCGAAGACACCCGCCCCACCGGGCAGGGAGCAGTAGGCCATGTCGGCGTACGAGGGGCGTCCTTTGCACACCACCGGCGAATGCGCCAGGATCTCGATCGGCCGAGGCGTGGGATGAGCCGGGTTCACCCGGTCGTACTCGACGCCCACCAGGTGGGGGAAGGAATCGCCCAGCCGCGCCCCGGTGCCCTCCATAAGCCAGTGATCCGGATGGGACACCACGAACGGCGCGTCCACCGGGTAGCCGTCGTAGATGACCCCGAGCAGAGAACTCTCGGGTTCGGGTGCGGGCATCCGCCGGTAGTCGTTCGTCGGGGGGCACCCGCGCTGGAACCCGGGGTCCTTGGCGTAGTCGCCCTTGTAGCAGACCACGATCCGGTCCGCTCCCACGGCGGACGGCTCGAAGCGGACACGCCGGTAGCAGCAGTTGGCCCCGAGCACGGCCAGGTTCATACCCCCGTCGCGCGCCGAGGCCACATGCCGCCGCTGCTCGGGACTCCAGTACTCGTCGTGCCCCAGCGAGAGCATGGCCACGGCCCCGCCCAGGAAACGCGGCTCACGGGCCACGTCCACTCCCGTGGCGTACGCCAGCGGAAGCCCTATCCGCTCGGCCAGCGCGACCAACTGCGCCTCGTAGACGAAGTACTGGCCGGCCCCTTGACCGCCCGAGTAGGGACGGTCGAATGACACCGCGAGGGATCGCGAACCCTTCTTGCCGGTCGTGCCCTTGTACAGGTCGGCGCCACCCCACCGGTTGTACGCCTGCCAGGTGGCGACCGAATTGACCACCGCCATACGGCCGGCTGCGGAAGAAGACCGGACCGTGAGCGGTACGAACCTCTGCCCCCGGCCGTCCTCGGCGTCCAGCCGCAGCAGGTAGCAGCCCTCCGGCCAGCCCGAGGTGTCCACTTCCGCCGTCCGCCGCCAGTCGGCACGCGCCATCCGCGTGCCCGCATCGAGCAGCGCCGGAGGCTGAAGCACCCCCGGCAGTAGGCCCGACCTCCAGACGAGACGAGCCCTCGCTCCGCCGTACCAGCCCATCCTGTACGCCGAAACGGTGTAGGCCGCAGCCGTCGTCGACACGCGCAGCGCGACGACCTCCCCCGAGCGCACGCTGACGCGCTCGGCGAAGCCTTGAACGGCACCAGCCGCACCCGCCCGGGTGATCCGCCAGTCACGATCTCCCGGCCGGGAGTTCTCGGCACGCACATCGAGCCCGGACTCCTCCCGCACGTCCCCGGGCCGGCCACCGGGTACCGCGCCGGACTGCGCGGCCGATTCCGTACCGAGCCACGACTGCGACGAGACGAACGTGGCTGCGGCCAACCCCAGCACCCGCCTGCGCCCGAACCACTCCGGGTACCCCGCCTCGCCTGTTACCTCACGCTGCGTCATCGCATCTCCTCGGCCGAACTGGAGCCGCGTACGTTGCTGTGTCAGCCAGAAGATCACGGCATGGGCGCGATCCGATCCATCGGACACGCCCCACGTCGCTTCGCGCAGAACGGCTGGTAGGCGGTCCAGGGGGTGACAAAGGTGGTACGTACACGATAGGCACGGCTCATGAACCACCCTCTCCCCCTCGACGGGATCACGGTCGTCGCCGTCGAGCAGGCCGTCTCTGCGCCCTTCGCCACGCGCCAGCTCGCCGATCTCGGCGCCCGCGTCATCAAGATCGAGCGACCCGACGGCGGCGACTTCGCGCGCGGCTACGACACCGCCGCCCGCGGGCTCGCCTCGCATTTCGTCTGGTGCAACCGCGGCAAGGAGTCCATCGCCGTCGATCTGAAGGACCCGCGCGGCCTGGAGATCGTGCGCCAACTCGTCGCGGACGCCGATGTGTTCGTGCAGAACCTCGCTCAGGGCGCGGCCGCCCGGCTCGGTCTGGACGCGGACACTCTGTGCGCCGCGCACCGGCGGCTGATCGCCGTGGACATCTCCGGATACGGCGCGGAGGGGCCGTACGCCCACAAGCGCGCGTACGACATGCTCGTGCAGTGCGAGGCGGGCCTCGTGTCGGTGACCGGGACCGCGGAGCAGCCCGTCAAGGCGGGCATTCCGGCGGCCGACATCGCGGCGGCGATGTACGCCTTCTCGGGGGTGCTGGCGGCGCTGCTACGGCGCGGAACCACGGGCGTCGGAGGCCCTGTGGAGGTCTCGATGCTGGAGTCGCTGGCGGAGTGGATGGGGCATCCGCTGCACTACGGGATGCATGGGGGTGAGGCCCCGGCGCGCACGGGGGTCGCGCACGCCGTCATCTCGCCCTACGACGCCTACACGACGGCGGACGGCGGGCAGGTGCTGCTGTCGGTGCAGAACGACCGGGAGTGGCGGCGGCTGGCCGACCAGGTGCTCGGGCGGCCCGAGTTGGGGGTCGATCCGGTCTTCGCGACCAACACGGCCCGTACGGCGAACCGGGAGAAGACCGATGCGGTGGTGGCCGAGGCGCTGGCCCGCCTCGACACACGGGAGGCGATCGGCCGGCTGGAAGCGGCGGGCATCGCATGCGCCCGGCTCAACAGCGTGACGGACGTGGCCGGGCATCCTCAGCTCGCCTCGCGGGACCGGTGGCGGGAGGTGGACTCACCGGTCGGGCCGCTGCGGGCGCTGCTGCCGCCGATCACTCTGCCGGGCGGGCCGGAGGCGCGGATGGGCGCGGTTCCCGCACTCGGCGAGCACACCGATGCGCTGCTGAAGGCCCTGGGGATGACGGATGAGGGGACAGCGGCGCTGCGCCGGGACGGTGTGGTCGCCTGAGCGCGTTCGCGTAGGAAAGAACGTCCTGGGGGTCGGTCAGCCGCGGCTGCCGAACAGTGAGCGACGCAGCCGCCTGAGCGGCGCGAAGAGCGAGACACGCGCGCTCTTGCTCTTGCGGGTGTGCGCGACATCGCGTGAGGTGAGCTCGAGCATCAGCGACGTCGCCTCGGCCGTCTCACCCTGCGGGACGGCAGGGCCGCCGAGCACCGAGAGATGGCGGTCGAGACGCGTGCTGGTCGCACTGCTCCCACACGTGATTGCAGGCACTCGCGCCCTGCTGCGCACCGTTATCTGTTCCATGTCACTCCCCACCCGTACGAGGGCACCCGGCCCGGGCAGGTTAACCCTATCGTCCCGCGGTGACACTCGTGTATTCCGGTCACAGGATTCACCACACCCGTACGCGAGTTGACGACTACTCACCGAATCCACGTGATTCCAGGGCGAGTTGGACAGCGCGTCGGGAAAAACTTCCTGGACTCCCGACCAATCCGAACAGCCCTCCGCACCGAATGGCTGGCATCGAAGCAAGACCAGCACTCGCGAAGGACGGATTCGATGACCGCAATGAGCAGCAGCGGGCGGGGGCCCAGGAGGCTCGCCGCTCTAACCTGCGTCGCGCTGGCCGCCGGGACACTCGTGGCTTCCGGTGTGACCGGGCTGGAGCCGGGCACGGCCGAGGCTTCCAGCCACCGCGAGGCCCCACTGATCTCCGGGCAGCCGCAGTACGACAACACGGACGTGTACGCGTTCGTCAGCCCCGACAAGCCGGACACCACCACGCTCGTCGCCAACGTGCTGCCGTTCCAGGAGCCGGCCGGCGGCCCGAACTTCTTCAAGTTCGCCGACGACGCCCAGTACGACATCCACATCGACAGTGACGGCGACGCCCAGGGCGACCTGATCTACCGGTGGACCTTCAAGGACCACGTCAAGAACGGCAATACGTTCCTCTTCAACACCGGCGCCGTCACCTCCCTCGACGACCCGGACCTCAACATCACGCAGACGTACGACATCGAACTGCTGAGGCTGAAGAACCAGCGTGTGAAGCACAGCACAAAGATCGCCGACGATCTGCCGGTGGCGCCGTCGAACGTGGGCAAGGCGTCCATGCCGGACTACCAGGCCCTGCGCGACCAGGCAGTCAAGCACCTCCCCGGCGGCTCCATGGCGTTCGCGGGCCAGGCGGACGATCCCTTCTTCCTCGACCTGCGCGTCTTCGACCTGCTCTACGGCGGAAACCTCTCCGAGGTCGGCAACGACACGCTCAAGGGCTACAGCGTCAACTCCATCGCCCTGCAGGTGCCGACCGCGTACATCCAGGAGTCGGAGGAGCAGCCCATCGTCGGCATCTGGTCGACCACCCAGCGCAAGGGTGCGAGCGGTCACTGGACCCAGGTCTCCCGGCTCGGTATGCCGCTGGTCAACGAGGTCGTCATACCCGTGAAGGACAAGGACAAGTTCAACGCGTCCGCCCCCTGGAACGACGGTGACTTCCTGAACTTCGTCACCAAGCCGGAACTGCCGAAGCTGATCGAGGGCATCTACAAGATCAAGGCCCCGGCCGAACCGCGCAACGACCTGGTCTCGGTGTTCCTGACCGGGGTCGACAAGCTCAACAAGCCGCCGCATGTCCGTCCCGCGGAGATGCTGCGGCTCAACACCTCCATCCAGCCGAGTGCCGAGCCCAAGAGGCTGGGCGTGCTGGACGGCGACAACGCCGGATTCCCCAACGGGCGACGGCTGACGGACGACGTGCTGGACATCGCGCTCCAGGTCGTCGAGGGCGAACTCCTCGGTCAGAAGAACGACTTGGGCGACGCGGTCAACGAGAACGACCAGAAGTTCGGCAAGGCCTTCCCGTACGTGGCGCTCCCGACGGCCGGCTCCCGGGGGCCGCTCGCCAAGGAAGGCGGCACCAAGGACGCCCAGGGCAACCTGCTCACCGGTGGCGCTTCGTCTGCCGCCTCCGGCAGTGACGCCACCAGCACCACGCTGATCGCATCCGCGGTCGCCGCGGGCGCGGGGGTACTGCTCGTCGCCCTGGGCCTCAACTGGTGGCGGATGCGGCGACGGAATCCGTACAGCTGAGCCGTACGCATCTGGCCGTACGCATCTACGAGCGGAAAGGGCAAGACTCATGTCCCTGCGAAGGGAATCAGGGGCGGGCGCCCGGCGCTGGGGAATCCTCCTTCCCGCCGGCGTGATGGCCGTCGCGCTCACCGCGGGTGCTGTCGTGGCCGGCCGGGGGGACCAGGAGCCCCCGGCGGCCCGCACCGCAGCGCCCGTGGCGGACGCGCCGTTCGACCGGATCGGCACCGGTGACCTCGGCCGCGGGGTCACCGGCCTCCAGGCGCATCTGCGGGCGCAGCCCAAGGACGCCCGGGGGTGGGCGGCGCTGGGCGCCGCCTATGTCGAGCAGGCCAGGACCGGCGGCGACCCGACCCGGTACCCGCAGGCGGACAAGGCGTTCGCCCGCTCACTGGCTCTCCAGCCGCAGGGCAATGACGCGGCACTCGCGGGTCGTGCCGCGCTCGCGGCGGCGCGGCACGACTTCCGCGGCGCGCTGCGCGAGGCGGAGGCGGCGCTGAAGGTCAATCCGTACGGCGAGCGGGCGCTCGCCTCCCGGATCGACGCCCTCGTCGAACTGGGCAGCTATCCAAGGGCGTTGGCGGCGGCCGAGGAGGCCGACCGCCGCCGCCCCGGCATTCCCGTCTTCACGCGCTACGCGTACGTACTGGAGCTGCGCGGCGACATCGCGGGAGCCCGCCGGGTGCTCGGACGGGCGCTGGAGTCGGCCTCCTCCCCCGGTGACACGGCGTATGTGGCGACCGCTTTGGGCCAGCTGGAGTGGAGCCAGGGTGCGTACGCCCCCGCCCTGCAGCACTTTGCGACCGCGCTCAAGGCGGACCCGGCGTATCTGCCCGCGCTCGAGGGCCGTGCCCGCACGCAGGCCGCTCGCGGCGACACCAAGGCCGCCGTGTCCGGGCTCGAAGCGGTGGTGAACCGGCTGCCGCTGCCGGGACAGCTGGTGGCCCTCGGTGAGCTGTACGAGGCGGGTGGGCGCAAGGCCGATGCCCGCGCGCAGTACGAACTCATCGGCACCTGGACCGAGTTGGCCCGCGCCAATGGCGTGGACACCGACCTGGACACGGCTCTCGCCCTGGCCGACCACGGTGACCGGGCCCAGGCGCTGGACGCCGCACGCGCCGAGTGGCGCAAGCGCCGGACCGTGCACACGGCGGACGCGCTCGCCTGGGCCCTGCACGTCAACGGCCGTTCCGCGGAAGCCCTTTCGTACGTAAGGACGTCCGCACCGACCGGCTGCCGCAACGCCGTGTTCCTCTACCACCGCGGCATGATCGAACGCGCGGCGGGCAGGTCGGCGGAGGCCCGCGGTTCGCTGGCCGCCGCGCTGAAGATCAACCCCGGCTTCTCCCCCACCGGTTCACTCGCGGCACGAACCGCACTGAAGGCTCTGGAGGCGTCATGAAGAGGCGTACGACCGCCGTCGGCGCGGCGGTCCTCGTCGCCGGGGCGGCGCTCGCTGTGCTGCCCGCGGGGACGGCCGCCGCGCATCCCCTGGGGAACTTCACGGTCAACCGTTACGACGGGCTCCTCGTCTCGCCCGGCCGGCTGAGCGTCGACCATGTCGAGGATCTGGCGGAGATACCGGCCGCCCAGGCGCGTTCGAAGATCGACCGGAACGGCGACCGGGAGATGTCCACCCGTGAACTGTCCGAGTGGGCCCAGGGCCGCTGTGGTGACGCGGCGCGGGACACCGAGGTCGCGGTCGGACGCCGCGTGGTTCCGCTCACGCCCGGCGCGGGCGACGCGGAGGTACGCCCCGGGCAGGCCGGGCTGCCGACGCTGCGCGTCGAGTGCAGGCTGACGGCCGAACTGCCCGACGGGCGGCAGACGATCGCCTTCCGGGCGGCGGGCGACGGCCAGGGGCCGGGCTGGCGGGAGATCACAGCCGACGGCGACCGGATGACGCTCACCTCGTCCGACGTACCCAGGGCGTCGGCGTCCCGGCGGCT
This sequence comes from Streptomyces sp. NPDC002868, assembly GCF_055563295.1. NCBI lineage: Bacteria > Bacillati > Actinomycetota > Actinomycetes > Kitasatosporales > Streptomycetaceae > Streptomyces > Streptomyces sp. NPDC002868. The sequence continues at coordinate 44,165 of NZ_JBVHDR010000007.1, read as the reverse complement.
GGCGCGGTACCCGGAAGGGCAGCTCTCCTCACCGCTGGACCGCAGGACGGCCGGCCTCTCGGTAACTCCCGGCGGGGCTCCGGCGGCGGACCGGTCGGATGCGGCGGCGCCCCCGGCCTCCGTGCTGCCGCGCGGGACCGACCGCTGGACGCAGGCGCTGACCGGTCTGGTGTCCCGGCGCGAACTGACCGCGGGATTCGCCGCGCTGGCACTGGCGACGGCGGTCCTGCTCGGCGCGCTGCACGCGCTTGCGCCGGGTCACGGCAAGACCGTGATGGCGGCCGCCGCGGCGGCGGGCGGTCGCAACTCCCTGCGCGACGTCCTCTCGCTGGGCGCGTCGGTGACGATCACGCACACGCTCGGCGTGTTCGCGCTCGGCGGCCTGATCGCGCTGGGATCGGCGGCCGCACCGTCGGTGGTGGCGTGGCTGGGCGTCGCGAGCGGGGCGCTGGTGGCGGGGGCGGGGGCGGTGCTGGTACGCAGGGCGTGGAGAAACCGGGGTGATGCGCATGGGCACAGCCACGGGCATGGGCACAGCCACTCCCACGGCCACGACGACAGCCATAGCCACGGGCACGACCACGACCACGGCCACTCCCACGGCCATGCGCACCCGCACAGTCACGACCACCGCCCCCTGGGCGTCCGTTCAACCCTCCTGCTCGGCTTTGCCGGCGGACTGGTCCCCAGTCCGTCCGCCGTCGTCGTACTCGTCGGCGCCGCCGCGCTCGGGCGGGCCTGGTTCGGTCTGCTGCTCGTCATTGCGTACGGCGTCGGGCTCGCCCTCACCCTCGCCGCCGCAGGCTTCGCCGCGGTCCGCCTCGGTGATCGCGCCGCCCGCCTGCTGGCCGACCGGAGCCGTCGCAAGGGACGGGTCTTCTCCGCCGCGCAGCGCGTGATGCCGCTGGGCACGGCCTGCATAGTCCTCGCCCTCGGATGCGGATTGGCGCTCAAGGGGGCGGCAACAGCTCTTGCGTGAGCTAACTTGGGGTAGTTGCTCTGCTACCGATGGGGGCTCGCTGTGAGCGAAGTGCCGGGCGATGAGCGGCTGGTCGCGGGACGCTACCGACTGCTGAGCCCCTTGGGCGAGGGCGGGATGGGCGTGGTGTGGCGCGCCCGCGACGAACTGCTGGCCCGCGAGGTGGCGGTCAAAGAGGTGCGCGCCCCCGCCGCTCTCGGCACTACGGACGAGCAGCGGCTGTACGCGCGTCTGGAGCGGGAGGCGTGGGCCGCGGGCCGGATCTCGCACCGCAATGTGGTGACCGTCTACGACGTGGCGACCGAGGACGGCCGGCCCTGGATCGTGATGGAGCTGGTGCGCGGCCTGGCGCTCTCCGATGTGCTGGACGTGGAAGGGCCCTTGCCCCCGCAGCGCGTCGCGCACATCGGAGCGGAGATCCTCGCCGCTCTGCGCGCCGCGCACGAGGCGGGCGTACTGCACCGGGATGTGAAGCCGGGGAACGTACTCATCGCCAATGACGGCCGCATAGTGCTCACCGACTTCGGCATCGCCACGGTCGAGGGGACCTCCAACCTCACGATGACGGGCGAACTGATCGGCTCCCCCGAATTCCTCGCGCCCGAGCGGGCGCTGGGGCGTACACCAGGGCCGGAGTCGGATCTGTGGTCGCTCGGGGTGCTGCTGTACGCCGCGGTCGAGGGCAACACCCCGTTCCGCCAGAACACCCCGCTGAGCACGCTGCGGGCCGTCGTCGACGAGGAACTGCCGCCGCCGCGCAGGGCCGGTGCGCTGGCGCCGGTGATCGCGGGGCTGCTGCGCAAGGATCCGGCGGAACGACTCTCGGCGGAGGAGGCGGAACATCAACTGCGGGTCATCGGCGCGGGCGGCGGCGCGCGTACCGCTCCACCGCCGCCCGGCCCGTACAGCCCCACCGTCTCGGCCGCGTCCCCCACCCCGGCCACTCCCCCGACCCCGTTCGTGCCGCTTCCCATGTCCGGTCCGGCCACCACGGCCACGACCGGTGTACCGCCGGAACGCGCGCGGCGGGCAGCGATGGTGCTGGTCGCCGGGGTGGCCATCCTGCTGCTCGCGGTCGGCGGACTGGCCTGGGCGCTGGTCAACAAGGGCAAGGACCAGGGCGGTCGGGACGACAACGGCGGCGGCACGGTCCCTGCGTCGGGGACTTCGAGCGCAAGCACGGGCAGTACGGCGTCCGCCCCGGGCGGAGGGACGGACGGCGGCACGACCGATGGGGGCGACGGCGGGGGCGACGACGGAGGCAACGGCGCGGGCAATGGCGGTACGGTCACGCCGCCGCAGACCGTGAAGGTGTACGTCGAGACCGTGCACGGCAGTTACTCGGGCGCCTGCCCGCCACCGGAAGCGGAGGCGCCGTCCTTCCGGGCGACGATCACGGTCGGCCGCACCCCGGCGGCTGTCGACTACCGCTGGGCGACCAAGAGTGGCGAGAGCTCCGGCTCGGGCTGGAAGACGCTGCACTTCGCGGCCGGGGGCTCGAAGCAGAAACAAATCAGCCACACCGAGCTGACGTACAAGGCGAACGAGACGCACCACGACCGGATCCGGGTGGAGGTCCGGAGCCCGGTCGAGGTGCGCTCGAATTGGATCGACTTCTCGGTCACCTGCGAGCAGGAGCCCCCGACGGACGAGAGCTCCTACACACCGAACACCGCGAACACCGCGAACACACCGAGCGTCGCGAACACTGCGAGCGCGGCGAGTTCCGTGTTCAGGCGTGCGAGGTGAACACCGGCAGGTAGCCGCCGGACTGTCCGGAGGCGGTGGGGTGGTAGGACTCGCCGATGTTGAGCCAGTTGACACTGTGCAGCCAGGCCGACCCGGAGCAGATCTCGTGTCCGGTGAAGGAGGGGGTGACATCCGCGAAGTCGTAGCCGTGGTCGGCCGCGCGCTTGGCCGTGGCGGCGTTGAGGTAGTCGGCCGCGCCGTTGATCGCGGCCCGTTCGTTCTCGCTCAGCCCGGCGGCGCAGCTGCCGCTGAGCTTGTAGAAGCGTGGGTAGCCGAGGACGACGACCTGGGCCGCCGGAGCCTTGGATCTGATGGCCCAGTACACGGAGTCGAGCTTGCCGGGCAGGGTCGAATCGACGTAGCTCTTCGCCTGGTTGATGCGGTTGATGCAGGTGGACTCGGACTGCAGGACGCAGGTGGTCATGACGTCGGCGAAGCCCGCGTCATTGCCTCCGACAGTGATGGATACGAGGTCGGTCGCGGAGCTGAGGGGGGAGAGCTGACCGGCCGTGACATCACCCGTACGAGCGCCCGAGCAAGCGGTGAACGCGAAGGACGAGGGTGAATGCGAGGCCGCCCAGAGCTTGGGGAAGGCACGGTTGCTGCGCTTGCAGTTGCCGCTGCCGCTGTCGTAGCTGCCGGCCCCGACGCCCGATGAGTACGAGTCGCCGAGGGCCACATAGTCCAGCGCCAGAGCGGTGTCCGAGGCCTGTGCCTGGCCGGCTCCGGTGAGAGCGAGGACGGTGCCGAGGAGGAGTGAGGATGAGAATGCCGCGATTCGGGACAGTTTCATGGAACCTCCCTTTAGCAGGATCTCTGCCACAACTGTCGTAGCAAGGCCCATACTTCACCGGAAGTGTCCATGCCAAGAAGATTCGGTGAGGACATCTGACTTCTTGACGGAGCGTCGCCGACTGCCCAGCATTGAGACTCGGAAACCGGCACTGGGGGGCAAAGTCCGTCATGCAGATGATCAAGGACAAGCCGTCCGCAGTCCGGACGGATCTACTGCCGGCCCTCGCGGGCGTCGCGTCCGCCATCTCGGGGGCCGGAGTCGCACTGGCGCTCACCGGCGCTCAGTCGCCGCTGCGCGCGCCGTTCATCCTCTTCTTTCTGTTCGCGGGGCCGGCCGGGGGCCTGGCCACCGTGCTTCACCGGCTGGATCCGGCCGCCCGTGCCGCCGTGGCCGCAACTGGTGCGGTGGCCATCGATCTGGTCATCGCCCAATCCCTGTCGTCACCGCGGGTCCTGACGGCCAATGGCGGGATTACGACAGTCGCCGTGATCACCGCTCTCCTCTTCCTCTGGACACCGGTACGGCGTATCCGGAATGCGGAACGCATCGATCCGGCAGACCGGTTGATGAAAAGGATCAAGAGAATCCGATCGGGACGGTTCCGTATCTGACCGCCGAATCGGTATCAAAAAAGTAAAAAAGTGAGCCCCCGTTCCAGGTCTTGCCATACAGTCCTAATCATCAATACCGTCGTACATCCACCCGCAACGGTCCATCATGCAAAGCGGCTCTAGGGGAGGGCTCAGGCGTCGCGATGGATCCGGAGCGGGGCGCGGTAGGGGGGTGCCGTGCTCGGTTTTCGCGCTCAATCCGAGCCGTACGCCGCGCGGCCAGTTTTGCCAGCTCACCCAACCAAGTACGGAGTGCTGTGCCGTCATGGCCGGGGTGAGAACAACCCCCCTTTCGAACCGGAAACTCATCCGGACTGCCCGGGGGCGGGCAGTCCACCGGTAGAGAGGGAAGTCAGACTCATGAGCTCAGTCCTGCACCCGGCCGCTCCGGGGCAAGATCCGTTCATTGCACCGTCGCACCATGACAACACCGCCGAATCAACCGCGGATTCAGCCACACAATCCGCGGCCGCCCACTCAGCAGGCGCCGGACCGGAAGCGCAGGGAACCGGCCGAATAGCCGCTGCGTACCGGCCGATCTCCTCACATCTCGCGATCACTCCGCCGGTGAGCGTCGTGATCCCCGCCATGAATGAGGCGGAAAATCTTCCGTACGTCTTCAAGACCCTGCCCGACTGGATTCATGAAGTCGTCCTGGTCGACGGGAATTCCAGCGACAACACCGTTCAGGTCGCCCGCGAGCTGTGGCCGGACGTCAAGGTCGTCAAGCAGGTCGGCAAGGGCAAAGGGGACGCCCTCATCAGCGGATTCGCCGCCTGCACCGGCGACATCATCGTGATGGTCGACGCGGATGGCTCGGCGGACGGCCAGGAGATCGTGTCGTACGTCTCGGCACTCGTCTCCGGCGCCGACTTCGCCAAGGGCTCCCGCTTCGCCAACGGCGGCGGCACCGACGACATGACCCCGATCCGCAAGCTCGGCAACTGGGTCCTGTGCACCGTCGTCAACGCCAAGTTCGGGGCCCGCTACACCGACCTCTGCTACGGCTACAACGCCTTCTGGAAGCACTGCCTGGACAGGATCACCCTGGACTGCACCGGCTTCGAGATCGAGACCCTGATGAACATCAGGGTGGTCAAGGCCGGACTGCGGGTGCAGGAGGTCCCCAGCCACGAGTACCTCCGCATTCACGGCGTCAGCAACCTTCGAGCCGTACGGGACGGGTTGCGGGTCCTCAGAGTGATCCTCAAGGAGAAGGGCGTGAGCAGAGCCGCGCGTCGCCGTCCGGCGGCGCTGAGCATCCGGATCCCGCGGGGAGGGGCGTCTTGAGCGACCGGCGCTTCTCCGTGGTGATCTGCGCCTATACGGAGGACCGCTGGGAGGACATCCTCGCGGCCGTCGACTCCGTACGGCGGCAGTCGCTGCCGGCCCTGGAGACGCTGCTCGTGGTCGACCACAATCCGGCACTGCTCGACCGGCTCGCCAAGGAGTACAAGGAGTACGGCGAGCAGAGTGAGAGCGCCGCGGACGGGGAGAAGGTGCGGGTGCTCGCGAATGCGGGCCCCCGCGGCCTCTCCGCGGGCCGCAACACCGGAATCGCTGCGGCCCGCGGCCAGTTCGTGGCCTTCCTTGACGACGACGCGGTGGCCGAGCGCGACTGGCTGCGGTACTTCGCCGAGGGGTACGACGACAGGCGAGTGATGGCTGTCGGGGGGCGGACCATGGCCGCCTGGGCGTCCGGGCGCAGGCCGGTCTGGTTCCCCGAGGAGTTCGACTGGGTCGTCGGCTGTACGTACCGCGGCCTGCCGCCCGGCAAAGTGCGGGTGCGCAATGTACTTGGCGGCAACGCGTCGTTCCGGCGCAGCGCCTTCGACGCGTCGGGCGGCTTCGCTACGGGGATCGGGCGTGACGGCGACAAACGGCCGCTGGGATGCGAGGAGACCGAGCTGTGCATCCGGCTCGCCAGGGCGCTGCCCGACGCCGTGCTGCTGATCGACGACCGCGCGGTGATCCACCACAAGGTCCCGGCCGCGCGGGAACGGTTCGCGTATTTCCGCACCCGCGCGTATGCCGAGGGCCTGTCCAAGGCGCTCGTGGCCCGGAGCGTGGGCGCGGACAAGGGCCTCGAGTCGGAGCGCCGTTACACCACCCGGGTGCTCCCGGCCGGAGTCGTACGCGGGCTGCGCGACGCGTTGCTTGGCCGCCGGGGCGGCGCGGGGCGGGCGGGCGCGATCGTCACCGGCGTGGCTGCGGCAGCGGGCGGCTACGTGGTGGGGAGCGTGCGGGCGCGTGGGGGCGGGACGACGTTCTCGTCAGGACCGATCGCGGCCGCGCCGAGCACAGGAGGTACGTCCGGGTGAACCGGCCTGTCCCCATCCTGATGTATCACGCCGTCGGACACCGGCCGGCCAAGGCCGCGTACGGACTGTCCGTCTCGCCCGACGCCTTCGCCGAGCAGATGGAGCTGCTCGGCGAGCGCGGGTTCACTCCGCTGACCACCGCACAGCTGGGGGACGCCTGGCGGGCGGGCGGACGGCCGTTGCCACGGCAGCCGGTGCTGATCACGTTCGACGACGGCTACGAGGGCGTGCACCGGCACGCCCTCCCCGTCCTCGCCGAGCACGGCTTCGCGTCGACGCTCTTCGTCTCCACGGGCTGGCTGCGCGGCGCGCACGACGAGGGCGGCGCGCTCGACACCATGCTCGACTGGGACCAGGTGCGTGAACTGGCCGCCGCGGGCACGGAGATCGGCGGGCACACGCACACCCATCCGCAGCTCGACCAGCTCGACGACGACCGCCTCCGGTACGAGACGGTCCGCTGCCGGGACATCATCGCGGACGAACTGAGCGCTGTGCCCTTCTCCTTCGCGTATCCGTACGGCTACTCCAGCCGCCGGGTGCGCCACACGGTCCGGGCGGCGGGCTTCGCACAGTCGCTCGCCGTGGGAAACGGCCTCGCCGTGCCCCGGCAGGGGCCGTACGCCCTGCAGCGGGTGACCGTGCGGCGCGCCACCGGCATCGAGGAGTTCGAGCGGCTGGTCGAAGGCCGCTCGATCGCGCGGAACTTCGCCAAGGACCGTGCGCTCACCAAGGGCTACGCCCTGGTGCGCGGGGTTCGCCGGGCCGCCGGGCTGATCCGCCGGGGCGGGGGTTGACGGGCGAGCCGGTCGCGCGCCGGGCGCGTCACCGGTCAAAACACCGTGCGCGCGGCGGTCCCGTGCCGGATCATGGGCGCATGTCTGCCAAGCCTGAGGACGCTCTGCCGATCCGGCTCAACGTCGACGACAGCGATTCACCTTCGGACGTCGTCGACGCGCTGTTCCTCGGCCGTTTCGCGACGGGCGAGCAGCCGTACTCCCACAGCTCCACCATCGACCGCGTCAAGCCGGGGGCCACGCTGCTGCCGCCGGCGGCGTCCGTGCTGCGCTCCGCGCGCGACGACGACCGCAGCGCCATACTGGCCGAGGGCGAGGGCTGGACGCTGCTCGTCTCCCGCTGGAACCGCGGCGCGGACGTCACCGTCACCGCCGTCACCTCCGAGCTCGCGGAGAAGGTCCTGGGGCAGGCGACGGACGGCGCCCACGACGAGCCGGAACCGCAGCCGGAGAACGTCACCATGGGCTTCTGGTACGTGTCGCCGCGGCGCGGTCCGCATCGCACCACCCGCCAGATCGCCGCGGGGACCTGGGAGGAGGTCCGGCCCAACTACACGGCGCCGGTGGCCGATGCGATGGACCGGCTGATGAAGGTGACGCCGGACGACATCGCGGGCCGGCTGCTCCTGCTGCACGGGCCGCCCGGCACCGGGAAGACCTCGGCGCTGCGCACGCTGGCCCGCTCCTGGCGGGACTGGTGCCAGGTCGACTGCGTACTGGACCCGGAGCGGTTGTTCAACGACGTCGGCTATCTGATGGACATCGCGATCGGCGAGGACGAGGGCACGTCGAAGGGCCGCTGGCGGCTGCTTCTGCTGGAGGACTGCGACGAGCTGATCCGCGGCGAGGCCAAGCACACGGCGGGCCAGGCGCTGTCCCGGCTGCTCAACCTCACGGACGGCCTGCTGGGCCAGGGCCGCAACGTCCTGGTGGGCGTGACGACCAACGAGGACCTGGAACGCCTCCACCCCGCGGTGGTCCGCCCGGGCCGCTGCCTGGCCCGTATCGAGGTGGGCGCGCTGACCCGCAATGAGTCGGTGAACTGGCTCGGCACGGAGGAGGGCGTGGGCCGCGAGGGCGCGACACTTGCGGAGCTGTACGCCCTGCGCCGCGGCCACAGCCCGGCCTCGGTGCCGGCGCAGAACGACGGACCGGACGCGGGCCTGTACCTCTGAGAAACCCGGGAAATCAAGCCTGTCCGGCGTTTGAGGACATGCGGCCGAAGGTCGCACCCGTGGCGAAAGGCCCCAGGCGTCAGCTCCCGTACGCCGCGCGCAACGCGTCCTGCACCGCCGACAGCGCGTCGGCACGCGTGAGGCCGAGCCGATGCGCCTGCTCGGCATACGCCGCCGCGGCCGCAGCCGCCTGCCGCTCGGCCGCATCGCCCGCCGCCGCGACGAAGGTGCCGTTGCGGCCGCGCGTCTCGATCACCCCGTCCGACTCGAGCGCGCGGTACGCCTTGGCCACCGTGTTGGCCGCGAGCCCCAGCTCCTCGGCGAGCCCCCGTACCGTCGGCAACTTGTAGCCGACGGGCAGCCGGCCCGCGCGAGCCTGCGTCGAGATCTGGGCGCGCAGCTGTTCGTACGGCGCGGTCGCCGAGTCCGTGTCAATGACGATCTTCAAGGTCACGGCCCGATTGTCCCCCACCGCCCGGCGGGCCGCCGGAAAATGGGGGGCGGCCGCGCCGGACCCGCGCGTAACGTGCCGCCCCATGACCGTGATCGTCCGTGACTTCCGTGCCCATGATGCCGAGGACGCCCAAGCCGTGGCCCGGGCCCGCCGTGCCGCCATACCCTTCGAGGTGACGACCCCGGCGTCCATCCTCTTCGGCGTGCGGACCGCCAATCCCGCCAAGAAGTACCGGCTGTTGGTCGCCGAGATCGACGGCGAGATCGTCGGCACGGCCCACGTCGGCATGGCGTACGACAGCGTCGAGCCCGGCCAGTCGTACGCCACCCCCCAGATCCACCCCGACCACCGCGGCCATGGCGCGGGGTCGCTGCTGCTCCGCACCGCCGAGGAGCATCTGGCGGCCGAAGGCGCGGCGAACGTGTACGCCTGGGTGATGGACACCCCCGAGTCCCGGGCCTTCGCCGAGAAGCGCGGTTACCGGCCGACCCGCCCGGCCCACTTCCAGCGTCTTGACCTGGCGAACGGCACGCTGCCCACGCTGCCGGAGCTGCCCGCGGGCGTCGAGCTGCGTACCGCCGCGGACTTCGAGGCCGATCCGCGGCCGATGTTCCAGGCCGATGCCGAGGCCACCTCGGACGAGCCCGGCGACATCAGCACGGACTTCGACGACTACGACGACTGGATCCGCCACACCTGGAACAACCCGCTGCTGGACCGTGAGCTCACCACGGTGGTGCTGGTGGACGGCGCGGTCGCGGCCTTCACCGCCGCGCATTCGGACGGCGGCACCCGCTATATGTCCGGCATGACCGGCACGCTGCGCGCCCACCGCGGCCGGGGCTTCGCGAAGCTCGCCAAGACGGACTCGCTGCGCCGCGCCCGCGCGGCGGGCTACACGGACGCGTTCACCAGCAATGACGCCGACAATGGCCCCATGCTGGCCATCAACAAATGGTTCGGTTACGAGATCTGTGCGACGGAGGTACGTCATGTCCGCACGCTCGGTTGAGGTGGTCCTGGTCAAGGCGGGCCGGACCAAGATCCGCTACGCCGCCGAGCTGCTCGCGGACGACGGAACCCATCTGGTGGTCCGCGCGCCGTGGGCGGGCGAGGGTGCGCGCGATTTCGGCTTCGTACGCTTCGAGAGCGGCGATGTGTTCACCGAGCACTACTGGCGGGACCGCTGGTACGCGGTGAAGGAGGTCCGCGCCGAAGACGGCGCGCTCAAGGGCTGGTACTGCGACATCACCCGCCCCGCCGTCCTCGAAGGCGACAAGCTGACCGTCGAGGACCTGGACCTGGATCTGTGGGTGTCGGAGGACAGTTCGTCGGTGCTGCGCCTGGACGAGGACGAGTTCGAGGCGAGCGGCCTCCGGGAGGCGGACCCGGCGGCCGCCGGGCAGGCCGTCCAGGCCCTGGACGAGCTCGAACTCCTCGCCCAGTACGGCAAGTTGACCGAGCTGCTCGCTCACACCGGTTAGTCAGTGGTGGGCGAGCGACTTGCGGAGGCCCAGCTCCCGCGCGTGGTCATCGACGAACTCCAGCAGGCGGCGGCCACCCCGCGCCCGTGGGCGTCGGGGTGGACCGCGATCGACTCCAGGAAGAGGTGGTCCTCGTGCGGGACGAGGACCAGGACTCCCACCACCGGATCCCCGGTGACGTACACCCTCCCGGCCGCCACATCGGCGGCGACGGCTGGGGGTCCCCCCACCGAAGGTAGGGGGAGGATGTCATGCGTCATACCGACACGTTACGGCGGCGCGTGATCAGCTTCTTCAGCCAGGGCCAGGCCAGCAGGACCACGATCACGGCGTACACCGTCACCGAGAACGGCGTGTTGAACAGGCCGGTCACGCTTCCGTCGCTGATCTGGAGCGCACGGCGCAGCTGCTGTTCCGCGGCCGGGCCGAGGATGACACCGATCACCGCCGGCAGCACGGGAAGTCCGTACCGCCGCATTCCGAAGCCGATCAGACCGATGATCAGCAGGATCACCAGGTCGAGCGCCTCGCCGCCGACCGCATACGCGCCGACCGCGGCGAAGAACATGATTCCGGCGTAGAGGTACGGGCGCGGGATGCGCAGCAGCTTCGCCCAGACCGGCGCCAGCGGCAGGTTCAGCGCGAGCAGCAGCACCATGCCGACGAAGAGCGAGGCGATCAGGCCCCACACCAGGTCCGGCTCGCGCTCGAACAGCAGCGGCCCGGGCTGGATTCCGTACTGCTGGAAGGCGGCCAGCATCACGGCCGCGACGGCGGTCGTCGGCAGGCCGAGCGTGAGCATCGAGACCAGCGTGCCCGCGGCCGATGCCGAGGCCGCCGACTCCGGCCCCGCCACGCCTTCGATGGCTCCCTTGCCGAACTCCTCCTTGTGCTTGGACAGCCGCTTCTCGGTGACGTACGACAGGAACGTCGGGATCTCCGCGCCGCCGGCCGGGATCGCGCCGAACGGGAAGCCGATTGCGGGCCCGCGCAGCCAGGACTTCCAGGTGCGCCTGACGTCGGACTTGCCGAGCCACGGCCGGCCGACCGGGATGGGTTCGCCACTGCTGCGCCGCAGATGGGCCGCGACCCACAGCGCCTCGCCGATCGCGAAGAAACCGACCGCGACGATGACGACGTCGATGCCGTCGGCGAGCTGGAGCGACCCGAAGGTGAGCCGCTGCTGGCCGGTCATCTGGTCCAGGCCGACGAGCCCGAGGGTGAGCCCGATCAGCAGGGACGCCAGCCCGCGAATACGCGACGAACCAAGTACGGACGTCACCGCGATAAAGGCCAGGACCATGATCGCGAAGTAGTCGGGCGCGCCGATGTCGACGGCCAGTTCGGCGACGGTCGGGGCGAGTACGACCAGCAGAATGGTGCCGATCATGCCGCCGGCGAAGTGACCGACGGCGGCGGCCGCGAGGGCTTGTGCGCCGCGTCCGGCTTTCGCCATCGGATTGCCTTCGAGGGCGGCGACCACGGCCGCGCTCTCGCCGGGGGTGTTGAGCAGGATCGATGTGGTGGAGCCGCCGAACATCGCTCCGTAGTAGATTCCGGCGAACATGATGAACGCGCCGGTGGGTTCAAGGCCGTACGTCACCGGCAGCAGCAGCGCCACCGCCATCGCGGGGCCGATTCCGGGCAGTACGCCGATCGCGGTGCCGAGCAGCACGCCTATCGCCGCCCAGAGCAGATTGACCGGGGTCAGCGCGGTGCCGAAGCCGTCGAGGAGTGAGTTGAGAGAGTCCATCGGCTAAAGCACTCCCATCAGCGGGCCACCCGGCAGCGGAACACCGAGCAGGTTGTTGAAGACGAAGTAGGTGACCAGGGAGAGGACCGCGGCGATCAGCGGGTCGCGGTGGAGGTGGCGGCTGCCGAGTGCGAAGGCCGCGCCCCAGAAGAGCAGGGCTCCGGCGATCGGGAAGCCGACCGGGCCTATGAGCACGGCGAAGGCGAGGAAGACGCCCGCGAGGAGCAGCACCGTGCGCCAGTCGCTCGGCTCGCTGAGGTCGATGTCCTCGCCGCCCTCGGCCTCGCCGCGGCCGCCGCGCAGTACGTCGACGGCGAGCAGTACGGCGACGAGCAGCAGGCCGATGCCGACGACGACGGGTACGGTCTTGGGCCCGATGGGCCCGCGCTGGGCGATGTCGACGTCCATCGTCAGCGCGTCCGTCAGGACGAGCACGCCGATGACGAACAGCAGGGCGCTGACGCCGAGTTCGGAGTACTCGCGCAGCCATTCCTGCCAGGAGCGGCGCGGGGCGGGGGTTTCGGTCTCTGCTTCCGTCTCTGTCGTCACAGCCCGAGCTCCTTCAGCACCGAGTCCACGCTCTTGTCCTGCTCGTCGAGGAAGTCACCGAACTTGTCGCCGGTGAGGAAGGCGTCGTCCCAGCCGTTCTTCTTCAGCGACTCCTTCCACTGGGGGGAGTCGTGCAGCTTCTCGAGGAGGCCGATGAGCTTGTCGCGCTCGGCGTCGGAGAGGCCGGGCGGGGCGACGACGCCGCGCCAGTTGGTGAAGTCGGTGTCGAGTCCGGACTCGCGCAGGGTGGGGGCGTCGAGGCCCGGGACCCGCTCGGGGCCGGTGACCGCGAGCAGCCGGAGCTCGCCCGACTTGATCTGGTCGAGGTACTCGCCGACGCCGGAGACGCCGAAGGCGACCTTGTTGCCGAGGATGGAGGCGAGGAGCTCGCCGCCGCCGTCGAAGGGGATGTAGTTGACGGTCTTGGGCGCGATCCCGGCGGCCTGCGCCATCAGCATGGGCGCGAGGTGGTCGGGCCCGCCGGGCGAGGACCCGCCGCCGACCGGCAGCTTGCCGGGGTTCTTCTTCCAGGCCGCGAGCAGATCCTGGATGGTCTTGTACGGGGAGTCCTTGCTGACGACCACGATGTCCTGCTCCTCGGTGAGCCGGGCGATCGGGGTGGTGTCGGCGAGGGTCTTGGGCGACTTGTTGGTGTGTACGGCGCCGACGACGCCGAGGCCCATGGACATGGCGAGCCTGCCGTTGCCGTGCTCGCCGACGAGACGGGCCAGACCGACGGTGCCGCCGGCGCCCGGCAGGTTGAACACCTCGATGTTGTGGGTGAGCTCGGCGTCCTCGGCGTTCTTGGCGGCCGTACGGGCGGTGATGTCGTAGCCGCCGCCGGGCGTGTTGGGGACCATGAAGCGCAGGCCGGGGATCTGCGTGCCGGTGTCGGAACCGCTGCCTGCGGTGAGCAGCGGCGGCCCCACGAGCACCAGCAACGCCGCCCCGAGCAGGGCGAGGGGAGTGCGCAATCGCACGCGAGCCGCCTTTCGAAGGAGAGTAAGGAACGTGTGAAGTGGCCCACATGTTGCCTGCGCGTTAAGAAGCTGTCTCTCTTCCGGAATCAACGGACGTTGTGGTCGTTGTGGTCGCGGCCTAGCGTGGCGGCGTGACGAGTGTGCTGGTGGTGGACGACGACTTCATGGTCGCCAAGCTGCACAGCCGCTATGTGTCCGCGACGGAGGGCTTCACGGTCGTCGGGGTGGCCCACAGCGGCGCCGAAGCGCTGCGCGCGGCGGAGCGGCTTCGGCCCGATCTCGTACTGCTGGACATCTATCTGCCCGACATGGACGGGATCGGCGTCCTGCGGGAACTGCGTGCGGCAGAGGAGCGTGACGGGCGTGCTTCCGTGGACGCCCTGTTCATCACGGCCGCGCGGGACGCGGGCCTTGTGCGGGCGGCACTGCGCGCGGGCGCCCTCCACTACCTGATCAAGCCCTTCACCCAGGCGGCGCTGCAGGAGCAACTGCGCCACGTGGCCTCGCTCCGCTCCCGCTTCGACCGGCTGGGCGAGGCCCGTCAGGAGGACGTCGACCAGATCTTCGGCACCCGCCCGCCGGGGTCGCGCGAACTCCCCAAGGGCCTGGCGGCCCACACCGCGGAACTGGTGGAACGGATCCTTCGGGAGCACCCGGGCGAGGACCTGTCGGCCTCGGAGTGCGCGGAGGCGGGCTCCCTGTCCAGGGTCAGCGCGCGCCGGTACCTGGAGTACTTCGCGGAGACGGGGCGGGTGGAGGTGACGCTGCGGTACGGGGGGACGGGGCGGCCGGAGCGGCGGTACCGGCGGATCGGCTGAGGTGGCTCGGGGCGGGCCTGAGCAACCGGGTGGTCCCTCGCATCACATGCGGGAGCATGTCCATGTCCATGTCCACGCTCATGGGCAGGAAGTCTTGGAGGGGGCATCGCAGTGGCCGGGGAACTCTGGGCATCGGTCTTGTCGCTCAGTGGTGTTGTGCTCGGCAGTGGGCTGACGGCGTTCGCACAGCGCGCCACCCAGCGGTCCGCCGAGAGAACGGAAGAACGGAAGCAGGCTGCCGCCACCGCAGAGGCTCGCCGGGCAGAGCAGTTGCAGGCGATCAAGGAGTTCATCGCGTGCGCCCAGGCGGCCGAACGAGCCGCCTATCGCCGTCCCGAACCGTGGGGTGACGACGAGGAAGGCTGGATGACACAGACCCAGCCCACCATGACCGCGCTGTGGACCGCGGAGCGGACGCTCATGCTGCTCTGCGACGAGGCCGTGCAGGACCCCGTCCACGTCTACGGCCGTGCGCTCAACCAGGCAGTGTGGCGAGATATCGGCGACACCGAGGTGAACGAGCACCTCGAGACGCCCAAGGCCACCTTCATGGCGGCAGCGCGCACCAGCCTCGCCTCCCGCTGAACGGCCTGGGCGCGATCGGGTCAGGTGACACGGTCGGGCACGGTCGGGTCAGGTGATCCGGTCGGGCGCGGGGTGGCTGACCCGGAGCTTCGACTGACCGTGCGGCAGTCGCTCCCAGTCGTCCATGAAGCAGGCGACGAGACCGTGCTTCTCGGCCAGCCGGATCAGCGTCTCCGTGCGGTAGTAGAAGTCCTCGCCAAGCACCTGGTGCTCGCTGCCTTCGGTGCGGTCGTAGGTGAAGTCGAAGAAGCCGCCGGGGGCCAGCACCCGTCCGACGTGCGAGAGGCATTCGTCGATGACCTCCAGCGGTGAGTGCGAGAACACGCTGTGCGCGTGCACCACCGTGAACCAGGCATCGGGAAGGAAGTCCAGCGTCAGGTTGTCGACGGGTGTCAGGTACGGCATCTTGTCCTGGAGGCCGTACTGGACCAGGGTCTTCTTGGCCTCGATGAGGATGTCGGGCGAGATGTCGATCCCGACGTAATGGCCGGGCTCCAGATGCTCGATGAACCGCCACCCGGCCCGCAGGTTGCCGCACCCGATCTCCAGCATCCGGTCCTGCGGTTTCAGGCCGTGTCGCACCAGGTAGTCGTACTGCAGCTGTCCGATGGCCAGCCAGCGGTCGTGCGACGGCCCGCCGCCGACCGCCGCCTCCGGACTCCTCGCCGTGTCCGACGCCATCACCGCCCGGTAGTACGCGATGTGACTCCCGCGGTGCCGGAACCGGAGCCAGCCGTCCCGGCCCGCCCGTCGCAGGTACGGCAGCACGCGCTGGGGATGCCGCAGCGCGTAGCGCACCTTGTGCCCCAGCCGTGAACGGTTCCTCGCCAGGCGCGGAGTGGGTGTCTTGTGCATGACGGCCTCCCGTGCCATCCGTGGGCTGCCCCCTGCGCGGATGCTAACCAGCGGGGCATGACACGCTTCCCCGGCCGCCTGCCCCTGTACTCCTGCCCGTACTCCTGGCCGTACTCCTGCCCCTACGCCGCGTGTCCGCGCGCACGACGCCGCCCCTGGCCTGCCGGGCCCGCCCCCGGAAACCGCCGTCTCACTCGTTCGGGAAAGCCGTTCGGCCGAGTGCCGCGCCGGCCTCGTTGGCCGCGGCGACCACTCGCAGCGTGGACCGACGGCGTCTCCCTGACCGACAGCCATCTCGGCCTGGGCCTGGCCGTGCTCGGAGGCCTGTTCGCCCCGGTCTCCCCAGTGGACGCCGCCGAGACCGTCTGCGTCTTCATGCCCGTCTTCATGCCCGCCTTCATGCCAGCCGCCTTCGACCGGATATTCGGTTTCAGGTCACCCACCGGGTGGGATTACGTCACGACTCGGCTGCCCACCGACCGTAGATATGTGGAAGACGAAGTTCCCAATTGCGTCTGGAGGCCGTCCGATGAGATCCGTCAACAAGTTCCACGGCGCAGTCCTGGCCGGAGCGGTGCTGGCAGCAGCGGCGGTGGCAGTGACCACCACTCCAGCCGTAGGTACGGCCCAGTCCCCCAAGAACGCGCCGCTGGTCGAAGCGGTCTCCGAGCTGAACCGATCGACGCAGTGGAATCTGGCCGAGCGGATCAAGCTGAACTTCCCAACCCATCACCCGCAGGGCTTCGCCCGCGTCGGGGACCGGCTCTTCCTGTCCAGCGTGGAGATCACCGAGCCGCCGGTGAAGTACCCGCAGCCGGTCGACGGGTACGACCGGACGCCGGGCAAGGGCCGCGGGCATGTCTTCGTGCTCGACCTGAAGGGCAACCTGCTGAAGGACATCCTCCTCGGAGACGGAGACGCCTACCACCCTGGCGGAATCGACGCCGATGGGACGTCGCTGTGGGTTCCGGTCGCGGAGTACCGGCCGTACAGCCACTCGATCGTCTACCGGATCGACCTGGCCACCCTCGAGGTGCATGAAGAGTTCCAGGTCGCGGACCACGTCGGCGGCATCGTGCCCGACCCCAGGACCGGCAAGCTGCACGGAGTGACGTGGGGATCCCGGGAGTTCTACACCTGGAGCGGCAAGGGCAGGCAACTGGCCCACTCGGCCAACTCCAGCCACTTCGTGGACTACCAGGACTGCGCGTACACCAAGCGCGAGCTGATGCTGTGCACCGGCATCACCAACTACAAGACCTCGACCGGCAGCAACTTCGAGCTGGGGGGCATCGCCCTGCTCGACCTCAAGTCGAAGACCGTCCGGCACGAGGTACCGGTTCAGCTGTGGTCAGCCGCCGGCCATGTCGCCACCCGCAACCCGGTCTTCCTGGAGGCGGAGGGCAGCAAGCTGCGTATGTGGGCGGCTCCCGACGACGGCGAAGAGGTGTCCGGCACCGAGATCCTCATCTACGAGGCCAAGGTCGGCTGATTCGGACCGGCCCCGGAGTGCGCCGGCGTACGACTTCGGCACCTCCTTCTGATGTCAGGACCGGGCTTGCCCCCACGCAACCTTGAACAGCCTGGCCCGTCGTAGAGTCCGAGCCGCCGCAGGCCGGCGAACCGCGTCCGCGCGCGTTCTTCCGCGTTGACAGGCGACTACCGGCTGGTTGTAATGGTGCGCGTGTCGCGTGACGCCGGCCAAAGAGCAGTGGGCAGGCCGGTGATCGGGCGGACACCATTCACCAAGGGGCCATGCCATGAGTTCACACTCAGCGATCTGCGCCTGACGTAAACGCGTCCGCGCGTCGTCCCTTGTCCTCCGTGGTGCCCTGCACCACCGTGTGACGTCAGTACGCCTTGCCTCCCGAGCCTCCGACGGCCGCCGCATCCCGGCGACCGTCCACCGCTCCACGGCTCCGCGTGCTCGATCGACTATCGATGTCCGTCTCCGGGCGAGGGCTCGCGCGCGGTCACTTCGCGCTGAGCACATCACCGTCACCACCATCACCGCGGTCATTCCACGATCACCGCGGACCACGCACTCTTCACCTGGAGATTCGACACCGTATGCCCACGTCCTTCAATCAATCCGTCATCGAGGAGTTCCGAGCCAACGGAGGAAAGGTCGGTGGTCCCTTCGAGGGCGGCGACCTCCTTCTGCTGACCACCACCGGCGCGAAGTCGGGGAAGCAGCACACCACTCCCCTCGGCTACGTCCATGACGGCGACCTCCTGCTGGTCGTCGGGTCCAACCTCGGCGCGCCAAGTCATCCCGCCTGGTACCACAACCTGCTCGCCCATCCCCAGGTGCAGGTGGAGATCGGCACCGCGTCGTTCGCAGCGATCGCCGTCCCCGCCGAGGGCGCTCGCCGCGAGCGGCTGTTCGCGCACGTGGTGCGCGCGGTGCCCGGATACGGCGACTACCAGACCCAGACCAGCCGAGTACTGCCGGTCGTGGCGCTGGAGCGGGCCGAGCCCGAGGCGGGTGCACGTCCCCTCGAGGTCAACAACCTCGCCGACAAGCTGATGGAGGTCCACACCTGGCTGCGCTCGCAGCTGCGGCACGTGCGCGCCGAGGCCGACGCCCACTTCGCCGCGCAGGCGGCCCACCACGGCTCCGACGAACCGTCGGCGCCAGGGCTCGGCCTGCAGATCCGGCAGCACTGCCTCGCGTTCTGCCAGTCCCTGGAGTTCCACCACACCAGCGAGGACGGGCACTTGTTCCCCGCGATCGCGAGCTACCACCCTCACCTGCGCGACGCCATCGACCGGCTCCGCGACGAACACCGGACGGTCACCCGCGTCCAAGGCGAACTCCTCGCCCTGCTGGCCGACATCAGCACCGCTGACCCGCGGCGCTTCCGCACCGAGCTGGACTGGATGTCGCAGGAACTGACGGCGCACCTCGACTACGAGGAGGAGTCGCTTCTTCCCGTGCTGGCGGAGATCCCGTGGCCCCCGGCACCGCCGGTACCCGACACGGCGGAAAGCGCCACCACCTGACGGGTGACCACGGGAGGGCGGTGGCGGCCCCGGCACGTCACCGCGCTCCCCCACCCTGCGGGTACCGCCCGCCCGCCGGCATTCCCGCGTGACGTGGACGGTGAGGAGGAATTTCGTCATGGCGGTTTCGGGGGCTTCAGTCAGACGTCAGCGGCGCGGTGACCGGTGACCTTGGTGGAGGGCAGCCGGCCGGCCTTGGCTGTGCCGGTCAGTTCGTCGCCGTGGACAGCGACGTCGAAGGCCAGGTTGAGGCGCATCGGCTTGGTGATCGACTGCCTCCAGGTCAGCCGGTCGGCCTGGAGCGTGAGATCGGACAGCGGGACCTCCTCCGCCTCGCCCGTGGCGACGCCGCGCAGTGCGCCGTCCTCGGTGAAGAGCCGCAGTACGGCCTGCTGCTTGCCGATCGGGTTGGCGATGACGATGTTCCAGGAACCTTCAACAGACATGGGGTGCGCTTTCTCGAGTGCCCGGGAGCCGGGCGTTCAGGGGGTGGACGTCAGAAGGCGGCGGGGACCGGGCCGGTGGCGCGCCAGACGGTGCCCCGGCGCTCGTGCGCGAAGAGCTGCTCGACGGCGTGGGCGATGCGGGGGCCGAGTTCGCGCTCCAGCAGGTACAGGCCGAGGTCCAGGCCGGAGGTGACGCCCGCGCCGGTCACCAGGTCGCCGTCGTCCACGACGCGGGCGTCGATCGCGACCACACCGGTGGCGTCCAGCAGGTCCAGGCCCAGGTGGTTGGTGGTCGCGTGCCGGCCCTCGATCAGCCCGGCCATGGCGAGGATCGTGTAGCCGCCGCAGACGGTGGTCATGGTCAGGCCCGGACGGTCGAGGGCCTCCTTGAGCAGGGCCGGCAGTCCGGTCTGCAGCGTACGGCCGAGCAGGGCGGGGATGGAGTCCTCGTTCCCCGGGGCGTCGGGGTCGGAGGGGTCGCCGAGGGGGCCCACCGCTCCCGGTACGAGGACCAAGTCCGCGCGTTGCGGGTCGAGTGTGGCGGTGGCCCGCAGCGAGAGCAGTCCCGAGCCGCTGGGCACCTCGCGCGGACCCTCGGCCGAGACCAGCTCGACCTGCAGCGCGCCCGGCGCGGCCATCCCGCCGGCGAACAGCACCTCATAGGGGGCGATGACGTCCAGCGGGTCGAATCCGTCGAACAGCACGATCTGACACAGCATCGGGAAGTAGTCCCTTTCCATGGGAGAAGCGGCCCTTGGTGGGGCGCAGACACCGACGCTAGTCACAGTCGACACCGCCCAGTAGAGGCTGAATCGCCAGACCCCAACGGATTCTGGCCAACCGAGCCTGAAGGCCTCTGACCAGTGCAAAAGATGCAGAAGGCCTGATGAATCGGTTCACGAGAACCTGGCGTCCCGCTTTCGTTGAGCCATGCATCCCGTGGCTGTCCTCGCCCTGGACGGAGTCATCCCCTTCGACCTGTCCACCCCGATCGAGGTGTTCGGACGAACGCGGGTCCCCGACGGGCGCCCCCGCCTACCGCGTCCGCGTGTGCGCACCCGTCGAGGACGTCGCCGCCGCCCGCTTCCTGAGCGCCCTCTTACCCCCGCCTTAAAGCGAGCATAAGGATCGCCATCACCCCCTCCCAGCAGGCGATTTCGCGGTTGCGAGCGGCTAGCTTGCTGATCGCCGGGGCCGGTTCGAGCGGTCGGCGCTGTGGTCCTACGGGGGGCCGCGCCGCCCGATCGAGCCTGCCCCGGGACCCCCCATATGCCGCTCTTGAAGGAGTACGTCACCATGACCGCTCGCCGTAAGGTCACCTCGGTCGCCGCCCTCGGGTTCGCGCCGCTCGCGCTCGCCGGGCTGGCTGCCGCACCGGCCGTCGCGCACGGGTCGATGACGGACCCGGTCAGCCGGGTGTCCGCCTGCTTCGCCGAGGGGCCGGAGAGTCCGGATTCAGCGGCGTGCAAGGCGGCGGTCGCGGCCAGCGGTACGCAGGCCTTCTACGACTGGAACGAAGTCAACATCGCCAACGCCGCCGGAAACCACCAGCAGTTGATCCCGGACGGGAAGCTGTGCAGCGCGGGCCGCGACAAGTACAAGGGTCTCGACCTGCCCCGCGCCGACTGGCCGTCCTCCAAGCTCGCGTCCGGCAACCGCACCTTCCGCTACAAGGCGACCGCCCCGCACAAGGGTTCCTTCGAGCTGTACCTCACCAAGGACGGCTACGACCCGACCAAGCCCCTCAAGTGGTCGGACCTGGAGGAGAAGCCGTTCGCGAAGGTCACCAACCCCACGCTGCAGAACGGTGAGTACGTCTTCGACGGCGTCGTCCCCAACAAGTCCGGCCGGCACCTCATCTACTCGATCTGGCAGCGCTCGGACTCCCCCGAGGCCTTCTACACCTGCTCCGACGTGGTCTTCGGGCAGGACAACGGCGGCGGTGCGCCCGCCCCGACCGCCTCCGCGCCCTCCGAGGAGGACATCGCGGACGGTGCGGACAAGTCCACCGTCGATCACGGTGGTCACGGTGGCGATCACGCGGAGGCGACCGACGCGGCTGCGGCCGACAAGCCTGCAGAGAAGCCCGCCGACAACAGCGCCGGCAACAACGCTCCGGAAGCGAACAGCGTCGCCAAGCCCGCCGCCGCCCCGAACCCCGCCGACGACAACCTCGCCGAGACCGGCGGCGACGGCAACACCCCGTACATGGCGATCGGCGGCGCCGCCGCCCTCGCCATCGGCGCCGCGGCGATGTTCGGCACCGCCCGCCGCAGGGCGACCGCCGGCGGGCGTCACAGCCGCTGACGTATACGACGAAGAGGCAGGGCTGCGGCCCGCTCCCCCGAAAGGGAGCGGGCCGCAGTTGCGCTTTTCTCAGTCGAATACCGACGCGCACGTCGTCGGCGTCGCATGCGCCGGATCCAGCGCGTTCGTCACCTCGTGGTACGCGATCCGGTCGAACAGCCCTATCGCCACATGCTCCGACAGGTCGACCGCGCACAGGGCCTGGAGCAGCACATTCTGTACGCCCGGACCTGCCAGGTACTGCGAGCGGTACGGCGTGACCACCTCGTCGTAGCGAGTGGCGATGACCGTGTAGCGCACGCCGGGCACGGTGTCGCCGCCCGCGTTGAGCTTGCTGAGGAAGGCGGAGCCGGCCATCTGGTCGGCCAGCCCCGGAGTGGCGGCGCTGAGCAGATCCTCGGCGCCCGGGAAGTACGGCAGCAGCTTGGTAAGGCCGTTCAGCGTGGTGCCGTGGTTGTCGGGTGCGAGGCCGATCAGCGCGTTCACCTTGTCGGCCCCGCCCAGGAACTTGAGGTAGTGGCGCGGCATCATGCCGCCCTGGGAGTGGCCGACGAGGTCCACTTCGGATGCGCCGGTCGCGGCGAGCACCTTGTCGACGTACGTGTCGAGTTGCTCGGCCGACTTGTCGATCGGGCCGAGGCCGTGGAAGAAGGGCACGCCGGGAAGTTGCCCATAGTCGAGGGAGAAGACGCAGTAGCCGCGTCTGACCAGGTACGGGGCGAGGGCGAGCCAGTTGTCGACGGAGTTCCCCAAGGTTCCGTGGACGAGGACGACGGGGCGGGGGTGGGCGGCGGAGGGTTTGCAGGAGTAGTTGTTCCAGCCGCTGCGGGGCGCTGGGTCGGCGTTCGCGACGGCAGGTGTGAGGGCGACAGACACGGCCAACAGCAGGGCGGCGACCGGTCTGAGGGCACGTTTCCAGGGCAGCATCGGGCAATCTCCTTGCGGCTCAAGGGAGTAGCGATGGCTGGATTTGCGGTGCTCAAGCCAACTTACGCACGAGTAACGAAAGATTGGAAGTTACGTGTCGGTAAAAGGTCGGCTGTTCGTCGCCGAAGCGGCAGGGGCTTGCGCTATGGGCTTCACTGGCGGTGAAGCTGTGTCGGCGTTCAACCATCCTTTGCGTCGGGATGGCGGGGGCCCTTGACTGGGCTGCGCGTCGCCGCAACTCGCACGCGTGGAAACGGATGTTGCGGGAGCCGTGCCGGTGCGCGCATGGCGGCAGAGTCCATCGTGATGTCCCCGTCGACCTCGCCCTTCACCGGCCCATGGACAGGCCCCCGGCCCACGCCCCCTCGAGCATCTCCCGGGTGAAGGCCACGCCGGTCGCTGCCTGGACGGCGAGCAGCGCTGCGACGGCGGGACGGTACGGCTCGGGGACCGGGTCGTCCTCGGTGGCATAGCCCGGGGGGAAGCCAAGCGCGATGAGCGCTTCCGAAAGGCCCGTGCTGCAGTCCCCCCAGCGCCGCCCGCTGAGCGGTTCGATGCCGCAGACGGTGCCGTCGTGTTCGCGGAACAGCACGATGGTCTTGTTCGGGTCGGAGTACGCCGTAACAGCCCGGTACCCGGGTCGTGCCAGGCGTTCCAGAACCTCGGGCTGCGTGCCGACCCAACCGGTACGCCCCTCCAGCTCAAGCACCACCGACCAGTCCGCGACGCCGATGGACCGGCCGAGGAGCAGCACCGGTCCGCCCCGGCTGGGGGTGGAGCGGCCGCGGAACGCACTGCTGAGATCAGGGAAGAGCGCCGGAGTCTCCACACCCATGAGCCGCAGCGCCTCCTCGGCGGGCAGTGCGGCCAGCGTCACGCACCAGCCCTCTCCGAAGATCTGGTGCAGGTCGGCAAGCTGGTCCATGTCTGTCCGGTCCTTCGAGTCGGGGTGACGAGAGAGGGGGTGCCCGCGAGTGCCGCGGACACCCCCACAACAGATCGCTGCGCCTACGGCTGGATCTGGACGTAGAACCTGTCGTTCGTCACGTCCGGGTACGGCAGGGCGGCGTCCCAGGCGAGCATCCTGTCACCGTTGTAGTAGGCGATGAGCAGGCCGCCGGCCACGCTGTTGTCGTGCTGCGGCACAGCCTTGACCGAGAAGTCCCAGTTGGGGCTCCCCGCTCCTTCGCGGGTGGAGGCGAAGGGAAACTCGTCGCACTGCTCGGTGGTGGTGTCCGGACGCGGGTTCAGGCCGAGACCCTCGTACTGGGCGGCGTAGGGGCCCGTCCCGTAGCAGGCGCCGTCCTTGTGGTCCCGGTTCGCCTGGTACTCGGTGGGGTGCAGGGCCGGAGTGATGCGGTGCAGCCCGGGGTCGCCCAGCGCGGCCTCTTCATACGTGCCCGGGATCTGCTTGTCCCGCGGCGGCGTCTGCCCCGCGGGAACCAGCCTCGGGTACGTGGAGTTGGTGTACCACTGCGCGTAGTAGATGTGCGAAGCCACTGCGGCTTCATCTCCACTTGTGTAGTACGTCAGGAACGGAGTGGCGGTGGGGAAGATGCATGCGGCGGGCTTGTTGGTGCCGAAATCCCAGATGTACGTGGCCGAGTCGCACCGGATGAGCTGGTCCGGGGTGCTGGCGGGGGTGTCCGTGTCGTACTCGTCGGTCTCCGTGAAACCGTTGACGTGCCACTGGCTGTACATCAGCTTGTCCCGGCCGTACCCGGCTGTGGCGGGGTTGCTGATGTCCCAGTAGCCCCAGCTGGGGTTGTTGTTCCAGTTGTCCCAGAGCAGCGTGGCGGGGCTCCGCGAGGCGGCGCAGCTGACCTGGCCGTCGGTGCACACGCCGAACAGGGAGAAGGGCACGCTGGGAGCGGTCCAGATGTCGTCCCACCAGCCCCAGTCGTAGGTGACCGAGCCCTGCTTGATCTGGGCGAACACGCGCGTGCTGCGCTGGTCGTCGAAGCCCTGGGCGAAGACCTCGATGGTGGCCCGGGTGGTGCCCTGGTGCTCGACCGGCTGCCCGCTGGCGTCCTTCGTCCAGTACTCGGCGATGATCGGGAACCGCTGGCAGTGCGTGAACCGGTTCAGGATCCGGCCGTTCTGGGCGTCCGCGCCCGCGGACATGCACTCGTCCACCAGGGCCTGCGGCGGAGTCTCACCGACGGCGGCGGCAGCCACCGTGGCGGCTTCGGCGGACGCGGCCGATGGGGCCGACGGGGAGAACTGCTTGGCGTCGGCACCGGTGGCGTCAGGGCCGGTGAGCCCGGCACGCTCCACGCTGCTCTGCAGGGGAAGCGGCTGCTTGGGGGCGTCCCGCTGGACGATCTTCGTCGCCTCGACGAGGGTGAGGTCCGCCGCGTCCGCGGACTTCTTCACCGCGGGCCGCTTCGCTACCTGAAAGGGGGTCGCGGGCGCCGGGCGCGCCTTGCCCTTGGCCGCTTCGCGGCCGTGGTCCCGTACCTTCTCCAGGTCGGCTTCCGAGATCAGCACCTTGGTCTTGACGGGCTTGGCCGGCGTCGGCGCCGGCGTCGACGCCGCTGCGGCCCTGGCCCTTGACGGTGCGTCGTCTTCGGCCGCGAAGGCGTACGGGGCGGGCAACATCAGCATGGTGGCGGCCATGACTATCCATGCCCGCCGGTGAGTGGGTCTGCGGTGAAACACAACGCTCCTGTGAAGAAGCGGCTCTCGTCATGAAAGCCGCTGGTGACGTACTGCTCACGCCTCGCGCAAGCAGCAGTCAAATTACGTTCTTGATGTGGACATGGAAGATCATTTTCTGTGTGGATCTTGTGAGTTCACCAACGGTGGTGCATACCAACCAGCACGTACAGACAGATCCGTTGGAGAGGCTGAGGCATGCAGACACGCGACTGCCCCGAGACCCATCCGAGGTCTCGGGGCGCAGCGACATCTTGTACGGACCCTCTGCGCGGGCGCCGCGCAGAGCAGATCTACGCGGCGAGTGAGCCCGGAACCACCGCCCGCGGCCCGAACTTCGCCCGCGCCCGGTCCGCCACCGCCTCGATCCTGCGCGCCCGCTCGTCCGCCGGGTCGAACGTCAGCTGCCGGGCGGCCCGTTCGACCGGCGTCAGGTCCTCGGCACGCAGCGACAGGCTCCGCACCCGGGCACGCTGCAGGCCGAGCGACTCATGGATCCGGTACGCGACACCGGTGAGCGCCGCGGAGTGGGCGGTCGGCTCGCGCAGGGTGCGCGCCCGCGTGGTCGTGGACCGGTCGGCGTACCGCACGGTGAGGGTCAGGGAGCGGCACACCTGGCCCTCGGCGCGCATCCTCAGCCCCAGTTCCTCGGCGATCGAGAGCAGCGCCCTGCGGTGCCGTACGGGGTCCAACTCGTCCCGGTCGAAAGCCCGTTCGGCGGCGATCGAGCGGGCCGCGGCGTTCGGGACGACCGGCGTGCGGTCGATGCCGTGAGCCCGCTCCCACAGCTCGCGCCCGGCCCGCGCGCCGACGATCCGCTGGAGCACGGCGAGCGGCGCTTCGGCCACGCGGCCGACGCAGTCCAGGCCGTACGCGCACAGCGTGCGGGCCGTCGCCGTCCCGACGCCGTCCAGCGCGGCGACCGGCTTGCCGGCCAGGAAACCGGCCGTCTCGTCGTCCGTCACCACCAGGGTCGTCCCGGGCACTGCCTCCCGCGCCGCCATCCTGGCCAGCATCGGGCTCGGGCCCGCCCCGATCGCGCAGTCCACCCCGCAGTGCGCGAGCGCCCGCACCCGCAGCAGCGCGGCGAGCTGGGCCGCGTCCCGCCCGAAGTACCGTTCGGCGCCCCGGACATCGATGAGCGCGGCGTCGGGCGGGAGCGCCTGCACGACGGGGCTGATGTCCTCGGCCAGGCCGAGCAGCGCGGGCAGCGCCGCCTCGACCCCGCCCGCCTCATGCGCCGGGGCCAGTCGGAAGCGTACGCAGAGGATCATCCCGCGCTCCCCGGACTCTGGTGCCACAACTTCCGTCCGGTCGGGGTCCCCTCACCCGGCGGCTGGAGGTCCGCCCAGGGATTCAGCTCATAGCCCGTCGACAGCTGGATCCGGCGGCCGCTGTCGGCCGGCGCCTCGGCCGGCCCCTCCTTCTCCGGGACTTCCGCCAGCCGCGCCGCGACCGCGTCGAGCCCGCCCGTACGCCGCAGCTCCACCAGCTCCGCCAGATTCCAGGCCGCCGCGCCGACCACGCTGAGGCTGCGCGGCCCGCGCCGCTGCACCACCCCGCGTACCAGCAGCAGCCAGGAGTGGAAGACGGTATGCGCGCACGCGGCATGACTGTCGTCGAAGAAGGCGAGGTCGACCAGGCCCGTGCCGTCGTCGAGCGTGGTGAAGATGACCCGCTTGCCGAACCTGATCGGCGGTGTCTGGGTGGCCGCCTTCGCGCCCGCGACCAGCACTGTCTGCCCGTGCCGCGCCGCGCGCAGCCGCTGCGCCGAGACCACTCCGAGCTCTTTGAGGAAGGCATGGTGATCCCCCATCAGATGGCGGGACGCGTCCATGCCGAGGACACCGAGCTCGGCGCTGAGGCGTTCCGCGTCGCCGAGGTCGGGGAGTCCGACCGGGGCGGTCTTCTGCCCGTCGCCCAGGGGGAGTTGACTGCCGTACGGCCCCGAGCCCGCCCGTGAACCGGATCCCGAACCGCGCTGCCCGCGGTGGAGTTCGGCGAGGTGCAGCAGCAGGTCGCGGCGGTTCGCGCCGAAGTCGTCCAACGCGCCCACCTGGGCGAGCCGTTCGGCGACCGGACGCCGGGGACGGGCCCGCTGCCAGAAGTCCAGCAGCGAGGAGTAGGGCTGCCCGGCCTCGATCCGCGCGGTCTCGGCCTCGCTGATGCCATGGACGTCCGAGAGGGCGAGCCGCAGCCCCCACCGATCAGGAGTACCGGACACCAGTTCGATTCGATGAGTGGCCGCCGACCGGTTCACATCCAGCGGCAGTACCGGCACCCCGCGCCGCCGCGCGTCCGCCAGCAGCAGCCGCTTCGGGTACATCCCGGGGTCGTGCGTGAGCAGCCCGGCGTAGAAGGCCGCCGGGTGGTGCGCCTTGAGCCACGCCGACTGGTACGTCGGCACCGCGAAGGCCACCGCGTGCGCCTTGCAGAAGCCGTACGAGCCGAAGGCTTCGATGATCTCCCAGGTACGGGCGATCACTTCGGGTCCGTACCCCCTGGCCTCCGCGTGCTGCGCGAACCAGACCTTGATCTTCCCCTGCGACTCGGGGTGGGAGAGCCCGCGCCGCACCCGGTCGGCCTCGCCCCGGCCGCAGCCGGTCATGATGTTCACCATCTCGATGATCTGCTCATGGAAGACGACCACTCCGTACGTCTCCTTCAGCGGCCCCTCCAGATCCGGATGCGGATACCGGACGGGCGCCCGGCCGTGTCTGGCCTCGATGAACGGCCGCACCATGTCGGCGGCGACCGGCCCCGGCCTGAAGAGCGAGATGTCGACGACCAGATCACCAAAGGTGGAAGGCTGCAGCCGGCCGACCAGGTCGCGCTGGCCCGGCGACTCGATCTGGAAGCAGCCCAGCGTCTCGGTGGACTTGATGAGTTGATACGTCGCCGGGTCGTCCGGCTCCACCTGCTCCGGGTCGTCGAGGTCGAGCTCCTCCCCCGTCGCCCGCCGCAGCTCGGCGACCGCGTGTGCCATCGCCGACTGCATCCGCACCCCCAGGACGTCGAGCTTGAGCAGCCCGAGGTCCTCCACGTCGTCCTTGTCGAACTGCGACATGGGGAAGCCCTCGCCGCTGGTGGGCACCACCGGCGTACGCGCGAGGAGCGTGGCGTCCGAGAGCAGCACCCCGCACGGGTGCATGGCGACCCCGCGCGGCAGCGCGTCCAGCGCCTCGACCAGCTCCCACAGCCGTCCGTACTTGTCCCCTTCCCGCTGAAGCTCCCCTGCCAGTTGGCGCAGTTCGGGCAACTCCTCCATGGCGGCACGCGCGTCGCGGGCGCGGATGTGCGGGAAGGACTTGGCGATCCTGTCGATCTCGGCGGGGTCCATGGAGAGCGCGGCGCCCACGTCCCGTACCGCATGGCGCACCCGGTAGGTCTCGGGCATGGCGACGGTCGCGACCCGCTCCTCGCCGAAGCGGCCGATGATCGCGCGGTAGACCTCGAGCCGGCGGGCGGACTCCACATCGATGTCGATGTCGGGCAGCACGGAGCGCCGGGTGGAGAGGAAGCGCTCCATCAGCAGCCCGTGCTCGACGGGGTCGGCGTGCGCGATGCCGAGGAGATGGTTGACGAGCGAGCCGGCGCCGGAGCCGCGCGCCGCGACCCTGATGCCCATCTTCTTCACGTCGTCGACGACTTGAGCGACCGTCAGGAAGTACGAGGCGTAGCCGTAGTACGCGATGATGTCCAGCTCGTGGTGCATCCGCTCCCAGTACTCACGGCGGCCGTCGTAGCCGCGCAGCACCATCGCGGCGGCGGCGCGGGAGGCGAGCACCCGCTGCGGGGTGCGGCGCCCGGCGCCGACCAGATGCGGCTCCGGGAAGTGGACGGCGCCGATCCCCAGATCGTCCTCGGCGTCGACCAGGCACTCGGCCGCCGTCTCCTCCGTCATGGCGAGCAGCCGGTGTGCGGTGTCGCGCCGGAAGCCGGCGGCCTCGGCGACCCGCTCGGCGGTACGGGCCATCTCGGCCGGTTCCTTGAGCCAGCGCTCCCCGCTGTCGAGGCCCTTGTGCGGGTCTATGGGTACGAGCCGGCGGGCGGCGTCGAGGACGTCGGCGACCGGGCCCCGGCCCGGGTCGGCGTACCGGACGGCATTGGTGAGCACGGCCCGCACGCCCTGTTCGGCGGCGAAGCCGAGGGTGCGGGCGGCGTGCCGCAGCGAGCCGGGTCCGGTGCCCATGAGGCCGTGGTGCACGACTTCCAGGCGCAGCCGGTCGCCGTAGCGCTCCTGCCAGGGCACGAGCAGCTTCGCCGCGCGGTCGGGACGGCCGGCGGACAGCGCCCGGCCGATCTCGGAGGCGGGGCCGAGCAGCGCGGTCAGCCCCTCGCCGTGGTTGTCGTCCCAGGACAGCAGCGGGCCGCCGTCGTCCGCCGCGTGGGCGGCGGTCACCAGCCGGCAGAGCTCGGCCCAGCCCTCGCGGGACCGGGCGAGGAAGACCGTACGGGGAGCGGACTCGTCCACGAACGCGCCGCCGCGCACCGGGGTGCGCCGCCGCTCGGTGGGCCCCTCCTTGCGCGCCCGCTCACCGACAGCGAGGTCCACCCCGAACAGCGGCCGTACTCCGGCCTCGGCACAGGCCTTCGCGAAGCGGACCGTGCCCGCGACGGTGTCGCGGTCGGTCAGCGCGAGGGCGTCCATGCCTCGCTCGGCGGCGCACTCGGCAAGCCGCTCCGGGTGCGAGGCCCCGTATCGCAGGGAGAACCCGGAAACGGTGTGCAGATGCGTGAACCCGGGCACCCGCACCTCCTGGATCAGTCCGTCTCACCTCCCCCACCTCCACCATAGACCAAGTTTCGAACATTCGTGCGACACGTCGCGCATCAGCCATTCGACCCCGCCCCACCTGCATGAACACCGGACGCAAGGCTTCTTCGACGCGATCAAGGACGTAGAAAAAGAGGTCCGGCCCGCCATGGAGCTGTCCATGGCGGGCCGGACCGGAAAGAGACGAGGGAGCCGTCAGCCGATCTCGGCTCCGAACGCGCTCAGTGCTTCCGGCACCGGCTGGAAGAAGGTCTCGCCGCCCGAGGAGCAGTCACCGCTGCCGCCCGAGGTCAGACCGATCGCGGTGTCGCCCGCGAAGAGCGAGCCGCCGCTGTCGCCCGGCTCGGCGCAGACCGTGGTCTGGATGAGACCGTTGACGATGTCGCCGTTGCCGTAGTTCACGGTGGCGTCGAGCCCGGTGACCTCACCGTCGTGCACCTGGGTGGTGGAGCCACTGCGCTGCACCTGCATGCCGACAGTCGCCTCACCCGCCTTGGTGATCGCCTGCGAGCTGCCGTTGTAGAGGTTGACCTCGCTCGGGTGCTCGGTGCTGCCGCTGTACTTGACGAGCGCGAAGTCGTTCTCGGGGAACTGCGAGTCGACCATCGAGCCGATCGCCGCGCCGCCCGCCGAGTCGGACCACTCGCTGCCGGCCTGCCCGCAGTGTCCGGCAGTGATGAAGTGCGGCTCGCCGTCCTTGACCACGTTGAAGCCGAGCGAACAGCGTCCGCCGCCGGAGTGGATGGCGTCGCCGCCCGCGATCAGGGGCTTGAACTCCCCGGCGGACTTCTTCAGTTCGGCCTTGCCGCCAAGGCCCTTGACGACCTGGCTGAGCTTGTCCCACGCCGCGCCCTTGACCGTACGGTCGGCGGTGACGACGACCCTGTTGGTGACCGGGTCGACGGCCCAGGAGGTGCCGGGGATGGTCGCCTTGACGGTGAGGGTCTGCCGGGCGGTCTTCAACTCGGCGAGGGTGTTCTCCACGATTCTGGCCTTGCCGCCCGCCTTGCGCACGGTCTCGGCGGCCGTCTCGTCGACGACGTTCACCACGAGGGCCTTGGTGTCGGCGTCGTAGTACGTACCGGCCGCGTCGGTGCCCAGATCCTTGCTGAGGGTGGAAGCAAGGTTTCCGGCCGCTACCGCGGACAGCGTCTTGGCGACGAACTGGTCAGTGTCGTCACTGGCGTTCGCACTCTGGAAGGTGAGGCCCGCGGCCACCAGCGCGACGACCGCGCCGCCTGCGATCGCCGCTTTCCTTTTGGGCATGCGTCGGTGCTTCAACATCGACCTCCTGTGGGGGCCGTGTCCGGGCAAGTGGGGTGCCAGGACACGGAGGATGGGGCGCCCACTATTCCGATACCGATCGGTAGCACACAAGGTCGACTTCAGGACGCGCACACGACAACGCGGGTGCGTTCACAGTGCCTTCACAGGAAGCGTCCCCACTGGTGGGTTTCGTTTGCGAACACCGCGTGCAACCAGACCATGGGCAGCGCGTAAGGACTAGTCCTGTCCTGTTTTCGTCTCCGCGGGACGGGGTTCCGCGGGCGGCAGCGGCTGCTGGGCCCGTTCCAGGAACCGCAGCAGCTCCACCGGGAAGGGCAGCACCAGCGTCGAGTTCTTCTCCGCCGCGACGGCTACCACGGTCTGGAGCAGCCGCAGCTGAAGCGCAGCGGGCTGCTCCGACATCACCCCGGCCGCCTCCGCCAGCTTCTTGGATGCCTGCAACTCCGCGTCCGCGTTGATGACCCGGGCCCGCCGCTCACGGTCCGCCTCCGCCTGCCGCGCCATCGACCGCTTCATCGTCTCGGGCAGCGAGACGTCCTTGATCTCCACCCGGTCGATCTGCACGCCCCAGCCGATCGCCGGACTGTCGATCATCAACTCCAGCCCCTGATTGAGCTTTTCGCGGTTCGACAGCAGATCGTCCAGATCGCTCTTGCCGATGATCGACCGCAACGACGTCTGTGCCATCTGCGAGACCGCGAACCGGTAGTCCTCCACCTGTACGACGGCATCGGCGGCGTCGACGACCTTGAAATAGATCACCGCGTCGACCCGCACCGTCACGTTGTCCCGCGTGATGCCGTCCTGCGCGGGCACCGGCATGGTCACGATCTGCATATTGACCTTACGCAGCCGGTCCACGAAGGGCACGATCAGAGTGAAACCCGGGCCGCGTACCGAGGACTTGAGCCTTCCGAGCCGGAAGACCACACCCCGCTCGTACTGCTTGACCACCCGGGCCGCCGCCATCACATAGACGACGCCCGCGGACGCTACGGCCACGCCGGCCGTCACCAGTGCCTCAACCATCACGGCCCCCTGGGGTGCGATGTGGACGCGCCTGCACGTACCTCTTCGACGGTAACCCCCAAATGACTACAAAGGCAGTCCCGGTCAGGGCCTTGATGGGTAATCATCGAATCGGTGGGGAATGCCAAGGCTCACATGCCTGCACGGGGCACTTACGGCGAAGGGGGCTCGGGAGTGCGACGTCGGATGCGCGTGGCGGACGGGCGGCATCTGATGGTGGAACGGCTGGGCGATCCGCGCGGCAGACCGGTGTTCCTGCTGCACGGCACCCCCGGCAGCAGGCTGGGCCCGGCGCCGCGCGGCATGGTGCTGTACCAGCGCGGCACACAGCTGATCGCGTACGACCGCCCCGGCTACGGCGGTTCGGACCGGCTGGCGGGACGCAGCGTCGCCGATGTCGCCCAGGACGTACGGGCGATCGCCGACGAGCTCGACCTGGAGCGGTTCGCCGTGGTGGGCCGCTCGGGCGGCGCACCGCACGCGCTGGCCTGCGCGGCCCTCATGCCGGAGCGGATCACCCGTACCGCCGCTCTGGTGACGCTCGCGCCCAGGGACGCCGACGGACTCGACTGGTTCGAGGGCATGGCCGCGTCCAATGTCCTGGAGTACACCAGCGCGTCGGACGACCCGGCAGGGCTGACCGAGCGGTTCATCCTGCGCTCCGCCGAGATCAGGAAGGACCCGGTCCGGCTGCTCGACGATCTGCGCAGGGAGCTGACCGAATCCGACCGGATGGTGGTGTCGGACGCGGGCGTCAGGTCCATGCTGCTTCGCAACTACCAGGAGGCGCTGCGTACTTCCGCGTACGGCTGGATCGACGACGCACTCGCCTTCTGCAGCCCCTGGGGCTTCGACCCCGCCGACATCAAGGGCCCGGTGATGCTCTGGCACGGCGAGAAGGACGTCTTCTCACCCGTGGGCCACTCCCGCTGGCTGGCGCAGCGCATCCCCGGCGCGACGGCCGTACTCGAACCGACCGCCGCGCACTTCGACGCGCTGCATGCGCTGCCGCGGATCCTGACGTGGCTGCTGGAGAGGTGACCGGGGGACCGGGGCCGTCCGGTAGCCGGTTCGTCCTCAATCGCCGGACGGGCTTGAATTTCAAGCCCGTCCGGCGATTGAGGACCCGGGTCTGGGGCGGAGCCCCAGAATTCAGCCCCGCCGGCGTTTGAGGCGCGGGCCCGGGGCGGAGCCCCAGGGTCAGACGGAAAGCGGCTCCAGATCGCGGTGCACCCTGCGCTCGTCCCGCGCGATCCTTGTCAGCGCATGCTCCTCACCCAGCAGTCGCTGCAACTCCACCACAGTCTCCGCCCGCACATGCGCCGCCTCGTCCTTGCGGCCGAGCAGGCCGAGTGTGACGGACATGTTGGAGACGATGCCGAGCACCTCGGGATGGTGCGAGCCCAGCACCTCGCGCAGTCGGCTCACGGTCCGCTGCTCGATTTCCAGCGCCTCCTCCAGACCGCCCAGATCCGCAAGCGCGTTGGCGAGGTTGATGGTGCTGTACAGGGCGTGCGGATGGTTCTCGCCCAGGACCTCCCGCATCGTCCTGGACGCCTTCACCAGCAGCTGTTCCGAGGCCTCCGGAGCGCCACAGCCCCACTGGAAGATGCCCAGGTTGTTGACGGCGGCGAGGGTGTACGGGTGCCGCTCCCCCGGCACCCTCATGTACTGGTCGACGACTTCCTGCGCCAGATCCCGCGCCGCGACCGGCTCCCCCGCCGCGAACAGGTCGGCCGCCAGATTCAGATCGCAGGCGAGCAGGTCCGGGTTGGCCGATGTGTACTTGGCGCGATAGCGGTTGCGGGTGGCAGTCGTCAGCCGCCGCGCGTCCTCGATCCGCCCGGCCCTGCGCAGCGAGACGGCGAGGCTCTTGGCCGCCGCCAGCGTGCCCGGGAAGGCGCGGCCGAGCTGCTCCTTGTAGAGGTCGTACGTCCGGCTGAGCAGCGCGACCGAGTCCTCATACCGTCCGACCTCCCGCAGGTCACGGGAGAGGTTCATGGCCGAGGAGAGGGTGTACGGATGCTCCGGGCCGAGTACTTCGGTGCGCCGGTCGAAGACCTCCTGGTCGATCTCGCGGGCTCGCGCGTACTGGCCGACCATGCGCAGATTCAGCGCCAGGTTGTTGGCTGCCGCGAGCGTACGCGGATGGGACTCGTGGAAGATCTGGCTGAATCCCTCGTGCGCCTCGGTCGCCAGCTCCATCGCCCTGCCGTACTGGCCGAGGGTGCCCAGGTCCATCGCGAGACCGCTGGTGGTCATGTACGTATGCGGATGGGAGGTACCCAGCACCGCCTGCTGACGCTCCAGGGTCACCTCGTCCAGCTCCTTGGCCTCCACATAACGGCCTTGCGAGCGAAGGATGTTGGAGAGGTGGAAGCGGAGATAGAGATACTGCAGATCGTCATTGCCCAGCATCTCGCGCCAGATCTCGCGCAGTTCGTCGGCGAGCGTGTACGCCGCGTTCAGGTCGCCGCGCTTCCACAGATAGCGCACCCGGTCGATCATCAGCCGGCGTGTCTCGGGCTCCTTGCAGAACCTGGCCTCGGAGGTGCCGAGGTGCGGCCAGATGCTGGCGAACCGCGGCCAGGTCTCGGGGTTGTCGATCGGCTCGTCGTCGTCGGGCCGCGCGCCCGCGAGGACCCGGTGGACGGCGTGCCGCGCGTCCTGCTGCTCCTGTTCGGTCAGCTGGGCCCGGATGACCGCCTGTACCAGTCGGTGCACCTGGATGCTGTTGGAGACCTGGTCGACCTTGGCCAGCGCGAACCGGCCGATCTCCCGGATGACCCGGCCGAGCACCAGCTTCTCCTGCAGCGAGGCGTCGTACGGCTTGAGCGCGTCGATCATCTCCTTGCTGTAGAGGAGGTTCGCGGAAATCGGCTCGGGGGCGAAGAAGGCGCAGAGCTGGAGGAGGCGCACCGCGGCGGGCGAGCGCTCCTTGAGCCGTTCGATGGAGACGTTCCAGGTCGCGGCGACCGGCTCG
This sequence comes from Streptomyces sp. NPDC002868, assembly GCF_055563295.1. NCBI lineage: Bacteria > Bacillati > Actinomycetota > Actinomycetes > Kitasatosporales > Streptomycetaceae > Streptomyces > Streptomyces sp. NPDC002868. The sequence goes on along the minus strand of NZ_JBVHDR010000007.1, from coordinate 8,839 downwards.
GGATAGCCGGGGGGCTGGTTGAGCGCGAGGACGCTTGCGGCCTGTTCCTTGAGCTGTTCCAGATACGCGGCGACGGGTGTGGCGGTCTCCGCGATCCAGGCCGCGGCCTGTTCGACGGCGAGCGGCAGGTCGCCGACGGCGGTGGCGACCTGGTCGGCGTCCTCGATGCTCAGCCCGCGGGCCCGCCGCTGGAGGTGCTCGATGGACTCCTCGCGCAGGAATACGTCGACGGGCAGCGCGTCCCCGTACTGCGACCAGGTCTGGTTCCTGGAGGTGACCAGGATGTGCCCGGGCCCCTGCGGCGGGAAGAACCGCTTGAGCTGCTCGGGGTCGTCGGCGTTGTCGAAGACCAGCAGCCAGCGGGAGGACGGCACTCCGCGCCGAAGCAGGTCGATGGCCTCCTGCGAGGCGGCCGCCATGTCCTCGCTGCCCTGGGCGCCGAGCCGGACGGCGAGTTCGGCGAGTCCGGCGACCACGTCGTCGGGCTGCTCGGAGGAGATCCACCACACCAGGTCGTAGTCGGCCATGAAGCGGTGGACGTACTCCAGGGCGACCTGGGTCTTGCCGACGCCGCCGAGTCCGTACAGGGTCTGCGGCTGGGGCAGCACCGCGGCCACCGCCATTCCGCCGCCGAGCTGGTCGCGCATCCGCTCCAGCACCACCGAGCGTCCGGTGAAACCGGGGTTGCGGGGCGGTGCGTTCCAGATCTTCGGCACGGTCCCGGGGAAGCGCGGCCCCGGCGAGGCGCTGTCGGAGAGTTGGACCGGGCGGTCCAGCGCGCGCAGCAGCGCGGTGGTGGCGTGCACCTCGTCGAGCCGGAAGAGGTCCACCGGGTTGCGGTCGATGTACGGGGTGGTGAGCCGGACGTCGCCGACCCGGATCGGCAGCAGATGGTGCCTGCCGCCGCCGGGGTCCTCGGCCGCGGCCCGCGACCAGAGCTCCACAGCCCGGGCGGACTTGAGATATGCGGTGGACAGCAGCACCACGGTCCGGGCGGCGTTCTCCGCGGCGAGTTCGTCCGGGTCGGCCGGGTCCCGTTCGACCGAGACGTCGCGCGGCACGACCCGGAAGCCGGCCCTGGTGAGCAAAGACTCCACCCAGTCGGCCCACATGCGGTTCTCGGCGACATAGCTGAGGAAGAGGTCGGCGGGCAGGGCGGGCCGGCGGCGGGTGAAGGCATCCCTGATCCGGAGCCTGACCTCTTCGCCGATGGCGGGCATCGAGGTGATCCGCTGGTTGGTGATGACGGCGGTGAGCCGTTCGAAGGCGGAGAGCAGGGAGTTGGTCAGGCCCGCCTCGTCGCCGAAGGTGGCGAGGGTCTCCTCGTAGGCGTAGTAGGGCCGGTACGGAATCTCCACCGCGCCCCAGTAGGCGGTGAGGTCCTCCCCGGCGAGGCCGGTGGGGAAGCGGTCGAACTTCAGCCGGGCCAGCGCGCGTCCGGCATCGGCCTTCTCCTTCTCGCCCTCGTCGATCCGCATCGGGACCGGGAAGATCCGGATACCCCGGCCGCCGTACCGCTCGTCAATCTGCCGGGCCACCGCGGCGGCGCCGTCGATGGACTGGTCGCTGAGGGTGAAGCAGTCGACGAGGATGTCGGGCAGATGGACGGTGCAGATGTCGGCGATGTCGCTCAGGCCGGTACGGCTGTCGATGAGGACGTAGTCGTAGTTGGCCTTCATGTCCTCGCGCAGCGCGTCGAAGAAATGGCCGCCGCCGAGCCGGTCGTAGAAGTTGTCCCAGTCGAAGGTGGAGACGGTCGCCGAATACTCGCGGTTCTGCTTGCCCGCGGAGACGAAGTCGAGTGTGCCGCCGTCGGGGAACTCCCAGCCGAGGCTCTCCGGGGTGAGGGAGACGGCGTGCGGCTGGATGCGCGCGTAGTCGAGATGCCAGTCGTCGCGGCGCGGCTCGGGGCTGGTCGCCGCCCAGGCGTACTCGGTGATCAGATCGATGACCCCGGTGGTGGCGCCGAGCGTGGAGGGGTCGAGGAAGGGGTGGAAGAAGCGGTGCAGGCCGGGCGCTTCCAGGTCCCAGTCGACCGCCAGGACCCGCTTGCCGTTCGCGGCGAGTATCCAGGCCGTGTTGGCCAGGGCCATCGTGCGGCCCGTACCTCCCTTGTACGAATAGAAGGTGACGATGCGTCCGTCACGACTGGCCGTCATCCGTGTCCTCCGCATCGGGGGCGATGTCACGCGTGTTCGGGACGTAGTGGGTGGTGCCGTACTCGGCCATCGGGCCGCGGAGCCTGGGCCGTTCGGAAGAGCGGGCTCCGGGAGGCGGCGGCGCCGCGGGCGGGAAGACCTCGGCGTGCCGCAGATACTCCTGGGCAGCCGACTCCACCACTTGGGGCAGGATCTGGCCGAACGCCTCCATGCTGAGCACGCCTCTGGCGGCGGCCCGGCACGCGGCCCGGCCCTGGCGCATCTGGTGGGGCATCGTGCGCTCCAGCTTCTGGACCAGCTCGGCCTCGGACACCCGGCTCTGCGGGTCGTCGCGGTTCCATGGGACGACGACGCTCACCCAGGGGCGCGGCTCCGCGTCGAAGGCGGCGAGCCGCTCGCGCCGGTCCTCGTCCTCCAGCGCCCAGCGATCGACGAGAAGTATCTCGGGCCGGGTGGGCGGCTGGCTCAGGTCGGGCGGCGACTCATGGTCGAACGAGGAGACCGTCGCCTGGTAGTTGAGCGAGCGCACCAGGTCCTGGGCCACGTACGCCAACGGCCGTGCCGAGTCCGGGTGGTACGGATTCCAGTCCTGGGACTGCTTGCCGTAGTAGTCGGGTGTGCGGCCTTCGGGCAGCTCGTGACTGGTGGGCGCAGCGACGGTCACATGCATCGGGCGGGGGCCGCCGGTGGGCTTGCCGAAGGCGCTGGGCGCCTGCCGGTAGTCGACGGGACTGCCCGAGCCGACGCGCGTAGTGTCGGCGACGCTGACAATGCGTTTGGCGAGTTCATAGACGGCGGCCTCGTACTCCTCGGCGAATATCCGGAGTTTGATCAGCCCATAGAGGCCGTCGGTGACGTAGCGGTCGCCGAAGGCCCGGTGGTTGAACTGCAACCGCTCGGCAGGCCCCGGCAGTTGCTCCGGCGGCATCGGCACCCACAGCGCGGGCACGATCGCCTCCGCGGGCCTGTTGCTCTTGGCCTGGTGGTAGATCGCCCGCTGGGCGAAGGCGTACCACTCCTTGCCGCACATCTCGCTGGCGAAGTACCGCGGCGAGAACAGCGGCACGAACACCCGGCAGGTGGCCAGTACTTCACCCAGGCGCTCCGACCAGCCCTCCCCCGAGCGGATCTCCCGGTCCATGAACCCGGCCGGCGCACCGGCCGGCAGATCGGTCATGGCCATCACATGGCCGCACAGATCGCGGAAGAGCCGCTCCACCCACATGTCCGGGTCAGGGCCCCCGGCCCCGTACCGCGGCGTGTGCGCGTAACTCAGAAAGAAGTACGGCCTATGGTCCGCCGCTCGCTGCGCTAAATCTGCCACACGACCCCCGTCCTGCGCGAACGCCCGCCCCGACACCCAGCATCGATGAGAGATGCGAGCGAATTAATCATTCCGGAGCCCGACACACTCCATCTCCCCGACGTTCAGTCAGTCAACACCGCTTTTCGGTCATCCAGCTCTCCGCATGGTCGACCGCGTCCTTGATCGAGAACAACCTTGCGGACCTTCCTCCCAGTTGTCCCTTCTGTTCCATGCCCCAAGTGAAGGCGGCGCCGATCGCGTCGAAATCGCTGTCGTCCAGATCGACGTCCTCGTACTCCGTCCATTTCTTACCCCCGCCGGGTCGCTGCACCACACAACGGTAGGTGCGCAGAGGCGATCCGGTGCGATATTCGGCGAGATGGAATGCGGTGCAGACGGCGAAATCCACATTGATCATCAACACCTGGGCCCGTGCCCGGTAGAGAGCTCCGAGCGGTGAGTCCTCGCCGAGATGGGAAGTCAGCGGATGCGGGGAGAGGAGTTCCGCGGCCCGCCGCCCCAGCGCTGTGAAAGAAGTCTGCGGATGGGCGCTGCGCACGGCCCCCTCGGCGGTGCGCACGGACTCGGCCAACCGGCCCATCCCCTGACTCGGGCTGGCCGCGGCTTCGAAGGCCGGCATTTCCGCCCGGAAGGCCGCCGCCTGCTCGGGTGTCATCCCGCGCACCCGGGCCAGGTACGAGTGGGACGTGTCGGAGTTCTCCATGGTGAACGCGGGCACCACCAGCGTGCCGTCCGCGCCCAGCACGTCCAGCAGCACGTCACGGACGGTGTCCGCGCGCAGCCCGGTGGCGCGCAGGGAGGCATGGACGAGCAGCGTCATGCCGTCCTGTACGCCCAGCCCGCGCAGCGTTTGGGCCAGCCCGCGTCCGAGCCCGCCCTCAGCCACGGCCGGCCTCTTTCCGGAGCTCGTCCAGCAGGCGCCGCCCGCTGACGGTCAGCTCCGCCGCGCGCTCCAGGGTTTCCAGGGCGCGCTCGACCTGGTCGGCACCGGCCGGTTCGAAGGCCGCGAGGCCCACTCGTTCGTACGCCCCGGCCAGCAGCTCGGACGCCGCAACGGGCTCGTCCTGCCAGGGCGCCGGGTGGCGCCACCAGCCGTCCTGTGCATAGAGATCCGTGACCTCGACCAGCGCGTGCAGCTTCGCCCGCCTGAATCCGCGCAGCAGCGCGGGCGCCAGCTCTTCGGGGCTGTCGGGCAGCGCGATTCCCAGCGCACCGTAGCCGTGCCGGCCCAGGGACGGCTCTCCCGAGACCAGCGGCGTCAGGGTGGTCAGACAGTCCGCGGCCTCCGTGGCCTGTTCGGGTGCGGCCTGCCGCAGCAGCTCCCAGGCCCCGGCCAGCCGCTCGCTCCAGTCGGCCACTTCGCCCGCGCCGAGCCGCTCCCGCACGGGGGCGCCGAAGCAGTTGCGGTACGGGTCGAGGTCGTCGAGCCGCAGTGCGGGCGCCCCGTCGCCGCCGAGCGTGCGCACGGGCCGCCAGCCGTCGCTCTCCTCGTCGGTGCGTACGTACACCGGCGCACGTCCGTCCACCCGCACCTGGAAGCCCTTCTCGGCCAGGCGCACCTCGGCCTCGCCCGGCTCCCCGGGACCGGTCAGCCGCAGTTCGCCGAGCGTGGGAAGCCAGAGCCTGCCGTCCCGGTACGGCATCCGGACGGGGAGGTCGAGCCCGCCTCGTACGACCGCCGCGGCGAGGTACGACGCCAGCCGGAGCGCGAGTGGGACCGCCTCCGGCAGCCCCGTCCGCAGCGCGGCCAGCGTGTCCTGCAGCCAGGTGCAGGTGTACGGATGGCCGTACACCGCGTCGAGCACATCGGCGTGCCCTTCCAGGGCGCCTGCCAGCTGCCAGACCTCGTCCCACTTCTCGCCGCCCCGCCCGTCGAGCTCCTGATGGAGTTCGGCGAGCAGTGTGCGGGTCAGGTCCTGGTGTTCGGCCATCAGCACGCCCGGGTCCGTGACCGCCGGCGACACCGTGGAGGCGGCCGTGCGCTGCTCGATGCCCCGGATCAGCGCCTCGAGGTCGGTGCAGTAGACGGAGGTGTTGTCGAAGCCGTTGCCGGAGCTGTAGCGGTGGGTGTAGAGCCCGCCGCCGCACGACCGTACGACCGGACACTGCCGGCACGTCTCGCTGACTCCCGCGAGGCCCAGCTGGCGCGCCCTGACGCCGGGATGGGCGGCGACGTCGTCGAAGGGGTGCGTGAAGACGTCGAATCCGGTGGCTGCCGCGCCTTCGTAGGCGCTTTTGAGCGAGTCGACCTGCTCCAGGGTGCCGTCGGTCTCGACGACGACGAGGTCGGTGGGGGCGAGGCCGAGGGATTCGGTGAGGCTGGGGCCGCCGCCGAGCGTGGAGAGCACGGAATCGAAGAGCCGTACCGGCACGTTTCTGCCCTGCGACTCCCAGCGGTCGAAGACGGCGAGGATCCAGTCGGCGTACGCGGTGGGTGATCCGTCGGGGCGGGCCGGCGGGTCGTCCCAGGTGGCGTGCGGGAGCAGGAAGTCGATGAGGGGAGGCTCCAGCTCGGTGAGCGCGTCATACACGGCGATCGGGTCGTTGGCCACGTCGATCGTGCAGAGAAGGCCGAGATAGAGGTGGCGGTAGCGCTCCTGCCGGAGCAGTTCGACGGCCCTGAGGACCAGCGGATGGCTGGTGCGTCCGTCTGCGAAGCGGCGATGACGGTCGTTCGCACTTCGGTCGCCGTCGAGGGAGATCCCGACCCGGACGTTGTACTCGCTGAAGAGGTCCAGGTAGCGCGCGGAGAGCTGTAAGCCGTTCGTATGGATCCGGAGGTCGAGCTCGGCTACTCCGTCGAGGGCTGCGGTCAGCTCCTCGCAGATACGTCGCAGTCGTGCGGGTCCCGCCAGAAGAGGCTCCCCTCCGTGCAGGATCACTGACACGGAGGGCAGGGCATGACTCTTGGCATGCTCGGCCAGTCGCAGAGCTGTCCAGGAAATCGCATCGTCAGAGATTGCCTTTGGGCGGGTACGCCAGCTCTGATCAGCGTGTTCATAGATATAGCAATGGTCACATGCAAGATCACATCTGCTGTGAACCTTCAATACGATCTCGCGGAATGGGACCAGGGGTCCAGTCATTCCGCCAGTCTAGAGCGCCGAGTTGAACGTGGAAGCACGCAGAGTGCGGCCGGCGGCGGCCGGAAGGACGCGGGCCAGCTTCCTGGCGGTATCGGTGCTACGCACATCGATCTGTGCCAGCGGAACGCGGTTCTTCTTCGCAGCCGCGAAGGACGCGGAGGTCTGAAACGTCATGGGGGCCGTCCTTGATGTTGTGTCCAGCACAGATACCACGCACCGTTGCGATGCCGGCGGCACGACTTTACTCTCATGGCCACTCGCAGCAACTCAGCACGTGGAGACGGAACAAAAGAGTTGCATCGCATTCTCGCAGGAGAGTACGGAACAAGCCATTCCGCCTAAAGAGTGAAGACAAAACTGCAGACAGGGGTGCGCATGACCGTGTTTCCCGGCCCACTGCAAAGCATGGTCTTCAGAAACACTGATCTGCCGGTTCTCTTCCACCACACGGACGCGATAGCCATCTCGCGCCAGCGCGAGGCCGTCGGCGCCACCCGCTACCAGCTGCTGCTACTGATCGCCGGCGCGGCCCTGGCGGCGCTGCCGTCGTCACTGAAGCTCGGCGACACCTTCCAACTCCCCGGCGCACTCAGCGTGTTGGCGTACGCCGGGGTGCTGATCCTCAGCTACCGCTCATCGAGGCGCAGAGCAAAGTCGCAATGGCAACTCAACCGCTCCGCAGCGGAGTTCATCAAGTCGATGTGCTGGCGCTACGCGGTCCATGGAGCACCCTTCGACTCCAACTCCACTGATGCGGACGAGCTGTTCACCGTGCGGATGGAGGAAGGGCTGCGGGAACTGACCAAGGTCGGCTGGCAGGACCCGCGCCCGAGCGTGCCGGAGGTGGCGGCCGGGGAGCTGATCACCACACCCATGCGGCGGCTGCGTGCCAAGGCCTTCAGCGTCCGCAAGGAGACGTATGTCAGGGACCGGCTGATCGAGCAGCGCAACTGGTACCACCGCCGCAAGGAGATATCCCGCCGCGCGACCGTCCTGTGGTCCGCCTCGATCGGGCTGCTCACCCTGCTCGCGCTGTTCTTCGCGCTGCTGCGTACCTTCTCGCTCGCCGAATCCGTCGAGATGGCAGGCCTGTTGTCCTCGGCGGCGGCCGCGTGTCTGGCGTGGAGCGAGATACGCCGCCATCAACCTCTCATCGCGGCCCACTCGCTGGTGGAGGAGGACCTCGCGGCGATGCATACGGCGATGGAGACCACCGTGAGCGATGTGGAGTGGCCGTCAGCGGTGTACGAGACCGAGCGCATCGTCTCGCCTCAGCACACCGACTGGCTGGTCAGACACCGGAGTTGATGGGCGATCAGATCCAGTGGCGCTCAAGGCCGTCGCGCCAGATGACCGTCACGGGCTTTCCGAGATCGCGTGCGTAGCGGACGATGTCGGCCGTGCCGCCGTAGCCGCGGGCGGGACGGCCGTCCCAGACCGCGAGAAGGCGGTCGCAGTTGTCGGCGATGTAGGCGCCTGCCGCGTAGTAGGCCTCGTCGGTGGAGTACGGGAAGGCGAGCTTGATCTCCCGGGTGGCGCGGCCCTTGAGGCGCTGGTAGCGGGCCAGCTCGTCGGGGGCCGTGAAGCCGTCCTCGTAGTCCCCGCTGGGGATGACCACGGTCAGTTCCGCGCCACAGGCCAGGGCGATGTCCGCGAAGAGCTGATCGGCTCCGGCCGCGAGGCTGGACAGTGCCTCCATCGAGCCGTCGTGGCCGCAGAGCACGGCATGCATTCCGGCGCGGATGTGGGCGTAGGCCTCGGGAGGGATTCCTCGGTGGCCGGTCACTCCAATGCGTTTCACTGACCGCAACTTCCCCGTCCCTCCATGCCCGACCGCTCTGACATCCTCTCAAAAGGGGACGCGACGTCGAGCCCCCGTCCTGTCATACGGACGAGGGCTCGACTGCTGCCGACCGTGAAGGTGGTGCGTCAGTAGACGCTGACTCCATAGGCGCTGAGCGCCTCGGTGACCGGCTGGAAGAACGTCGTGCCGCCGGAGGAGCAGTTGCCGCTGCCGCCGGAGGTCAGACCGATGGCCCTGCTGCCGGAGTAGAGCGGGCCGCCGCTGTCGCCGGGCTCGGCGCAGACGTTGGTGCGGATCATGCCGTAGACGATGTCGCCGCCACCGTAGTTGACCGTGGCGTTGAGGCCGGTGACGGAGCCGCTGTGGGTGCCCGTGGTGGAGCCGCGGCGGGTGACGGACATGCCGACCGTGGCGTTGGCCGCGCTGGTGATGTCCTGGCCGCCGACGGTGCCCGGGTGGGACA
>NZ_JBVHDR010000006.1:0-449214 GCF_055563295.1 Streptomyces sp. NPDC002868 | reverse complement strand
CCCCGTCAGAAGGGGCTTGCTTTCCAGCCTTTCGGCTTTCCGGCGATTCCGACTCTATCAGATCCTTTCGGGCCTGATTCCCGGTCGAACTCGGGTTGTCTTTCCGGCTGTTGGGCCGTTCCGACGAGTGAGACTTTAGCGGAATCCTGGCCCCCGACGCTAATCGGGGCTGCGCTCGTTCGAACGCGGATTCCTCATTTCGCAAAAGCGCACAGAAAGCCGGACGACAGAGTGCCGCTCGCTTGTAGTGGGTCTTGCGGAATGGCTGTCCGGGGACCGGCCGAAGTCGGTGCTCACGTCGGACAACTCGAAGAACACTACGGATGGCGGTATCCGCTGTCAACCTGGGGCTGGGCCCCATAGTCTCGTACGCATGACAACGCGTACGTGCCTCCTCCAGTGGTGGGCCGCCTGACGGCGGCCGGCGCCTACGCATGCACTCAACGGCCGCCGCTTCGGCGGCCGTTCTCGTTTCTCCCTCCGGGAGTCCGGCCGCTGGACGCGGCGGCTCCGATCAGGAGACGGAGAGCGTGATGACGCGGATCTTCAGCGGGATCAAGCCCACGGGGCATCTGACGCTGGGCAACTACCTCGGGGCGCTGCGCAGGTGGGTCGATGTCGATCAGCACCAGGCGGACGCGCTGTTCAGCGTGGTCGATCTGCATGCGCTGACCGTGGAGCACGATCCGGCGCGGGTGCGCAGGCTCAGTCGACAGGCCGCGTCGCTGATGCTGGCAGCGGGGCTGGATCCGGAGCTGTGCACCGTATTCGTACAGAGTCACGTGGACGAGCACGCGCGGCTGTCGTATCTCCTGGAGTGCACGGCCACGGACGGCGAGCTGCGACGCATGATCCAGTACAAGGAGAAGGGCGCGCGGGCGCGGGCGGGCGGGCAGAGTGTGCGGCTGTCCCTGCTGACCTATCCGGTGCTGATGGCGGCGGACATCCTGGCCTACGGGACGGATGAGGTGCCCGTGGGTGAGGACCAGACCCAGCATGTGGAGCTGACGCGGGATCTGGCGGTGCGGTTCAACCAGCGATACGGGCACACCTTCACCGTGCCGAAGGCGACGCATCCGCCGGTGGCCGCGCGGGTCATGGATCTGCAGGACCCGACCTCGAAGATGGGGAAGTCGCACGAGTCCGGGGCGGGGATCGTCTATCTGCTCGACGACGCGGATGTGGTGCGCAAGAAGATCATGCGGGCGGTCACGGACAGCGGGCGCGAGGTCGAGTACGACCACGAGGGCAAGCCGGGCATCGCGAATCTGCTCGAAATGCTGGCGGCTTGTGGGGGTGGGAACCCAATCGACCTGGCCGGTGTATATGAGTCGTACGGGGCCTTGAAGAAGGACACGGCCGAGGCGGTGGTGGAGCTGCTGAGGCCGGTGAGGGAGCGACATGCGGAGCTGGCGGCGGATCCGGGACACGTCAATGAGGTGCTGAGGAAGGGAGCCGAGCGGGCCAGGGGAATGGCCCGGCCGAGAGTTGATGCCGCCTATAGGGCGATCGGGCTACTGCCCGGGGAGGACGGCTCCGTCCCAGCCGTCCAGCCGTGACCGGGGCCGTCAGCCGTTGCCCGACGCGAGCTCGCGGCTGCGGTCGCGGGCCGCTTCGATGGCGGCGATCAAGGCGGCGCGTACACCGTGGTTCTCGAGTTCGCGGATGGCGCTGATGGTGGTGCCGGCGGGGGAGGTGACGGCTTCACGGAGCTTGACGGGGTGTTCGCCGCTGTCGCGGAGCATGACGGCGGCGCCGATGGCGGCCTGGACGATCAGGTCGTGGGCCTGGGCGCGGGGCAGGCCGAGGAGGATGCCGGCGTCGGTCATGGCCTCGACGAGGAAGTAGAAGTACGCCGGCCCCGAGCCGGACAGGGCGGTGGCCGCGTCCTGCTGGGACTCGGGGACGCGGAGGGTCTTGCCGACGCCGCCGAAGATCTCCTCGGTGTGGGTGAGATGTTCGGCGGTCGCGTGGCTGCCGGCCGAGATCACGGACATGCCCTCGTCGACAAGTACGGGGGTGTTGGGCATGACACGGACTACGGGGGTGCCTGCGGTCAGGCGTTCCTCGATGAAGGAGGTGGGGATGCCGGCGGCGGCGCTGATGACAAGGCGGTCCGCGGTGATGTGCGGAGCAAGTTCGTCGAGGAGCTTGCCCATGTCCTGGGGCTTGACGGCCAGGATGAGGGTGTCGGCGCGCTTGGCGGCCTCGGGGTTGGTGACAGGCTCGACGCCGTAGCGGGTGCGGAGCTCATTGGCACGGTCGGCGCGGCGGGTGGTGACCAGAAGATCGGCGGGCCGCCAGCCGGCGCGGATCATGCCGCTGAGAAGGGCCTCGCCGATCTTGCCCGTACCGAGGACTGCGACTGTCTGGGTCATGGCTCTGTTCACCTCGCCGGTGGGGATACGTGTCGCCATCCTCGCACCGGGGGCGTGGCTGTGCCGGGGCGTCCGAGGGGCGGTACGGGCGAGCGCAGGCCCGCCCGCGCCTCCGGAGGCCGGCGCTGCTTGTCGGAGACGACCATCGTGCCGTTCCAGGTGTCCAGGCCGGGACGGCCGACGGTGATCGGGATGGTCTGGGTGGGGGCGCCGTCCTTGGCGACGGTCATCTCGTGGGCCTTCAAGAGCATCATCGGGGCGAGCGCCACCGATGCCGAGTGGCTCTACGGCCGGCTCAAGGTCGGGGACACCATCACGCTGAACTAGGCGGTGCGGCGGCGTAGCGTCGCCGCGCCCAGGGCCAGGACCAGGACCGCGCAGGCCGCGACGATCAGGACGTCGCGGGTGAAGTCGCCGGTGGCGTCCGGGTAGCGCTGGACTTCGGTCATGGCGTCGACGGCGTACGACATGGGCAGGACGTTCGAGATCCCCTCGAGGACGGGCTGCATCTTCTCGCGCGCCGTGAACAGGCCGCAGAGCAGCAGCTGCGGGAAGAGCACAGCCGGCATGAACTGGACCGCCTGGAACTCGGAGGCGGCGAAGGCCGAGACGAAAAGTCCCAGTGCCGTGCCGAGCAGAGCGTCAAGGAGCGCGACGAGGAGCAGCAGCCAGGGCGAGCCGATGACGTCCAGGCCCAGTGCCCACAGCGCGAGGCCGGTGGCGAGGAGGGACTGGGCGATGGCGACGAGGCCGAAGGCCAGGGCGTAGCCGGCGATCAGATCGCCCTTGCCCAGGGGCATGGCGAGCAGGCGTTCCAGGGTGCCTGAAGTGCGTTCGCGCAGGGTGGCGATGGAGGCCACCAGGAACATCGTGATCAGCGGGAAGATGCCGAGGAGTGAGGCGCCGATGGAGTCGAAGGTCCGCTCGCTGCCGTCGAACACGTAGCGCAGCAGGAAGAGCATCACGCACGGCACGAAGACCATCAGTGCGATGGAGCGCGGGTCGTGGCGGAGCTGGTGCAGGACGCGGGCGGCGGTGGCGAGGGTGCGGGCGGCGTTCATCGGGCGTTCTCCTGAATGGCCCTGGGCTGAGGATCGGCCTGTCGGGCGTTGGCCTCGTCGACCAGGTGGAGGAAGGCGGCTTCGACGGTCTGGGAGCGGGTGCGGAAGCGGAGGTCGTCGGGGGTGTCCTCGGCGAGGATCTTGCCCTCCCGCATCAGGAGCAGGCGGTGGCAGCGCTCCGCCTCGTCCATGACGTGCGAGGAGACGAGGATCGTCGCGCCGCGCTCGTCGGCGAGGCGGTGGAAGAGATTCCACAGATCGCGGCGCAGGACGGGGTCGAGGCCGACGGTCGGTTCGTCGAGGACGAGCAGTTCGGGTGTGCCGAGCAGGGCGACGGCGAGGGAGACGCGGCTGCGCTGGCCGCCGGAGAGCCGGCCGGCGAGGGAGTCGGCGTGCGAGACGAGGTCTACGTCGGCGATGGCACGGGTGACGTAGTCGCGGCGGGTGTCGCGGTGGCGGCGGCCGGGCTGCAGGACGGAGGCGAAGTAGTCCAGGTTCTGGCGGACCGTCAGGTCGTCGTAGACAGCCGGGTCCTGGGTGACGTAGCCGATACGGGAGCGCAGGGTGGCGTCGCCCGCGGGACTGCCGAGGATGTCGAGGGTTCCGGTGACTTTGGCCTGCGTGCCGACCACGGCGCGCATCAGGGTCGACTTGCCGCAGCCGGAGGGGCCGAGGAGGCCGGTGATCCGGCCGGGCGGCACGGTGAAGTCGATGCCGCGCAGGACGGTGCGCTCGCCTCGTACGACTGTGAGGCCGCGGGCCAGGACGGCAACTCCAGACGAATTCATCATGTGATGAATAATGTCCTTGCGGCCTTGCCACGTCAAGAGAGCGGTGAGGCATAAAGAGATGGGAGGCGCGTCGAGAGATGGGGGGCGTGTCAGGGGCATCCCCCATGGCGTTGGGGGCACGGACGGCGGACGGTGGACATATGAGCCACAACAGTGAGATCTCGAAGGCCGAGCAGCGGCGGCTGGCCGTCGCGTCGGTGACGCTCGGGCCGTGGCGCGCCGCCGCGGCGGTCGGCGGGCTGGGCGGCGGCGTCGCACTCGCGCTCGGCACGATCGGCGACGGAATCGGCCTCGGCGTGCTGGCCGGCGCGCTGTCGGTCGCGCTGATGCTGTTCTTCATGGTCGGCGGGGCGGGCGCGGTGCTCGGCGACAAGCCGGGCACGGGGAGTCCGTCCGACCGCCGGATACGGCGCTGGGCCGCGGCCCACCCATGGCGGGTCGCGGCCGTGCCGGGCGCGGTGATGGTCGCCGCCGATGTGGTGGTCCAGCAGGCGCTCACCACGCAGGGGTTCTTCGGCAGCCTGTGGGAGGGCCTGTGGCGGGGCGCGCTCGTGATGGGCGTCGTCGGCCTGGTCGGGCGGTTCTCGCGCAGGCCGCGCTGAGGCCCGGGATCAGCCGGACCGCCGCGCGCGGCCCGTCAGGACGCGGGCGCGGTGCGGGGCGTGCGGGTGCCGGGCGTGCGGGTGCCGGGTGAGCGTCGGAGCGTACGAACCGGATCAGGCCGTGGCTACTTGCGCTTGGACTTGCCGCCCTTGCCCTTGCGGGCGGCGGGGTTGCCGGTTCGGACGCCGCGGCGCTTCTCGTACTGGCTGCGGGCCGCCTCGTACTCCCCACGGCGCAACTTCTCGCCCGGTGCCTCGGTGAGCGAGCGGAAGAAGTAGGCGAGGAGCGAGCCGACGAAGCCGATCGCCTTGAGGCTGCGCAGCGAATCCTCGGTCGCGGAACCGGTGGGGCGGCGGGTGAAGCCCTCCCAGGTCTTGCGGAAGGCAACGGCGCTGCAGATCGCGAACATCACGACGACCAGCATGTTGACGAAGCCGCCGACGTCGGCGATCGCCAGACCCTGGTAGGCGAAGCGCAGCACGAGACAGCCGGCTACGGCGGCGGCGAGGGCACCGGCGGCGACGCCGGCGCGGCGCAGCCCGTAGCCCCCGTCGTGGCCGATCCAGGTCGTGCCGAAGAAACGGATGGGCTCGGGCTGCGGACCGCCGCCGGCGTTCGTCGCGCTCTGCTTACTCTGCTCGCTCACGGGGTCGATTATCCCCGGGCGTCACGGCCACTCCGTCAGGAGCAGCGGATCGTCACATAGCCGTCGCTACCGGTGTTCACATACGCGTCCGAGACGAACTGCCCATTGGCGATGTTGTCCCAGAGGTTGGTGGTGCCGTACGGACCCCTGATCCACTCACCCGGCTTCTGGCAGTTGATCGGCACCCGAGAGCCGACCGGCAGCACCTTGATGAGCCGGTAGTTGGTGCCTGGGCCGCTGCGTACGTTCAGCGCCACTCCCGGCGCGACCGGATAGCGCTCGGCCGTGGCCTCGTCGAAACTTTCGGACTGCACTTCTTCAACAGCCATGAAACTCTCCCCCGTCGATGTGGCTTGATCTGTACGTTCTCTTCCGTACGCCGCGCAGGCTAGCAACCCACACCTGCATCGCACGCATCATCGACTAGGCTCCGTGCGTCGCGCTTGCGCACGAACAACACGGGGGTGGGAGATGCCACCGCTGCGCAGCACCGGGCGGTTCCCGGAAGCGGAGCATCCGGAATATGCCGGGCAGTACCGTCTTGAGGCATGCCTCGGCAACGGCGGCATGGGCGTCGTCCACCTGGCCACTTCCGCCTCCGGGTTGCGCCTCGCGGTCAAGGTCATCCATGCCGAACACGCATCGGATCCGGAGTTCAGAGCCCGCTTCCGGCAGGAGGTCGAGGCCGCCCGCAAGGTCAGCGGCGCCTTCACCGCGCCCGTCGTCGACGCCGACCCGGAGGCGGAACGGCCCTGGATGGCCACGCTGTTCATCGAGGGCCCGACGCTCGCCGAGCGGGTGAAGCGGAACGGGCCGCTGGGCTCGGAGGAACTGCGCAAGGCGGGCGCGGGTCTCGCCGAGGCGCTGCGTGACATCCATCGCGCCGGCGTGGTGCACCGCGATCTCAAGCCGAGCAATGTACTGCTCGCTCCCGACGGGCCGAAGGTCATCGACTTCGGCATCTCCCGTCCCGCGGACAGCGATCTGCGTACGGAGACGGGCAAGCTGATCGGGACGCCGCCGTTCATGGCGCCTGAGCAGTTCCAGCGTCCGCGCGAGGTCGGGCCCGCCGCTGATGTGTTCGCAATGGGGGCCGTGCTGGTGCACGCCGCGACCGGGCGCGGGCCATTCGACTCGGACAGCCCGTACATCGTGGCGTACCAAGTGGTGCACAACGAACCGGACTTGGCGGGTGTGCCGGCGGATCTCGTGCCGCTGTTCCGGCGCTGTCTGGCGAAGGACCCGGCGGAACGGCCGACGCCGTACGAGTTGATGGTCGCGCTGCGCGGGTCCTCGCCCTCCTCGTCGTACGACACTCAGGCCTACATACCGGCGCAGCGCACCCCGGACCCGCGCGAGAGCGCGCCCCTGGTGCCCGCTGCGGGACGCCGCCCCCTGACCCGGCGGAGGATCCGCTGGGCGTGCGCGGCGCTGGCGGCGCTGGTCACGGCGGGGATCGTGGTCGTACGTACCGTGGGCGACGGCAACACCGCGGCTCCCGCACCCGCGGTGCCCCGCGCCGAGCAGACCTTCCGCCCCTGGAGCGTGCCCCTGCGCGGCGGGGACGACGAGAACAGGACGCCGGTCTGCGCGTCGGCCGGCTCCGGGCTCTACTGCACGGCGCCCGGCATCAAGGCGGCCCGCCTCAACCCCGCCGACGGCAAGACCCTCTGGTCGGCGAAGGCGGGCGACAGCACGGCGCAGAGCGACGAGGGCATGACGCCCGTACTCGCCGGCGGGCTGCTGCAGGTGGTCACACCCGGCGGGGACCGGCTCGAGGCGCTCGACCCGGAGTCCGGCGCGGTGCGCTGGGACATGGACATCTCCCGGTACTCCACGGTCCGGCCCGCCGGTGACGTGGTGCTGCTGGTGACGGACGGCGGGCTGGTGCGGGCCGCCGACGCCGCGACGGGCGAGGAACGCTGGACCCGGCAGCGCGGCGGAAGGGGCAGCCAGTGGGTCGCGTCCGCGGGCGGCGACGTACCCGCGCTCGCCGTCACACCCTCCGCTGACGGTACGTCGACGCTGGTCAGCGCGGTCGATCCGGCCGACGGCGACCTGCTCTGGGAGAAGCGGGTCAAGGGAACGCTGAGCCCGGCGCGGTCGGCGGGCGGCTTCCTGTATCTGCTCTCCACCAACACCGACGGCTTCACGGACGCTGTCGTACGACTCGACACCGCGGGCAAGCCACCCGCAGTACGCCGTATCCCGCTGCCCACGCCCGTCGACCAGGCGCAGGCGACCGCGGCCGGGGACACCGTCTACCTGAGCGGATCGGGCGGCTCGCTCCTCGCCCTCGACACCGGCGGGACGAAACCCGCCCAGCTGTGGCGGCTGGAGACCGCCGTCACCCATCTCTCACGCCCCGCCGCCGACGCCCGCGCGGTGTATGTGACGGCCGGAGACGGGCGGTTGCTGGCCGTGGACGCCGTACGCGGTGTGCTCATCGGCCAGACCAAACCCCGTATGGACGACGGGCGTTACACCTTCGCATCGATGCTGCCCGCACCCGTCGCCGCCGGTGACAAGGTCTTCGGCACCGCCCCGGACGGCTCCGTCTTCGCACTGGACGCCCGGGACCCCACCAAGTGGTGAGCCTGCTGCACGACCGGCTGTACGACCGGGATCAGCCCAGCCGGGACACGTCCCGGACCGCGCCCTTGTCGGCGCTCGTCGCCATGGCCGCGTACGCGCGCAGCGCCGCCGAGACCTTCCGTTCGCGGTCCTTCGGCGCGTAGACGCCGCCCAGCGCCTCGCGGCGGGTCGCCAACTCCGCCTCGGGGACGAGGAGTTCCATCGACCGGTTCGGGATGTCGATACGGATGCGGTCGCCGTCCTCGACGAGCGCGATGGTTCCACCGCTCGCCGCCTCCGGCGAGGCGTGCCCGATCGACAGGCCCGATGTGCCGCCGGAGAAGCGGCCGTCAGTCACCAGCGCGCAGGCCTTGCCGAGCCCGCGGCCCTTCAGGAACGACGTCGGGTAGAGCATCTCCTGCATGCCGGGGCCGCCACGCGGGCCCTCGTAGCGGATGACGACGACATCGCCCTCCTTGATCTCCTTTCGGAGGATCTTGTCGACGGCCTCGTCCTGCGACTCGCAGACGACGGCAGGTCCCTCGAAGGTCCAGATCGACTCGTCCACGCCGGCGGTCTTCACGACAGCGCCGTCGACGGCGAGGTTGCCCTTCAGCACGGCGAGTCCGCCGTCCTTGGAGTACGCGTGCTCGACGGACCGGATGCAGCCGTTCTCGGCGTCGACGTCGAGGGACTCCCAGCGCTCGGACTGGGAGAATGCAGTCGCGGAGCGGACGCAGCCGGGGGCCGCGTGCCACACCTCGACGGCCTCGGCGGACGGGGAACCGCCGCGCACGTCCCAGGTCTTGAGCCAGTCGGCGAGGGACGGGGAGTGGACGGTGTGGACGTCCTCGTTGAGGAGCCCGCCGCGGTAGAGCTCGCCCAGGATCGCCGGGATGCCGCCCGCGCGGTGCACGTCCTCCATGTAGTACGTGCCGCCGGGGGCGACGTTCGGCGCGACCTTGGCGAGACACGGGACGCGGCGCGAGACGGCGTCGATGTCGGTCAGGTCGTAGTCGAGCTCGGCCTCCTGGGCGGCGGCGAGCAGATGCAGGATCGTGTTGGTGGAGCCACCCATGGCGATGTCGAGCGCCATGGCGTTCTCGAAGGCCTCGCGGGTGGCGATGTTGCGCGGCAGGACGGACTCGTCGCCCTGCTCGTAGTAGCGCTTGGTGATCTCGACGATCGTGCGGCCGGCGTTCTCGTAGAGCGCCTTGCGGGCGGTGTGGGTGGCGAGCACCGAGCCGTTGCCGGGGAGGGCCAGGCCGATGGCCTCGGCGAGGCAGTTCATCGAGTTGGCGGTGAACATGCCGGAACAGGACCCGCAGGTGGGACAGGCGTTCTCCTCGATACGGAGGACGTCCTCGTCCGACACGTTCTCGTCGACCGCGTCCACGATGGCGTTGATCAGGTCGAGCTTGCGGACCGTGCCGTCCACGAGGGTCGCCTGGCCGGCCTCCATCGGGCCGCCGGAGACGAAGATCACCGGGATGTTGAGGCGCAGCGCGGCCATCAGCATGCCGGGGGTGATCTTGTCGCAGTTGGAGATGCAGATCAGGGCGTCCGCGCAGTGCGCCTCGACCATGTACTCGACGCTGTCCGCGATCAGGTCGCGGGACGGCAGGGAGTAGAGCATGCCGGCGTGGCCCATCGCGATGCCGTCGTCGACGGCGATCGTGTTGAACTCACGGGGCACGGCGCCCGCGGCCAGGATCGCGTCGGAGACGATCCGGCCGACCGGGGCGAGGTGCGTGTGCCCGGGCACGAACTCGGTGAAGGAGTTGGCGACCGCGACGATCGGCTTGCCGATGTCTGCGCCCGCTACGCCCGACGCCCGCATAAGGGCGCGGGCGCCCGCCATATTGCGGCCGTGGGTGACAGTGCGGGACCTCAGCTCGGGCATCGTCGCTCGCTCCTTCAGACGGGTAGGACTCCCATCGAGCCTACGCCGCGACTCCAAGATCTGGACAGTCTGTCCGTTATACGGGACGCGAGGCTCACGCTTCGGTCAGCTGCCGCTCATGCCTCGGTCAGATACCGCTGCAGCGTGGGCGCCACCATCGCGATGATCTCCTCCGGGTCCGCCGAGGCCAGCGGCTCCACCCTGATCACATAGCGCAGAATCGCGATGCCGATCATGTGTGAAGCGGCCAGCTCCGCGCGGAATTTCGGGTCCGGTACGTCGAGATCGCCCGCGATCCGCTCGAGCAGCCTGCGCAGTACGAAGCTGCGCAGCACCTTCGCCGCCGCCTCGTGGGTGAGCGCGGAACGGATGATCGCCAGCAGCGGGGCCCGGGTCGCCGGGTTTTCCCACACCCCGATGAAGTAGCGGGCGAGCCGCTCGCCGATGCCGTCCGCGCCCTGCCCCAGGATCTCCGGGATGACCAGCGTCGGCTCGAAGGAGACCTCGATGGCGGCGGCGAAGACCTCGTCCTTCGTACCGAAGTAGTGGTGGACGAGTGCGGGGTCGACGTCCGCCGCCTTGGCGATGCCACGGACGGTCGTCTTGTCGTAGCCGCGCTCGGCGAATTCCGTACGGGCCGCTTCCAGGATCCGCTCGCGGGCGCCGGGGCCCTCGCCCGCTCCGGTACGGGCCGGACGGCCGCGCCGCCGCGGAGCCGCAGCGCCGGTCATGAGCCGCGCACCCCGGAAGAAGCGGCCGACGCCAGATGCAGCCGGGTGAAGGCGAGCGCCTCGGCGAGGTCGGCCTCGCGTTCGGCGGCGGACATCGCGCGCCGGGTGTTGACCTCGATGACGACATGGCCGTCGAAGCCGGTACGGGCCAGCCGCTCGAGCAGCTCGGCGCACGGCTGATTGCCGCGCCCCGGGACCAGGTGCTCGTCCTTCGCGGACCCCTTGCCGTCGGCGAGGTGTACATGGCCGAGCCGGTCGCCCATCCGGTCGATCATGGCCATCGTGTCGGTACGGGACGTCGCGGTGTGCGAGAGGTCGATCGTGAAATGCCGGTAGTCCTCTTTGGTGACGTCCCAGTCGGGGGCGTACGCGAGCATCTCGCGGTCCCGGTAGCGCCACGGGTACATGTTCTCGACGGCGAACCGGACATCCGTCTCGTGCGCCATCCGCCATATCCCGGTGACGAAGTCCCGGGCGTACTGCCGCTGCCAGCGGAACGGCGGGTGCACGACGACCGTCGAGGCGCCCAGCTTCTCGGCCGCCGTCTGCGCCCGCTGCAGCTTCACCCAGGGGTCGGTGGACCAGACCCGCTGGGTGATCAGCAGACAGGGCGCGTG
Source organism: Streptomyces sp. NPDC002868 (assembly GCF_055563295.1). Lineage (NCBI taxonomy): Bacteria > Bacillati > Actinomycetota > Actinomycetes > Kitasatosporales > Streptomycetaceae > Streptomyces > Streptomyces sp. NPDC002868. The sequence continues at coordinate 437,910 of NZ_JBVHDR010000006.1, read as the reverse complement.
CACGGCGTGGATCGGCACCTGGTGGTAGTCGGACAGACGGCGCAGAGCCTCGATGTCCTGGCTGACGGGATCGGTCCAGACCATGACCTCGACGCCGTCGTAGCCAAGGCGCGCGGCAATCTCGAAGGCCGTCGCCGTCGACTCCGGATAGACGGAAGCCGTTGACAGGACAACCTTCGCATCCGGGATACGCACCACTGGTTCTGCCACGGGAGACAGGGTACGGGCCGCCGCTAGGAGGCCGGGAGATGGTCCAGGCGCCGCAGAATGACGCCTTCGCGCAGCGCCCATGGACAGATTTCGAGCACCGGCGCCCCGAACAGGTCCATCGCACCCTCCGCGACCAGCGCTCCTGCCAGCAGCTGACGGGCCCGGCCCTCGGAGACGCCGGGGAGGGTGCCGCGCTGCTCGACCGTCATGGCGGCGAGCTTCGGCATCCACTCCTCCAGTGACTTACGACTCAGTTCACGCTGCACGTAAAGGCCATCGGCGGAGCGCGCGGCACCCGCGATACGGGCCAGCTGCCTGAAGGTCTTGGACGTTGCCACTATGTGGTCCGGCTTCCCGAACCGGCTGAACTCGCCGACCGAACGGGCGATCTCGGCCCGGATATGGCGGCGCAGCGCCTTCACGTCCTTCGGGTCGGGCGGGTCGCCGGGCAGCAGGGCCGTCAGCCGGCCCGCGCCGAGCGGCAGCGACACCGCCACGTACGGGTCCTCGTCGATCCCGTACGCGATCTCCAGCGAGCCGCCGCCGATGTCCAGGACCAGCAGCTTCCCGGCCGACCAGCCGAACCAGCGGCGGGCCGCGAGGAAGGTCAGCCGGGCCTCCTCCTCGCCGGTCAGCACCTGCAGATCAACCCCGGTCTCGGCCTTGACCCGGGCCAGCACCCCGTCGGCGTTGCTGGCCTCCCGAACCGCGGAGGTCGCGAAGGGCAGCACCTGCTCGCAGCCCTGGTCCTCGGCGGCCTGCACCGCGTCGCCGACCACCTCGATCAGCCGGGCGACGCCGTCGGGTCCGATCGCCCCGTCCCCGTCGAGGAGTTCGGCGAGTCGCAACTCCGCCTTGTGCGAATGGGCGGGCAGCGGGCGGGCGCCCGGGTGGGCGTCCACCACCAGCAGGTGCACTGTGTTCGAACCGACGTCGAGGACTCCGAGTCTCATGAACCGAACGCTACTGCTGTCACGCGCATACGCTTGCCCTGTGCCAAAGACGAAAAAGGCGAAGCAGGGCAAAGCCAAGCCCCCGAAGCAGATCAAGCCCTCCAAGCACGACGAGAAGGGCCTGGACTTCGCGCGAGCGTGGGTCGAGTTCCCGGACCCCGGCGACGACGAACAGGTCTTCCGCTGCGATCTGACCTGGCTGACCTCGCGCTGGACCTGCATCTTCGGAAGCGGCTGCCAGGGCATCCAGGCGGGCCGCGCGGACGACGGGTGCTGCACGCTGGGCGCGCACTTCTCCGACAAGGACGACGAGAAGCGGGTCGCGGAGAATGTCGCGCGGCTGACGCCGGAGCTGTGGCAGTTCCACGACGTGGGTACGGATACGGGCTGGGTCCAGACCGACGACGACGGGGAACGCCAGACACGCCGCTGGGAGGGGTCCTGCATCTTCCAGAACCGCCCGGGATTCGAGGGCGGGGCGGGCTGCTCGCTGCACATCCTGGCGCTGCGGGAGGGCAAGGAGCCGCTGGAGACGAAGCCGGACGTGTGCTGGCAGCTGCCTGTGCGGCGTACGTACGACTGGATCGAGCGCCCCGACGACACGAAGGTGCTGCAGGTCTCGATCGGGGAGTACGACCGCCGTGGCTGGGGCCCCGGCGGCCATGACCTGCACTGGTGGTGCACGTCGGCGACGTCGGCGCACGGGGCGGGGGAGCCGGTGTATGTGACGTACCGCCCGGAGCTGACGGAGCTGATGGGCAAGGAGGCGTACGACGTCCTGGCGGACCTGTGCGAGGCCCGCCTGTCGTCGCAGCTCCCTTTGGTGGCCCCACACCCGGCGGACCCGAAGTAGCACCTACGGGGGGTGCGGCGTCCGCGGGTCCGCGGTGCGGGCTGCGGGTGTGGTGCGGGTCGCGGGGTTGCCCGGTGCCGCGGGCTGCGGGGTCCGCGGTGCGGGTCGTGGGGGTTGTCCGGTGTCGTGGGCTGCGGGGTTCCGCGGTGCGGGTCGCGGGGTTGCCCGGTGCCGCGGGGTGCGGGGTTCCGCGGTGCGGGTCGTGGGGTTGTCCGGTGTCGTGGGCTGCGGGGTTCCGCGGTGCGGGTCGCGGGGTTGCCCGGTGCCGCGGGGTGCGGGGTTCCGCGGTGCGGGTCGTGGGGTTGTCCGGTGTCGTGGGGTGCGGGTTCCGGGGCCCCTCCGGGCTCGACTCCTCGGGGTCGGCGGCGTGAAGGGGTTCGTGTTGATCACCGGGTCCGGCCGCCGATCCCCTGCGGGGACGACCCTGCACGGCCCCTCCCCACCGGGAGGTACCCCCGGTACGGGCCCGCCCGAGGGGTGGACGCCTCACCCCCCGCCTTGTGGGCACCGCGGCGAAGCCACCCGAGCGGCCGGGGATGCGGGTCCATCAGCCCCGCCCCGTTTCCCTCGGGCTCCGCGGCGAAGCCGCCAGAGCGGCCAGGGGCTAGCCCCGTCTTCCTGGGCTCCGCGGCGAAGCCGCCCGAGCGGCCGGGGATGCGGGTCCGCCTTCCTGGGCGGCGCGAAGCTGCCGCGTGGCAGGGGCGTAGGGCGCCAAGCCCCGCCTTCCTGGGCTCCGCGGCGAAGCCGCCGGAGTGGCACGGGGGTGTGGGGGCGTCAGCCCCCAAGTACCTCTTCCCTCCCCCGCAGGGGGCTGGGGGCTTGCCCCCGGTTTCGGGAAGGGGCGGGGTGGGGGAAAAGACCCCGCCCGCACCCCGCGTACCCCTCCACCGTAGGCGGCTGGGGCCCGCCCGTCGCTCAGCTCGGTGGCGGGGATGCGGGCGGGTCCGACGGCGGTGGGTCCGACGGTGGCGCTTCCTGCGTCGGGAGCGGTGACGGATCCGAGGGCGTCGGGCTCGGGTCCGTCGGCGTGGGCGGCGGGTCCGTCGGGGTCGGCGTCGGGGCCGGGTCCGAGGGTGTCGGCGGTCTCGTCGAGCCGTAGCCGTCGATCTCCACCACCGCGCCCGACGGGTCCACGCCCACCCGCGCCGTCCACGGCCCCGTCGGCTCCCGGTCGTGGTCCACCGTGACGTAGATCGTGACCGACTCGCCCGGGCTGAGCGTGCCCGAGGAGTGGCTCATGTACAGCCAGGGAGCGTCCGTCCACGCCGACCACGTCACCGAGGAGCCCGAGGCCGTGATCGTGATCCGCGTCGTGTCGCCGGCGGGCTCCGCCTCGACCGTGAGGCGGCCCGGGCCCGAAACGCCGGAGCGGGACGGCGAGAGGGGGGTGCCCGCGCTGATGACCTCGACCGAGACGTCCGGCGAGCGCGAGCCCGCCGTGAACCTCGGGTCCGGTTCCGCCTGCGCGTTGCCCGCGTTCTCGTAGTGGTCGTACGGCTCGCCGTCGATGCCGCTCGGCCCGTCCGCCGCGCTCGCGGAGACCGAGGACCCGTCGCGCCCCTCCCCCGTCAGCGGCGCGCCCCGGTACGCCGCCCACAGCGCGAGCACCGGCGCCGCGACGACGGTCGCCACGACCGTGGTCGTCACGGCGCGCGCCCGCAGCCGGTCCCGCCGGGCCGCATGGTCCTTCGGGTCGAGCGGGAACCCGCCGGGGCCGAAGCGGGGTGCCGCGGCCCGGGCGCGGGGTACGCGCAGCATCGCGGCGTACGAGGCGGCCCGCGGTGCCTCGGCCAGCGGCAGCGCGGCCGGGGTGACGGCCGATCCCGGCCACGGCCCGCCCGTCCCCGCGCGCTCCGCGGTGCGGCGGCAGCGGGGGCAGTCGGCGACGTGCCGGACGAGCTCCTGGCGCAGCGTGGCGGAGAGCAGCACCTGGTGGTCGCCGGTGAGCCGGGCGACGGCCGGGCAGTTGCCGGTCTCGACAACGGCGAGCGCGGCCCAGGTGCGCTCGACCTCGCAGGCCGCGGCGGCCAGCAGCTCGCGCGCGGCCCTCGCGTCCAGGCCGAGGACGGCGCCGACTTCGCGCGAGCCGAGCCCGTGCCGGACGGCGAGCTCCAGGGCCTCGCGCTGTTCGGGTGTCGTCCCGGCCGCCTCCGGCCAGGCCAGCAGCGCCAGTTCACGGTGGCGGCGCTCGGCGGCCTCCTCCGAGACCGGGGGCGCGGCCTCCCCCGAGGCGGCGAGCCGCGCGGGGCGTCCGGTGTGCGTCCCCTGCCGCTTGCGCCGCTGCTCGGTCAGCCGGCGCAGACAGGCCCACCGCGCGAGCGCGTACAGCCATGCCTTCCGCTCGGCCTCGCCCGCCGGGCAACGCCCGTACTGCCGCTCGGCGATGGCGAGTACATCGCCGAGGAGCGCGGTCGCCGCCTCGTGGTCGCAGAGCACGGAGAGGCAGTACGTGAACAGGCCGTCGAGGTACGGCTCGTAGCGCGCGAGCGGCTGTTGCGCGGACGGACGGGACACGCGCCGGTTCGCCCGGTGTGCGCCGGTGGTGTGCGTGGGAGGTTCCAGCCTGCTGCTCGTCACGCCCGTGACCGTAGGCGCTGGAGCACATCCCCTTCGTACCCCTTGAACACTTTTAATCCTTTCGGGTGAACAGATCGCTCGAAGAGGGACAGGAATCGTTAATTCCACCCCTAGCGGGCCACCGGCGTACGCCGGGCTCCGATGAGTTCCGAGGCCAAGGACGGTCAACCCTTCATGAGCAAAGTGATCTCAGGTATGTCGATGTCACTGGACGGCTTCATCACCGCGCCGGAAGACACCCGCGAGGAGCCGCTGGGCGTGGGCGGACGCCGCCTGCACCGGTGGGTTGAGGAGATGAACGAGACCGACGCCAAGGTCCTTGCCGCGATGGTGGAGAACCTCGGAGCGATCGTGATGGGCCGGCACTCCTACGACGTGTGCGAGGGCGACGGCGGCTGGGGCGACGGCGGTCCGGCCGGCAAGATCCCCTGCTTCGTCCTCACCCACCGTCCGCCGGACCCGGCGGACGTGGTCGCGCCGGCCGTGTTCACCTTCGTCACGGACGGCATCGCGTCGGCGATCGCGCGGGCGAAGGCGGCCGCCGGCGGCAAGCACGTCGGCGTGCACGGTGCAACCGCCGCGCAGCAGGCGCTGAACGCGGGTCTGCTGGACGAGATCCACATCATGCTCGTCCCGGTTCTGCTCGGCGCGGGAAAGCGGCTGTTCGACCATGTCGGCGGGCCCGTCGAGCTGCGGCGGACCTGGTCGCTGGAGTCGTCGGACATCACCCACCTGCGCTTCGAGGTCGTGAAGTAGCCCGCAGGGGGCGGTGGCGACGGCGTTGTCAGTGGGCCCCGCTACGGTTTGCGCATGGCTGCCCGTACGAAATCCGCGAAGGACCGGCCGTCTTACCGCTGCACCGACTGCGGCTGGACGACCGCCAAGTGGCTCGGCCGCTGCCCCGAGTGCCAGGCCTGGGGGACGGTCGAGGAGTACGGCGCACCGGCTGTCCGCACGACCGCCGCCGGCCGCGTCTCCACCGCGGCCCTCCCCATCGGCCAGGTCGACGGCCGGCAGGCGACCGCCCGCCCCACCGGCGTGGACGAGCTGGACCGTGTCCTCGGCGGCGGCTTGGTGCCGGGGGCTGTCGTGCTGCTCGCGGGCGAGCCGGGCGTCGGCAAGTCCACGCTGCTGCTCGACGTCGCCGCGAAGGCCGCGAGCGACGACCACCGCACGCTGTATGTCACGGGCGAGGAGTCCGCGAGCCAGGTGCGCCTGCGCGCCGACCGGATCAACGCGCTGCACGACCACCTCTATCTCGCCGCCGAGACCGATCTCTCCGCAGTCCTCGGTCACTTGGACGCGGTCAAGCCGTCGCTGCTGGTCCTCGACTCCGTACAGACCGTCGCATCCCCCGAGATCGACGGTGCGCCCGGTGGCATGGCCCAGGTCCGCGAGGTCGCCGGCGCGCTGATCCGCGCCTCCAAGGAGCGCGGCATGTCCACGCTCCTTGTCGGCCATGTCACCAAGGACGGCGCGATCGCCGGACCGCGGCTGCTTGAGCACCTGGTGGACGTCGTGCTCTCCTTCGAGGGCGACCGGCACGCGCGTCTGCGTCTCGTACGAGGCATCAAGAACCGCTACGGCGCGACGGACGAGGTCGGCTGCTTCGAGCTGCACGACGAGGGCATCACCGGCCTCGCGGACCCATCCGGCCTGTTCCTCACGCGCCGGGACGCCCCCGTCCCCGGCACCTGTCTGACGGTCACCCTCGAAGGCCGCCGTCCGCTCGTCGCCGAGGTGCAGGCGCTGACCGTCGACTCGCAGATCCCCTCGCCCCGGCGCACCACATCAGGGCTGGAGACCTCCCGGGTCTCGATGATGCTGGCCGTCCTCGAGCAGCGCGGCCGGATCACCGCACTGGGCAAACGCGACATTTACAGCGCGACCGTCGGTGGCGTGAAGCTCTCCGAGCCCGCGGCCGACCTGGCGATCGCGCTCGCCCTGGCTTCGGCCGCCAGCGACACCCCGCTGCCCAAGAACCTGGTCGCGATCGGCGAAGTCGGCCTCGCGGGCGAGGTCAGACGGGTCACCGGCGTCCAGCGCAGGCTCGCAGAGGCACACCGGCTCGGCTTCACGCACGCCCTCGTCCCGTCCGACCCCGGCAAGGTCCCGGCCGGCATGAAGGTCACAGAAGTGGCCGATATGGGAGACGCGCTGAGGGTGCTCCCGCGGGGGCGTCAGGGGGGCTCGGTGACTGCTCCGCGCAAAGGACGGACGGACGCCCCACAGGACGACGACACGCGCCGGTAGACTTTGCCCTGGTCTCGCCCATCCGTACGAGCCGAAGGAGTGCAGTGGCAGCCAACGACCGGGCAGCAGCACCCGGAAAGTCCGGCGGAGGCTCCGGCAACGAAGCGCTGATCCGCGCCGCCCTGAGCGCGGTCGCGCCCGGTCAGGCCTTGCGCGACGGCCTGGAGCGGATCCTCCGCGGCAACACCGGAGGCTTGATCGTCCTCGGCATGGACAAGACCGTCGAGTCGATGTGCACCGGCGGTTTCGTGCTGGACGTGGAGTTCACCGCGACCCGGCTGCGTGAGCTGTGCAAGCTCGACGGCGCGCTCATCCTCGACAAGGACATCACCAAGATCCACCGGGCCGGTGTGCAGCTGGTCCCGGACGCGTCCATCCCCACCGAGGAGACGGGCACCCGCCACCGCACGGCGGACCGGGTCTCCCGGCAGTGCGGCTTCCCGGTCGTCTCCGTGTCGCAGTCGATGCGGCTTATCGCGCTGTACGTGGACGGGGAGCGCCGGGTCCTCGAGGAGTCGGCCGCGATCCTGTCCCGCGCCAACCAGGCGCTCGCGACACTGGAGCGCTACAAGCTCCGCCTCGACGAGGTCGCGGGCACGCTCTCCGCGCTGGAGATCGAGGACCTGGTGACGGTCCGGGACGTCACGGCGGTGGCGCAGCGCCTGGAGATGGTGCGCCGGATCGCCACGGAGATCGCTGAGTACGTGGTGGAGTTGGGCACCGACGGCCGTCTCCTCTCCCTGCAGCTGGACGAGTTGATTGCGGGCGTGGAGCCGGAGCGCGAGCTGGTCGTACGCGACTATGTGCCGCAGCCGACGGCGAAGCGGTCCCGTACGGTCGACGAGGCACTCACCGAGCTGAACGACCTCACCCACACCGAGCTGCTCGAACTGCCCATAGTGGCAAGAGCGTTGGGCTACAGCGGTTCGCCCGAGACGCTCGACTCAGCGGTGTCGCCGCGCGGTTACCGGCTGCTGGCGAAGGTGCCGCGGCTGCCGGGGGCGATCATCGAGCGGCTCGTCGAGCACTTCGGCGGCCTGCAGAAGCTGCTCGCGGCAAGCGTCGACGATCTGCAGACGGTCGACGGCGTGGGCGAGGCGCGGGCCCGCAGTGTGCGGGAGGGCCTCTCGCGGCTCGCGGAGTCGTCGATTCTCGAGCGGTACGTGTAAGCCTGACGGCCCCGGCCGGTTACTCCTTCTCCAGGCGGAACGACGCCGGCAGCACCGTCACCCCCGGGAACTTCGCCTCCACCAGATACGTACCGGCGGCGACCGCCCCCGCGGGCGGCGTCGCGCACTGCGGCGCGCTCCGCCTGCGGTCCCACTCCACCGTGTGCGTGATCGTCGCCCCCGCTTGAACCCGCAGCAGCAGACCGCCGGCCGTGCGCGGGCAGTCCTTCGAGGACCACACGTCGTCGTCCTCGTCGTCGGTGACCGTCAGCACCGCCACCTTGGGACCGAAGTCCGCCTTGCAGGTCGTCGCCGACGAGTTGGACGCGACCAGCTGGAACGTGGGCTTCTCCCCCGGCTCGTACGAGACTTTGACGGTGCGCAAGGTCAGTTTCAGTGCGCCCGGGGAGCAGTCGGGGAGGGTCGAACCGGCCGGGACCTGCTGGCCGCCCGCGCCGCCACTGGCCGCGCCACCCGCCCCGTTGTCGCCGTTCTTGCCGCCGTCACCGCCCGTGCCGCCGTCGCCGCCCGCGTCCGTACCGCCGCTGTCGGCGCCGCCGTCGCTCTCGCCGGAGTCGCCCGACTCGTCGCGCCCGCCCGGCTGTTCACTGATCGCGGGTCCGGACTGGGAGGGCCCCGGAGTGATGGAGGGCGCGGGACCGGAGCCGTTGGCGCTGCCGTCGTCCCGGTCGCCGTTGCCGTTGCCGCCACCGGAACTGACGGCCCATACGGTCAGCAGCGCGAGCAGCGCGATCAAAGACGCCGCGACTGCCCTCCGTCGCCAGTAGATGGAGGAGGGTAGCGGCCCGATCGGATTGCGCAGAGATCCCACGGCCCAAACTCTACGAGAGATCACGGCCAACTCTCGTCCCATCCGCCGCCCGACTTCGCGAGTTCTGGCGATCATCATCACGGTCGGCGCCGCACGTACCCCGACTTTCGTCAAGGCCACCCCTTGCCGATCGCTCCGGGTGACCGTACGGGCCTGGCGGGTACGGTCCGTGACCATGGGCTGCGGCATCAGCCGTGTTCGTCGTGACCTGGTGGCGGGCGGGCCCGCGGCGGGAATTCGCGTGCGTGGAGTTCTGGTTCACCGGGCGGGCCGGACTGAAGCTTCGGCGGCGCCCGGAGCGTATCCGGAGCGTATGCAGCGTCCGCTCCCCTTGTCGTGCCAGGATCAGAGTGCCATGACTGACATCACCACAGACCCTGCCCCGGCCGACGCGGCGTCCCTCCACACGCCGGTCATCGCCTGGTTCGACGAGCACGCCCGCGATCTGCCCTGGCGCCGCCCCGAGGCCGGCGCCTGGGGTGTGATGGTCAGCGAGTTCATGCTGCAGCAGACACCCGTCAACCGGGTGCTCCCCGTGTATCAGCAGTGGCTGGCGCGCTGGCCGCGCCCGGCCGATCTGGCGGCCGACGCGCCCGGCGAGGCGGTCCGCGCCTGGGGCCGGCTCGGCTATCCGCGGCGTGCGCTGCGCCTGCACGGGGCCGCGCAGGCAATAACGGAGCGGCACGGCGGCGATGTGCCCAGCGACCACGCGCAGTTGCTCTCGCTGCCCGGCATCGGGGAGTACACGGCGGCCGCGGTGGCCTCCTTCGCGTACGGACAGCGCCATGCCGTCCTCGACACCAATGTCCGCCGGGTCCTGGCCCGCGCCGCGACCGGCATCCAGTACCCGCCGACCGCGACGACCGCCGTCGAGCGCAAGCTGGCCCGTGCGCTGCTGCCCGACGACGAGGCGACCGCGGCGCGCTGGGCGGCGGCCTCCATGGAGCTGGGCGCGCTGGTGTGCACGGCGAAGAACGAGGACTGCGCGCGCTGCCCGATCGCCGCGCGGTGTGCGTGGCGGCTGGCCGGGAAGCCCGCGTACGAAGGTCCCGCGCGCCGCGGCCAGACGTACGCGGGAACGGACCGGCAGGTGCGCGGCAGGCTCCTCGCCGTGCTGCGCGAGACGGTGGCGCCGGTGCCGCAGTCGGCGCTGGACGCGGTCTGGCACGAGCCGGTCCAGCGGGCCCGGGCGCTGGACGGACTGGTCGCCGACGGGCTCGTGGAACCTCTGGAGAACGGCTTCTACCGACTCCCTCACAGTTGAGCGCTCGGCCGTTTCCCACTCGAACCGCACCTGAAACATCTGCTGTTACACAACCGATGGATGGCCGTGCGCCCTCCGACGGCTGCTCCGCACAGGCCCGTGACAACACCTCCGTAGCTTCTTGCTGACACAAGGGAACGGCAGTGCTTGTCGCGGGGCTCACGGGGACGGAGGCGGTTGGAATGGCGCACGGCGAGGTGCTCGAATTCGAAGAGTACGTACGCAACCGGCAGGAGGCGCTGCTGCGCAGCGCCCGGCGTCTCGTCCCTGACCCGATCGACGCGCAGGACCTGCTGCAGACCGCTCTGGTCCGCACCTACGGTCGCTGGGACGGCATCGCGGACAAGTCGCTGGCCGACGCGTACCTCCGCCGCGTGATGATAAATACGCGTACGGAGTGGTGGCGCGCCCGCAAGCTGGAAGAGGTTCCGACCGAGCAGCTGCCCGACGCGAGCGTCGATGACGGCAGTGAGCAGCGCGCGGACCGCGCCCTGTTGATGGACATCCTGAAGGTGCTCGCACCCAAGCAGCGCAGCGTCGTGGTGCTGCGACACTGGGAGCAGATGAGCACGGAGGAGACCGCTGCCGCGCTGGGTATGTCGGCGGGTACGGTGAAGAGCACGCTGCACCGGGCGCTGGCCCGGCTCCGTCAGGAGCTGGAGAGCCGGGACCTGGACGTCCGCGCCCTGGAGCGCGGCGAGGTGCGGCGTAACGGTGAGTGCGACGGACGGGGGCAGGAGCGGTGCGCGGCCTGACTGGCAGAGGCGGCAACAGGAGCCTGGCGGCGAGCGGCGCGGCGATGGCCGGGCTCGCCGCCGTAGGCGTGTTCGCCGTCGCGTGCTCCACGGGCGGCACCGGGGTTCAGGACGAAGGCGCGGCGCACACCGACGCGGTCGCCAAGGCCACCCCCTCGTCCAACGCGTCCCCCACCGGCGGCGCGCAGAAGACCGAGGCCGTCAGCGCGGTGAAGCTGATCATGAGCGATCCGAAGGTCAGCGAGCGGGTCAAGGCCGACCTCAGGCCGTGCGCCCGGGACTCCTACCCGGTGGACACCTCCTACGGGAACCTCACCGGCGGCTCCTCGCCCGATGTCGTCGTCAATGTGCTGACGTGCGGCGACGCGGTGGGCATGGGCACGTATGTGTACCGCGAGACCGGCGACAAGTACGAGAATGTGTTCGCCGCCGAGGAGCCCGCGGTGTACTCCGCGATCGACCGGGGCGACTTGGTGGTGACCAAGCAGGTGTACGCCAAGGGTGATCCGGTCGCCGAGCCGTCCGGCGAGGAAGTGACCACGTACCACTGGTCGGGCGGGAAGTTCGTCCAGCAGTACTGGGTACGCAACGAATTCAGCAGAACGGTCGGAGAGGGCGAGGTTGTCGCCACCGAGCCGCCCGTACCGAACGAGAACTGAGAGCAGCGGGGATGGCAGAGACCCATGTCCTGTTCGTCGAGGACGACGACGTCATCCGTGAGGCGACCCAGCTCGCACTGGAGCGGGACGGCTTCGTGGTCACCGCGATGCCCGACGGGCTGCAGGGCCTGGATGCCTTCCGCGCCAACCAGCCGGACATCGCGCTGCTCGATGTGATGGTGCCGGGTCTGGACGGCGTGAGCCTGTGCCGCCGTATCCGGGACGAGTCGACCGTGCCCGTGATCATGCTGTCGGCGCGCGCCGACTCGATCGACGTGGTGCTCGGCCTGGAGGCCGGCGCCGACGACTACGTCACCAAGCCGTTCGACGGCGCGGTGCTGGTCGCCCGCATCCGCGCGGTGCTGCGCCGCTTCGGCCACGCGGTCGGCGCGGCGGGCGGCGGTGCGGCCCAGGCGGGTCAGGATCCGCAGGGACCGCTGCTGGCCTTCGGCGATCTGGAGATCGACACGGAGGGCATGGAGGTGCGCAAGGGGGGTGCGCCGGTGGCGCTGACGCCGACCGAGATGCGGCTGCTGCTGGAGTTCTCGTCCACGCCCGGGACCGTGCTCTCCCGCGACAAGCTTCTTGAGCGGGTCTGGGACTACGGCTGGGGCGGCGACACCCGGGTCGTGGACGTCCATGTCCAGCGGCTGCGCACCAAGATCGGACAGGACCGGATCGAAACGGTCCGCGGCTTCGGCTACAAGCTCAAGGCATGAAGCGGCTCGTACTGCGCACAGGAGTCCGCTGGAAGATCAGCATCGCGATCGCGGGCGTCGGCGCGCTGATCGCCATGGCGCTGAGCCTTGTCGTGCACAACGCCGCCCGCGTCTCGATGCTGGACAACGCCCGCGATGTGCAGATGGACCGGGTGCTGCTCGCGCAGCGCTGGTACGAGACGTCCAAGAACAAGGACCCGCGCTTCAACACCAAGATCAATGACTCCGCCCTGCCCAGGTCACTCCAGAAGCTGATGCGCGAGAAGCGGCGCGGCACCTACGTGGACGAGGGCAACGGCGGCACGCCCGACATCTGGGCCGCCGTACCGCTGTCCAACGGCGACGTGCTCTCCCTGCACACCCAGTTCGCCGGCCGCAGCGCCACCGTCATGAAGGACCTCGACCGGGCGCTGATCATCGGCTCGGTCTCCGTGGTCTTCGGCGGCTGCGCGCTCGGCGTGCTGATCGGCGGGCAGCTCTCCCGTCGGCTGCGCAAGGCCGCCGCGGCCGCCGGCAACGTCGCGCAGGGCAATACGGAGGTACGGGTCAGGGACGCGATCGGCGGTGTCGTACGCGACGAGACCGACGATCTGGCCCGCGCCGTGGACGCGCTGACCGACGCCCTGAACGAGCGCATCGAGGCAGAGCGCCGGGTCACCGCCGACATCGCGCACGAGCTGCGCACCCCGGTCACCGGGCTGCTCACGGCCGCCGAGCTGCTGCCGCCCGGCCGCCCCACCGAGCTCGTACGAGACCGGGCGCAGGCCATGCGGACGCTGGTCGAGGACGTCCTGGAGGTGGCCAGGCTCGACAGCGCGTCGGAGCGGGCCGAGCTCCAGGAGATCTCGCTCGGTGAGTTCGTCAGCCGCCGGATCACCGTGCTGAACCCCGATGTGGTCGTCCGCGTCGTGCACGAGTCGTGGGTCAGCACCGATCCGCGGCGGCTGGAGCGCATCCTGCTCAATCTGCTGACCAACGCCGCCAAGTACGGCAAGCCGCCGGTCGAGGTCACGGTCGAGGGCCGCGTGGTGCGGGTCCGCGACCACGGCCCCGGCTTCCCCGAGGCGCTGCTGCGGGAAGGCCCGAGCCGCTTCCGCACGGGCGCCAGCGACCGCGCGGGGACGGGCCATGGCCTGGGCCTGACGATCGCGGCCGGCCAGGCGCGGGTCCTCGGCGCGCGGCTGACGTTCCGCAATGCCGCGCCGGAGGGGATCGCGACGCCGCTGGGCGAGTCGGGCGGTGCGATCGCGGTGCTCTGGCTCCCCGAGCACGCGCCGACGAACACCGGCAGCTTCCCGATGATGCCGCTGCCGGACTAGGGCGCGCCCTGCTCCCGGACTAGCAGGACCAGTCCTTGTCCAGATCGAGCCCGCCCTCGCGCCGCTGGGTGAACGAGTACCAGTTGCCCGAGTCGTCGCGCAGGATCGCCTCCGTGCCATACGGACGGTCCTGCGGCGGCTGCACGAACTCCACGCCGCGTGCCTTGAGCTTCTCGTAGTCCCCGTGGACGTCGTCGGTGGTCAGCACCCCGGCGCCCATGACCCCCTTGGCGATGAGCTTCTTGATCGCCTCGGCGGATTCCGGGTCCATCGCGGGCGCGCCGGGCACCATGAGCGTCAGCTCCACATCGGGCTGGTCCTTGGCGCCGACCGTCAGCCAGCGCATGCCGCCCTCGCCCATCGTCATGTCGGTGCGGACCTCCAGGCCGAGCCTCTCGGTGTAGAACTCCTTCGCCCGGTCCTGGTCCAGGACCCAGACGGTGGAAATGGCAAGACCCTTGATCATGAGGTGCTCCTCGGTGAGGCGTGGTTCCGGCTTGCCTTGCCACCGTAGGCAGCGGCCCGGTCAGTCGGCTTCTTCAGAATTGCGCTGCTTGGAAAGAGGCTTCTCCTTGCCGGGGAAGCCGCCCGCCCACAGCAGGGCGTAGCACCCCGGTATCAGCGCGGCTCCCCGCCCCACATGGCTGGCGCGGTACTCGCTCGGGGTCAGCCCGGTCTGCTTCTTGAACCGGGTCGAGAACGTGCCCAGGCTGCTGAAGCCGACCAGCGTGCAGATCTCGGTGACCGACAGATCCGCCGAGCGCAGCAGCTCCTCGGCCCGGTCTATCCGCCTGCGCGACAGATACTGGCCGGGCGTCTGCCCGTACACCGCCTTGAAGGCGCGTACGAAGTGGTAGCGCGAATACCCGGCATGGGCGGCCACCGCGTCCAGGTCGAGCGGCTCGGCCCAGTCACGGTCCATGGCGTCCTTGGCGAGGCGCAGCTGCCGCAGATGGGCGAGGCGCGCCGGCGCCGCGGTGGTGCTTTCCACACACCCGATGCTGACACGCACCACTGACAACGGCCCCGGGCGTGCACACAGGCGTGCACACCGGGGCCGTCGGCCAGGGGTTTGTCGAGGTCAGACCTGTTCGGCCACCTTGTCCACGGTCGGGGCGGCCGCGGCCTCGGCCGGCGCCGGTCCCGCCCCGCGCAGCGGCACTTCCTTGACGAAGAAGGCCGCCGCGAAGCCGATCACCGCGACCGCCGCACCCACCAGGAAGGCCACGTGCGTCCCGGAGGCCACAGCGAACTCGTACGCCTCACGGACCGGGTCCGGCAGCTTCGCCAGGCTCGCGGCGTCCAGCTGCGCGGACTGCTGGGTGGCTGCGGACCCGCCGCGCGCCGCCATCTCGTCCTGCACCCGGCCGGTGAACAGCGCGCCCATGATCGCGACGCCGAAGGAGGCACCGAGCGTACGGAAGAGGGTGGTCGCGGAAGACGCGACGCCCATGTCCTTCTGCTCGACGCTGTTCTGCGCGACCAGCATGGTGATCTGCATCAGGAAGCCCATACCGGCGCCGAGCACCGCCATGTAGATGCCGGAGGTCAGCCGCGAGGTCTCGGTGTCCATCTGCGCGAGCAGGAACAGCCCCGTCACCATCAGCCCGCCGCCGATGATCGGGAAGAGCCGGTACTTGCCGGTGCTGGTGGTGATCCGGCCCGCGACCATCGAGACGACGAGCATCGACATCAGCATCGGGAGCAGGAGCAGACCGGAGTTGGTCGCCGAAGCGCCCTGGACGGACTGCTGGAACAGCGGCAGGAACAGCACCGCGCCGAACATCATGAACCCGGCCATGAAGCCGATCACCGACATCAGCGTGAAGTTGCGGCTGCGGAAGATGTGCAGCGGCATGATCGGCTCGGCCGCCCTGGTCTCGGCGAACAGGAAGCCGGTGAGCGCGGCCACGCCGATCGCGATGAGCTCCATGATCACGGCGGAGTCCCAGGCGTACTCCGTACCGCCCCAGGTCGTCACCAGCACGATCGAGGTGATGCCCAGTGTCAGCAGCCCGGCGCCCAGGTAGTCGATGCGCGCCTTGGTCCGCACCTTCTTCGGCAGATGGAGCACCGCGGTGACCATGGCGAGCGCGACGGCGCCCAGCGGCAGGTTGATGTAGAAGCTCCAGCGCCAGCCGAGGTGGTCGGTGATGGTCCCGCCGACCAGCGGTCCGCCGATCATGGCGACGGCCATGACGGCGGCCATCATGCCCTGGTACTTACCGCGCTCCCGCGGCGGCACGAGGTCCCCGATGATCGCCATGACGCCGACCATCAGCCCGCCCGCGCCCAGGCCCTGGATGGCGCGGAAGCCGATCAGCTGCCCCATGTCCTGGGCCATGCCGCTCAGGACCGAGCCGATCAGGAAGATCACGATGGAGGTGAGGAAGACGCCCTTGCGGCCGTACATGTCGCCGAGCTTGCCCCAGATCGGGGTGGAGGCGGCGGTGGCCAGGGTGTACGCGGTGACCACCCAGGACAGATGCTCGAGGCCGCCCAGCTCGCCGACGATGGTCGGCATCGCGGTGCCGACGATCATGTTGTCGAGCATCGCCAGCAACATGGCGATCATGAGCGCGAGTATCACCACCCGCACGCTGCGGGGCTGAGGCTCGGTGCTCGGCCGCCCCTCGGCGCCGGGCGGCCCCTCCGCCCCGGGCCGGGCCCCTGCGCGCGGCTGCGCGTCAGCGCTCGGCTGTTCCTCGTCTTTCGCTATACCAACCATCGTTCCCGCTCCCCTGGCACTTACTTGCCGCCCGGCTAGTTGACTACACTGGGGAAGGTAGACGCGCAACTAGCCGGGCGTCAAGTAAGTTTTCAGGAGAGCCCCATGGCCAGAGGCAACACCCGCCAGCGCATTCAGGACGTGGCCCTGGAGCTCTTCGCCGAGCAGGGCTACGAGAAGACGTCACTGCGCGAGATCGCGGAGGCCCTCGATGTCACGAAGGCGGCGCTGTACTACCACTTCAAGACCAAGGAAGACATCCTGATCAGCCTCTTCCAGGACCTGACGAGGCCGATGGACGAGCTGATCGAGTGGGGGCAGACCCAGCCGCACACGCTGGAGACCAAGCAGGAGATCCTGCGTCGCTACAGCGAGGCGCTCGTCGGCGCGGCCCCGCTCTTCCGCTTCATGCAGGAGAACCAGGCCACGATGCGCGATCTGAGCATCGGCGAGACCTTCAAGGACCGCATGATGGTGATGCTCGAGCTCATCAGGGAGCCGGAGGCGCCCCTGGCCGACCAGGTCCGCTGCATCAGCGCGCTCTTCACGATGCACGCCGGAATGTTCGTACTGAAGGACATCGAGGCCGACCCTGAGGACAAGCGCCAGGCCGTCCTCGAGGTTGCCATCGATCTGGTGAGCCGGGCTCACCACACGGGCTGACGGTCACCGGCAGGCACACCCGCCACAGCTCCGCGGTGTCAGACGCCCGAGCGTCAGATGGTGACGCCGGCCGAGCGCAGGTAGGCCATCGGGTTGAGCGCGGAACCGTAGTTCGGGGTCGTACGGATCTCGAAGTGCAGGTGCGGACCGGACGAGTTGCCGGTGTTGCCGGACCGGGCGATGGTCTGACCCGCCTTTACGCTGTTGCCGACGGTGACGTTGACCTTCGACAGGTGGGCGTACTGCGAGTACTTGCCATTGGTGTGCTTGACCACGATGGCGTTGCCGTACGCGGGGCCGTCGCCGCCGCCGTTCGGGCCGGCCTTCACGACGACACCGTTGTAGGCGGCCTTGACCGGGGTGCCGACGGGGACGGCGAAGTCCTGGCCGGAGTGCTTGTGCGACCACATGTTGCCGCCCTGGTTGAAGCTCGCGGTCAGCTTGTAGCCGGTGACGGGCTTGACCCAGGTCACGGCGTTCTTCGCGGCCTTGGGCTTGGCGGCCTTGGACTTGGCAGCCTGCGACTTCGCGGCTGCGGCCTTCACGGCGGCTGCCGTCTTCGCTGCAGCGGCGGCCTTCGCGGCGGCGGCCTTGGACTGCGCCAGGGCCTGCGCGGCGACGGCGCTCGAGGCGTCCACCGCAGTGGCGGACCCGGCAGCCACCGGCGCACTGGTCCCAGCGGCGAACGCAGCCCCGGCCCCGAGCACCATCGACGCTCCCAGGCCGGCGGCCAGCACGGCGGCGCGGGTACGGAGAGCGGACGGGCGGGGAAGGTGGGACGTGGCGCGCTGCGACATTGGAGTGAACCTCCGGGGCATAAAGGGACCCGGCACCTCTGCGCCGGGCTTGGCCATCCCTTGGTAACCCAAGCCCCCACAAGGCCCAAAACCACCCATCTACGACATAGGGTCGTAGTAGCCTCACCCGGAATTCAACCCTTGACGCCCCTCGATCCCCCTTCGGGACCACTTCGCAAATCGGTCAAAATCTCCCTACGCGGACAGGTTTAGCTCCACGTGCGGACCGCACACGAACCGTGCGAATAGGACATCCACCCCGGATCACCTGCCATCGGACACCGGATGGCCCAAGGTCCCGGCCGACCCAGGCCCGAGGTCCCGCATCAGAGCCGATCCAGCCCACTACTCCGGCTAGTAGGCTCCGAAACCCCTGTGTGCCTTGTCACGGGTTCAACCGAGAACCGCCCCTCCGCGAGCCCCTTCAGAGACCCCTCCGATACCCCTCCGAGACCCCTTCGGAACTCGTCCGGCCCCCCTCCGGACGGCCCACGCGTTCTTCCCGCGCGGACCCCCGTCCGGGATGCTCCCATGCCATGAGTAGACCCGTGTGTGCCACGAGTAGACCCGTGATTCGCTCGAACCGGCGCCCCCGCGGCTGGATCCTGCCCGTGGTCATCGGACTCGCCTGCACGCTCACCTGGAGCGCGCCCGCCGGGGCCGGCCCCTCCGACACCGGCCTCAAGGGCGCCATCGACAAGATCCTCGCCAACGCCCGCATGGACGGCGGAGCCGCGAGTGTGGTGATCGCCGACGCCGCCACCGGGGAGCGGCTCTATCAGCGGGACGGCGCCGACCGCCTCATGCCCGCCTCCAACACCAAGCTGGCCACCTCCGCCGCCGCGATGGCGCTGCTGGGCCCCGACTACCGCTACCGCACCGACGTCCTGTCCACCGGCCGCCGCCACGGCTCCACCCTCCGCGGCGACCTCTATCTGCGCGGCAGCGGCGACCCGACCACGCTCGCCAAGGACTACGACCGGCTCGCCGCCGACCTGGCCGCCGCCGGCGTCACCCGCGTCACCGGCCGCCTCGTCGCGGACGACACCCGCTTCGACACCCAGCGCCTCGGCCGCTCCTGGGCCGGGGACGACGAGTCCTCGTACTACTCCGCGCAGATCTCCCCGCTCACCGTCGCGCCCGACACCGACTACGACTCCGGCACGGTCGTCGTCGAGGCGCTCCCCGGCGCCGCGCCGGGCGACAAGCCGCGCGTGAAGCTCACCCCGCCCACCGACTACGTACGCATCGACATCCGCGGCACCACCGTCCCCGCCGGACAGCCCGACACCCTCGCCGTCGAGCGGCAGCACGGCACCAACACGATCACCGTCAGCGGGAACATCCCGGTCGGCGCGAGCGCCACCAGGGAGTGGGTGAGCGTCTGGGAGCCCACCGGCTACGCCGCCGCGGTCTTCTCCGACGCGCTCGCCGCCCATGGCGTACGCATCGCCGGCAGCCCCCGCCTCGGCCGTCCCACCCCGCCCGACGCGAAGCTCCTCGCCTCGCACAGCTCCATGCCACTGCGGGAGTTGATGTTCCCGTTCATGAAGCTGTCCAACAACATGCACGCCGAGGCGCTCACCAAGACGATCGGCTACGAGACGGCCGGCCGCGGCACCTGGGACGCGGGCCTGTCGGCGATCACCGGCTACCTCAAGCAGGAGGGCGTGCAGACCTCCACCATCCGCCAGCTCGACGGCTCGGGCCTGACCCGGATGAACCTCTTCCCGGCCGAGCAGCTCGCCACGCTGCTCCTCTCGGTACGGGACGCCCCCTGGTACCCCGACTGGTCAGCGTCCCTCCCGGTGGCCTGCAACCCGGACCGCGCCATCGGCGGCACCCTGCGCTCCCGGATGTGCGCGACCCCGGCGGCCCTCAACGCCCGAGGCAAGACCGGCTCATTGACGGGCGCTTCGGCTCTCTCCGGGTACGTCACGGACGCCGGCGGCCGCGAGCTCGTCTACAGCGTCGTGCTCAACAACTACCTGGCCTCGTCGGTGAAGAGCATCGAGGACGCGATCGTGGTCACACTGGCCAGGTCCGACACGGCCGGAGGCACGATCGCGGCCGTACCGCCGCGGGCTCCGCGCAGCTCGGATCCGGCGGCGGATCTCGAATGCTCCTGGCAGAAGCCGAAGTTCTGCTGAAACGCCGGTGGCCCGGACCGTACGGAAGGTACGGTCCGGGTCATGACGGACATCGAGCTCGCCGACGCCATCCAGTCGGTACGGGACCAGTTACTCGACGCGGCAACCCGGGCCACCGGCCAGCCGGTCGCCTTCGAAGTCGGGGACATCCAGATGGAGTTCACGATCGAACTCCGCAAGGAGGTCAAGGGCGGCGCGAAGGTGAAGGCCTGGGTGGTGGAGGCGGGCGCGGACGCCGCCCGTACCACCGGCCACACCCACAAGATCGCCTTCACCCTCAAGCCGCGGAACGCGGCCACGGGCGAGTCCTGGAAAGTCGGCAACGAACACCGCGGCAGCACCGACGACTTCGGCACCGGGCGCGCTGACTGATGGCCCGCTCGTCATCCATGACGCCGTCACGGAGTGTCGTCGCGGTCCTGTCCGAACACCAGGGCAGCGGCGTACTGATCGGCCGCAGCACAGTGCTCACGTGCGCGCATGTCATCGGCGCCGCCGACACGGCCCGGGTGGCCATCCCCGGCCGCGCCGGCGAACTGGCCTGCCGGCTGGTCTGGTCCGACGAGGGCCTCGATGCAGCGCTGCTGCACATCACGCGAAAGCCGGAAGCACACCCGCAGCTGCCCCGCATGAGCACCGTGGCCACCGACCGGCCACTGCCGCACTGCGAGATCATCGGCTTCCCCCGCATCCAGCGGTACGACGGTGGCCGCAAGCTGGACCTCGATCAGTACACCGGGACGATCCTCCCCATGGCCGGGCTGATCCGGCGAACGATGGTGTTCGAGTTCGACCGGCCTCCCGCGAGCGAGCCCGCTGACGGTACATCGCCGCTCGCGGGGCTCTCCGGTGCGCCGGTCTTCGCCGACGACGGGCTTCTCGGCATTGTCCAGGAGGTCCCTCGCGGCCGTGGCCACCAACGCGTCGAGTGCCTTCCCCTGCAGACGCTCGCGATGAGCCAAGGATTCCTTGACGCGTACGGTGAGTCGACCGGTTTCCCGCCGCCGCGCCTGACCGAGCTCAGCAGCCCGGCGATCAACGACCTCCGCTTTGAGCGGGAGTATGCGGAGGCGGTGGGCGCCGCCTACCGCAGAACGAGGATCTTCGGCCTCGACGAGCTGCGCAAACGGGACTCCGAGTGGGACCTCGACACGGCCTATGTGAGCTTGGAGGCCCAGCCCCGGAAGGGCGAGGGTCATGACAGACCCGGCGCCCTGCCCCAAGTCCCCGTGGGCCCCGAAGCCCCCGAAGCGGGCGGTGCCGTGGCCTCCGTGCCGAAGAGGATCGACGAGCTGCTGGCCGACCGCCCGCGCGTCCTGCTGCGCGGCGAGGCGGGCGCCGGCAAGACGACACTCATGTGGTGGCTTGCCGCGCACGCCTCGGCGGGGACGCTCGGTCCACGGCTCGATCAGCTGAACGGCCTGGTGCCGTTCGTCGTTCCCCTGCGTACACTGCGCGCCCGCGGCGGCACCTTCCCCGCCCCTTCCCAGCTCCACTCGGTGGCCCAGCTGATGGCCGACGATCCGCCCGAAGGCTGGGCGGGACGGGTGCTCAAGGCCGGTCGCGCCCTGCTGCTGCTGGACGGCCTGGACGAGATGCCGAAGAACGACCGGGAAGAGGCCCACGAGTGGCTGTCCGGGCTGCTCGCCCGATTCCCCGGCACCCGGTGTGTGGTGACCGTACGGCCGCTCGCGGTCGAGCCGGACTGGCTCAAGTCGGAGGGCTTCGAGGAGCTCAGCCTGCTGCCGATGACCGGCTCGGACATCCATGCCTTCGTCGCCGCATGGCACAGGGCAGCCCGTCTGGACGGCGACGACGGCGAGAACCTGGACGACCTGGAACGGGACCTGGCCCAGCAGTTCGAGCAGAACCGCGCACTCAGCGATCTCGCCCGTACGCCGCTGCTCTGCGCGGTCATCTGCGCCCTGCACCGGCTGCGCCAGGGCTTCCTGCCGGAGACCCGGTGGGCGCTCTACCAGTCCGCGCTCCAGATGCTCCTCGGCAACCGCGACAAGCGCCGCAAGATCGACGCGCCCGAAGGCATCTCGATGAATGTGGAGGAGCATCTGCAGCTGCTCCAGCGGATCGCGGTATGGCTGGTGCGAGGCGGCCAGGCCGAATTCACCCGGGTACAGGCCCTGCACCAACTGAACCGCGCCCTGCCGGGGATGCCACGGGTACGGGAGCAGGGCACCCCCGAGGATGTACTTAATCATCTGCTCAACCGCAGCGGTCTCCTCCAGGAACGCGGCGACGACGACTTCCAGTTCGCCCACCGCACCTTCCAGGACTTCTTGGCGGCCAAGGAGTTCGTCGAAGGCGACCACATCCAGGAGGCGCTGAAGCACGCCCATGAGCAGCAGTGGCAGGATGTCCTGCTGCTGGCCGCGGGCCATTGTTCCCGCCGGGAACTGACCGTGCTGGTCAATGGGTTGATGACCGCCGGTTCCTCGCGGGGGATGCGGGAAGGCAGGCTGCGCACCGAGCTGTACGTACTGGCCGCGCTGTGTGCGCAACACGCGGCGTGGCTGGACTCGGACACCCTTGAGCGCGTACGGGCGGGGATCAGGTCTGTCGTCGAGCCCCGCAACGGCTTGGAGCTGCACCTGCTGGCCCGGCTGGGTCCGTATGTGCTGCCGCTTCTGCCGAGCCCCGCCCCCCGGCCCAGGACGCACGAAGGGCCGGTGGTCGATCTGATCAACGAGATCGGCGGAGCCGACGCCATCCCCTACGCCCGGCGCTTCGCGGAAAAGGCCGACGGCTCCGGCGACTTCTCCTTGGCACTGGCGCGTAATTGGGCCAACTATCCGGCCGAGGAGTACGCCCGCGAAGTCCTGGCTCGCGTCGACCTGACGGACGTGCCCCTGCTCATCACCAACCGCGAACAGCTGGCACAGCTCCCCGTGTTGTCACACGCTCGGCACCTCGACATCACGGGTGACATCAGCGCCGCCGAACTCGAGGCCCACCTCGACGGCCACAGCATCGAGACCATCGGTATCGCGGACAACAAGCTCCTCACCGACCTGGCCTTCCTGCGCTGCTGCGGTTCGCAGCTCAAGCAGGTGGCCATCAGGCGCTGCCCCGGCGTGCAGAGCCTCGCCTTCCTCCCGGAGCTCGACGCGCTGGAGGTGGTCGACCTGGATGCCGTGCGGGTTTCCGCCGTCGATGTGGGGGCCATGGCCCGGATATCCCGGCTGCGCTCCGTCTTCATCTCGTACCCCTCGATGGAGGAGGAAGTGCTGAATCTGACGCCGCTGCGGGCCGTGGCGGGGTTGAAGCTCAACGTCTCCGGGCTTCCCAAGCGACAGATCATCGGCTACCGCTGACGACGGCGAAAAGGGGCTGCCCCGGACCGTACGTTTCCGTACGGGTCCGGGGCAGCCCCTTCAGACACTCAGAACGCTTACGCGTCCTTCGACAGGTTCGGCCCGGCTCCGCCGGCCGCCTGCTCGATCGGCGGGACGTCCGGCAGCGCCGACTTCTCCTCGCCGCGGAAGGTGAACTTCTTCTCCTCACCCTCGCCCTCGGTGTCCACGACCACGATGTGACCGGGGCGCAGCTCGCCGAAGAGGATCTTCTCCGACAGGATGTCCTCGATCTCGCGCTGGATCGTCCGGCGCAGCGGCCGGGCGCCCAGAACGGGGTCGTAGCCCTTCTTGGCGAGGAGCGACTTGGCCGTGGGGCTGAGCTCCAGGCCCATGTCACGGTCCTTCAGGCGCTCGTCCACCTTGGCGATCATGAGGTCGACGATCTGGATGATGTCTTCCTCGGTGAGCTGGTGGAAGACCACCGTGTCGTCGACACGGTTGAGGAACTCGGGCCGGAAGTGCTGCTTCAGCTCTTCGTTGACCTTGGCCTTCATCCGGTCGTAGTTCGACTTGACGTCGCCCTGCGCCGCGAAGCCCAGGTTGAAGCCCTTCGAGATGTCCCGGGTCCCGAGGTTGGTCGTCATGATGATGACCGTGTTCTTGAAGTCCACGACGCGGCCCTGGGAGTCGGTCAGCCGACCGTCCTCCAGGATCTGCAGAAGGGAATTGAAGATATCGGGGTGGGCCTTCTCGACCTCGTCGAAGAGGACGACGGAGAACGGCTTCCGGCGCACCTTCTCGGTGAGCTGGCCGCCCTCTTCGTAACCCACGTATCCGGGCGGGGAACCGAAGAGCCGGGAAACCGTGTGCTTCTCGCTGAACTCCGACATGTCGAGGGAGATCAGCGCGTCCTCGTCGCCGAAGAGGAATTCGGCGAGGGTCTTGGAGAGCTCGGTCTTACCGACGCCGGACGGACCGGCGAAGATGAACGAGCCGCCGGGGCGCTTCGGGTCCTTCAGACCCGCTCGCGTACGGCGAATGGCCTGCGAGAGCGCCTTGATGGCGTCCTTCTGCCCGATGACGCGCTTGTGGAGCTCGTCCTCCATACGGAGCAGGCGCGAGGACTCCTCCTCGGTCAGCTTGAAGACCGGAATGCCGGTCGCCGTGGCGAGGACCTCGGCGATCAGCTCGCCGTCGACCTCGGCGACGACGTCCATGTCGCCGGCCTTCCATTCCTTCTCCCGCTTGGCCTTCGCGGCAAGCAACTGCTTCTCCTTGTCGCGGAGAGAGGCCGCCTTCTCGAAGTCCTGGGAGTCGATGGCCGACTCCTTGTCGCGGCGGACGCCCGCGATCTTCTCGTCGAACTCGCGGAGGTCCGGCGGCGCGGTCATCCGGCGGATGCGCATCCGCGATCCGGCCTCGTCGATCAGGTCGATCGCCTTGTCCGGGAGGAAGCGGTCCGAGATGTACCTGTCAGCCAGCGTCGCGGCCTGGACCAGCGCCTCGTCCGTGATGGAGACGCGGTGGTGGGCCTCGTAACGGTCCCGCAGGCCCTTGAGGATCTCGATGGTGTGCGGCAGCGACGGCTCCGCGACCTGGATGGGCTGGAAGCGGCGCTCCAGCGCGGCGTCCTTCTCCAGGTGCTTGCGGTACTCGTCCAGCGTCGTGGCGCCGATGGTCTGCAGCTCGCCCCGCGCCAGCATCGGCTTGAGGATCGAGGCCGCGTCGATCGCGCCCTCGGCGGCGCCCGCACCCACCAGGGTGTGGAGCTCGTCGATGAACAGGATGATGTCGCCGCGGGTGCGGATCTCCTTGAGAACCTTCTTCAGGCGCTCCTCGAAGTCACCGCGGTAGCGGGAGCCGGCGACCAGCGCGCCGAGGTCCAGGGTGTAGAGATGCTTGTCCTTGAGGGTCTCGGGCACCTCGCCCTTGACGATGGCCTGCGCCAGGCCCTCGACGACCGCCGTCTTGCCGACGCCGGGCTCGCCGATGAGAACCGGGTTGTTCTTCGTACGCCGGGACAGCACCTGCATGACCCGCTCGATCTCCTTCTCGCGCCCGATGACCGGGTCGAGCTTGGACTCACGAGCGGCCTGGGTGAGATTCCGGCCGAACTGGTCCAGGACGAGCGAGGTCGAGGGCGTGCCCTCGGCCGGGCCGCCTGCCGTGGCGGCTTCCTTGCCCTGGTAGCCGGAGAGCAGCTGGATGACCTGCTGCCGCACCCGGTTGAGATCGGCGCCCAGCTTCACGAGGACCTGGGCTGCGACGCCCTCGCCCTCGCGGATCAGGCCGAGCAGGATGTGCTCGGTGCCGATGTAGTTGTGGCCGAGCTGGAGGGCCTCCCGGAGCGAGAGCTCCAGGACCTTCTTGGCACGAGGGGTGAAGGGGATGTGCCCGGACGGGGCCTGCTGCCCCTGGCCGATGATCTCCTCCACCTGCTGGCGGACCGCCTCGAGCGAAATCCCGAGGCTCTCCAGGGCCTTAGCGGCGACACCCTCACCCTCGTGGATAAGGCCCAGGAGGATGTGCTCGGTGCCGATGTAGTTGTGGTTGAGCATCCGGGCTTCTTCCTGAGCCAGGACGACAACCCGCCGCGCGCGGTCGGTGAACCTCTCGAACATCGTTAATCGCTCCTCAGAGCGGTCAGAAAGATTGGGGACGATCCCCTCCCTGTCCTTCCGCAGCTTAGTCCCGCAAGCGGGGACCGCTCATTCCAACTGCCGACACCCGTCCATGGCCTCCTGACCGCTGAACGCCGACACCTGCTCCAACCCGATGGTGCGAGACGATGTTCCCGCAGGCCAGGCAGTTACCCTCACCATCACTACGCCGATGGCGAACGTGAGACGGCCAAGCAGGCGTGTCGCCCCTTCCCACTAGGAATGTCTTACCCGTAACCACTGACAGTCCATGCGGCTCGCACCGGTTCCCTCAGCTACGGGCGAACAACCTTGCGCCCCCGAATGCGCCCACACGCCCCCAAGTCGGGCACCGTACGCAATCGCGACTCCACTCTGCGTAACCCCCGGCGCTGGTCGGGAGTTCCCCGGGTATGCCCTTCACCGTCCCGCTCCCCCGCACGCCGTCAGACGGCGGCGTAGCACGGTGGTACGAGAACGAGCTCGGCTGGGCCGCCGCCGACGGGTCGCCGGTGCGGCTGCTGACCGGGTTGCGCTTCGATGTGCTGGAGCTGCCCGCCGACGCGGGCGCCGCTGTGCTGCGCCGGACGAAGACCGCCGGGCCCGTGGCCCTCATGGGGCACAGAATGCGGCTCCTGGTGGCCGCGGGCAGCGCCGACGAGCTGCCTGGGCTGCTCGAGTGGCTGGAGTGGGGCGGGATCGCTCTCGATCTGACCGCCATCGGCACGGGCGGCCTGATGACCGCCCCGCCGCCGCCGGGACGCCCTGGCTCCCGGGGGGCCGCCGTATGGCTGCGACCCCCCGTGCCGGGGCGCGAGGTGGAGCCGACGCTGCCGGCCCTGGTCCCTTTCGGGCGCAGTGCCGCAGCCGGTGAGGGAATCAGCCCCGATCTCGTACGACTTGTGGACACGGTGGCGACTGAGTGCCACCGGGCCCGATTGCTGCGTACGAATACGCCGCGTGCGAATACTCAGCCGTTGGCCTTCTCGTAAGCCTCGCGGACCGTTGCCGGGACTCGGCCGCGGTCGTTGACCTCGAA
This sequence comes from Streptomyces sp. NPDC002868, assembly GCF_055563295.1. Lineage (NCBI taxonomy): Bacteria > Bacillati > Actinomycetota > Actinomycetes > Kitasatosporales > Streptomycetaceae > Streptomyces > Streptomyces sp. NPDC002868. The sequence continues at coordinate 411,020 of NZ_JBVHDR010000006.1, read as the reverse complement.
GCCGTTTGCCTTGGCCCAGGCACGGATTTCGGCGGTGTCCTTGTTGCCGCCGGCAGCCGCACGGCCCTTGCCACGGCCGGACGCGGCACGGCCGCCGGTACGCCGGCCGCTCTTGGCGTACGGCTCGAGCAGACCACGGAGCTTGTCCGCATTGGCGGTGGTGAGGTCGATCTCGTAGGTCTTGCCATCCAGAGCGAACGTCACCGTCTCGTCCGCCTCGCCACCGTCGAGGTCATCGACAAGAAGGACCTGAACCTTCTGTGCCACCGGATTTCCTTTCATCGAAAATGCAGTACGCGGAAAGGAAACCGCTTTTCCCTGGAAAACACAAACCCTTGGCAGAGGTTCAGAACCTCGAGAACACGGGAAACGTGCGCGATTCGGACATAGGGATCCACCTCAAGCAGTGATCACAGGTGCAGAAGCATCCGGCTGTTGCCCAAGGTGTTCGGCTTCACTCGTTCGAGCCCGAGGAACTCCGCGACGCCCTCGTCATAGGAACGCAGCAGCTCGCTGTAGACATCTCCGTCGACCGGTGTCTCACCGATCTCCACGAAGCCGTGCTTGCTGAAGAAGTCCACTTCGAAGGTGAGACAGAAAACCTTGCGCACTCCCAGCCAGCGGGCCGTCCGCACCAGCTTGTCCAGTACGTGATGTCCGACGCCGGTGCCCTTGAAGGCGGGATCGACGGCGAGAGTACGCACTTCGGCGAGGTCTTCCCACATCACATGCAGTGCGCCGCAGCCGACCACCCTGGCATCCTCGTCGCGTTCCGCGACCCAGAACTCCTGGATGGCTTCGTAAAGAGTGACCGTCGCTTTGTCGAGCAGGATGCCTTCACTCACGTACGGGTCGACGAGTCGGCGGACCGACGGCACATCGCTGGTCCTGGCCCGCCTGACGGTGATGGCATTTGCTGCGGCATAAGGCATGCCCCGACGCTATCGCTCCGGGGACGTCCCGCCGTCGGCGGCCTCGTCGCCAGGAACCTCACCCTGAACCCCGCCAGGAACCCCACCAGGAACCCCGCCAGGAACCTCGCTCTGAACATCCCCCTGAACGAGTCGGACCGCCGCAAGGAGCGCTTCACGCTGCTCGGGCGACATCATGCCGAAGAAGGCGACAAGTGCGGCCGCCGGGTTGTCACTCTTGGACCAGGCTTCGTTCATCAGTGCGGCCGAGTACGCGGCCCGGGTGGAGACCGCCGTATATCGATAGGCGCGGCCGTCGACTTCTCGGCGGACCCAGCCCTTCTGATGGAGATTGTCCATTACGGTCATGACGGTGGTGTAGGCGATGGACCGTTCCTGCTGAAGGTCTTCGAGGACTTCCCGGACGGTGACCGGCCGGTTCCATTGCCAGACGCGTGTCATGACGGCGTCTTCCAGCTCTCCCAATTGGCGGGGCACATAACCACCATAGTGGGAGACGTCGGAATGGCTGGTTATTGACGTAACAAAAAGGACGTACGGCTAAAAATCGGCCGTACGTCCTCGGTGTGCGACGGGGTCAGTCGTCGCGGCCGGCCTGCTTGGCGGACTGCGCGCGAGCCACGGCGGCGTCCACGATCGCGTCCTCCTTGGCCTTGTTCGGGCCGCCCTGGCTCTTGACGATCGTCACGACCAGAGCGGTGAAGAAGACGGCCATCACCACGGGGGGCAGGAGCGCGGATACGTAGTCCATGGCTCCCAGAGTAGCTATCCGGCCGCGAGCTGTTCGGGCGGGGGCACGGGCCGGCGGCGGGGCGGAAAGACCTCGGACGGCTTCGGCACCGGCTTCTCGCTCGGCGCGGGCGGCTTGGGCTGGGGTTTCTGCTGGGGTTTCTGCTGCGGCTTGGGGTCCTCGGCAGCGCGGCCGCCGACGAGTGCGAGGAGCCGGGTGCGGGGGGCCGGGGCGGTGGCCACGGCCCGCACGGCGGGGCCGGCCAGCCGGGCGCGTACGGACTGCTCGGCGAGCGTCTGGCAACGGTGCAGCACGGCGGCTCCGACGGGGTTGGAGCGCAGCGTGCGCAGCGCGGCCAGGTCTTCGGGGCGTGGGTGGTAGCCGGTGGCCAGGGCGTCCTGGAGGAGCTCCAGATAGCCCGCGGCGGAGCCGGGGAGCGCTTCGCGGTAGCGGACAAGGTCGGCGAGGAGGAACGTACGCAGTCGGCCGGCCTCGCGTACCGCCTCGTCCACGGAATCGGCCAGACGCAGAGCGTCCTGGACGTCGTCGTCGGCGAGAGGGACGGGATGGAGGGCGATGGCGAGGGCGCGTCGGAGCACACGCAGCTCGTCTGCGCTGAAGGCCATGCCGCCGCGGGATCCGTATGGCGTGGGCATGGGCCGACGATACGTGCGACTTGGACAAAATCGGGTTAATTGAGCAAGCCCGGGCGCGGCGGATGCGCGGCCGGGCCGCGGGGTGCGGGGGTCCGCGGCGCGGGTCGCGGGGGTGCCCGGTGCGGGGGTGCCCGGTGCGGGGGTCCGCGGTGCGGGTCGCGGGGGTGCCCGGTGCCGCGGGATGCTGGGTGCCCGGTGCCGCGGGGTGCGGGGTGCCCGGTGCCGCGGGATGCGGGTTCCGGTGCCCCTCCGGGCTCGACTCCTCGGGGTCGGCGGCATCAAGGGGTCCGTATTGATCACCGCGTCCGGCCGCCGATCCCCTGCGGGGACGACCCTGCACGGCCCCTCCCCACCGGGAGGCAGCAACGGGTGCGGGCCCGGCGCCCGGGCTCCTCGTCCCCCTGGAAACGTCACATACGGGAGACGTTCCGCTCGTAGACCAGGCGCAGGCCGATCAGGGTCAGCCACGGCTCGTGCTCGTCTATCGCCGACGCCTCACCCAGCACCATCGGGGCCAGACCGCCGGTCGCGATCACGGTGACCTCGTCCGGGTCGTCCGCGAGCTCGACCTTCATGCGCCGTACAACGCCGTCGACCTGGCCCGCGAAGCCGTACACAATGCCGGACTGCATCGCCTCGACGGTGTTCTTGCCGATCACGCTGCGCGGGCGGGCCAGCTCGATCTTGCGGAGCTGGGCGCCCTTCACGCCGAGCGCCTCGACGGAGATCTCGATGCCCGGGGCGATCACACCGCCCGCGTACTCGCCGCGCGCGCTGACCGCGTCGAAGGTCGTCGCCGTGCCGAAGTCGACGACGATCGCCGGGCCGCCGTACAGGTCGACGGCGGCGACCGCGTTGATGATGCGGTCCGCGCCGACCTCCTTGGGGTTGTCCATCAGGATCGGTACGCCGGTCTTGATGCCGGGCTCGACGAGGACCGCCGGCACGTCGCCGTAGTAGCGGCGGGTCACCTCGCGCAGCTCGTGCAGGACGGAGGGGACGGTGGAGCAGATGGCGATGCCCTCGATGCCGTCGCCCAGCTCGTCGCCGAGCAGCGGGTGCATGCCCATCAAGCCCTGGAGCAGGACGGCCAGTTCGTCGGCGGTGCGGCGGGCATCGGTGGAGATGCGCCAGTGCTCGACGATCTCCTCACCGTCGAACAGGCCGAGGACGGTGTGGGTGTTGCCGACATCGATCGTGAGCAGCATCAGACGCCTGCCTCGCGCAGGTCGAGGCCGATGTCGAGGATCGGTGAGGAGTGCGTGAGCGCGCCCACCGCGAGGTAGTCGACGCCCGTCTCGGCGTAGGCCCGGGCGTTCTCGAGGGTGAGGCGGCCGGAGGATTCCAGGGCGGCGCGGCTCGCGACGATCGCGACGGCTTCCTCGGTCTCGGCCGGGGTGAAGTTGTCCAGCAGGATCAGGTCGGCGCCCGCGTCGAGGACTTCGCGTACCTGGTGGAGGGTGTCCACCTCGACCTCGATGGCGAGGTCGGGGAAGGCTTCCCGTACGGCCTTGAACGCCTCGGCGACGCCGCCCGCCGCCACCACGTGGTTGTCCTTGACCAGGGCGGCGTCGGACAGCGACATACGGTGGTTGACGCCGCCGCCGCAGCGCACCGCGTACTTCTCCAGGGCGCGCAGGCCGGGCGTCGTCTTGCGGGTGTCGCGGACCCTGGCCTTGGTGCCTTCGAGCACGTCGGCCCAGGCGCGGGTCGCGGTCGCGATGCCGGACAGGCGGCACAGGAGGTTCAGCGCGCTGCGCTCGCCGGTGAGCAGGTCGCGGGTGTTGGTGGTGACGGACAGCAGCTTCTGTCCCGCCTCGACGCGGTCGCCGTCCTCGACGTGCCGCTCCACCTCGAACGACTCGGTGCAGACGATCGACAGGACGGCCTCGGCGACCCGCAGGCCCGCGACCGTGCCCGCCTCGCGGGCGGTGAAGTCGCCGGTGGCGACGGCGTCCTCGGGGACGGTCGCCACCGTCGTCACATCCACGCTGCCGTCGAGGTCCTCCCCGAGCGCGAGGTGCGCGATGTCCTCGACCTGGACCGGGTCGAGGCCCGCGTCGGCGAGCAGCCGGGCCAGGGCGGGGTCGAGACCGCACTCGTACGCTTCGTCGTCTCCGCAGCCGCAGGCGTCTCCGCAGCCGCCCGCCTCGGTCGCGGGGGCGCCGATCTGGATCAGCGGTACGTCCACGGGACGCGGACGTTCTTCGGGCGTGCTCACGGTTACGGCTCCCTGGGGGCGTCGAGGACGGTCGGGGCGAAAGCGGTGTTCTCGGTGCGGCGGACGACGAGGCTCCGGTCGGGAGCGAGACGTACGACGAGATGGCGGCGCCAGTCGGCGTCGTCGCGCTCGGGGCGGTCCTCGCGCCAGTGGCAGCCACGGGTCTCCTCGCGCTCAAGGGCCGCGGTGGTCAGCACGCGGGCCACACACAGGAGGTTCGACGTCTCCCACGACTCGACGCCGGGCTCGGCCGACTTGCCCGAACCCTCCTGGTCATTCACGGCGTTGCGGTGGACCGCGTCCAGCGCGGCCGCCGCGTCGGCCAGGCTAGTGGCCGAGCGGAGCACACCGGCGCCCTGCGACATGATCCGCTGGATGTCGGCGCGCGCCTCGAGGGCGATGAGCGGCAGTACGGACGGGGTGGCGGGCTCGGCGGCCGCACCGGCCCGGAGCGGGGCGCGGGAGGCGATGTCCGCGGCTATGCGCTCCGCGAAGACCAGGCCCTCCAGAAGGGAGTTGGAGGCCAGCCGGTTCGCGCCGTGGACGCCCGTGCAGGCCACCTCGCCACAGGCGTAGAGCCCGGGCACGGTCGTGCGGCCGTGCAGGTCCGTGCGGACGCCGCCGGAGGCGTAGTGGGCGGCCGGGGCGACGGGGACGGGCTCGGTGACCGGGTCGATGCCGTGGGCGCGGCAGGCCGCCAGGATCGTGGGGAAGCGCTGCTCCCACATCTCGGCGCCGAAGTGGCGGGCGTCCAGATACATGTGCGCCGCGCCCTGTTCCTGCATGCGGCGCATGATGCCCTTGGCGACGATGTCGCGGGGGGCGAGCTCGGCCAGCTCGTGCTGTCCGAGCATGAAGCGGGTGCCGGATGCGTCCACGAGATGGGCGCCTTCTCCTCGTACCGCCTCGGAGACCAGCGGCTGCTGGCCCTCCGAGTCCGCGCCGAGGAAGAGCACCGTCGGGTGGAACTGCACGAATTCGAGGTCGGAGACCTCCGCTCCGGCGCGCAGCGCGAGCGCGACGCCGTCGCCGGTGGAGACGGCGGGGTTGGTGGTGGCGGAGAAGACCTGGCCCATGCCGCCGGTGGCGAGCACCACGGTGGGGGCGTGGACCGCGCCGACGCCGTCGTGCTGGCCCTCGCCCATGACATGGAGGGTGATGCCTGCCGTACGGCCTTCGGCGTCCGTCAGCAGGTCCAGGACCAGGGCGTTCTCAATGGTGCGCAGACCGGCCTCGCGGACCGCCTCGACCAGGGCGCGGGAGATCTCGGCGCCCGTCGCGTCGCCGCCCGCGTGCGCGATACGGCGGCGGTGGTGGCCGCCCTCGCGGGTGAGTTCGATCTCCCCGGCTTCGGAGGTGTCGAAGTGCGCGCCGGTGGCGATCAGCCGGCGTACGGCGTCGGGGCCCTCGGTGACCAGGGTGCGTACCGCCTCCTCGTCGCACAGGCCCGCGCCCGCGACGAGGGTGTCGTCCAGGTGCTGCTCGGGGGTGTCGCCGTCGCCGAGCGCCGCGGCGATGCCGCCCTGCGCCCAGCGCGTGGAGCCGTCGTCCAGACGGGCTTTGGTGACCACGACCGTGCTCAGCCCGGTGGCCGCGCAGCGCAGCGCGGCGGTGAGGCCTGCGACGCCGGAGCCGACCACGACGACGTCGGCGTCGATGGCCCAGCCGGGAGCGGGGGCGGTCAGCCGTATTCCGGTCACTTGGCGGCTCCGAAGGTCGGGGGGTCGAGGGTCGGGGGATGGTCGGGCGTCGGGGAGTCGGGCGTCGGCGATTCGACGAGCGGAGATTCGACAGGCTGAGATTCGAGGAGCGGCGGTTCGAAGACCGGGGGCCCGAAGGTCAGGGGGATGTTGTCGATCAGGCGCGTCGCGCCGACCTTCGCGGCCACCGCAAGGATCGCCTCGCCGGTGTGGTCGTCGGGGACCTCGGCGAAGGTGGCCGGGTCGACCAGGGCCAGATAGTCGAGGACGAGGCGCGGCACGGCCTGCGCCGCCTCGTCGAGGACGGCGCGGGCCGCGGCCCGTACGCCGTCGGCGCCGCCCGGTCCCGCCTGGGCCACCGCGTGGGCGTCGGCAGCGGCGCGCGCCTCGCCGATCGCGGAGAGCGCGGCGGCGCGGGCGTGCGTGCCGGGGGTGGCCTCGGCGCGGGCGTGCAGCGCCTGCTGGGCGGCGAGCCGGTCGTGAGCCGCGAACAGCGCGCTGGACAGGGCGAGCGCGGTGCGCCGCTCCGCCGCCGACAGGTAGCGATTGCGGCTGGACAGCGCGAGGCCGTCGCTCTCGCGGACGGTCGGCACGCCGACGATCTCGACCGGGAAGTTCAGATCGCGGACCATACGGCGGATCAGGGCGAGCTGCTGCGCGTCCTTCTGGCCGAAGAGAGCGACATCGGGGCGCGTGAGGTGGAGGAGCTTGGCGACGACGGTGAGCATGCCGTCGAAGTGGCCGGGGCGCGAAGCCCCTTCAAGGCGCTCGGCCATCGGGCCCGCGGCGATCCTGACCTGCGGCTCGCCGCCGGGGTAGACCTCGTCGGCGGACGGTGCGAACACCACGTCCGCGCCCGCCTGTTCGGCCGTCTTGAGATCGGCTTCGAGGGTACGGGGATAACGGTCCAGGTCCTCGCCCGCGCCGAACTGCAGCGGGTTGACGAAGACCGTGACCGTCACAAAGCCCTCGGGCCCGACCTCCGCGCGGGCGGCGCGGATCAGGGAGGCATGACCCTCGTGGAGCGCGCCCATGGTCATCACGACGGCGGTGCGGCCGGGGGCGGCGCGGTGGTCGAGTGCGTACTGAAGCGCCTCGCGCGTCGGTACGAGTTCGAAACTGCGGCTCATCGGGGGTCACCGTCCGCGAGGACGCCCAGCAGATCCTCCGCCATCTCCGGTTTGAGCATGCCGTGCGCGAGAGCCCGGTCGGCGGTGGTGCGGGCCATCGCCAGATAACCGGCGACCATGCCGGGGGCGTGCCTGCGCAGCTCCGCGACGTGGGCGGCGACGGTGCCGGCATCGCCGCGGGCGACGGGTCCTGTGAGGGCCGTGTCGCCGGAGCGCAGAGCGTTGTCGAGGGCCGCGCCGAGCAGCGGGCCGAGCATCCGGTCAGGGGCGGCGACCCCCGCCGTACGCAGCAGCTCCATCGCCTGCGCGACCAGCGTGACCAGGTAGTTCGCGCCGAGGGCGAGAGCCGCGTGGTAGAGCGGGCGGGCCTCCTCCTCGATCCACTCGGGCTCGCCGCCCATCTCGATGACCAGCGCCTCGGCGGCCAGCCGCAGTTCCTCGGGGGCCGTCACTCCGAACGAGCAGCCCGCCAGCCGCTGGACATCCACGCTCGTCCCCGTGAACGTCATCACCGGGTGCAGCGCGAGCGGCAGCCCGCCGGCCCGCATGGCGGGGTCCAGCACCTTCGCGCCGTACCGCCCGGAGGTGTGCACAAGCAGCTGACCGGGGCGTACCGCACCGGTCTCCACGAGTCCGTCGACCAGCGCAGGCAGCGCGTCGTCCGGGACGGTCAGCAGCACCAGTTCGGCGCGGGCGAGGACCTCTGCGGGGGTCACCAGGGGTACGTCGGGGAGCAGCACGGCCGCCCGTCGTACGGACGCGTCCGAGACGCCGGAGACGGCGACCGGCCGGTGTCCCGCCAGCTGAAGCGACGCCGCGAGGGCCGGGCCGACGCGGCCGGCTCCGACGACGCCGACGGTCAGGCGTGCGGGACGGTCCCGCGGGTCGAGCGGTTCCTGTGGTGCTGTGGCATTCACGCGGCGGGGGCCTTCCGTTCCAGTCCGCGGGGGGTACCGGACGATTTCTCGTCATGCTACGCCAGCGCCACTCGCACCCTTGCGGTTGTCCACAGGCTGTGGGCGAGGACGCGGGCAGTGGCGTGGGCGATGATCGGGGGCATGGCTGAAGCTGAAGAGGCTGAAGTGGGCGAGCAGGACGAGCGGCGGCGCAGGCTCGCCGCGTGGCGGGCCTCGCACCGGGTGCTGTGGCGGGCCTCGGCGGACCGCCGCGTCGGGGAGCGGCTGACGGCGCTTGCGGTGGACGCGGGGGCGGTCTACGACCTCGACGAGTGGACCGATGTGTACGGCAACGGGGTCGTAGCCGAACTGGAGCGGCGGGTGGCGCAGCTGCTCGGCTTCCCGGCCGCGGCGTTCTTCCCAACTGGGACGATGGCGCAGCAGGTGGCGCTGCGGTGCTGGACGGGGCGTACCGGGAACGCGACGGTCGCGCTGCATCCGATGGCGCATCCTGAGCTGCACGAGCGGGGTGCGTTCGGGGCGGTGAGCGGGCTGCGTACGGTCCACCCGACGAGCGCGCCGCGGCTGCCGACGGCCGACGAGGTACACGACTTCGACGAGCCCTTCGGGGCGCTGATGCTGGAACTGCCGCTGCGGGACGCGGGTTTCGTCCTGCCGACATGGGACGAGCTGGTGGCGGTCGTGGAGGCGGCGCGCTCACGCGATGCAGTGGTGCACTTCGACGGCGCGCGCCTGTGGGAGTGCGCCCCGCACTTCGGCCGCGCGCTGGACGAGATCGCGTCGCTGGCGGACAGCGTGTACGTGTCCTTCTACAAGTCCCTGGACGCGATTTCGGGCGCGGTGCTGGCGGGCCCGCCGGAGCTGGTCGACGAGGCCGTTGCCTGGCGCCACCGCTACGGCGGCCAGATCTTCCAGCAGTACCCCGCGGCCCTGTCGGCGCTGCTGGGCCTGGAACGGGAGCTGCCACGGCTCCCGTCGTACGTCGCCCACGCGAAGGTCGTGGCGGCGGCGCTGCGGGAGGGCTTCGCGGAGGCGGGCGTCCCGTGGTTCCGCATCCACCCGGAAGAGCCGCACACGCACCAGTTCCAGGTCTGGCTGGCGTCGGAGGCGGATGCGCTGAACGCGGCGGCGCTGGGCCAGTCGGAGGAGACGGGGGTGACGCTGTTCCGCAGGTGGTTCACGGAGGGCTGCCCGCCGGGGATCGCGGCCACGGAGGTGACGGTGGGGGCGGAGGGGCTGGAGTGGACGGGGGAGGACGTGAAGAAGGCGGTGGCGGAGTTTGTGCGGCGGGTGGGGTAGCTCCCCCACCCCGCCCCTTCCCGAGACTGGGGATGCTCCCCAGCCCCCTGGGGGGAGGGGAACGTGGGGGCTGACGCCCCCACACCCCCGAGAGCGCCGGCTTCGCGGCGCGGGGGGACCCACCGGTGCGCGGACGGGCGTGGCAAACCCCCCGCCCGCGGCCCAGGCCCCTCAGCGGCAGGCGGCCGGCCTTCGTGGGCGGCGGTGGAGCCGGCGTGTCAGCGCTTCGCGGACGCGGCCGTGGGGGCGGCAGCCCGTCACGACCGCCTGGAAGCGGCGGTAGTCGCGGATCTCCCGTACCACCTGCCAGTCGTGCAGGCCCGGCTGCGGCGGAGCCTGGCCGCCGAGCCGGGATGCGCGGTAATTGTCGAGCATGTACTGATGCATGGCGTTCATGCCTTCACGTTGCGCCCGCCCCCCACCCCCCGTCCCGCCGATTGACGAGCCCCGTCAAATGGCGCGAGCCCCGCCCCCCTTACCCGCACCATGGAGGCGTGAGCGTGACCATCGACATCGCGGGCCTGGCCCCCGAACGCATCGTCTTCGAGATATCCCCGCTCGCCGAGCTGGGCGTAGCGCTGCACGCGCTCGCCGAGCCCGGGCACCATCCCGGGCTGCACGGCTGGGCCACCGCCACCGCCGCCGGGCTCAAGCCCGACCTCGCCGACCGGCTGCACGAGGCCGACTTTCTGTGGCGGTCGACGTTCTCGGACGTCTTCATGCCGTTCGCGGGCCTCCCGATCGGCGGCGGCGGCGCACGCACCGGCACCACCCTCGCCGAAGAGCTGGACCAGCTCGACCGGCTGGACGAGAAGCGGTTCGTCTCCGCCGCGCTGGAGTTCACCTGCTCCAGTGCGTACGACATGGGAGGACCCGTCCGCCGCGAGCGCGCCCTCGAACTCGCCGCCACCCGCGGCCCCAAGCAGCTCGACTTCACCCGTCGGCTGCTGGACGACCCCGCTTCCGTACGCGCCTGGGTACGCCGTCTGTTCGAGGACTGCGACCATGCCTTCTTCGCCGACACCTGGCGCCGCGTCTCCACCCAACTCGCCGCCGACGCCCGCCACAAGAGCGAGCTGCTGCGCCACAAAGGCCTCGCCGAGGCGCTGCACGCCGTCTCGCCCGCGCTCGCGGTCGACGAGGACCGCACCCGTATCAGCGCCGACAAGCTCGCGGACGGACGTACCACCGCCGTCGACCCCGCCGTCGGCGCCGGGCTCTCGCTCGTCCCGTCCAGCTTCGGCTGGCCGCACCTGATGGTGCTGCACGCGCCTGGCTGGCGGCCGGTGATCCACTACCCGGTCGGCTCGCCCGAACTGCCGGGCCCCGCCCCCGTCGAGCTGCTGAAGCTGCGGATGGAGGCGCTGGCCCACCCCATGCGCATGCGCCTGTGCCGCAACCTCGCCCGTGCCCCGTTTACGACGAGCGAGCTGGCGGACGCGTACGGGATCACCGCGCCCGAGGTCTCTCGCCATCTCGCCGTGCTGAAGAAGGCCGGGCTGATCTCCACGCGGCGGCGCGGCCGGTACGTACTGCACCAGCTCGACGTCACCGCCGTCGCCCGGCTGGGGAGTGATTTTCTGGAGACCGTGCTGCGTTAACCCTGGACGCGGAGCAGCAGCTTGCCCGTCGTCGTACGGCTCTCGATCAGCCGGTGTGCCTCCGCCGCATCGGCGAGCGGCAGTTCGGCGGTCACGGGAAGCTCCACCTCCCCGTCGGCGACCAGCCGGAACGCTCGCTCCGACAGCGCGCGCAGCGCGTCCGGCGCCGTCGCCGCCAGCGTCAGGATCGAGAAGAAAGCCACCGACCGTGCACCGGGCCCGAGTTCGGCCGCGCCGAACTGCCAAGGCACCTCGTCGCCTGAATTGCCGAAGGACACCGCCCGGCCGAACGGCGCGAGCGAGTCCAGGCTCTGTCGCAGCTGCTCGCCGCCGATCGGGTCGAGCAGCAGGTCGACCCCGCGCCCGCCGGTGACATCTGCCAGCTGCCGCGCCCAGTCGTCGCCGACGAAGACCTGGTCGTAGCCGTGCTCGAGAGCGAAGTCGGCCTTGGCGGCGGACGACAACACTCCGTAGACCGCGCCCTTGCTCACCCGCTTCGCCAACTGGCCCACCACCGTGCCGACTCCGCCCGCCGCGCCCCGCACCAGCACGCTCTCGCCCGCACGCAGCCGCCCCACCTCATGGACCAGGGCGTGCGCGGTGGGCAGCACGGTCGGCAGCGTGGCGGCGGTGCGCAGCGCGAGCCCGGCCGGAATGGGGAAGACCGTGGCGGCGGGGGCGAGCGCGACCTCGGCATAGCCGCCCCGGGTCGTGAACGCGGCGACCTCCTGGCCGATGGTCGGCTCCGTGACGCCCGCACCGAGCGCCCGGACGCGGCCCGCGACCTCAAGTCCCGGACGCAAGGGGAGACTTGATGCCCCATAGCCGCTGCGCCTGGCCTTGATCTCCGCGAAGTTCACCCCGGCGTACGCGACATCGATCGCCACCTCGCCGGGCCCGGGTTCCGGCGCATCCGTCTCGACCAGCCGCAGCACCTCGGGGCCGCCGTACTCCGTCGCCTGGATCGCGCGCATGCCGAACTCCTCCGTCTTGAAAGCATAGGGTGTTCAATGGAGAGCGAACACTCGGAGTGTATGACCACCATCGAACACTCAGCAAGGAGGACTACGCGCGACATGAGCAGCCACCGGCCCGCGCCCGAGCACACACACCCCGCCGACGTCCCGCTCCTGACCGCGCTCGACGCCCTTGCCGACCCCGTACGCATGCAGCTCGTCCGCGAACTGGGCGTCTCCGAGGACTGGACGCGCAGCTGCGGATCCTTCGACGTGCCCGTACGGAAGGCGGCCATCAGCCACCACTTCTCGGTGCTGCGTGCCGCCGGACTCGTCGAGCAGCGCGACATAGGGCCGAAGCGGGTCAACCGGCTGCGGCGTACGGAGTTCGACGCGCGCTTCCCCGGGCTGCTGGACCTCGTCCTCCGGGAAGACCGACTGGACTTCGTCCTTCGGGAAGACTGATCAGCCGGCCCCGCCCGCCCGCACCAGTCCCGTCTCGTACGCCAGCACAACCACCTGCACCCGGTCCCGCAGCCCCAGCTTGGTGAGGATGCGGCCCACATGCGTCTTGACCGTGGCTTCCGAGAGCACCAGACGGCCCGCGATCTCGCCGTTCGACAGGCCCTGCGCGACCAGCAGCATCACCTCGCGCTCCCGCTCGGTGAGCTTCTCGACCTCCTTGTGCCGCGGCTCCTTGCCGCTGCTCGGCAGCAACGGTGCGAACCGGTCGAGCAGCCGCCGCGTCGTGGACGGCGCGACGACCGCGTCGCCGCTGTGCACCGAGCGGATCGCGCCGAGCAGTTCGCCGGGCGGCACATCCTTGAGCATGAAGCCGCTGGCGCCCGCCTTCAGCCCGGAGAAGGCGTACTCGTCCAGGTCGAAGGTGGTCAGTATCAGCACCTTCGGCGCGTCCGGCTCCGCGCAGATCCGGCGGGTCGCCTCGACGCCGTCCAGCCTCGGCATACGGACGTCCATCAGCACCACGTCCACGGCCGTGGAGCGGAGGTTCTCGATCGCCTCCGCGCCGTCGCCCGCCTCGGCGACGACCTCCATGTCCGGCTGGGCTGCGAGCACCATGCGGAATCCGGTGCGAAGCAGCACCTGATCGTCGACGAGCATCACACGGATGGACATGTCAGCAGGGTCCTCGGTCTCTAGTGGGCGGGCTTGAGGGGAAGCAGTGCGCTGATCCGGAAGCCGCCGCCGGGCCGCGGCCCGGCGTCCAGCGTTCCGCCGACCATACCGACGCGCTCGCGCATGCCGATGAGCCCGTGGCCCCGGCCGTCGGCGCCGCCGTCCTCGTACATCTCGTGTGCCGCGCCGCGCCCGTCGTCCTCCACCAGCAGGCCGAGCCCGTCGTCGAAGTAGACCAGCCGTACGCTGGCGCCGACTTCCGGACCGCCGTGCTTACGGGAGTTGGTCAGCGCCTCCTGGACGATGCGGTACGCGGTGAGCTCGACGCCGCTCGGCAGGGGCCGCGGTGTGCCCTCGATCTTGAAGTCCACGGTCAGACCCGCGCAGCGCACCTGCTCGACCAGGTCCTCGATCTGCCGCACATCGGGCTGCGGGACGTACTCACCGCTCTCCTTGGCGTCGCCGGTGCGCAGCACGCCGAGCAGCCTGCGCATCTCCGCGAGCGCCTGGCGGCCGGTGGTCGAGATGGTCTCCAGCGCCTGCTTGGCCTGGTCGGGCGCGGCGTCCATGACGTACGCGGCGCCGTCTGCCTGCACCACCATCACCGAGACGTTGTGCGCGACGACGTCGTGCAGCTCGCGGGCGATCCTGGCGCGCTCGGCCGCGACCGCGACCTTCGACTGCGCCTCGCGCTCCTTCTCCAGCCGGGTGGCGCGCTCCTCGAGCTGGGCGAAGTACGCGCGCCGGGTCCGTATCGAGTCGCCGAGCACCCAGGCGAGGGCGAAGGTCGCGCTCATGACGATCGTGAAGAAGATCTTGCCGCCGGCGCCGGAGTCCGGCATCGGCCAGCGCACCTGCGCCAACGGCGCCGCGGACAGCCCGCCGACGAGCGCCAGCCGGGACGCCCAGCGCGAGCCGTCGTGCGCGGCGACGGTGTAGATGATCACCAGCATCGCAAAGTCGGCCGGGTTGACCTCGACGTCCAGCGTGAGCTGGGCGACGCCCAGTACGGCGGCGAGGACCAGCATCCTCTCCGGCATACGGCGGCGCAGGGCCACGACCAGACTCAGCAGGAGAACGATCACAGCAGCCGCTGTCCGGGGCTCGACCCCGACGGGGGCAGCTGTGATCACCCACAGCATTGAGAACCCGAAGAGCACGACAGCCCAGAAGGTGTCGACGCCCGTCGGGTGTCTGCGGATGAAGTCATAGAGGCGCTGCACGTAACCCAGCGTAGGGAAAGCAGATAGGTGCAAGGGTCAACCGGAGGAGCGATCCGGACGGCGGAAGCGTACTCCCCAAGGTGGAGACTTGGTCGCGTGATGGATGACGTAACGGGTGAGACGTGTAAGTGGCGCGGCTGGCGGGAAGCGACCGAGGCCGCGCTGTACGGGCCCGACGGCTTCTATCTGAAGCCCGAGGGACCGGCCGGGCACTTCCGTACGTCCGTGCACGCCTCGCCCCTCTTCGCCGCGGCGGTCGCGCGTCTCCTCCTCACCGCGGCGGAAGGGGCAGATCTCGACGAGGTGGCTCTTGTCGACTTCGGCGCGGGCCGCGGGGAGCTCCTCACGGGCGTGCTGGCGGTGCTCCCGTCCGGCTTCCCGGTCCGGGCGTACGCCGTCGAACGTGCCGCCCGTCCCGCCGGCCTCGACCCCCGTATCGAGTGGACCGCCGAGCCCCCCGCAGGGGTGAGCGGCCTCCTCTTCGCCAATGAGTGGCTGGACAACGTCCCGGTTGACGTCGCCGAGGTGGATCCGGACGGGGTGGCGCGCTACGTCCTCGTACGCCCGGACGGCACGGAACGCCTCGGCTCCCCCGTCACCGGCGCGGACGCGGACTGGCTGGCCCGCTGGTGGCCGCTGACGGAGCCGGGCACGCGGGCGGAGATCGGCCGCCCGCGCGACGAGGCGTGGTCGGCGGCGGTGGAGACGCTGGAGGCCGGTCTTGCGGTCGCGGCCGACTACGCGCACGTACGGGACGCCCGGCCGCTCTTCGGCACACTGACCGGCTTCCGGGCGGGCCGCGAGGTCCCTCCCGTCCCGGACGGCAGCTGCGACATCACCTCCCATGTGGCGCTGGACGCGTGCGCGCTGCCGGGCGCGGAGCTGCTGCCCCAGCGGGATGCGCTCGCCCGCCTGGGCATCACGGGCAGGCGGCCCCCGCTGTCGCTGGCGACGTCCGACCCCGCGGCGTACGTCCGCGCGCTGGCCTCGGCGGGCGAGGCGGCGGAACTGAGAGCGCGGGGCGGCCTGGGTGATTTCGGCTGGCTGGTGCAGCGAGTGGGCGGCCCGGCGCAACGTTCAAACCCGTCCGGCGCTTGAGGACCGAGGTCTGGGGGCGGAGCCCCGGCCGTCCCCCGGCCGGGGGATACTGGCGCCATGACGGAGACCACGGTCGGCATCGGCGGCGCGGCGGAAAGCACCGACATGGTGCTCAACATCGGCCCCCAGCATCCCTCCACCCACGGCGTCCTCCGCCTCCGCCTCGTCCTCGACGGAGAGCGCATCCAGCACGCCGAGCCGGTCATCGGCTATATGCACCGCGGCGCCGAGAAGCTCTTCGAGGCGCGCGACTACCGCCAGATCGTGATGCTGGCCAACCGCCACGACTGGCTCTCCGCCTTCTCCAACGAGCTCGGCGTCGTGATGGCCGTCGAGCGGATGCTCGGCATGGAGGTCCCGGAACGCGCGGTCTGGACCCGTACGCTCCTCGCCGAGCTCAACCGCGTCCTCAACCACCTGATGTTCTTGGGGTCGTACCCCCTTGAACTGGGCGGAATCACCCCGATCTTCCACGCCTTCCGTGAACGAGAGGACCTCCAGCACGTCATGGAGGAGGTCTCCGGCGGCCGGATGCACTACATGTTCAACCGTGTCGGCGGCCTCAAGGAGGATCTCCCGGCGGGCTGGCTCGGCCGGGCCCGCGAAGCCGTCGCCGCCCTCCGCTCGCGGATGGACGTGTACGACCGGCTGGTCCTCGGCAATGAGATCTTCCGCGGCCGTACGCGCGGCGTGGGCGTCCTGTCGGCGCAGGCGGTGCACGCGTACGGAGTGAGCGGCCCCATCGCCCGCGCGTCCGGCGTCGACTTCGATCTGCGGCGCGACGAGCCGTATCTGGCGTACGGGGAGCTGCAGGACACCCTCAAGGTCGTCACGCGGGCGGAGGGCGACTGCCTGGCCCGCTTCGAGGTGCTGCTCGGCCAGACCCACAACGCGCTGGAACTGGCGGACGCGTGCCTGGACCGGATCGCCGAGCTCGCGCCGGGGCCGATCAACCAGCGGCTGCCGAAGGTGCTGAAGGCGCCCGAGGGCCACACCTACGCCTGGACCGAGAATCCGCTCGGGATCAACGGCTACTACCTGGTCTCCAAGGGCGAGAAGACCCCTTACCGGCTGAAGCTCCGCTCGGCGTCGTACAACAACATCCAGGCGCTGACGGTGCTGCTGCCGGGGACGCTGGTCGCGGACATGGTGGCGATCCTGGGCTCGCTGTTCTTCGTTGTCGGCGACATCGACAAGTAGTACTCGGACGAAGCAGCACTCGGGCCGTCAGCCGGGTCCGTCGGCCAGGTCCGTCGTCAGCTCACCGCGTCGCGCAGCTCCGCCACGTCCAGCTGCTCCGTCTCGTCGTGCGCGGTCAGGTCGATGACCTTGCCGACCGCGCGCGAGTCCGCCGTACGCTGCGCGGCCAGCTCCTCGCCCACCACGTCCGCGAGGTCCTCGTTCTGCACGGCCTCTATCTGCACGGCCTCTATCGCCTTTTGCGCACCGGGGCCGGGAGCGGCGTCCCCACCCGTGCCGAAGAAGTCGAAGCCGCCCTCGGGGCGCTTGGGCCGACGGCGCTGCGGACCGTACGGAACGATCGCTGCCGCCGCCGGGACGGGACGACGAGCGGGGACGGCGGACGACGGGCGGGTGTGCTGCTCTCCCCCGGCGACCGCCGCGTGCTTCCCCTGCGGCTCGTCCGCCTCACGGCCCCGCTCCGCCAGATCGCGGGCTCGGGCCTCCTCGACGGTACGTTTCGCCTCCTGCGCGGCGGCGTTGCGCGACAGGTCGTCCAGTGCCTTGTTGGCGCGCAGATACGTCGCCGGGGTGGGCGTGGTCCCCGCCGGGGGCAGCGCCTTGACCGGGGATGCCGCTTCCAGCGCGAGCTGGCGGCGGTCCTCGAGCACGCCGGCCCGCTCGGTCTCGGCGGTCGCGTACCGCCGCAGCAGCGCGGCGTGCTCACTGCGCAGCGCGGCCAGTTCGACCCGCTTTGCCCGCAGTTTCGCGTCGAGCTTGGCGCGCAGCTCGCGCGACTCCTCGACGTCCGTCTCGAGTTCGGCTATGCGCTCCTCGGTCTTCCACTGGTCGCTCGCGCGGGCGCGCGTGAGCTCAGCGACCCGGCGCCCGGCGGCCCGGTCCCAACTTCGCATCAGGACCGCGCCGGTCACGGCAGCGGCCGTCGCGGCAGTGACCAGCGAGCGGAGCACGACTGGCTCCGCCAGAAACCACGCGCCGGCGGCGCACAGCACCGACGCTCCGGCGACCGCCGAAGGCGGCAGCAGCCTGTGAAGGGGCGGGGAATGGCGGTGGCGTCCACGTGGCATGGCCTGAAATTTACCGTGCGTAGACGCCGAATGGGGTCTCGGCCCGGCAAATCTCTCATTGAAAGAACGCCGGGCCGCACCGCCACTACTTCTTGAGCAGGCCCTTCGACTCGAGATATGCCTTCGCCGCGTCCTCGGGCTTCGCGCGCTCGGCGTCCACCTTGCGGTTCAACTCCGCGAGATCCTCGGTGGTCAGCACCTTGGTGAGCTTGTCGAGGACGTCGGCAATCTCCTTCGATCCCGCGTCCTTCGCATTGACCACCGGCAGGACGTTGTCGGCGTTCTGAAGCTTCTTGTCGTCCTCCAGGAAGACCAGGCCGTCCAGCACCGCGTCGGTGGTCGTGGTCAGCACCAGTTGGTCGGCGCCGTCCTTGACCGCCTGCTTGGACTGCGGGGTGCCGACTCCCTTGGGGTCGATGCCCGTGACGTCAATGCCGTACGTCTTCTTCAGACCGGGCGCGCAGAACGGCCGCACCTCGCACTCGTCGCCCGCCGCGATCTTCACCTTGAGCTTCGACTTGCCAAGATCGGAAAGAGTCTTGAGGTTGTTCTTCTCGGCGAATTCCTTGCTCACCGCGAAGGCGTTCTGGTCGACGGCGGCGCCGGCCGGCAGCACCTTCAGTCCGCGCGGCTCGGCGAGCTTGGTGAGAGCGGCGACGGTGGCGTCGACGTCGCCGGACGCCACCGGCTTCTCGTCGGGCGCCTTCGGCCCGTTCACCTTCGCGTTGAGGAATTCGGCGATCGTCGCGGCGTATTCCGGTACGACGTCGATCTCGCCCTTCTCCAGGGAGGGTTCGTACAGCTCACGGTTCTTCACCGTGGTGACCGACGTCTTGTATCCGGCGTCGGCCAGGATCTGCGCGTACAGCTCGGCGAGCACCTTGGACTCAGTGAAGGACGCGGCGCCGACGACGAGCGCGCCCTTCTTGCCCGTCCCACCGCCCGGTGCCGAGCCGCCCTTCTCCTTCTCCAGGCTGTCGCCGCCGCATGCGGCGAGAGAACCCGTCAGGGCCACCACACCGAGTACCGCACCCGCGATGCGCGAGGTCTTGATCATCAGGTTCTCCGTCCAAGTGTTGTCACACGGTCTTACGAAGAGGGCTCAGCAGCCGGTCGGCCGCCACCAGCGCCCCCTCCACGAGCAGCGCGAGCAGCGCCGCGAGGAGCGCGCCCGCCACCACCTGCGGGGTGTTGTACGTGTTGAATCCCGCGGTGATGATCCGGCCCAGGCCGCCCTGGCCGACCATCGAGGCGATCGTGGCCGTGGCCACCACCTGGACGGCAGCCGACCGCAGCCCGGTCATGAGCAGCGGGTAGGCGAGGGGCAGTTCGACCCGCAGGAAGAGCTGGCCGCCCGACATCCCCATCCCCCGCGCGGCCTCCACCACCGCCCGGTCCACCTCGCGCATGCCGACATAGGCGTTGGTCAGCAGCGGCGGGACCGCGAACAGCACCAGGGCGATGATCGTCGGCACATAGCCGGCGCTGCGCAGCGGCGTGAGCATGAAGAGGGCGAGGACCGCGAAGACGGGGATCGCCCGTCCGGCGTTGGAGATATTGACCGCGAGCGCGCCGCCCCTGCCCAGATGCCCCAGCCACAGCGCGACCGGCAGGGCGATCGCGCAGGCCAGCGCGAGGGCGATCCCGCTGACGTACACATGCTCGCCAAGACGGTGCCAGGCGCCGCTCTCCCCCGACCAGTTGGAGCCGGTGGTCAGCCACGTCCACGCGTCGGCCACTACCCCCATCAGCCTGTCACCTTCACCTTCGCCGTGCGCTCCACCGACGGCTTCACGGGCGGCTTCACCGTGCGTATTCGGGTCCAGGGCGTCAGCAGCCGCTGGAGTCCGAGCAGCAGCACATCCGCCACCGCCGCGAGCAGCACACAGAGCACGGACGCGGTCAGCACCTGCGCCTTGAAGGTGGTCTGCACCCCGTCGTCGATGAGATTGCCCAGACCGCCCTTGCCGACCAGCGCGCCGACGGTCGTCAGCGCGATCGTCGAGACGGTCGCTATCCGCAGGCCCGCCATCAACGCGGGCAGCGCGAGCGGCAGTTCGACCTCCCAGAGCAGCCGCCCCGCTCCGTACCCCATGCCGCGCGCGGCTTCCCGCGCCTCGTCGGGCACCGCGTCGAGGCCCGCCATGATGTTCCGTACGAGAATGGTGAGCGAATAGAGCACCAGGCCGGTCACCACCAGCGCCGCAGAAAGGCCGAAGACCGGCAGCAGCAGCGAGAACATCGCCAGCGACGGAATTGTGTAGAGCAGGGTCGTGAGCCCCAGCACCGGGCCCGCGAACCGCGGCTCGGCGCGGGCGAGCAGCGCCAGCGGAAAGGCCACGGCAAGGCCGATCAGGACAGACACCACCGTGATCCAGACATGCTGGACAGTCGCTTCGGTCAGCTCCTGGCTGCGGGTGCGGACGTACTCCCCGCAGATCCAGTCATTGGCCGCCAGGCAGCTTTGCGCCACAAACTGCGTACTCACCCATCCCCACCTCCCCAGCAGTGCCGAACGTATGTATGCCTGGCGACCATATCTCTGAGCACTGACAATCGCCGAGGGCCGCCACATTGCAGCAACATGGCTTTCACACAACACCCGTCACAATGGGGAACCATGATCCGTTTCGAGCACGTCACCAAGCGGTACCCGGACGGGACGACAGCGGTCGACGACCTGTCGTTCGAGGTCGCCGAGGGCGAACTGGTCACGCTCGTCGGACCGTCCGGCTGCGGCAAGACCACGACCATGAAGATGGTCAACCGCCTGATCGAGCCGAGCAGCGGCCGGATATTCCTCGACGGGGCCGACATATCCGCCATCGACCCCGTCCAGCTGCGCCGCCGTATCGGCTATGTGATCCAACAGGTCGGCCTTTTCCCGCACAAAACGGTCCTGGAGAACACCGCGACCGTCCCCCATCTCCTCGGCTGGCAGCGCGGCAAGGGCCGTGAGCGCGCCGCCGAGCTCCTCGACCTGGTGGGCCTTGACCCCAAGACGTACGGCGACCGCTATCCCGAGCAGCTCTCCGGCGGCCAGCGCCAGCGCGTCGGCGTGGCCCGGGCGCTGGCGGCCGACCCGCCCGTGCTGCTGATGGACGAGCCGTTCGGCGCGGTCGACCCGGTGGTGCGCGAGCATCTGCAGAACGAGTTCCTCAGGCTCCAGTCCCAGGTCAAGAAGACCGTGCTCTTCGTCACCCACGACATCGAGGAGGCCGTCCGCCTCGGCGACCGTATCGCCGTCTACGGACAGGGGCGGATCGAGCAGTTCGACGCCCCGGCCGCGGTCCTCGGCGCCCCCGCGACGCCGTACGTCGCGGACTTCGTCGGCGCGGACCGCGGCCTCAAGCGGCTGTCCGTCACGCCCATCGAGGAGGGCGATCTGGAGCAGCCGCCCGTCGTCCATCTCGACGACCCGCTGCCCCGTGAGCTCGGCTCCCGCTGGGCCGTCGTGCTGGACAACGAGGACAATCTGCACGGCTGGATCTCCGCCGAGCAGGCGCGGCAGCCCGGCTCCGTGCGCGAACACGCCCGCCGGATGGAGGCCTGGCTGCCCGTCGGCGCCTCCCTCAAGCAGGCCTTCGCCACCATGCTCCAGCACGACGCGGGCTGGATCGCGGTGATCGACAAGGAGGAGACCGGGCGCTTCCTCGGTGTCCTCACACCGGCCCGGCTGCACGAGGCGCTGCGCCGCTCGATCGACGCGGACGCACAGGACATCCCCCGTACCGCGGTCGCACTGGAGACGATCGAAACGGTCAAGTCGGCTACGTAGTTCACGAAGCACAGTTCACGAAGCGCAGTTCACGAAGCGCTGAGCCTGCCGCTGATCCACTCCAGGGCCGGCGGGATCTCGCGCCGCCAGGTGTTGAAGTTGTGCCCGCCGCTGTCGAGCGTGATCGACGAGACGCGCGCGGGCGACTTCACCTTGTCGATGAATTGCAGGGTCGGCTTGAGGTTTCCCTCGCCCTCCTTGGAAGTGGTCACCAGGAAGGACGACTTCCCCTGCGGCAGGTGGTCAAGGCTCCACAGCAGGTTGGCCCGGTTCTTCTCCTTCTTGTTGCCGTGGAAGAGATCACCGGTGGTGGGGTCGTCGGCGGCCTTGTAGTACGCGGAGAGGCCCGCGCTCGCCGCGAACTGCTCCGGGTGGTGCAGCGCGATCTTCAGGGCGCAGTAACCGCCGGTCGAATTCCCGATGAAGCCCCAGTTCTGGGGCTTGGTCCCGACCCGGTAGGTCTCCGAGACCGCCTTCGGCAGATCCTTGGCGAAGAAGGTCTCGGTCTTCGGACCGCCCGGTATGTCCACGCATTCGGTGTCCCGCGGCGGCGCGACGGTCGGTCGCAGCATAACCAGGATCATCGGCTGCATCTTGCCGGCCTTGGCCTGCTGATACGCCGTCCTGGGGTACTTCAGCCCCTTGAGCAGATTCTCCGCGGTCCCCGGGTATCCGGTCAGCACGAGAGCAGCCGGAAATGTACTCTTCGCGTATTTCGCCTGGAAATACTCCGGCGGCAGATAGACATACCCCGGGCTGTCTATCTTCGACTTCTCACCCGCGATGACGATCTTCTGAATCTGACCGCCCGTCGCGGGCCGCGAGCCGCCCGGCACATCCAGCTTCTGCTTCTCGACGACCTTGATCCGCTTTCCGCCGGCCGAATGGTCCACGACCACGCCGAGGTCCTGCTTCTGACCGAAGAGGTCGGACCAAGAGCCGTAGAAGAGGAAGGAGTTGTTGGCCGCGAGGCCGACCGCGGCGAAGAGCGCGAGCTGAGTCACCAGCAGCAGCCCGATCCTCCCGGAGACGGCGCGCCAGCCGCGGCGGGCGAGCCGCGGCCAGAGCCAGATCGTGGCTGCGAACAGCAGCACGGCCACGAGGATGGCCAAGGCCAGAACTTTGTTACTGGTCAGACCCATGAGTCGCGTGAGCTTTCTTCCTTGAGAATTTCCTGTGAATGAGTGAACCCGCCCCCCGGAAGTCCCGTCCTAGAGAGCGCAAATCGTCCGGAGCTCACTGTTCTGCGGCTCACGGACACAGGATCTCTCGCGGAGCCACGGGAAACGATGTCTGTAACGGTAGATGAGGACAAATCAGGATTGGTTCCGGGTTGGGTACGTCGCGTGCTGCGCGGCCCCCGCCCGGAAGTGGTCCCTTCGCTGGTCGGCACGGCCTGCACACTCGTCGGCCTGATCGACATCGCCGCCGGGGTCTTTCCCCGCTTCCGGCACAGCCGCATGCACTCCCTCGCCGAGGTGCTGCCGGGGGCGACAGGGCCTTTCGCCGCGGCGCTCTCGCTCAGCGCGGGCGTACTGCTGCTGCTGCTCGCCCACGGGCTCAAGCGCCACAAGCGCCGGGCCTGGCGGGCCGCGGTGATTCTGCTGCCCGCCGGGGCCGTGGGGCAGTTCGTCTACCGGCACTCGGTCATCGGCGTACTGCTCTCGCTGGCGCTTCTGACACTGCTGGTGCGCCACAGGAGTGAGTTCGCGGCGCTGCCCGATCCACGCAGCCGGTGGAAGGCGCTCGCCAACTTCGTCCTCATGGGCGCCGGTTCGCTGGGCCTTGGACTGGTCATCGTCAGCGCTCACCCGGGCAAGGTGGTCGGCAGCCCGAGTCTGACGGACCGCCTGGAGCACGTCCTGTACGGGCTCTTCGGCTTCGAAGGCCCCGTCGACTACGCCGGCAGGGTCTCCTGGACCGTCGGCTACTCCCTCGGCGCGCTCGGCCTGCTGACCGCCGTCACCACGATCTACTTCGCCTTCCGGCCGGAGCACCCGGCCGCGCGCCTCACCGAGGACGACGAGCGCCGCCTGCGCGACCTGCTGGCCAGGCACGGCAGCCGCGACTCGCTGGGTCACTTCGCGCTCCGCCGCGACAAGGGCGTCGTCTTCTCACCCAGCGGCAAGGCGGCGGTCTGCTACCGCGTCGTCTCCGGCGTGATGCTCGCCAGCGGTGACCCGATAGGCGACGTCGAGGCGTGGCCGGGCGCGATCGAGCGCTTCATGGACGAGGCGAAGGGGCACTCCTGGACCCCGGCGGTGATGGGCTGTTCGGAGACCGGCGGCGAGGTCTGGACCCGGGAGACGGGGCTGGACGCGCTGGAACTCGGTGACGAGGCGGTGGTGGATGTCGCGGATTTCTCCCTCACCGGGCGCGCGATGCGCAACGTACGCCAGATGGTGAAGCGCATCGAGCGCAATGGCTACGAGACCCGGGTGCGGCGCGCTCGTGACATCTCCGACGAGGAGCTGGAGCAGATCCGGCTGGCCGCGGCGGACTGGCGCGGCACCGACACGGAGCGGGGCTTCTCGATGGCGCTGGGCCGGATAGGCGACCCGGCGGACGGCGACGCGGTGATCGCCACGGCGCACAAGGAGGACGCGGAGTCCCCCTACGGCGACCTGAAGGCGATCATCCACTTCGTCCCGTGGGGTACGGACGGCATGTCCCTGGAACTGATGCGGCGCGACCGCTCGGCCGACCCGGGCATGAACGAACTGCTGATCGTCGCCTCGCTGCAGGCGTCGCCGGCGCTGAAGATCGAGCGGGTCTCGCTCAACTTCGCGATGTTCCGCTCGGCACTCGCCCGCGGCGAGAAGATCGGCGCTGGGCCGGTCCTGCGGATGTGGCGCGGCCTGCTGGTGTTCCTGTCCCGGTGGTTCCAGATCGAGTCGCTGTACAAGTTCAACGCGAAGTTCCAGCCCCGCTGGGAGCCGCGCTTCGTGGTCTTCCGCAACACCCGCGACCTCCCGCGCATCGGCTTCGCCGCGATGCAGGCAGAGGGCTTCGTGAACGTCGCGCTCCCCCGCCTCTTCCCCCGCCGCCGCCCGACGCGCCAACCGCGCCCGTGCGCCCACATCACGCCGCCGCAGCCGGAACACGAGATCCGCGCGGCGTAGGAAGGGCTGCCTGGGCCGGCGGGGGCCGGGGGGTTCCTTGCCGCCCGGAGGGCACGCCTTCAACCCGGCGGCACGAAGCTGCCGCCGCAGCGGCGCGGACGGCCCGGCCTGGCTGCCCGCCACGGCCGTGCACGGCCCGACTGCCGACTGCGGCACGGTCCGGCCCGACTGCGAGCCGGGGCACCCCGCCGCCCCGGGCCGCGGGTGGCAGGCCGTGGCCCGCTTCCCGCCCGGGGGGGCACCTTCAGCCCCGCGGCGCGAAGCTGCCGCCGGAGCGGCGCGGACGGCCCGACCTGGCTGCCCGCCACGGCCGTGCACGGCCCGACTGCCGACTGCGGCACGGTCCGCCCCGGCAGTCCTGCCCGACTGCTCGCCGCGGCACAGTCGGCCCCGCCCGGCTGCCGGCCGCGGGGCGGTCCGGCCTGACGGGCTTCCCGCCCCTGTGGCCCCCGCCGTGGGGCGCGAAGCCGCCGCGCCCCACGGGGCCGGGGGTATCCCGCCGCCGGAGGGGCCCGCCCCCATCCCCGCGGCGCGAAGCTGCCGCGCCCGGCGGGCGCGTGGGGGTACCCCGTACCCCCGCATCTCATGGGCGGGCGGGTGGGGAGCAAACCCCGCCCGAGCCCACCGGCGTGACTGGTGGCCCCGCTCGCGGGCCTAGGCTGGGCGTATGAGTACGTTGCGCGGACGAGGCACAGCCAGCGGGCTGCCGCAGTGGGGTCGCTGTGCGGTCATGGGGGTCGTCAATGTGACGCCCGATTCCTTCTCCGACGGCGGCCGCTGGTTCGACACCACCGCCGCCGTCAAGCGCGGCCTCGACCTCGTCACCGAGGGCGCCGATCTCGTCGACGTCGGCGGCGAGTCCACCAGGCCCGGCGCCAGCCGCGTCGACGAGGACGAGGAGCTGCGGCGCGTGATCCCCGTCGTACGCGGCCTCGCCGCCGAGGGCGTCACCGTCTCCGTCGACACCATGCGCGCCTCCGTCGCCGAAAAGGCCGTCGCCGCCGGCGCCGTCCTCGTCAACGACGTCAGCGGCGGCCTCGCCGACCCCCGCATGGTCCCCGCCGTCGCCGCCACCGGCGTCCCCTTCGTCGTCATGCACTGGCGCGGCTTCAGCCACGACATGAACAGCCGCGCCCTCTACACCGACGTCGTCGCCGAAGTAGTCGCCGAGCTGCGCGACCGCATGGACGCCGTCATCGCCGGCGGCATCGCCCCCGAGCGCCTCGTCATCGACCCCGGCCTCGGCTTCGCCAAGCAGGCCGAGCACGACCTCGCCCTCGTCGCCCATCTCGCCGAACTCCGGGCGCTCGGCCGCCCCGTGCTCGTCGCCGCCTCCCGCAAGCGGTTCCTCGGCCACGTACTGGCCAAGGAGGGCGCCCCGCCGCCCGCCAGGGAGCGGGACGCCGCCACCGCCGCGGTCTCCGCCATCGCGGCGCACGAGGGCGCTTGGGCCGTCCGGGTCCACGAAGTACGCGCCACGGCCGACGCCGTCCGCGTCGCCCGGGCCGTCGAGGCCGCCCGGTGAGCCGTACCGAGGTAGAGCTGGTCGAAGCAGCCAACACCACGTTCTACGAGGCGATGGAGCGCGGTGACTTCGAAGAGCTCTCCGGCCTCTGGCTGGACGAGGGCATCTCGTGCATCCACCCCGGCTGGCCCGTGCTCTCCGGCCGCGGCGAAGTGCTCCGCTCGTACGCCCTGATCATGGCGAACACCGAGTACATCCAGTTCTTCCTCACCGACGTCAAGGTGAGTCTCGCCGGTGACACCGCCCTGGTGACCTGTACGGAGAACATCCTCAGCGGCGGCCCCGCCGAGGAGAGCGGCGAACTCGGCCCCCTCGTCGGACAGCTCGTCGTCGCCACCAATGTGTTCCGTCGCACATCCGACGGATGGAAGATCTGGTCACATCACGGATCACCCGTACTGGCGGAAAGCGACGAAGAAGAGGACGACGAGACCCCCTCGTAAGTGGGTAAGCGGCCTTATGGAGGTTGGAATTCCGGGCCTCCGGGTAGGGGCGGCTACCAGCCTCGCGGGGGCCCGTGTCCACAGCACCCGTGGGCGAGTGCTGTCAGCGCTCGCAGGTAGATTCGATGGTGGACACGGGCCGCCCGCACGTGGCCGCGTGCCCGCAAGACCAACGACAGCAGGAGTGATTCGCGTGGATCGTGTCGCGCTGCGCGGCCTCAAGGCCCGCGGGCACCATGGCGTTTTCCCCCGGGAGCGCGAGGAAGGCCAGACCTTCATCGTGGACCTGGTGCTCGGCCTCGACACCCGCCCCGCGGCGGCAGACGACGACCTTGCGAAGACCGTGCACTACGGCATTGTGGCGGAGGAGGTCGTCGCGGTCGTCGAGGGCGAGCCCGTCGACCTGATCGAGACACTGGCGGAGCGGATCGCCCAGCAGTGCCTCAAGCACGACGGCGTCGAAGAGGTCGAGGTGGTCGTGCACAAGCCGGACGCACCGATCACGGTGCCTTTCGACGACGTGACCATCACGATCACCCGGAGCCGAGTATGACCGTGTTTTCCAACGGGACGCAGAGCGACCCGACCGTGCAGCCGGTGCCCGCCTCCGTGGTGGAGCAGGTCGACGCGGCGGACGTCACCCTGTCCAATCCGAAACGGGCTGTGATCGCCCTCGGCTCCAACCTCGGCAACCGCCTGGAGACCCTCCAGGGCGCGATCGACGCGCTCGAGGACACGCCCGGGCTGCGGGTCAAGGCCGTGTCTCCGGTGTACGAGACGGAGCCGTGGGGCGTCGAGCCCGGCAGCCAGCCCTCGTACTTCAACGCGGTCGTTGTGATCAAGACCACTCTTCCGCCGTCCTCCCTGCTGGAGCGCGGCCAGGCCATCGAAGAGGCCTTCGACCGGGTCCGCGAGGAGCGCTGGGGTCCGCGCACCATCGACGTCGACATCGTGGCGTACGCCGAAGTGGTCTCCGACGACCCCTCGCTCACGCTGCCCCACCCGCGGGCGCACCAGCGCGCGTTCGTGCTCGCCCCGTGGCACGACATCGAGCCGGAGGCGCAGATTCCGGGTTACGGTCCGGTGGCGCAGCTGCTGGCCGCCGTCGGGCGGGCGGCCGTGGTTCCCCGCGCCGACCTGGAACTCCGTCTGCCCGACTAGTCGTTAGGCTCTTGCGTACGGCGGACAGTGAAGGGCGGCACTCTCGGTGAAGCAACTACGGCTCGGTGTACTGGCCGGTCTCTTCGCCGCGGCCGGGGTGCTGTCCTGGGGCGGCGCCCGCCTGTGGGAGGCGTTCGGCACCCTGCCGAGCGTGCCGCTGGCCGCGCCGATCGTGCTGGCGGTGATCGCCGTCATCCTCACCGCGACCGCGCTGTCGCTCCGCGCCCGCCTGCGGGCCCAGCGCGAACGACGCCCGGGCGCGAAGGGCGTCGAGCCGCTGATGGCGGCGCGCGCGGTGGTCTTCGGCCAGGCGAGCGCGCTGGTGGCGGCGCTGGTGGCGGGCATGTACGGCGGCACGGGCGTGTACCTACTGAGCTCCCTGGACATCCCGGCCCGCCGGGACCAGGCGATCTATGCGGGCTTGTCGGTGCTGGCGGGGATCGGCGTGATCGCGGCGGCGTTCTTCCTCGAGCGGGTCTGCAAACTCCCGGAGGACGACGACCAGGGCGAGAGCGCGGCCCGCGCGTAGCGCGTGTGGCGGGTTGCCGGTGCGGCGGCGGTGGGGGTTGCCCGGCGCCGCGGCGACCGCGGTGCGGGTCGCGGGGTTGCCCGGCGCCGCGGGGTGCGGGTTCCGGGGTGCGGGTCGCGGGGTTGCCCGGCGCGGCGGGGTGCGGGTTCCGGGGTGCGGGTCGCGGGGTTGCCCGGCGCGGCGGGGTGCGGGTTCCGGGGCCCCTCCGGGCTCGACTCCTCGGGGTCGGCGGCATGAAGGGGTTCGTGTTGATCACCGCGTCCGGCCGCCGATCCCCTGCGGGGACGACCCTGCACGGCCCCTCCCCACCAGCAGGCACCCGGTACCGGCCCGCCGCGGGGCGGGCCGGTAGCCGCCGCCCGGCGGGACGCGGGGACGCCAGCCCCGCCTTCGCGTGCTCCGCGGCGAAGCCGCCGGAGCAGCCGGAGCAGCCGGAGCAGCCGGGAGGCTAGCCCGCTTTCCTGGGCTCCGCAGCGAAGCCGCCGGAGCGGCCGGGGGTGCGGGCCCACCTTCCTGGGCGGCGCGAAGCTGCCGCGTGGCAGGGTGCGGGGCGTCAGCCCTGCTTTCCTGGGCTCGGCGGCGTAGCCGCCGGAGCAGCGCGGGTGCGGGGCCGTCAAACCTGGGCGTCGCGAAGCCGCCGCGTGGCAGGGGCGTAGGGCGTCAGCCCCGCCTTCCTGGGCTCCGCGGCGAAGCCGCCGGAGCGTCGGAGGTGTGGGGGCGCCCCTCCTCCCCCCGCAGGGGGCTGGGGGCCTGCCCCCAGTTTCCGGGAAGGGGCGGGGTGGGGGAAAGTCCGTGCCCGCACCCGCGTACCCCTCCGCCAGGGGCCGGAGCATGCCCCCCCACGCTGCGGAGCCGCACATTGACACAGCCGGGAAGGGGCGGACGGGGAGGAAGTCCGCGCCCGCGCCCCGCGTGCCCCTCCGCCAGGGGGCCGTGGCACCGCCCCCACGCCGGAGCCGCCCATTGAGGCAGCCCCGAAGGGGCGAGGGCTCAGCGCGCCATGATCAGGCTCATCGCCTCGTTGCGCGTCGCCGAATCCCGCAATTGCCCCCGCACCGCCGAAGTAATCGTCTTCGCCCCCGGCTTCCGCACCCCCCGCATCGTCATGCACATGTGCTCGCACTCGACGACCACGATCACGCCGCGCGGCTCCAGGATCTCCATCAGCGAGTCCGCTATCTGCGTGGTCAGCCGCTCCTGCACCTGCGGCCGCCGCGCGAAGACGTCCACGAGGCGGGCCAGCTTCGACAGCCCCGTGATCTTCCCGTCCGACGACGGGATGTACCCGACATGCGCGACCCCGTGGAACGGCACGAGATGATGCTCACAGGAGCTCATGACCTCGATGTCCTTCACCAGGACCATCTCGTCGTGACCGAGGTCGAACGTCGTCGTCAGGACGTCCTTCGGCTGCTGCCACAGCCCAGCGAATATCTCCCTGTACGCGCGCGCCACACGCGTCGGCGTCTCCCGCAGGCCCTCGCGGTCCGGGTCCTCCCCGACCGCGATGAGGAGCTCGCGTACAGCGTTCTCGGCCCGCTTCTCGTCGAACTCGCCGATCGTGCCCTCGCCGTCCAGCGTCACCGGGTCGGTCATCTGTGCCTCGTTCCTGTTACCTCTAACGTGCGGGCATACGGGAATGCCGCGTCCCCCAGGCTAAAACACCTGGGGGACGCGGCATCCATTCCGGGCCCTGTGTGGCCACAGCGCCGGACGGGTCAGCTCTCCGGACGCTCCTCCGGGACCGCCTCGATCGCCGGGGCGGCGTCCGTAGGCACCGCGCCGTTGGACCCGACGGCGCCATTGGTCAGCGCCAGCTCCTTCGGCGAGAGCACCGGCGGCCGCGTCGACGGCGTACGCCGCGAGGAGCCGGTCCACGCCGGGCGAGCCGGGCGCTTCACGATGGGCGCGAAGATCTCGGCGATCTGCTCCTTGCCGAGGGTCTCCTTCTCCAGCAGCTGGAGGACCAGGTTGTCGAGAACGTCGCGGTTCTCGACGAGGATCTCCCAGGCCTCGTTGTGCGCGGTCTCGATGAGCTTCTTGACCTCTTCGTCGACCAGCGCCGCGACCTCTTCGGAGTAGTCCCGCTGGTGAGCCATCTCACGGCCCAGGAACGGCTCCGAGTTGTCGCCACCGAACTTGATCGCGCCGAGCCGCTCGGTCATGCCGTACTGCGTGACCATCGAGCGGGCCGTGGCCGTGGCCTTCTCGATGTCGTTGGCCGCACCGGTGGTCGGGTCGTGGAAGACGAGCTCCTCCGCCGCGCGGCCGCCCAGCATGTACGCCAGCTGGTCGAGCATCTCATTACGCGTGGTGGAGTATCTGTCCTCGTCCGGCAGGACCATGGTGTAACCGAGCGCCCGCCCACGGGACAGGATCGTGATCTTGTGGACCGGGTCGGAGTTCGGCGAGGCCGCCGCGACCAGGGCGTGACCGCCCTCGTGGTACGCGGTGATCTTCTTTTCCTTGTCCGACATGATCCGGGTCCGCTTCTGCGGGCCGGCCACGACGCGGTCGATCGCCTCGTCCAGGGAGTGGTTGTCGATCAGCTTCTTGTCGCTGCGCGCCGTCAGGAGCGCCGCTTCGTTCAGCACGTTCGACAGGTCCGCGCCGGTGAAGCCGGGCGTACGCCGGGCGACAGCGCCCAGGTCGACGTCCGGGGCGACCGGCTTGCCCTTCTGGTGGACCTTGAGGATCTCGAGACGGCCCATCATGTCCGGACGATCGACGGCGATCTGCCGGTCGAACCGGCCCGGGCGCAGCAGCGCCGGGTCGAGGATGTCCGGCCGGTTGGTGGCGGCGATCAGGATGACGCCGCCCTTCACGTCGAAGCCGTCCATCTCGACGAGCAGCTGGTTCAGCGTCTGCTCACGCTCGTCGTGGCCGCCGCCGAGACCCGCACCGCGGTGCCGGCCGACGGCGTCGATCTCGTCGACGAAGACGATCGCCGGGGCGTTCGCCTTGGCCTGCTCGAAGAGGTCGCGCACTCGGGAGGCGCCGACGCCGACGAACATCTCGACGAAGTCGGAGCCGGAGATCGAGTAGAACGGGACGCCCGCCTCGCCCGCGACAGCGCGAGCGAGCAGCGTCTTGCCCGTGCCGGGCGGGCCGTACAGCAGCACACCCTTCGGGATCTTGGCGCCGACCGCCTGGAACTTGGCCGGCTCCTGCAGGAACTCCTTGATCTCGTGGAGCTCCTCGACCGCCTCGTCGGCCCCCGCCACATCGGAGAAGGTCGTCTTCGGGGTGTCCTTGGTGATCAGCTTGGCCTTGGATTTCCCGAAGTTCATGACTCGGGAGCCGCCGCCCTGCATCTGATTCATGAGGAAGAGGAAGACCACGACGATCAGAACGAAGGGCAGCAGCGAGAGCAGCACCGAAACGAACGGGCTCTGCTTCGACGGCGAGACGGTGTAACCCTTCTCGATGTCGCCGGCCTCGAACTTCGTCTGCAGCTTCTCGGCCAGATCGGCACCCTGGGTGCCGATGTAGCTTGCCTGGATCTTGTCGCTGCCCTTGACCTTCTGGTCGCCCTTCAGATCAACCTTGATGATCTGTTCGTCGCCTGTGGTCAGCTTGACCTGATCGACCTGGTTCTTGTCGATCGCCTGGACGACCTCGCCGGTGTCCACCGTCTTGTAGCCGCCGGACGAGCCGACGACCTGCATCAACACGACCACGGCGAGGACGGCCAGCACGATCCACATGACCGGCCCACGGAAGTATCGCTTCACGTCCATCCATACGGAGCGAATTCGCCCCGTCCCTCCTGCCCGTAGGTAAATGCTGCTGTGAGAAAAGACTGTTCTTCGGACGGTACCCCAGCATTGTCACCCGCGACCGCCTTCCCTTGCTCCAACGGCGGGAAGGAGGCCAGGGTTCCCGTGCCTCTGCGGGGGCTTCAGCCGCCGTATACGTGCGGTGCGAGCGTGCCGACGAACGGCAGATTGCGGTACTTCTCGGCGTAATCCAGGCCATACCCGATGACGAACTCATTGGGAATGTCGAAGCCGATCCACTTCACATCGATCGCGACCTTCGCGGCATCCGGCTTACGCAGCAGGGTGCAGACCTCGAGGGAGGCCGGCTCGCGCGAGCCGAGGTTCGACAGCAGCCACGAGAGCGTGAGGCCGGAGTCGATGATGTCCTCGACGATCAGGACGTGCTTGCCCTTGATGTCGGTGTCCAGGTCCTTGAGGATCCGGACCACGCCAGACGACTGGGTGCCCGCGCCGTAGGACGACACCGCCATCCAGTCCATGGTGACGGGTGTGGACAGCGCACGCGCCAGATCCGCCATCACCATCACGGCGCCCTTGAGGACACCGACGATGAGCAGGTCCTTACCCGCGTACTCTGCGTCGATCTTCGCGGCCAGCTCGCCCAGCTTCGCGTCGATCTCTTCCTTGGTGATGAGCACCGACTGGAGGTCGGTGCCCATGTCCTTCTCGTTCACCCGGGCCACTTTCGTCGTGCTGCGTCAGCCTTGCCGAATGACCAGTCTGCCACCCTGCCGTCGCACCTCGACGCGGCCGGGCAGATTGATGGCTCCCTGGCCGCGCCAGCTCGTGATCAGGCGGTCGACTTCCTCGACGTGCCGGGCGAAGAGTGAACCGGCGGGCGCACCGGCCTCGATGACGGCCCGGCGCAGCACCCGGCGGCGCACGGCGGGGGGCAGCGCGTACAGCTTCGCGCACTGGAGCTGACCTGCGTCGTCCCGTACGGCGGCGTCCGCGTCGGCGGCCCAGGTGTCCAGGGCGTCGGCATCGTCGCGGGAGAGTTGGGCGGTACGGGCCAGGGCCTCGACGACGCCTTTGCCGAGCGCCTTCTCCAGGGCGGGCAGGCCTTCGTGACGCAACCGTGAGCGGGTGTAGGCCGGGTCGGCGTTGTGCGGGTCGTCCCAGACGGGCAGCGACTGGACCATGCAGGCCTTGCGGGCGGTCTGCCGGTCGAGCTGGAGGAAGGGGCGGCGGTATCGGCCGGCGGCCCCCGAGATGGCCGCCATTCCGGACAGCGAGCGGATGCCGGAGCCGCGGGCGAGGCCCAGCAGGACGGTTTCGGCTTGGTCGTCGCGGGTGTGGCCGAGCAGCACGGCGGCGGCGCCGTAGCGCTCCGCGGCATCGTCGAGGGCGGCGTAGCGGGCATCACGGGCCGCGGCCTCCGGTCCGCCGTCGCGGCCGACCCGTACCGAGATGGCTTCGACGGGGTCGAGCTGCATCGCGGTGAGCCGGGCGGCGACCTCGGCGGCGCGGAGGTCGGAGCCGTCCTGGAGGCCGTGGTCGACGGTGATGCCGCCGGCCCGGACGGAGAGTTTGCGGGCTTCGAAGGCGAGGGCGGAGGCGAGTGCCATGGAGTCGGCGCCGCCGGAGCACGCCACGAGGACGAGCGGCTGCTCGCCTGCGGAGGTGTGGCTCGCGGTTTTCGTCGCTGAGGACGCGGAGCACGAGGGGGACGCGGAGTAGGCGGGGTACGCAGAGGTCGCGTGGCTGACCGAGCGCGCGACGCGCTGGGAGTGTTCGGTGAGTACGTCGTGGAGTACGCGGCGGACCGCCAGGCGTATCGCCGCGACCGCAGGATGGGGACCCATGTCCGGTGCCCTTCGTGAAAGTTGGGGGGTGCCTCGGTCGGAGTGGGGACGGGAGGATCAGTCACTCAGAGTGCGTCGATGGTGACAGAACCGAGCCGATACCCGAGCATTGCACGCCTACCCATTGCCTACGGTCCCTCGGATGGGTGATTACGGGGGCGTTCTTCTGCCGTCGACCGCCGCCCGCTCACGACTCTGCTTTACGGTGCACCCTCGCGACCCAGTCCGCCGGTTTGGCGATCTCCGCCTTGGTGGGGAGGGTGTTCGGGGACGTCCAGACCCGGTTGAATCCATCCATACCGACCTCCTCCACGACGGAGCGCACGAAACGCTCGCCGTCGCGGTACTGACGCAGCTTGGCGTCGAGTCCGAGCAGCTTGCGCAGCGCCTGGTCGAGACGGCTGGCGCCACGCGCCCTGCGCTGCTGGAACTTCTCCCGGATCTCGGCGACGGAGGGCACGACATCGGGCCCGACACCGTCCATCACATAGTCCGCGTGGCCCTCGAGCAACGACATGACGGCCGTCAGCCGACTGAGGATCTCGCGCTGGACGGGAGTCTGCACCAATTCGACGATGGAGCGGCCGCTCTCGTCCTCCTCGCCCTCGGGGCGCGCGCCGGACAGCGACTGGGCGGCCTCCCTGAAGCGCTCCAGGACTGTCATCGGATCGACGTCGGTCTCGCCGAGAAATGACTGGATCTCGCCCTCGAGGTGGTCGCGCAGCCACGGCACGCCGGTGAACTGGGTGCGGTGTGTCTCCTCGTGGAGGCAGACCCAGAGCCTGAAGTCGTGCGGGTCGACTTCGAGTTCGCGCTCCACGTGCACAATGTTCGGGGCGACGAGCAGCAGCCGTCCGCCGCCCTTCTCTCCTGCGGGCAGCTCACGGGTGGGCGGGGCGAAGGTCTCGTACTGCCCGAGGACCCGCGAAGCCAGGAACGACAGCAGCATCCCCAGCTCCACGCCGGTGACCTTGCCGCCGACCGCGCCGAGCACCGCGCCGCCGGGGCCGCCGGGGCGGCGCTCCTGCATCTTGTCCAGCAGCGGCTTGAGCAGCTCGCGAAAGCCCGCGACGTTCGCCCTGACCCACCCGGCCCGGTCCACTACCAAGACTGGGGTGTCCAGTGGTTCATGGCCTTCCGGGATCATCCGGGTGAAGCCCCGCACATGTTCCTCGGACGCCCTGGCATGCCGTCGCAGCTCGGCGACGACGGCGCGCGCCTCGTCCCTGCTCACGTCGGGCCCGGGCCGCACGAAGCGGGTCGCGGTCGCCACAGCGAGGTTCCAGTCGACCATCTCGGCACCACCGATGCTCGTCATGCGTCAACCGTACGTTGTCGGCTCGTCCGTCGGTGAGTCGTTGGTACCGGCCGGTTCGCCGGGAACGTCACGATGCCAGCGCGGCGGCCAGCCGGTCCAGGGCGGGCTGTGCGTCGTCTCTGGACGGGGTGTTCCCGGCCAGGAAAGCGAAGGCGAGGAGACGGCCGTCCGGGGCGACGACCGTGCCGGCCAGGGTGTTCACACCTGTCAGCGTGCCGGTCTTGGCGCGCACCAGTCCGGTGCCCGGTGAGGTCTCGTTGTACCGGGTCTGAAGGGTCCCGCTGAAGCCCGCGACCGGCAGGCCGGTGAGGACCGGGCGCAGCTCGGGGTGGGCCGGGTCGGCGGCGCGGGCCAGCAGCGCGGTCAGCAGGCCGGCGGAGAGTTTGTCCTGGCGGCTGAGTCCGCTGCCGTCGGCGAAGCGGGCGCCGGTCAACGGGAGCTCCAGCCGGGTCAGTTGCTTGGTGACGGCGCGCTCTGCGCCCGCGAAACTCGCCTCCTCGCCGGTCGCCAGGGCGGTCTGGCGGGCGAGGGCCTCTGCGATGTCGTTGTCACTGTGCGTCAGGGTCCGCTCGACCAGGGCCGAGAGGGGGGCGGAGAGCACCTTGGCGACGGGCTTGGCTCCGGCGGCGGGCCGGCCGGGGGCGGGCGTCGCCGAGCTGTCGACGCCCCGCTCTGCCAGCAGCCGCCCGAAGGCGCGGGCGGCGTCGCCCGCCGGGTCGCCGCTGCGGTGCGCGGCGCCGGTGGGCCCCTCTCCCCCAGAGCCCGCGGCCTGGGAGGTCTCCCCGAGCCGCCCTTCGCCGACCATCAGCGCGCTGACCGGGGCGATGTTCATGTTGGGACCGATGGGGTGCAGCCCGGGGCCCTTGTAGAGCGAGGTGTCGTACGCCAGGCGGACCGTTCTCACCCCGCGCTCGCGCAGGGCACGCGCCGTGCGGTCGGCGAGGGTGCGCAGGCCGGCGGTGTCGAGGGTCGCGTCGCCGCCGCCGACCAGCGTGAGCTCCTTCGCGTCCTCGGACGCGACGACCGTGGTGGGGATGCGGTGGTCCGGACCGAGCGCCGACAGGGCCGCAGCCGACGTGGCGATCTTGATGGTGGAGGCCGGGGTCATGGGGTCCGCGGCCCCCTTTCCGTACAGCTGCCTGCCCGTCGCGACATCGATGACAGAGGCCGTGCGGACCGTGCCGAGGCCGGGGTCGCCGAGCAGCGGGGCGAGCACCCTGGCGAGGTCGGCGGGGGTGGTCCGCGGGGCCTGCGCCGCGGTCGTGGGGGCGCCCAGGGCAGCGAGCACGCCGGGCGCACTGGGCGCGGGCGCCGGGCGCTTCGGCCTGGGCGTCTGGTGATGTGTGCCACCTGGGATGCTCCGGGCAGCGGCCCAGTCCCTCTCGGCCTTACGCTGGCCCGAGTCCCATGGACCGGCCGCGGCCACAGCCCCGGCGGCGAGGGCGAGGCCGACCACGGCGGCGCCCGCGGCGAGCTGCCACGTCCTGACCTCTGGCACCTCGCACCAGCCCCCTTTCGCGATCACACATCTGCGTGAGGGACACTTAATCACCAGACGTATGTGTTGATCATGGAGGAGCCACCCGTGGAGTTCGACGTCACCATCGAGATCCCGAAGGGTTCGCGGAACAAGTACGAGGTGGACCACGAGACCGGTCGGATCCGCCTGGACCGTCGACTCTTCACCTCGACCAGCTACCCGGCCGACTACGGCTTCGTCGAGAACACCCTCGGCGAGGACGGCGACCCGCTGGACGCCCTGGTCATCCTTGACGAGCCGACGTTCCCCGGCTGCCTCATCAAGTGCCGCGCGATCGGCATGTTCCGGATGACGGACGAGGCGGGCGGCGACGACAAGCTGCTCTGCGTGCCTGCCTCCGACCCGCGTGTGGAGCACCTGCGGGACATCCACCATGTGTCGGAGTTCGACCGCCTGGAGATCCAGCACTTCTTCGAGGTCTACAAGGACCTGGAGCCCGGCAAGTCGGTCGAGGGCGCGAACTGGGTCGGCCGCACCGAGGCGGAGGCGGAGATCGAGGCGTCCTACAAGCGCCTGGAGGCGCAGGGCGGCGCGCACTGACCTCGCGCTGAGCTTCTCGTACGGGCGGCGCACCCCACGGGGTGCGCCGCCCGTCGTGCGTCCTGGACCGGTGGCCGACGGGCGGGGTGTGTGTGATCGCGTGGGCGTGCCCATACTGGGCTGACACGGCGACACGATCGGGAGCGAGGGCAGCACGTGGTGGCGGAGCCGGAGGGTCCGGAAGACCGGAAGCCTCAGTCCGACGAGGCGCACAGCGCCTTCACCCCACCGGCTGGGGTGGGACAACCGGAGGCACCCGAGGAGGACCATCCGTCCTCGGAGTTCGCGGTTCCGGCCGGGCTCGCCCCCGAAGTGCCCCCCGAGCAGGAGGGTTCCGCGTTCGCACCGCCCAGCACCTACAGCGCCAAGAAGTCGCCGCCCGCCTTCACCCCCGCGCACGGCATGCCGGTGATCCGGCTGACCAAGCACGCCCCCTGGCAGGACCGGATGCGGGCGATGCTGCGCATCCCGGTCGGCGAGCGGCCGGTGCCGGAGCACGCGCAGCGGCAGGACGAGGCCGGTCCCGCCGTGCCGCGTGTGCTGGACCTGACGCTGCGTATCGGCGAGCTGCTGCTCGCGGGCGGCGAGGGCGCGGAGGACGTCGAGGCGGCCATGTTCGCCATCACGGTTTCGTACGGCCTCGATCGCTGCGAGCCGACCGTCACCTTCACCCTGCTGTCGATCACCTACCAGCCGTCGCTGGTCGACGACCCGGTGACGGCGAACCGGACCGTACGGCGCCGAGGTACCGACTACACCCGGCTGGCCGCCGTCTACCGCCTCGTCCACGACATCAGCTCCGAGGACGTCGACGTCTCGCTGGAGGAGGCCTACCGGCGTCTCGCCGAGATTCGCCGCAACCGCCACCCCTACCCCGGCTGGGCGCTCACCGCGGCCGGCGGCCTGCTTGCGGGTGCGGCGTCCGTGCTGGTCGGCGGCGGGGTGCTGGTGTTCGTGGCGGCGGCGATCAGCGCGATGCTCGGCGACCGGCTGGCCTGGCTGTGCGCGGGCCGCGGGCTGCCGGAGTTCTACCAGTTCGTCGCGGCGGCCATGCCATCGGCGGCGATGGGCGTCGCGCTGACGCTGTCGCCGCTGGATGTACGCGCCTCCGCGGTGATCACCGGTGGGCTGTTCGCGCTGATCCCGGGGCGGGCCCTGGTCGCCGGCGTACAGGACGGTCTGACCGGCTTCTACATCACCGCTGCCGCCCGGCTGCTCGAAGTCGGCTATCTCGTCGTCGGCATCGTCATCGGCGTACTGAGCGTGCTCTATCTGGGCATCGCGCTGGGCGCCAGCCTCAACCCGGAGACGGCCATCCACAGCGTCGAGCGGCCGGTCGTCCAGACGCTGGCGGCGATGGCGCTGTCACTGTGCTTCGCCGTACTGCTGCAGCAGGAGCGCAACACCGTGCTGCTGGTGACGCTCAACGGCGGGGTGGCCTGGGTGGTGTACGGCGCGCTCGCGGACACCGCCGGCATTCCGCCGGTCGCGGCCACGGCTGCGGCGGCCGGTCTGGTGGGCCTGTTCGGGCAGCTGCTCTCGCGGTATCGGTTCGCCTCCGCGCTGCCATACGTCACCGCTGCCATCGGGCCACTGCTGCCCGGTAGCGCGACGTACTTCGGACTGCTGGAGATCGCCAGGAACGACCTGAACGCAGGCCTCGCCTCACTGTCCAAGGCCGCCGCCCTGGCGCTGGCCATCGCGATCGGGGTGAACCTGGGAGGCGAAATCTCCCGGCTGTTCCTGCAGGTGCCGGCCGAGGGGCGGGCCGAACGCCGCGCGGCCAAGCGGACGCGCGGCTTCTAGTTCTCGCGGGTACAGACGTGCAGATTCAGCGCTTGGCGTGGCGGCCGCGCTGGGACGGCGGCACCTCGTCGGCCGGTCCTGCCGCGGCGGCTTCCTTCTTGCCCCGGGAACGGGCCCGCAGGAACTCGATCGCGATCGGCACCACCGAGATCAGCACGATGAGGATCAGGATCGCTTCGATGTTCTTGTGGACGAACTCGACCTTGCCGAGCGCGGCGCCGAGCAGGGTGACGCCCGCACCCCACAGGGTGCCGCCGATGATGTTGAAGGTGATGAACGAGCGGTAGTTCATCCGGCTCACACCGGCGATGATCGGCGTGAACGTACGCACGATGGGGACAAAGCGGGCGAGCACCAGCGACTTGGGGCCGTACTTCTCGAAGAACTCGTGCGCCTTCTCAACGTTCTCCTGCTTGAAGAGCCTGGAGTCGGGGCGCTTGAAGAGCGACGGGCCGACCTTGCGGCCGAAGAGATAGCCGACCTGGTCGCCGATGACGGCGGCGAGGACGATCAGGGCGCACACCGCCCACAGCGGGACTCCGTCCAGCGCTCCGGTGGTCACCAGCAGGCCGGTGGTGAACAGCAGCGAGTCACCCGGCAGGAAGAAGCCGATGAGCAGGCCGGATTCGGCGAAGACGATGACCAGGACCCCGATCAGACCGAAGGTCGAGATCAGATAGTCCGGGTCCAGCCAGCTCGGTCCGAGCGCAAGGGTAGTCACGAGGTCCGGGCTCCTGAGTCGTTAGTCGGTCGAACGTCGATTCGGCCGTCGGCATTCGGCGCGGTCGGCAGACCAAAGCTATCAACGCATCGCAGCCGTTCCACGTTCCATCGGCCCGCCCAGGATGCACTGTGCTCGGACTGGGACAAAGCTGTGCGTCACAAGCCTCAGAGAGCTTTATGGGAGCCGTACGGAAGGTGGACGCAGATGGGCATCGAGGATTACGGCGGCGGACAGGGCCCGCAGCCCGACGTACTGGTCGTCACCACGAACGACGTGGCCGGATTTCAGGTGCAGGAGGTCATCGGAGAGGTCTTCGGGCTCACCGTGCGCTCACGGCATCTGGGCAGCCAGATCGGCGCGGGCCTCAAGTCGATGATCGGCGGCGAGCTGAAGGGGCTGACCAAGACCCTGGTGGAGACCCGCAACCAGGCGATGGAGCGCCTGGTTGAGCAGGCGCGCTCGCGCGGGGCCAACGCCGTGCTGATGTTCCGCTTCGACGTGTCGGAGGCGGCGGACGTGGGCACGGAGGTCTGCGCGTACGGCACGGCGGTGGTCGTGGCCCGGAGCTGAGCCGGACGCGAGTCCGGGCCGGGGCCACGCACGTCCGGCCCGGACCGGACCTGGCGCCCGCAGGGCCCGCACCCCGGACCCGACGCCCGCGCCCGCGCCCGCGCCAGGACGTGATCAGCTGCCCCGCACCGCGTTCGCGAGGATCGCGTCGCGCAGATAGCCGGCCAGGCCGGGCTTGATCTGCTCGAACGTGGAGCTGAAGCGCTCGTCCGCGACGTACATCTCGGCGAGCCCGGTGTGGATCTCGTACGTGCAGTCGTAGAAGTTCCGGCTGATCTGCTGCCGGTGCTGCTCGGCCAGGTCCATCGCCGACTCCGAGTCCGGGGCCACTCCGGCGTCCATGAGGGCGACGAAGGCGTTGGTGTTCCCGGCGCCCTCGGCCTTGATCCGCAGCCAGTCCTCCTTGGTGTAGGTGGCGACCCGGCGCTGTGACTCCCGGTACGGCTCCGTGTCGCCCCAGCGCCGGCGCGACTCCTCGTCGAACCGGTCCGGGTCGTACTCCCCGAAGACCTCGAACTTCTCCTCGGGGGTGAGGTTGATGCCCATCTTCCGTGCCTCCATGGCGTGTTCGACGGCCTCGGCCATCTTCTGCAGCTTCTCGATCCGGACCGTCAGCAGCTCGTGCTGCCTGCGCAGGTGCTCCTGCGGGTCCGCGTCCGGGTCGTCGAGAAGTGCCGCGACCTCGTCGAGCGGAAAGCCGAGCTCCCGGTAGAACAGGATCTGCTGCAGCCGGTCGAGGTCGGCGTCGTCGTAACGCCGGTGGCCCGCGTGGCTGCGGCCGCTCGGCGAGAGCAGTCCGATCTCGTCGTAGTGGTGCAGCGTGCGCACCGTCACTCCGGCAAATGAGGCGACCTGTCCCACCAAGTAGCTCATCGCTTTCCGCTCCTTCGTTTCTCGGTACGCGTCTCAGACTGCTGCCTCACGTTGCGTGAGGTGCAAGCCCGTATGAGCCTGAGACCTGAACGCCTACAGCCGGGAGCAAGGAAGGCGGTGCGGACGATGCCACTCCACCAGGGCTCGGGCAGCGGTGCCCCCGAGGAGGAGCAGGAAGCGCGCATGCTCGCCCTCAACCCTTTCTACGGCGCGGCCGACCCGGTCAGCGGAATGACCTCCGCCCCGCCCACCCACCGGCTTCCCGACGGCCCGCTGCCGCC
Source organism: Streptomyces sp. NPDC002868 (assembly GCF_055563295.1). Lineage (NCBI taxonomy): Bacteria > Bacillati > Actinomycetota > Actinomycetes > Kitasatosporales > Streptomycetaceae > Streptomyces > Streptomyces sp. NPDC002868. The sequence continues at coordinate 369,356 of NZ_JBVHDR010000006.1, read as the reverse complement.
CTCGACGGCATACCGCCTGGTCCATGACGAGCTGATGCTCGACGGCAACTCCCGGCTCAACCTCGCCACCTTCGTCACCACCTGGATGGAGCCACAGGCTGGGGTGCTGATGTCGGAGTGCCAGGACAAGAACATGATCGACAAGGACGAGTACCCGCGCACCGCCGAGCTGGAGCGGCGCTGTGTGGCCATGCTCGCCGACCTCTGGAACGCCCCGGACCCGGCCGCTGCGGTCGGGTGCTCGACCACCGGCTCCAGCGAGGCCTGCATGCTCGCCGGCCTGGCACTCAAGCGCCGCTGGGCGAAGCGCAACGCCGACCGCTATCCCGCGACCGCCCGCCCGAACATCGTGATGGGCGTCAACGTCCAGGTCTGCTGGGACAAGTTCTGTACGTTCTGGGAGGTCGAGGCGCGGCTTGTGCCCATGGAGGGCGACCGCTTCCATCTCGATCCGCGGGCGGCGGCCGATCTCTGCGACGAGAACACCATCGGCGTAGTGGCCGTGCTCGGCTCGACCTTCGACGGGTCCTACGAACCCGTCGCCGAGGTCTGCGCCGCCCTGGACGCCCTCCAGGAGCGCACCGGCCTGGACATCCCCGTCCATGTCGACGGGGCGTCCGGCGCGATGGTCGCGCCCTTCATCGACGAGGACCTCGTCTGGGACTTCCGGCTGCCGCGGGTCTCCTCGATCAACACCTCCGGACACAAATACGGCCTGGTCTATCCCGGCGTCGGCTGGGCGCTGTGGCGCTCGGGCGCCGAACTGCCCGATGAACTGGTCTTCCGGGTCAACTATCTGGGCGGCGACATGCCGACCTTCGCCCTGAACTTCTCGCGCCCGGGCGCCCAGGTCGTCGCGCAGTACTACACGTTTCTGCGGCTGGGCCGGGAGGGCTACCAGGCCGTCCAGCAGACCGCCCGGGACGTCGCCCGCGGGCTCGCCGGCCGGTTCGAGGCCCTGGACGACTTCCAACTCCTCACCCGCGGCGACGAGTTGCCCGTGTTCGCCGTCACCACCGCGCCAGGCGTGCAGAACTTCGACGTCTTCGACGTCTCGCGGCGGCTGCGCGAGCACGGCTGGCTGGTGCCCGCGTACACCTTCCCGGCCAACCGCGAGGATCTCTCCGTACTCCGCGTGGTCTGCCGCAACGGCTTCTCCTCCGATCTCGCGGAGCTGCTGATGGATGATCTGAACCGGCTGCTGCCCGAACTGCGCCGCCAGCCCTACCCGTTGAGCAAGGACACGGCGGCGGCGACCGCCTTCCACCACTGACGGCCGCCCCGCCCCGTACTCAGTGGCTGAGCCGCCGGAACCGCCGCACCGCCAGCGGGAAGAACACCGCCACCAGCGCCACCGGCCACACCGCCGCCATCAGCTGGGCATGCTCCGCCGCCCAGGAGCCTTCAGCCACGCCCGGGATGCCGGACAGGTCCCGTACCGCCGTGGCCGTCGCCGACATCGGGTTCCACTCGACGGCCGCGCCCAGCCAGCCCGGCATCGATTCCGGCGTCGCGAAGGCGTTGGAGAGGAAGCCGATCGGCCACACCAGGATCTGCACGGCCTGCACCATTTCCGGCTTGCCCGCGACCATCGCCAGATGGATCCCGATCCACAGCATCGCGAACCGCAGCAGAAGCAGCAGCCCCACCGCCCCCAGGAACGACCCGAACCCGCCGTGCCAGCGCCAGCCGATCGCGTACCCCACGCCGATCATCACGAGCAGGCTGAGCGCCGACTGGAGCATGTCCGCCACGCTCCGCCCGACCAGCACCGCGGAACTCGCCATCGGCATGGAGCGGAACCGGTCGATGACCCCCTTGCCCAGGTCCTGGGTGACGGCCAGCATCGTCGAATCCAGGCCGAACGCCATGGTCAGCGCGAGCATGCCGGGGACCAGAAAGCCGACGTACGTCCCTTCGACGCCCCGTCCGCCGCCGACCAGATAGCCGAACATCAGCAGCAGCATCACCGGGAAGACCAGGCCGACGACGACCTGCACCGGCTGCCGCGCCCAGTGGGCGAGTTCGCGCCGGGTCATGGTCCAGGAGTCGGTGAGAGCCCATGCGGTCATGCGGACACCTCCTGAGTGAGGTGCAGGAACACCTCGTCGAGCGTGGGGCGTCGGACGGCTATGTCCTCCGCCTCGATACCGGCCGCCTCCAGGGCGCGCACGGCCTCGGTCAGGGCCGCCATCCGGTCGTTCACCGGCGCGCTGACCAGTCTCCGGTCCTCATCCACGGTTGCCTCGCCCGGCAACAGCGAGGCAGCGCACGCCAGTTGTCCCGCGTCATGCAGGACGATGTCGATCCGGTCGCCGCCGAGCTTCGCCTTCAGCTGGTCCGCCGTGCCGTCCGCGATCACCCGCCCGGCGTCGATCACCGAGATCCGGTCGGCCAGCTGATCAGCCTCCTCCAGATACTGCGTGGTCAGCAGTACGGTCGTGCCCCCGCCGACCAGTGAGCGCACCGCGCTCCACACCTCGGCCCGCCCGCGCGGGTCGAGCCCGGTCGTCGGCTCGTCCAGGAACAGCACCTCCGGCTCGGTGATCAGCGACGCCGCCAGGTCGAGCCGCCTGCGCATCCCGCCGCTGTACTGCTTGACCGCCTTTCGGCCCACGTCCGCGAGCCCGAACCGCTCCAGGAGCTCGTCCGCCCGTGTGCCCGCCCGCCGAGCGCCCAGGTGATACAGCCTCCCGAACATCTCCAGGTTCTGCCGGCCGCCGAGCTCCTCGTCGACCGCCGCGTGCTGCCCGAGCAGCCCGATGCGCCGCCGCACTTCGACCGCCTCGGTCCGCACATCGTGGCCTGCCACCCGCACCACGCCCTCGTCGTGCCGCAGCAGCGTCGCCATGATGCGTACGGCGGTGGTCTTGCCCGCGCCGTTGGGCCCGAGCACCCCGTGCACCGTGCCGCGGGCCACCGCCAGATCCAGTCCGTCCAGAGCCCGTTTCTCCCCGTACCGCTTTCGCGCGCCCTCGACGACGATCGCGTCCGTCATGTGTCTCCTCCAGCACCTCAAGCACCCGCAAAGCTAGTAGTCAAACTTGACTACCGCCGCAAGGTATCCCCCAATCCACAATTGGTCAAACTTGATTAGCTCTGATCTCCCTCATGCGGCACACCCGTGGCATACGGGTTCTCCTCGCCCTCGGCGAGCACCCCCACAAAGGGATCACCCTCCCCCGAGAAGGTGTACGCACCCTCCTCGATCCGCCGGATCAGGCCCCGCGTCCACTCGGCTCCGGAGTCCGCGGAGCCGACCCACAGATTCATGATCTCGCCGATGTGCCCGAGCGACTGGGGACCTTCCTCGGGGGTGTAGTACTCCGTCACCGCGGCTCGCCACTCCTCCAGGCCGCGCACCCGCTCCTTCAGCAGCGCCACGGCCTCGTCCCGCTTCAGTTCGACGATGAAGCCGATCGCAGCCGAGAGGACGTCCAGCTTCTGGTCGTAGACCGTCAGGGACTCCCGGAGCAGTCTGAAGAACTCCTCGGTGCCCTTCTCGGTGATCTCGTACTCGGTGCGCGGCGGACCGCCGGCCGTCGACGGCGCGATCTCATGGGCGTGCAGCAGACCTTGCTTCGCCATCTGCTTCAGCGCGTGGTAGATCGAGCCGGGCTTGGCGTTGGACCACTCGTGGGCGCCCCAGTACTCCAGATCGTTGCGGACCTGGTAGCCGTGCGCCCGCCCGTGCTGGCGTACGGCTCCAAGGACCAGCAGCCGGATCGCTGACATCCGCGTACCCTTCCTATTCAACTTTGACTAGGGTACGCGGAGAGACAGGGAGGTACACGGACCGGCCCGGCGAGAGGCCGTCTGCCCGGCCCGCTACTCGCCCCAGCTCTGACCACTCTCCAGCGCCACCAGCTCGAACGAACCCTTGCCGTCCAGCGACTCGCGGATGATGTCCGCGTGGCCCGCGTGCCGGCCGATCTCCTCCACCAGATGCAGCATCAGCCAACGCATCGACACCGCGCCGTCCTTGGGGAACCAGGGCGCGTCGGGCAGCGGGAAGGTGTCGTCCAGGCTGGGCACGGAGTGGATGAACTCGTCGGTCTCCTTGGCGACCGAGTCCCAGAAGGCCAGCGTCCCCGGGATCGTCTCCTCGCCGACCAGCCGGAAGCTGTCGCCCCAGGTCTCCTCGTTGCGCGCCTTCTCGTTCGGCTTCTGCTGCGCCATCCGCAGCCAGTTCAGCTCCATCTCCGCGACATGCTTGAGCAGTCCGGACAGCGAGAGCTCGCTGGCGCTCGGGCGGCTCGCCGCCTGCTCCTCGGTCAGTCCGAGAACCGAGCGGCGGATCGCGCCACGCTGCGCCTCGACGAAGGAGAGGAGCGCACCACGCTCGTCTCCGTGGGCCTCTGCGGGAACGTGAGTGACCATGATGTCCGCCCTTCCGAGCTTGGCTGTGCCGTCCTGACAACAACCAAGCTACGGACCCTTGCGGTCAGCTTCTGTCCGCAAGGGTCCGGCGTCGCGAAGGCCTCAGAAGGGGAACTGCGAGCGACCGTGCTGCACCGAGATCCACTTCTGAGTGGTGAACGCCTCGATCATCGACTCGCCGTTCAGCCGCCCACTGCCGGAGTGCTTCTCGCCGCCGAAGGGGACGATCGGCTCGTCGTGGACGGTGCTGTCGTTGATGTGGATCATTCCGGTGTTGATCCGCTGGGCGATCCGTACACCCCGCTCGATGTCACCGGTGTGCACCGCGCCGCTCAGTCCGTACGGAGTGTCATTGGCGATCCTGACCGCCTCGTCCTCCCCGTCGAACGGCACGATCAGCGCCACCGGGCCAAAGATCTCCTGCTGCAGGACCGGCGAGTCGGCCTCGAGACCGGTCAGCACCGACGGGCCCACGAGATTGCCCTCGGACGTCCCGTGCAGCAGCGCGGTCGCGCCGGCCTCGACGGTCTGGTCGACCAGTGCCGTGACCGCGTCGGCCTGCGAGGAGTTGATGAGCGGGCCGATGTGGGTCTGCGGGTCCGCCGGGTCGCCGACCTTCAAGGTCTTGACCTTGGCGACGAACTTCTCGGTGAACTCCTTCTCCACGCTCCGGTCCACCAGGACGCGGTTGGCGGCCATGCAGACCTGGCCCTGGTGCACGTAACGGCTGAAGACCGCCGCGTCCACCGCGTAGTCGATGTCCGCGTCCTCCAGCACGATCAGCGCGCTGTTGCCGCCCAGTTCGAGAATGGCGCGCTTGAAGTTGGCCGCGCAGACGGTGGCGACATGCTTGCCCACCTTGTCGGAGCCGGTGAAGGAGATGGCCTTCGGCACCGGGTGCTCCAGCAGCGCGTCGCCTATCTCGGCTATGTCGGTGATGACGACGTTCAGCAGTCCGGCGGGCAGGCCCGCGTCCTCGAAGACCTTGGCCACCAGGGACCCGCCGCAGATCGGGGTGTTCTGGTGCGGCTTGAGGACCACCGCGTTGCCCAGCGCCAGCGCCGGGGCCACCGACTTGATCGACAGCAGGAAGGGGAAGTTGAAGGGGCTGATGACGCCCACGACGCCGACCGGCAGGCGGTAGACACGGTTCTCCTTGCCGTCGACCGGCGAGGGGAGGATCCGGCCCTCGGGCCGCAGGGAGAGCTGCACCGCCTCGCGCAGGAACTCCTTGGCGAGGTGCAGTTCGAAGGCCGCCTTGAGATGCGTGCCGCCCAGCTCCGCGATGATCGTCTCGGTGATCTCCTGCTCGCGGTCCTCGATGATCCGCAGGGCGCGCTCGAAGACCAGCCGGCGGGCGTACGGATTGGTCGCAGCCCAGGCTTCCTGCGCGCGCTCCGCGGCACGGTAGGCCTGGTCCACCTCCGCGGCGGTGGCGACCGGGATCGAGGCCAGCTTCTCCCCGTCGTACGGGTTGAAATCGATGATGTCCCAGGAGCCGCTTCCCGGCCTCCACTCGCCATCGATGTACTGGTGGGCCAGCTCGGTGAAGAAGGACATGTGATCCGATTCCTTACTGCAGAAGCAGATGCCTGACTTCACGTCATCGTACTTGTGTTTCAGATCAGTTGGAGTAGACCACGGAGAAGATCCCGGCTCTCGGCCGGATCCGGGCTGTCCTGCTGAAGACGCTCCATCACTCGTTCGTACTGAGCGACCTCCTCGCGCTTGTCCAGGTAGAGGGCGCTGGTGAGCTGCTCCAGATAGACGATGTCGGAGAGGTCCGACTCGGGAAAGCGCAGCATGGTGAAGGAGCCGCTCTCGCCCGCGTGCCCGCCGAAGCTGAAGGGCATCACCTGCAGGGTGATGTTCGACTGCTCGGAGATCTCGATCAGATGCCTCAACTGGCCCTGCATCACCGCCCGGTCGCCGTATGGGCGGCGCAGGGCTGCCTCGTCGAGGATGGCGTGGAAGCGGGGCGCGCGCTCGGAGACGAGGACCTTCTGGCGCTCGAGGCGGAGCGCGACCCGGCGGTCGATCTCGGCGCGCGGGGCATCGGGGATGCCGCGGGTGACGACCGCGTGCGCGTACGACTCGGTCTGCAGCAGGCCGTGCACGAACTGCACTTCGTAGATTCGGATGAGCGAGGCGGCGCCCTCCAGGCCGACATATGTCTGGAACCAGCCGGGCAGCACGTCGCCGAAGCTGTGCCACCACCCGGCGACATTGGCCTCCTTGGCAAGGCCGAGGAGGGATTCGCGCTCGGATTCGTCGGCGACTCCATAGAGCGTCAGCAGATCCTCGACGTCCCTCGCCTTGAAGCTCACCCGTCCCAACTCCATGCGGCTGATCTTGGATTCGGATGCGCGGATGGAGTAACCAGCCGCCTCGCGGGTGATGCCGCGCGACTCGCGCAGCCGCCTCAGTTGGGAGCCCAACAGGATGCGCCGCACCACGGAACCGGAAGACTCGCCTGCGGTCACGACTCCAACCCTCCCCATCGCTAGGTCTCGCTACGTCGATGTGTGTGCCGATGTGTGTCGATGCCTGTCTCGCGGAGTGCCTCCGAACCCCGAGACCGGGATTCTGCCACCAAAACGCTTCAGCCCGTACTCATTCGATTACGGAAATGAGACGGCCTTGGGAAGGGGGTGAAAGAGATCTGCGGAAGAAATGAGTAAGAACCGGCACCGGGGCGGACAGGTCGGGCACGTGCACGTGCATCTGCCCTTGCATCTGCTCTACGCATTGGGAACCATGGTCCTCGCGCACCTGCGCGCTCGTTCGTGTTGTAGCGTCACAGCCGCGATTCCTGGGAGTGCCTCGCATGGGACCGAATGGATCGACCATGCTCGAGCCGTTACGGCAGGGGCTGCCCCCAATCGATCCCGCAGCGGTTTCCAGCTCAGCCTCGTGCGCCCTGCCCGCCCGCTATGAAGCGGTGCGCGGAGCACGGCAGTTCACCAAGGCGACGCTCGGGCAGTGGGAGCTCAACGACCGTTTCGACGATGTCGCGCTGGTCGTTTCCGAACTTGTCACCAACGCACTGCGGCACGCGCTGCCCGCCGACACCCCGCGGGAGATCCGGGAGTCCCAGGATCCGCCCGTGCGGCTGCATTTGATGCGCTGGACGAGTCGGCTGGTATGCGCGGTGCGCGATCCCAGCCACGACAGTCCAGGGGCGTCCGGCGACAGCGAGGACGCCCCTTTTCCGGACCCGAGCGGGGGTGCCGAGTCGGGCCGCGGTCTGTTTCTGGTGGACTCCTTCAGCGACAGCTGGGGCTGGCACCCGCTGGCCGGGTCGCTGCACGGCAAGGTCGTCTGGGCACTGTTCCGGCTGGGCTAGGCCGTCGGGGTCGAGCAGCCTGGCGGCCAGCTCGCGAAGCCACCCACCGGACAGCAACCACCAACGCCCCCTGGCCCACAGCATCCACGAACCCGGACGCCTAGACCAGGTGGTCGAACTCCCCGTCCTTGACGCCCAGCAGCAACGCTTCTATCTCGGCGGGCGTGTAGACCAGGGCGGGGCCGTCGGGATGCCGTGAATTGCGCATCGCCACGTCTCCGCCCGGCAGTTTGGCGAACTCCACGCAGGATCCCTGGGAGTTGCTGTGTCTGCTCTTCTGCCAGACGACCCCGTGAAGCTCCGTGGCCGCCATGCCGTTGTACGCGTGGTGCACGAGAAACGCTCCCGGGGTACAAGGTGCAGGTGTCAACTGTCCCGGATCATAGCTGTGTTTCATATGCCAATGCATGAACGGCTGCACGGGCAGATGCACGTGCACGTGGGGTGTTCCCTCGGTTACAGCTTCTCCAGCGTGTGATCGAATCTCTCGCGCCCAAGGAAGAGACGTGTTCCACGCCGTTCTGGCTCCACGGTCCAGGTAAAAGTCCAGCCCCCCGGAGCACCCTGAGGTGATCCGGGGGGCCGGCCCGGGCGAAATCTCCTGCACATCACTTTCCGGAGGAGTACGGCAGCAGCGCCATCTCACGGGCGTTCTTGATCGCACGGGCCAGCAGACGCTGCTGCTGGGCGCTCACCCGGGTCACCCGGCGGCTGCGGATCTTGCCGCGGTCGGAAATGAACTTCCGCAGCAGGTCCGTGTCCTTGTAGTCGATGTACGTGATCTTCGCCTGGTCCAGCGGGTTGGGGCGGGACTTGACGGGCTTGCGCGGGTCGGTGCGGCGGGGGGACATCAGACCTCCAGGAGGGAGTCGAAGGCGGGCGGCAGCCGCTTCCAGGCCTCGCGGCCCGCGGCGTACTCGGCATCGGTCAACAGGCAGGATTCGAGGAGCTGTTCCAGGCCGTGGCGGTCCAGTCCCGGTGAGGTGAAGACCAGATGCTGACAGCAGTCCCCGTGCTCGGGGTGCCAGTCCAGGGCGGCCGCGGCCCGGCGGACCGGCGGGACCAGGTCCCAGGCGGCGTCCGGCAACGAGGCGAGCCAGGGGCCCGCGTTCTCCACGCAGAGCGCGCCGCCCGCCGCGTCCCAGGCCAGCAGGGTGTCCGGGCGGTCCGCGAGCCAGAAGCGGCCGCGACTGCGAGCGGCCGCGCAGGTCAGGTCCTCCAGCGCGTGGTAGAGCCGCTCCGGGTGGAAGGGACGGCTGCGGTGCCAGACGTACGTACCGACCCCGCAGTCGTCCGCCTCCTGCGGCAGCAGCGCACAGGCCGGGTGCTGGGCGGCCGCGGCCGCCTCCACGTCGAAGCCGGCCAGCGCGGCGGCGGCCAATTCGGCTCCGCCGACCTCGACTTGGCGGGCGGTCGGGTGCAGCTGGGCGAGCAGCGCGCGGTCCTCGTCGTCGGCCTCCTCGCTGTCGACGACGGCGAGCACAGGCGCGTACTCCAACTGGCGCGCCCAGGTGTCGGCGACCGTGCGCCGGTCGCTGGTGGCGGCCGCGAGCCCCACGTCGATCAGGTCGTCGCCGTTGCCGAGGTAGGGCAGCAGCAGGGCCGGGTCGACGGCGGTCATCACCGAGGTGACGGCGAGGCGTTCGCCGCCGTGCGCCGCGACGACCTCGGCCATCGCCTTCGGTTCGACCGAGTCCCACAGCTCGACGATCGCGAGCCGGGTCGTGCCGCCGTCCGCGAGCCGTTCCAGCTCGGGCACCAGGTCCTCGCGCAGCGCACAGCAGGCGCAGTCGTTGACCAGGGGCGTCTCGCCGGTGGTCTGCAGCCCGTGCGCGTCGCGGACGCTCCGTACGACCGTCCCCTGCGCGGCGGTCGACAGGTCGTGGTGGAGCGCGACGCTGCCGGGCACCGTGGCCAGCAGCCGGTCCACGGCGGCCTTGCGGGCGTCGGAGTGCAGCCCGGCGACGAGCGCGACGGGGAGCCTCACGCTCGTCCTCCGTACCGCCGCTCGAAGCGCTCCACTCGCCCGGCCGTGTCGAGCACCCGCGCGGTCCCCGTATAGAAGGGGTGGCTCGCGGAGGAGATCTCGACGTCGATGACGGGGTAGGTGTTGCCGTCCTCCCACTCGACCGTCTTCTCGCTGGTGGCGGTGGACCGGGTGAGGATGGCGAAATCGGCCACTTTGTCGCGGAAGACGACGGGGCCGTACAGGGGGTGGATACCGGGCTTCATCGCGCTGCTCAGCGCTCCTCTCGGAAGTCGACGTGCTTGCCGACCATCGGGTCGTACTTGCGCAGCGTCATGCGGTCGGGGTTGTTACGGCGGTTCTTGCGGGTCACGTAGGTGTAGCCGGTGCCTGCGGTGGAGCGGAGCTTGACGATGGGGCGGAGTTCGTTGCGGGCCATGGGGGCTAGTATATGGAAATGGTTTCCATTACCAAATGGACTCCGTCATGGACTCCGTCATGGACTCCGTCATGGACTCCGTCAACGAGAGGTGAATCACCTGTGTCCGCCCACTGCCAGCTGACCGGCGCCCAGCCGGGCTTCGGCAACAACATCTCCCACTCGCACCGGCGCACGTCGCGCCGCTTCGACCCCAACATCCAGCGCAAGCGCTACTGGCTGCCGAGTGAGGGCCGCCATGTCCGGCTCACGCTGAGCGCCCGCGCTGTCAAGGCCATCGACACGATCGGGATCGAGGCCGCCGTGGCCCGCATCCGTGCCCGCGGGGTGAAGGTCTGATGGCAAAGAAAAGCAAGATCGCCCGCAATGAGCGGCGCAAGGATGTCGTCGAGCGATATGCCGAGCGGCGGGCGGAGTTGAAGGAGATCATCCGCCGCCCGGGCACGAGTGCGGACGAACGGGCCGCCGCGCAGGCCGAGTTGCGGCGTCAGCCGCGCGACGCGAGCGCGACGCGGGTGCGGAACCGGGACAGCGTGGACGGCAGGCCGCGCGGACATCTGCGGAAGTTCGGCATTTCGCGGGTGCGGCTGCGTGAGCAGGCACACGCCGGATTCCTCCCGGGAGTCCGTAAGGCCTCCTGGTAGCTTGGCGCGGTCTTGAAACCGACAAGGGGGACCGATAAGTGCACAAGCGCGTACGGATGTCAGTCGCCGCGGCGGGTCTTGTCGCCGCTCTGGCGCTGACCGGCTGCAGCAGCGGCGACAACGACGACTCCGGCAAGGACAAGACGTCGGCCAAGCCGACGGAGACGGGCGGCGGCGACGACGGCGACGGCGGGGCCGCGAGTGGGAGCATCGAGGGCGCCTGGGCCGGTGTCACCGACGGCAAGACCGTCGCGCTGTCCGTCTCGGGCAAGATCGCGGCGGTCGTTGCAGACGGGCACGTCTGCACGGGCCAGGTGACCGACCATGGCAAGCCGATGCTGTCCCTGAAGTGCGCCGACGGAAACACCGACCGCACCATGGGCTCGATCGAGTCCAACGACGGCACGACGCTGGTTGTCTCGTGGGACGCCGGCGCGAAGGACACGCTCACCAAGACCGACCCGGGCAAGCTTCCGACGGGACTGCCGACCGGCATCCCGACTCCCTGACGCTCCTGCCGTCTCTGACGTACGAGGCCGGTTACGGGCCGCGGACCCTGCACGGGTTCGCGGCCCGTCGTCGTTGTGCCGATCGCGATCCGGACGGGCGGCCGGGACCACCCTGGCGCGGCGGGCCCGTTGTCAGGACAATCACTTGCGCACCAGGCGGTGATCTCCCGCGGGCATCGGGGGCGCCTCAAGTCCCGTATCCCTCAGGCGGCTTCACCGACCCCCAGCACATGCGAAAGGCATCATAATGACGGACAACCGCGTCATACGGTACGGCGGCCGGTTACTGGCCACGACTGTGGCCGCATGCGGGATGGCCGCGGCCGCCACCCCGTCCGCGTTCGCCGAGGAGCAGCCGACACGGCAGCAGCTCACGGCGGACTGCGCCTCGGGCGAGGGCAAGTGCACCTTCAATTCGCCGCAGCTCGGCCAGGCGTACCTGGGTCAGTTCCGCCAGGTATCCGACTCGCTGTTCAACTGCAGTACCTCGGACGCCACTCAGTCCATGACCTGGAACGACACCGTGGGCTCCACCGACTCGGTCGGCGTCTCGGTCACCGCGGGCGGCAAGATCGCGGGCATTGTGGACCTGAGCGTGACGGCAAGCTACAACCACAGCTGGTCGAGCACGCACTCGGAGAGCAGCTCCCTGGGCATGACGGTCAAGCCCGGTGAAGTGGGCTGGATCTCCCGCGCCCAGGTGATGCAGATGGTCTCCGGCACCTGGCAGACCCACTACGACAGCCCCAAGTGGGGCCACTACTACTGGTTCTGGCAGGACACCATCACCGGACCGGCCGCGAACGGCACGGACGGCAAGAGCAACGCGGTGGTCGTCAAGAGCCGCAAGATGACCGCTACGGAGAAGAAGTCCTGCTCCGCTGACGCCCACGAGGGCAAGGCGTTCGTCCAGGAGCGCTGACGCACGGCCCCCTGCTCTGTCCCGGGGCAGGGGGCCGCCACTGAACTACGCATCCTCCAGCTCGCACCACACCGTCTTGCTGTCCGCCCCCCGAACCACACCCCAGCGCAGGGCGACCGCGTCCAGGAGTGCAGAGACTGCTCCGACACCGCGTTCGTGACCACACGAAGTACCGCACATCAGCACAGCCGATACTCGGACTTCGTCAAGGAGTGATGCGGGGGTGCGTCTTCGACACCTGCGCGCTGTCCGCCGCCGCCCTGCCGTGGGTCCAGCCCGCTTCGTCCGTCACGCCGCGGACCCGCGTGGTCGTCGTCTGCGGGAACATCTCCTCCGCGCGGTCCGTCACGGCCACGTCCCGCGATGCCAGCACCGGCAGCAGGTCCGCGGTCACCACTTCGTCCGCCACCGCCGCGAGCCGCTCGCCCAGCCGGTGGGCGTACGCCATCAGGAACGACTGGCGGAAGGTCTTCGTACGCTTGCGGCCGCCCGCGCGCTGGCCGGCCTCCGCCCGGGTCATCGCCGTCGTCCCCTGGACCAGCAGCGAGGTGTACAGCAGCTCTACCGCCTCTAGGTCGCCGTCGAAGCCGACGACCGTCGAGAAGCCGAAGGCGCTGTTCCACACCGCCCGGCAGCGGTTCGCGGAGGCGACCGCGTCGAGGAGGATCGCCTTTGCCGTTTCGTACGGGGCGTCCACGCCGATACGGCAGGCCGCGGGTGCGTCGGGGCGGTGGGTCCGGGCGGCGAGCAGGGCCTCGTCGAGACTGTGGCGGGCCATCAGTTCCTGGGCCTTCGCGGTGAGCGCCTCCGCCTCCTCGGGGTAGCCGGTCGCCTCCGCCTTGGCGAGCAGGGCGCGGATGCGGGTCAGCATGCGCGGCTCGTGCGGGGCGGGCTCGGCGGAGAAGGGTGCGCCGGGGGCCTGGCCGACCGGTTCGATCGCCGGGAGCCGGACCAGCAGCCGGTACAGCTCCAGCACGGCGGTGGCGTACGAGAAGCGGTCCGCGGCGTAAGGGGCCTGCTTCAGCTCGTCGAGCTGGGCCCGCCAGCGTGGGGCGAGATGTGCGTACCGCCCGCTCTCCCCCACGATCAGCTCGGCGACCAGCCGTTCATGCGTCTCGTCCAGGTCGCGCCGGACCATGCGTACGACGTCGGCCGGCTGCCAGCCGCGCTCCCAGGCACTGCGTACGAGCTCCTCGCCGCGCAGCCGCAGTACCGCGTCGGCGGACGGATCGGCGGCAAGCAGGGACGCGCCGGTGTCCAGCCCTTCGTCCCCGTCGGCGTACAGCGCGACGGCGAGGGCCTTCTCCACCGTACCGACCGTGCTCACGCCCAGATGATCCCACGGGGTAGGGCAGGCCCTACCGCCAGGACGCCCCCCAGTGGTCGTGATCACCGCCCCGGGAAACGGAAGCCTGGAGGCATGGACACCAACCCCGTACGGCTCCGAGCCGTCCGCAAGGCCTACGGCGACGTCACCGCCCTCGACGGCGTCGACCTCGACCTCCGCGCCGGCTCCTTCACCGCGGTCATGGGGCCCTCCGGGTCCGGTAAATCGACGCTGCTCCAGTGCGCGGCCGGGCTCGACCGGCCCACGTCCGGGAGCGTCGAGATCGACGGGATCGCGCTGGGCGGGCTCAGCGAGCGGCGGCTCACCCTGCTGCGGCGGGAGCGGATCGGATTCGTCTTCCAGGCGTTCAATCTGGTCCCCTCGCTGAGTGCCGCGCAGAACGTGGCCCTGCCACTGCGGCTGGCGGGCCGACGGCCGGCGCGTACGGAGATACGGGAGGCGCTCGCCCGGGTGGGGCTCGAAGGGCGGGCGCGGCACCGGCCCGGGGAACTGTCCGGCGGGCAGCAACAGCGGGTGGCGATCGCGCGGGCGCTGATCACGCGGCCCGCCGTGCTCTTCGGCGACGAGCCGACCGGGGCACTGGACACCGGGACCAGCCGTGAAGTGCTGGTCATGCTGCGGGAGTTGGTGGACCGGGAGGGGCAGACGATCGTGATGGTCACCCATGATCCGGTGGCGGCGGCGTACGCGGACCGGGTCGTGTTCCTGGTCGACGGGCGGGTCGGCGGCGAGCTGGCCGCGCCGAGTGCCGAGCGGGTAGCGGCCCAGCTGGCGCGGCTGGATGGTCTCGATGGACTGGATGGACTCGATGGTCTGGAGGCCGTGCCGTGCTGACCGTCGCGTTCGCCGCGCTGCGCGCCCGCTGGGCCACCTTCGCCGCGAGCTTCGTCGCGCTCGCGCTCGGCGTCGGGCTGATCGCCGCGATGGGGCTCGGCCTCGCCTCGACTTTCGACGCCCCGAAGCGCGCGCCCGAACGGTTCGCGTCCTCGCCGGTTGTGGTGATGGGGACGGACACCCTCGCCGTCGAGTCCCGGCGCCACCTGCCCCTGCCCCATCCACACCCTGTGGATACCGAACTCGTGCGCCGACTTCGCGCCCTCGGCCCGGTGGTGCAACGGGGCGGTCGGGACGCGGTCGGCGTCGACGCCCCGGCCGCGGCCGTACGCAAGGTCGTCGGCGACCGCGCCCAGGTGCTCACCGGGGACGACCGCCGCCGCGCCGACCCGGACCCCGAGCGCGACGCCGAGGCCCTCGTCGCCGTGAACTCCCTGCTCGGCACGGCCGGTGGCGTGTCCGCCTTCGTCTCCGTCTTCGTCGTCGCGTCGACGTTCGCCTTCGCGGTGGCGCTGCGCAGAAGGGAGTTCGGGCTGCTGCGCACGGCGGGCGCGACCCCCGGCCAGATCCGCAGGCTGCTCCTGACCGAGGCTCTCGTCGTCGGCACGCTCGCCTCGGCGGTGGGCTGCGCGCTCGGTGCGTGGGGTGCACCGAGGCTCGCCCGGCTGCTGGTCGACGGGGAGGTGGCGCCGGAGTGGTTCACGATCCGCGAGGCCGCCTGGCCGTTCCATGCCGCCTTCTGGACCGGGCTGTTGGTCGCGCTCGCCGGAGTGTGGGCGGCATCGCGCCGGGCGGGCCGCATCGGCCCCGTCGAGGCGTTGCGCGAGGCGGACGTGGACACGGGCGCGATGCCGCTCGGGCGGCGGCTGGCCGGACTCGCGCTGTTCGCAACCGGTGCCGGGCTGCTGGTCTGGACGCTCGCCATGGACCCCTCCGGCCTGCTGAAACGCAAGACGTACACGACGCAGCCGATGGTCCTGATCACCGCTGTCGCCCTCCTCGCTCCGCTGCTCGTACGCCGTACGGCCGGGCTGCTGCCCCTGCCGGGGGTCACCGGGATGCTCGTACGGGAGAACACGGCGGCAGCCGTACGCCGGACCGCTGCCGTCGCCGCGCCCGTCCTGGTCACGGTCGCGCTGGCCGGTTCGCTGCTCGGCTCCGCCGCGACAGTGACGGAGGCGAAGGCGGCCGAGGCGCGTACCCAGACCGCCGCCCAACTCGTGGTCACCGGCGATGAGTTGAAGCCGGTGGAGCCGGGCGAGCTCCCCGGGGCGACGCTCTCCGCCTCCGCGTCCACCGCCGTTTTCGTACGGGAGGAAGGCACCGCCCTCATCCGGTCCGACGCCCGCGCCGTCTCCGACCCGGCCGCCTTCGCGAGCCTCGCCAGGCTGCCCCTCGTCGCGGGCGATCTGCGCGACCTCGACGACCGTTCGATCGTCGTCAACGAGGAGTGGGAGAAGCACACGGTGGGCGAGACGGTGGACGTCTGGCTCGGCGACGGCCGCCCGGCCTCGCTGCGTATCGCCGCCGTACTCGCCATCGGAACGGGAAGTAACGGCGCGTTCATCACCGCAGCCAACGCGCCCGTGGCGAAGGTCGACCGTATCGACGTGCAGCTCGCGGAAGGAGCGGACCGGGATGCCGCCACTGACGCGCTACGGGCCACCACCGGCGGCACGGTCAGGACGACGGACGCGTGGGCGGCGGCCACCCATCCCCGGACCAGCCCGCAGACCCGCCTAGGCCTGCTGGTCGTCCTCGGCATCGCCCTCGTCTACACGGCGATCGCGCTGGCGGGGACCCTGCTCATGGCCACATCGGCACGGGCGGGAGAGCTGACCTCGCTGCGGCTGGCGGGCGCGACCCGCGCCCAGATCCTGCGGGTCGTCGCGGGCGAGACGCTGCTCGCGGTCGCGATCGGCACGCTGCTCGGGCTGGCCGTAACCGCCGTCAATCTCATGGGACTCGGTACCGCGCTGGCCGCCCTGTCCGCGCCCGTGACGGTGACCGTCCCGTGGGGGACAGCCGGGTCAGCGGCGGGCGCCTGCGCGGTCGTCGCGGTGGTGGCCGCGCTGCCGCCGGCCCGGCGGGTGACCCGCATCTGATCAGCGGGGCCGCCACCGGCAGCCCCGCGACCAGGGCGATCCGCCACAGCCCTGACGGGAGCCCCCCGCCGTCAGGCGCTGCGGACGCTCTTCTTGGCCAGCTCGTACGCCGGCAGCATCTCCTCGTGCTCCTCGGAGTCCATTCCCCCGAGATGAAGGACGACCACGCCGCGCGGGGTTGTGAAGGCGAGCGCCCGTTCCTTCTTGGGCTCGTCCAGGAACTCATTGGTGTTGAGGTAGGTCACCTCGGCCGCGGCGTACTCCCCCGCCTTGGTCTGCGTGTATGCGACCTTGTCCCGGCTCTTCGCCTCCTCCGCGACGAACGCTTCGAGCGCCCGGCGCGGGTCGTCGCCGCTGCGGCCGCCGGTCCAGACACGCAGGAAGCCGATGTTCCCGGCGGGCTTGGCGTCAATCTCGCAGACGAGGGTGACGGGGCCCTGCCGGGCCAGCCCGAACTCGGGGTCGTCCTTGACGGCCTGCGGCTTCCAGCCCGACGCGAGGTCGAACGAGACGGGCAGGGCGCACGGCGAACCCGCGCCCCCGACCGTGCCGCCCTTGGCCGCGGCCGGCGTCTCAGTCTTCGCCGTGCCCTTCGCCCCGTCTTTCGCCCCGTCTTTCGCCGTGCTCTTCGCAGCGCCGGTCGGCCGGTCCGGCTTCGGCTCCGACGAACAGCCGCTCAGCACCCCCATCACGAGCGCCGCCGGGACCAGCCCCGCGCCCACGCCGCGTCTCAGACCTCGACCTCGTCCTCGTCCTCGTACCACGATTCCCCACCCCAGGTTCAGCTCGAACAAACTTGCTCGATCCTAGAGAGGCCGACGGACGTGGAAGGACGGGGGACCGGTGGTCACGGAGTGGGACCGGTGGTCACGAAGAACGCCCGCTACGGAGTGACCACCAGCTTCCCCTCGCCCGGCTCGCGGACTCGCTGCGGCCGATGCTGCGCTACAGCCCGGTCCGTCTTGAGCTGGGTGCGCCGGACACCGCCCGGCCGCTGGCCGCCGATGTGGCGCACGCGGCGCGCGCGGTCGCACGGGCCCTGCTGCTGACCGTCCTCGAACAGGACCGGCTCGGCCGGATCCATGTCGGCTGGCATCTGACCGAGACCGAGCTGCGCGTGACGGTACGGGACGACGGCCCCGGCGAGCTCACCTCCTGCGCGCTCGGCGCGCACCGGGTCGGGGAGCGGCTCGACGCGCTGGGCGGGCGGCTGGACGTGGACGCGGTGCCGGGCTGGGGCACGACGATCACGGCAACGTTCCCGCTGGGGACACCCCAGCCCATGCCCACCGATCCGCTCGGCTCGCTGGGGGCGCGGGAGCTGGAGGTGCTGGCACATCTGGCCCGCGGGCACCGCAACCGGGTGATCGCGCAGGAGCTGCACATCAGCGAGTCGACCGTGAAGTTCCACGTCGCGAACATCCTCACCAAGCTGGGGGTCGCGTCGCGGGGCGAGGCGTCGGCGCTGTTCCACGCCGTGGCGTAGGGGGTGCCCGTCAGACCCGGCGGTTGTCAGTGGCGGCTGCCACACTCGCACCCATGAGCGATCGTTGGGCTCTGGCAGCGGCGGAGGGCGACGGGGCGCGGCTCGTCCCCCTCGGCCCCGACGGCCTGCCCACCGGGCCCGTCCAGCTGGAGCCCGATCTGGTCGAGGCCGTCCGGTCCCGGCCGGAGGTCGGCCGGTGGGTCTGGCGCTCCACCGCCGAGATCTATCCCCGTCTGCTGGCGGCCGGGGTGCGCGTCGAGCGGTGCTACGACATCGAGGACGCGGAGCTGCTGCTGCTCGGCCACGAGGGCCGGCTCGGCGAGCCCCGGTCGGCGGCGGCCGCCTTGGGCCGGCTGAGGAACGGTCCCGTACCACCCGATCCGCCGCAGCGCGCGGCCGAACCGGGCTCGCAGTCCTCGCTGTTCGAGCCGCAGCCCGTGCCCGTACCGCTCGAGGCGCTGCTCGAGGTCTACGCCCACCAGCAGCGAAGACACGAGGCGGCCGAGCACCCCGGGCGGATGCGGCTGCTGACGGCCGCCGAGTCGGCGGGGATGCTGGTGGCCGCGGAGATGAACCGGGCGGGGCTGCCGTGGCGGGCGGACGTCCACCGGGACGTGCTGCACGAGCTGCTGGGTGAGCGGTACGCGGGCGGAGGCGAGCCGCGCCGTCTGGCGGAACTGGCGGACGAGGTGTCGGCGGCGTTCGGGCGCCGCGTGCGCCCCGATCTGCCCGCGGACGTGGTGAAAGCCTTCACGCAGGCCGGGATCAAGGTGAGGTCGACGCGCCGCTGGGAGCTGGAGGAGCTCGACCATCCGGCGGTGAAGCCGCTGATCCAGTACAAGAAGCTGTACCGCATCTGGACGGCGCACGGCTGGAGCTGGCTCCAGGACTGGGTGCGGGACGGGCGGTTCCGCCCCGAGTATCTGCCCGGCGGCACGGTCTCCGGCCGCTGGACGACCAATGGCGGCGGGGCACTTCAGATCCCGAAGGTGATCCGGCGCGCGGTGGTCGCGGACGAGGGCTGGCGGCTCGTGGTCGCGGACGCCGACCAGATGGAGCCCCGGGTGCTCGCCGCGATCTCCCGTGACCGGGGCCTGATGGAGGTCGCGGGCCACGACGGCGACCTGTACTCCGCGCTGTCCGACCGGGCCTTCTCCGGCGACCGCGACCACGCGAAATTCGCGCTGCTGGGCGCGATCTACGGCCAGACGTCGGGCGACGGCCTGAAGAACCTGGCCATGCTGCGACGCAGATTCCCGCTGGCCGTGGCGTACGTGGACGACGCGGCCCGCGCGGGCGAGGAAGGCCGGCTCGTACGCACCTGGCTGGGCCGCACCAGCCCGAGGGCGGTCGGGTCGGGCGACGACGAGGAGGCGGGGATCCCCCAGGAGAGCGAGGAACTCCCGTCCCCGGATACCGAATTCACCCCCGGCTACGCGTCGTCGAACGCGCGGGCGCGGGGCCGCTTCACCCGTAACTTCGTGGTCCAGGGCAGCGCGGCGGACTGGGCGCTGCTGATGCTGGCGGCGCTGCGGCAGGCCACCGCGGGGATGCGCGCGGAGCTGGTCTTCTTCCAGCACGACGAAGTGATTGTGCACTGCCCGGCCGAGGAGGCGCAGGACGTGGCGAAGGCGATCCGCGCGGCCGGGGAGCTGGCCGGGCGGATCGCTTTCGGTGAGACGCCGGTGCGGTTTCCGTTCACGACGGCGGTGGTGGAGTGCTACGCCGACGCGAAGTGAGTCACCAGGTGGGGAACGGCTTCTCCATCGCCTTGAGGTAGGCCTCGTCGTTCCACTGGGGAGCCAGAGCGATCTTCTTGAGGAGCGGCACATTGACCGGCGGGCTGTTGCGCGTCGCGTCGGCGTCCGGGGTGGGCGCGTTGTAGGCGGTGAGGGTCACCTGCTTACCTCCCGGCAGACTGGCCGTGACGATCCAGCGGACCACACCCTTGCCGCCCCTCTCCACCCGCTCCTGGCGGAGGTCGAGCAGCGTGTCACCAGTCTTGTTCGTCCTGCTCTCGTCGAAGCTGACCTCGAGGGATCCGGCGCCCAGGCCGTCCTTGTTCAGGGTGAGCCGGGACCAGCACGTGCTGTCGCAGCCCTTGACGTGCGGGTTGCCGGACTTCGCCGCCTGGCGCAGATGCATCAGTTGGCTGACGTATTCGTCGGCCTCGTGCCCGGTCGGCCGGGTGGCGCCGCCGACCAACTCCTTAGGGGCGGCGGGCAGTTCGTCAAGGGCGGGCTGCCATTTCTTGGACGACGCCACGGCCCGCAGCTGCTCGACGGTGAGGGGCGGCGTGTCCCGGGTTGCCTTGGCGACCTCCCGGTCGGGCGTGTTCCATTCGGAGATCTCGACCATGTGTCCCTGCGGGGAGAGATAGGTGGCCGTCCAGAACTTGCGGAACCCGCCGCCCTTTCCGTACTCCACCTGGTAGATCCGCACCTTGGAGCCGTCCGCCGAGGTGGTGACGGTGCAATGGGGCACCTGGCGGCAACTGGTGTACTGCCGGGTCGAGTAGCCATGTGGATCGACGCGGTACAGCTCGGCGGTGAGGCCCGCCCTGCCCTTGCCGTCGTCGTACACGAATGACGCCGCCGGGCCCAGCTGATCACCCGTGCCCCGGCCCTTCTCCTCGCTGAACGAACCCTTCGGGAGCAGCCCCTTGAACGTGCTGGTCAGCTCGGTTCCCGAGATCTTCCCCGACGGGGTGACGAACGCCGGGTCGAGAGGCGGCTCGCCTCCCAGCGGATCGGGCACAGGGAACTTCTTCAGCTCGTTCCGCCACTCGTTCGCGTTGAGCCGGTGCAGGTCGTACTTGAGGACCGGCACCTTCCGGGTGCCGGTGGCCTGCCGGGGATCGGGGGTGTTCCAGACGGTGGCTTCGACGAAAAAGCCCTCGGGTGTGATGATCTGCCGCCGCACGGACTTGGTGTCAAGGGTGGTGTACGGAGCTTCGTGGCTCTCGACGTACAGGCTCCGGGCGCCGTCCGATTGCGACCCAGCCCGGCACTTCCTGTCGGCCGGTTCGCAGCCCTCGGCACCCGCCCGCAGATCGGCCTTGCCCATCGTGAACTCGACCAGCCCCGCGCCCTTCCCGTCGTCGTAGACGAACGAGACATGCGCGTACTGCCCGGGCTTCAGCGGCAGCACTTTCTCCTGGCTGAACGTCCCCGCGGGGGCCAGTTTCTTCCAGATCTCGAAGACCCGCCCGCTGTCCACCGTGGGCGCTTCCTTCGCGACCTTCGTCTCGCCGCTGCCGTCGCCCAGCAGCCCGCCCGCGTATGCCCCCGAGCCCATCACGCCCAGTGCCACCACGCTCGCGGTGACCGCGAGGACGCGCCTGCGGCGCACGGTGCGGCGGCCGCGCTCCACACCCGCCGTCAGCAGGGTCTGCTGGTCGCTGTCGAAGGTGTTGCCGATTCGGCGCAGCGCCTCGCCGAGTTCGTCCTCGAAAGACATGGGGAACCACCAGTTCTCGGAAAGTCCGGGGAAAGTGCTCGGGGGCCGGTCAGGGCCCGGGTCAGGAGGCAGGTCAGCGGGCGACGAACTCGGCGAGGCTGGAGCCCAGCGCGTCGCGGAGTTTGCCAAGCGCCCTCGACGACCTGGTCCGTACGGCAGCCGTACTCGTGTGCATCGCCTCGGCGGTCTCCTCGATGCTGCGGTCCTCCCAGTACCGCAGCACCACCACGGCCCGGTCCTTCGGCGCCAGTTCCCCCAGCGCCTGCAGGAGCGAGATCCGCACCTCCGGTTCGCCGCCGGGCGTCGCGGTCTCGTCGGGCACCTCGGCCAGTGGACGCTCGGTGGCCGAGCGGCGCCGGCGGTGGCTGAGGAAAGCGCGCACCAGCACCGTCTGGGAGTACGCGGCAGGGTTGTCCACCCTCGAGATCCGGCCCCACACCACATACATCCGGCTCAGCGTCTCCTGCACCAGATCCTCGGCGAGATGGGTGTCGCCGCTGGTGAGCAGGCATGCGGAGCGAAAGAGATGGCCTGTGCGGCCGGCTGCGAATTCCATGAATTCGTCCGCGCGGGACTGTCTCATGCCCTCCCCGTTCATCCCCGTTGTCCAGCTTGCTTGTCGCTCGGGGGCTTCTTGCCCGTCACCTCATTGACGCGGTGACCGAGACGGAATGTTTCACAGGGAATTCAGAGGGTCATGGCCGGCCCAGCAGCTCCCGCAGCTCCGCCATGAGCGCCGCATGCTTGCCGTCGAGCGCCTCCAGCGCGCTCAACGCCGACTCCCACAGCTCGCGCGCCTCGTCCTCGTCGCCCTCGGCGTGCACGAGCAGTCCGCGCTGGTGGCGGGCGAGAGCCTGCATCTGGGTGTCGGCGCGGGACCCCGCGCGCTCCAGCAGCAGCGCGCATTCGCGGTGGGCTTCCTCGGCCCGGCCCAGTTCGCGCAGGGCGCGGACCCGGCCGATGCGGGCCTGGGACTGGGTGTGCCAGTCGCCGTCGTCGCCGATCAGGGCGAGGCTTTCGTCGAAGTGCCGGGCCGCTTCGGAGGGTTCGCCGAGGGTGAGGTGGGCGTAGCCGATGTTGCAGTGGGCGGTGAGCCGCAGGATCTCGCTTTTCAGCCGTACACCCGCGGCCAGGCTGCGTTCGTGGCACGCGATCGCGGCGCGGGCGTCGGTGTGCTCGAGGAGATTGCCCAGGTGGCTGAGGATGATGGCCTCGCCGTGCGCGTCGCCGAGCCGGCGGGCGCACGCGAGGGCGGACTCCAGCGCCTCGGCCGCCTCCTCGTACCGGCCGAGTCCCTCCAGCAGCATCCCGCGGTTGCCGAGGCCGCGCTGGACGCGGCGATCGTCGCCGAGGGTGCGCCAGATCGTGACGGCCGACTCGTTCAGGGTGAGGGCTCGTTCGGCCCTGCCGCTGAGGAAGTTCATGCCCGCGAGGTCGGTGAGGGCGTGCGCCTCGGCCGCGGTGTCGCCCAGCTTGCGTGCCGCGTCCAGTGCCAACTCGCCCATCACGGCCAGCTCCTGGAGCCTGCCGCGCCGCTGGAGATATGTGAAACCCGCCCGTACGAGCAGCAGCGCCGTCGCCGACTCAGACGCGTACCGCTCGATCAGCGCGAGAAGATTGGGCAGTTCCAGATCGCCCCAGGCCAGGGCCTGTTCGGCGGATTCGAAAGGCACGGCCTCGCCGATCGGGCCGGGCAGCCGCAGTCCCGCCTCCTGACCGGGCGCGAGCAGCGTGATGCCGATCTGGCGGGTGGCCTCGGCGTACCAGACGAGGACGCGCTCGGCGGCCTGCTGTCGGCCGTCGTCCCGCTCGGCGAGTTCCCGGGCGAAGTCCCGTACGAGGTCGTGCGGCACGAACCGTCCGTACGAGACCTCCTCCAGCAGCGCCACATCGACGAGCCGGTCGAGGGCGGCCGCGGCGCGCCGCTCGTCGGTGTCCATCAGCCGGGCGACGGCGGGCGCTCCGTACTCGGGCAGGTCGACCGCGCCGAGCCGGCGCAGCGCGAGAGCGGCGTCCGGGTCGAGGCCGTCGTGCGCGACGGCGAGCGAGCCGCGCACGCTCAGGTCGTCGTAGTCGAGTTGGTCGAGCCGGCCCGCCTGAGCGTCGAGCAGCCCGGCGAGTACGTCGGCGGTGAGCGCGCGGCGGGCGGCGAGGCGGGCGGCGACGACGCGCAGAGCGAGGGGCAGCCGGCCGCACCGTTCGACGAGCCGCTCCAGGCCCTCTTCGAAGCCGCGCCCCGAGACGGCCCGCAGCAGCAACCCGCTGTCCGCGGCAGACAGCGGCGCGAGCGGGAAGCGGGCCGCGCCGTCGAGCGCGGTCAGCGGGGAGCGGCTGGTGACGACGACCGCGCAGCCGGGCCCGGCGGGCAGCAACGGCCGCACCTGCGCGGCGGACGCGGCGTCGTCGAGTACGAGGAGGGTCCGGGTCGGCGCGAGGGTGGACCGGAGCAGGGCCGCGGCCGCGTCCACCTCACCGGGCACCTGCCGCGGGTCGACGCCGAGGTCGCGCAGCAGGGCGCAGAGTGCGTGGCCGGGGTCGAGCGGGGGCACGCCGGGGGTGGCGCCGCGCAGATTGACGTACAGCTGCCCGTCGGGGAAGTCGTCCCGCAGCGCGTGGGCGACTCGCACGGCGAGGGCGGACTTGCCGACTCCGGCCATCCCGGAGACGACGACGGGGCGGCTGACACCGTCGCCGCCGTCGAGGGCGAGGGCGGCGCGCAGCTCGGCGACCAGGTCCTCGCGGCCGATGAAGTGGGCGGGTGCGGGCGGCAGTTGGGCGGGCCGGGGCGGCCGCGACTCGGCTGAGGCTGCGGCTGGCCCTGAGGCTGATGCTCCGGCTGGCCGTGCGGCTGCGGCTGTCGGCGCACGGAGCACCTCCTGGTAGGCCTCCTGCACCGCCGGCCCGGGATCGACGCCCAGCTCCTCGACGAGCGTGCGGCGCAGCGACTGGTAGGCGGCGAGTGCCTCCGCCTGCCTGCCCGTACGGTGCAGGACCAGCATCAGCTGCCGGTGGAATGCCTCCCGCAGCGGGAACTCCGCTACGAGCGCCGCGAGTTCGGGCCCGACCCCGTCATGACGGCCGAGCTGCAGCTCGGCGTCGTACCGCCACTCCAGCATCAGCAGCCGCGATTCCCGCAGCCGTTGTACGAGCGCGGGCGCGCCCTCGTCGGGGTCGTACAGCCCGGCCAGCGGACTGCCGCGCCACAGCGCGAGTCCGAGTCGGGCGGCGTCGGCGACGGCGGCCCAGTCGCCCCGCGCCTGCGCGGCACGGGCGGTGCGCACCTGCGTCTCGAACACCTCGGTGTCCAGCTCGCCCGGCTCGACCCGCAGCAGATACCCGGGCGGGGCGGCCCGGAGCCGGTCGTCCTCGGCGAGCAGCCGGCGCAGCCGGGTCACGTGATTGTGCAGGGATGCATGGGCGGATGCGGGCGGCTCGTCGCCCCAGAGGGCGGCCTTGAGTTCGTCCACGGGGACGACGCGATTCGGCCGCAGCAGCAGCGCGGTGAGCAGGGCGCGGGCTTTGGCGCTGTTCAGGGGGCGCGGCTCGCCAGAGGCGTCGTGCACGGCAGGAGGGCCAAGCAGCCCGAACCGCATCCGCATCCTCCCGACCAGTCTCAGCCAATCCCGCGCCATGAGCGTTGGCCATATGTTAGCGATCTGTTGGCGACGACTGTTTGGATCGATGCATCGGATCCGGCCGGCCGGTGCTCGGCGTGGAAGCCACACTCGGGGGAGTGTCGCCGCGCGGCCGGATCCGCAGTTCCTTCCAGCGGGCCTGTCCCGGTGCTCCCGGGGACGCATCAGAGGTGTCTCCGCCCGGACGACGCGGTCGAACCCCGTCCGGGCGGATGGCCGTTGGCGTGATCCGTGTGTCAGGCGACGACCCAGTGCCCACCGCTCATCAGCTCGCGGCCCTCGATCTCATTGGCCTCGCGCCAGGCCTGGATCCGCTGCGGATGAATCCGGAAGTAGAGGTAGCGGCTGGTCAGTTCACGCGGATCGAACCCCGTCTTGGCCGCGAATGCGTCGCCGACCTCGTCCTTCAGCTCGGCGGCTTCCAGTGCGAGCACGGTTCCCTCGACGAGTACGAGATCGCGAGTCGGGCCGATGCCGAGGCGGACCTTTCCGGTGGCCTGCAGATTGCGGCTGGTCGGGCTGGAGGACTGCGTGGCCACCAGCAGCGTGACGCCGTCCCACAGGAAGGACAACGGCACCAGATAAGGCGTCCCGCTCTCCGGGTCGGCCGTCGCCACCCAGGCGTCGACGTCCTGCTCGAGCCGAATCAGTGCGTCCTGCTTGCGTTGTTCCGGGGTCCGGGCGGGCGGGGTCATCCGAAGCGGCCTCCTTGGCGTCGACGTCGTCGCGGACGGGCGGCGCGGTCACCGCATGCTGCCCTGGTGACCGCGCCGCCCGCGCCGCTGAGGTGACTCGTACCCTCAAGCAGGCTGAATGAGGCCGATGACGTTGCCGTCCGCGTCCTTCACCAGGGCGGTCAGCTTGCCGCCGCCGACGTCCTTGACGCCTTCCACCTCATCCGCCCCGGCGTCGAGAAGTGCCTTCACGCTGCTCTTGATGTCGTCCACGTTCCAGTAGGCGACGGGGCCGGTCATGCCCCTGCTGTGGCCGTGGGGATCGAGACCGACGTCCTGGCCCGCGACCCGGAAGCCGACGTAGTACGGCTCGTCCATGCTGGGCTCGACGCCCAGCAGCCTGGTGAACAGGGCTTTCGCGCTCGCAAGGTCCTTCACGGGGTAGATGATCGTCTTGATGCCTTCGGTCATGGCGCACTCCTCAGGTGGTGGTCATGCTGCTCGTCACGTGGACGGTGTTCGGTCCGTCAGTTCGGTCCGTCAGAGGTATGACACGCCGCGACGGAGGAGTGTGACCGCGGGCGGGGGCGTGGTGGTCCAGATCCCCAGACCTGCCAGGACCGCGTCGGCCTCATGCGTCCTTGTGCTGCTTGAGCTTGCGCCAGACCGCGTCCAGGGCCCTGAGGTCCGCCTCGTCGAGGACGTCGGTGAAGACCGGCGCCAGGCACGCACGCCGCGTGGCGTCGGCCTCCTCGAAGCGGTGCCGGCCCTCAGCGGTGAGCGCGACCTCGACCGCGCGCGCGTCGCGCGTGGAGGGCGTGCGTGAGACCAGTCCGCGCTCCTGGAGCGCATCGAGCACGCGCGAGACCTGGCTACGGCTGAGCATGGTGCTGTTGCCGAGGGACGAGGCGGAGACCGGCTCGTCCTGGGAGGCCAGCCACAGCATCACCTCGAACCAGGACAGCGGCAGGTCGTGGGCCTTGGTCAGGGCACGGCCCACGCGCTCGGTGAGCACGGTTCCCGCCCACACGAGACCGTAAAAGGCATGGTCGGGCAGGGGCATCTCCCCCTGATTGAGCTTGCGAGTCGCCATGGAACGAGCATAGAGGTTGCGTGTGTGCACACACAAAGATAATGTGTGTGCACACGCACTGGATGGTTGATGCCGTCCGCCCCATGCCTTTCAACGAGAGGTCCACCATGTCCCCCAAGGTCGTCCTGATCACCGGCACCTCCTCCGGCATCGGCCTCGCCGCCGCCGTCGCCGCCGCCGCCGCCGAGGCGGGCTGGCGCACGGTCGCCACGCTGCGCGACCCCGCCCGCGCCGATGCCCTGCGCAAGGCCGCCGAGACCGCCGGGGTCGAGTTGGACATCCGGCAGCTCGACGTCACCGACCCGTCCTCCGTCACCGCCGCCATCGAGGGTGTCGTCGCCGACTACGGCCACCTCGACGCGGTCGTCAACAACGCGGGCGCCGGCCACGTCGGCACGATCGAGAACGAGACCGTCGAGGATGTACGGCGCGTCATGGAGGTCAACTTCTTCGGCGTCGTCCAGGTCACCAAGGCCGCCCTGCCCCACCTGCGCGCGGCCGGCGGCCGCCTGATCACCGTCACATCCGTCGGCGGCGTCGTCGGCCAGCCCTTCAACGAGGCCTACTGCGCGGCCAAGTTCGCCGTCGAGGGCTTCATGGAGAGCCTCGCACCGGTGGCCGCCAAGGCCGGAATGACCGTCTCCGTCGTCGAACCCGGCGCCGTGGCGACCGAGTTCGTCAGCAACCTCGGGATCGACCCGGCAGCCCTGATCGCCGCCGCCGGCCCTTACGCGGCGCCCCTCCAGGCGTACGCCACCCGCACCCGGACCATGTTCGCCGACTCCGCGCAGACCCCGGCACAGGCGGCTGAATCCGTCCTCGAAGCCCTCACCGCCGAACAGCCCGCCTTCCGCATCCAGACCTCCGACTGGGCCCGCACCTTCACCGGCACCAAGCTCGCCGATCTCGACGGCTCGAGGGTCCTCGGGCTGACCAGTACGTACCTCGACTGACCGCCGTCGCGTCGGCCGACGAGCAACACCAGCTGCCCTCGATGTGCCAACCCGTGTCGCCGGGATCGTCAGGGTGGGGGAAGCGAATCGGAAACGTACCGAGACTGGAGCGGGGCATCCAGCGGCCGGCACCCACCAACTGGTCGAACGCCGCATGCAGCACCGGGGTGTTGGCTGCCCGGACAGCCCGTCCGTACAGGTCCGGATCCTCACCACTGGCCTGGTCCACGTCGCCGAGTCGGAGGGGTCCAAGCAAGCCGGTGCGCTCCCACAGCAGCGCCCGGCATTCGGCAGCGAGCTCGCAGGGGAACGCACCGGGAGATGAACGAAGCCGTCCGCGACAAACCGGTCGAGCTGTTCATTCGTGAGCATCTCACCCGCCTCCTTCCGCTGACGGGATGCTGCCTGCTCACTTGGCTTGGGCGCCAGGGGATCCCAGAGACGAAGAACACCGGGTTCGTCCTGTGACCGTGCCGAGACGGTCCGACGCCGGACAGGCCATCACCCGGTCCACCTCAATCTCGATCACCACGCGCCCCGGCGGATTGGGCGGCAGCACCCCGTACCGCCTGGCGTAGTCCCGTACGCCCCGAGCTAAGCGCCGAGGATCGTCGGACACCGTCGCGGATCCTTCGAGGGTGATCCAGCGCGAGCCTGTCATCTGGAACAGGGCGGCGCGCGGATTGTTGAGCAGGTTGTGGACCTTGCGGGTGGATCCGCGCGTCATGACGCGGGCGTGCCCTGCCTCGGGGTCCCAGGTGAAGCGAACCGCGACCACGTGAGGTGTGCCATCGGGACGGAGGGTGGCGAGCGTGCCGGGAAGGCGATCGGCCAGGAAGGCCGCGCCCCAATGCGGAAGAGCGAGTGGCATCGTGAACTTCCCTGTGTGCGAACGAGGTTGCCGGGTCCGCGCCAACCGAGGCGGCTACTTCTTCTTGACGCCCTCGTTCCACATCAGCTTGACGATGCTGGGCCTGACCTCCGTCGTGATCACTCCCATCGCCTTCCGGACGAAGCGGTTGTCCTCAAGCTGCCGCAGCATGCTCGCGGCGAGATCGGCGCGAGCCGTGAACAAACCGTCGGCGCTGTTCTCGGCGAGTTCGTAGTCCGTCACCGTCGGGTTGTCGAACAGCCCGCACGGCCGGGCGATCGTCCAGTCGAGATCGCTTGCCCTGACCACCGATTCCATCCGGCGCATGTCCTCGTGCAGGGTCCGGCCCGCGACCCTGTTGAAGTACGGGTCCATCACCCGGTTGAAGAAGAACTCCCCGGTGGGGCGCCACGCGGGATCGGCGACGCTGGAGCTGACCACCACCAGCCGCCGCACGGCGTTGTGCTGCATGGCGGCGACGATGTTGGTCGCCCCTTGCGAGTACGTGGTGATCGGTTTGCGGCTGAAGGGAACCCCGAGGGCGGACAGGACCGCCTCGCTGCCGACGACCACTTTGTCGACCGCTTCGGCGTCGGTGACGTCGGCTCCGACTACGGTCAACCCCTCTTGCGGCGGGAGCAGTTCCGGGCGGCGGGTCACCGCGGAGACCTCGTGTCCCGCGGCCAGGGCCTGCTCGATCACCTGGCGGCCGGTCGGGCCACCCGCGCCGAAGACGACGATACGCATGGCGTTCTCCTTCACCCCGCCCCGGGAGGTCCGGGCTTGGGGTGCCTTGACACTGACGATCGGCGCCGCAAGATTTCAACCTTGATGAATAAAACTCGCGGTCGGCCCCGCGGCAATCCGGCCACGAAAGCCCACATCGTCGAGGCCGCCCGCGGCCTGTTCCTGGAACGTGGCTACCGTGGCACGACCGTGCGCGCGGTCGCGGCCGCGGCCGGGGTCGACTCGGCCCTGATCAGCTACCACTTCGGGAACAAGCAGGGCCTGTTCGGCGAGTCGGTGACGCTGCCGTGCGGCGAATCACTCGCCCTGTCCACAGCCCTGGCCGGCGAACGGGCCGGCCTGCCTGAGCGGCTGCTGGTCGCGGTCACCGACGCGTGGGACCACAGCGAACCGCTGCAGATACCCCACCGGATGGCGCTGCAGGACGAGAACGTGATGGACGTGTTCCGCGAGTACCTCGAACGCGAGCTGCTCGGCGGAATTGCTGAATTTCTGGGCGGCCCGGACGCGACCGAGCGCGCCACCGCCGCCGTCGGCGTGATCGCCGGTCTGATCTTCACCAGATACCTGAATCCACTGCCCCCAGCCGCGGGGCTGACCGCCGCCGATGTCCACCGCGTGTTCGGCCCGCCATTGCGCGCAGCTCTCTTCGGCCGCACCCGGCACACCCCGGCGGCCCGCCGCTAGCGACCACAGGGAATCGCAAGATCACTGAAATGCCCCACCGCGGCCGCGATGTGATGCGCACCACGCGCGGCCGCTGGTGGGACCACTTGCGTCCTGGTTCGGCAGGACCTAGCCTCACGAGGCCCGTACCTACCAGTCGGTATGCAAGTCGAGGAGCTGCAGAGATGAGCCGCACCAACCATCAATTGCACCTGGCCGCACGCCCCGTGGGGCAGCCCCGGTCCACCGACTGGGAGTACGTCGAGGAGCCGGTCGCCGAGCCGGGAGACGGCGAGCTGCTGGTGCAGGTGCTCTACCTGTCGATCGACCCGGCGATGCGTGGCTGGATGAACGCGGGCAAGTCGTACATCCGGCCCGTCGAAATCGGCGAAGTGATGCGCGCCGGAGCGGTAGGCCGGGTCATCGCCTCCCGGCACCCCGACTTCGCGGTAGGGGACCACGTGTCGGGCTCGTTCGGTGTGCAGGAGTACTGCGTGTCGGACGGGCGCGGGGTCACGAAGGTCGATCCGGCGCTGGCGCCACTGCCGGTGTATCTCGGCACTCTCGGCATGTCGGGCATGACGGCCTACTTCGGTCTGCTCGACATCGGACTCCCGAAGCCGGGGCAGACCGTCGTGGTTTCCGGAGCGGCGGGCGCGGTCGGGAATGTGGTCGGGCAGGTCGCCAAGATCCTCGGCTGCCGGGTCATCGGCATCGCAGGCGGAGAGCGCAAGTGCCGTTTGGTGGTGGAGGAGTTCGGCTTCGACGCCGCGATCGACTACCAGACCGAGGATGTGCGCAAGGCCCTGCGCGAGCACGCCCCGGAGGGTGTGGACGTCTACTTCGACAACGTCGGCGGTGACATCCTGGACGCGGTGCTGACCAGGCTGGCGCGCGGCGCCCGGATCGTCATCTGCGGCGCGATCTCCCAGTACAACAACACCGAGCCGGTCAAGGGACCGAGCAACTACATGTCGCTGCTCGTCAACCGCGCCTCCATGACCGGAATGGTCGTCTTCGACTACGCCGACCGGTACGCCGAGGCCACCACACAGCTGGCCGAGTGGCTGGCGGCGGGCCGGCTGCGGTCGATGGAGGACGTGGTTTCCGGCGGGGTCGCGGCATTCCCCGAGACCCTGCTGCGGCTGTTCCGCGGTGAGAACCTCGGCAAGCTGGTGCTCAAGGTCGGGGACGAGTGAAACAGATGGCAGCCATGGACCTCAAGGACGCGGGTGTGGTCGTCACTGGGGCCGGGTCGGGCATCGGTGCGGCGCTCGCCCGCCGGTTCGCCGCCGAGGGTGCCCGGCTCGTGGTCAACGATCTGGACGGCGCGGCAGCCGCCCGGGTCGCTGCCGAGGTCGGCGGGCTCGCCGTGCCGGGCGACGCAGGCGCGGAGGAGAGCGTGGCCGCCCTGGTGGCGGCGGCGCGCGCCCACCTCGGCGAGATCGACCTGTTCTGCGCGAATGCGGGCATCGAGCCCGGCGGCGGGGAGCACACCCCGGAGGAGGTGTGGGACCAGGTCTGGCAGGTGAACGTCATGGGTCATGTGCGGGCGGCCCGTCACCTGATCGGGCCGTGGCTGGAACGGGGACGCGGCCACTTCCTGGCCACGGTCTCCGCAGCAGGCCTGCTCACCCACCTCGAATCGGCGTCGTACTCGGTGTCCAAGCACGGCGCGCTGGCCTTCGCCGAGTGGCTCTCGGCCACCCACGGCGACAAGGGCCTGACGGTCCAGGTCCTGTGCCCGCTGGGCGTTCGCACCGAGATGTACGAGAGAACCGACGCGGCCGCCAAGGCAGTGCTCGCCGGAGCGGTCCTCGAACCCGAGCAAGTGGCCGACGAGGTCATGGAGGGGCTCGCGGACGGGCGGTTCCTCATCCTTCCCCACCCGGAAGTACGGGACCACTACGGCTTCCGGGCGACCGACACCGAACGGTGGCTCCGCGGGATGCGGCGCCTCCGCCGACGCATCGACGAGGCCGCCAAGGGCTGAGCTGATCCTTCAGCGCCGCGGTCGCCGCGGTCCGTACCTCGCGGCGAGCGGCCATCCTGCGCGGCACCTCTGGGGTTGCTCAAGTCCGCTTTGGCCCTCGGGGGCCGGGGGCATCCTTCAGGGGATGCTTCGGACAGGGGGTCGTGAGGACGGTGGAGTACTTCGTAGCAGTGATCGGGATCTTCGTGGCGCTCGCAGTGCTCGTGCTCATCGTGTCGGTGGTCGTTGCCGCCGGCGGCGACGTCGAGCCGGGCAGCGGCGCTTCGCGTAGCGGAGGTGACGGCGGCAGTTGGTCGGCCGGCGGGGGCAGCAGCCCGTTCTCGTGCGCCGGCGGTTCGTCCGACGGCGGTTCGTCGTGTGGCAGCTCCTCCTCGTCCTGCGGGGGCATATGCGGGGACTGAGACGGCGGCGGAGGCAGCTGACACGTTGGCGGAGCGGCTGACACTGTGCAGCTGGTCCGCCGTGGAAGGAAGTGTTCGCCCTCACGTACGAGCAACTGCCGCTGCGCTAAAGCGCATTGCAGAAGACTGTGATCTTCAAGTCAGGGCCCGGTTTCGAGTGTTCTGATCATGCGGCCAGGACGAGGTTGCGCATGTGGCCAACGGCGCGGACCGCGTGGTGAAGACCGTCGCCGCGCTGTCGGCAATCACGCGGGATCTTGTAGTTCTGAATACGCGCGAAGGCGTACTCAGCGCGAGCGCGGACTAAAAAAGACCAGCGGCTTCCTGAAGGAAACCGCTGGTCACAAGGTGAGCCGCCTTCGGGATTCGAACCCGAGACCTACGCATTACGAGACAAGGTGACGGAAGTGGGTGAATCGGCAACAAGAATGAATCAGCACTAACCCGGACAGGTCGCTTGATGTCAACCGGCTTCCGCCTCGGGGTATGGCCGGTTCCGCTCGGCCGACCGCACCACCGGACCGGCTGCCAGACCCGCCGACGCCAGCGCCACGCCCAGGCCGATCCAGCCCCAAGCTCCGGCACCGGTGCACAGGTAGCCGACGAACAGCGGTGCCATGAAGCCCGCGACGCCCTCACCCAGATTGAAGAGGCCCTGGTAGCGGCCCTGCTGCGTCGGCTCGGCCAGCCCCAGCGCCAGGAAGAACTGGCCGCTGCCGTGCCATATCTCGCCGAAGGTGTGCACCGTCACAGCGGCGAGAACCAGTGTCAGCGTCGCCGCCCACGGCAGCGCGGGGAACCCGACCACCACGCCGGTCACCGTGCAACCGAGCAGGAAGAGAAGGCCTGCCCGGCGCCAGCCGGCGGCGGCGTCGCCGTGCGATCCGATCTGCCCCACCACTCGCATCTGGAAAGTGACGACCAGGAGGGTGTTGAGGACGAAGAGCACCGAGGTCGTCCATAGCGGCACCCGGCCGGAACTCGCCACCCAGAGCGGATAGCCGATGGTGAGGATCTGCGCCTGGATCATGAGCACCGCGTTCACGAGAACCACGCGCAGGTACCCCGTGTCCCGGAACGGCGATCCCGCGGTCGGTCGCGTCGCCAACGGAGCCGTGCCGCCTGCGCCGGGCGCGGCGGGGAGCTCAGCCAGGCGCTGCTGGAACAGGGCGGCGACCAGGAAGGTGGCCGCGTTCGCCCACAGGCCGCAGCGCAGCAGCCACGGGTCGCCGATCCCGACCAGTAAGCCACCGACCCCCACGCCCACGGCCACGGCCACATTCGACACCACGGTCGAACGGCCGCGCAGCCGTACCCCGCCCTCCGGGCCGATCCGGGCGATCAGGGCGTAGCGGGTGGCGCGGGAGCCCTCGGTGAAGAACATCAGGGCCGACAGCGCCAGACAGGCTCCGACTGGGCCGGAGGCGAGCGGCAGCAGCGCCGCTGCGACGCCCTGCAGGCAGTAGCTGCCGATCAGCGGGCGCCGTGGGCCGATCGCATCGACGACCCGTCCGGTGAGGTAGCCGCCGGGCAGGGCTATCCCCGCGGCGACGCCGATGACGATTCCGGCGGCGGTGCCGCTCAGCCCCACGGCTCGCACCAGGAAAAGGCTCAGGATCGCGTAGTTCAGACCGGAGCCGAAGGTGTCCACGGCGGTCGCGCTCAGCAGCAGCCGCGTCTGCCGGCGCGCATCGGCCTTGGCCGGCCCAGGGGCGACGGCTGCGGCTCCCGCGCTCATCCGAGCCTCCGCACGTGCGCAACCAGATCGGTGACCGCGCAGCCGCGCAACTGCTTGGTGGCGATGGCACCGGCCCCGTAATCAATGACCTCCACCCCGCGCCCGGCGGCCAGCGAGACGGGCAGGTAGAACGTGGTCCCGAAGTAGCAGTTGCTGCTCTCGTCGGAGTAGTCGCTACCAGCCAAGATAGGCGTCCATTGCACGCCGTCCTGGACGAAGGCCGTGTAGGAGACGAGCCTGCCGCCGTGGCGGGCGGTCATCATGGTCAGCGAGTCCCTGGGGCGCAGCGCGGCGACCCGGTCCACCATGGATTGCTCGTCCGCCACCGAGTGCAGCGCGCCGTACTTGCGCAGCAGGTTGCAGCGGAGCTCGACCAGCTGCGCCGTATCGTCGGGGAGCGGCTCCTCCGCCAGCCGCACGCCAGCGGCCTCGATGGCCTCCCGGTCCTTGCGGAGCCGCTGACGGCGTCGGCTCGGGAAGCCGGCCAGGTAGCCCTCCCAGTCGGACCAGGTGATCCGCAGCTCCCCGCGCTGGGTGACCGGGACCCGGGCGTACCCGGCCCGGGCCAGCGCGGCCGCTTGCTCGGGTATGTCGGTGCCGTACATGAAGGCGACGCTGCGGCAGCCCTGTGCGCGGGCCCACCCCTCACAGTCTGCGAGGAAGACGTCCAGGGCCTCGGGGCGGCGGGCATCGCCACCGACGACGTCCCCGAGGTAGTAGGGGAACATCAGGAAGAGGACCGGCGAGAGCTCCTGCGCCTCCAGTCCCGCCCACGGATGCGGACCGTCGGCCGCGAAGCCCTGTCCGCTCATGGCACCCGAGGCAATGGACCACGGGCAGCGCCGGGCGGCGCTCAGCGGGGTCTCCACCACCGCGCCGGTGATCGCCAGTTGGGCGTCCACCGCCTCCAGGGTGAGCAGCTCGCCCGGGTACCAGACGGAGCCGAGGTCGATCCAGCGGCGCCCGGCGAAGACCGTGGCCCCTGGATAGCGCTGTTCCCAGTGGTGCGGCACGCCGGTGCTGACGGTGATGCTCATCCGGCCTCCCCCTGGGCGGCCCGGCGCAGCCTGTCCACCGGGACCAGGTAGCCGCGGACCGCCACCGGGTCCAGTCCGGCCACGCCGGGGAGCCCCTCCCGCACGCACTGCTCCAGCCCTGCACCGGCGGCGGCGAGTTCGAGGATCCGCTCGGCATGCGCGGCCACCTCGTCCACCATGGCCGCGGTGCCGAGTTCCTCGTAGCCCTCCGGCATCTGCGCCGTCAGTGCGCCGTAGCGGCGGAGCACCAGCGGCAGCGGTACGGCCCCAGCCGGTGCTGTCGCCGAGGGCGCGGGACGCCGGTCCACGGTGATCAGCTCGCCCGGCCGGAGCGAGCCCGACGCCGACTGGGTCACCACGATCGTGCTGACGAACTCTTCGCCGAGGTGCGAGTAGTGGCGGTCGAAGACACCGAGGAGGTCATCGTGCCCGGGGTTGAAGGGAACCGCGTTCCGGGAGGACTGAGCGGCCCGGAACGCCATCGGCACATCCCCGTCGATCATCAGGCAGCCGGCGTGTCCGGTCCGCTCCAGGAAGCGTCGGATCGGCTCGGCGACCAGCGGCCCCTGGGGACCGACCGCGCAGTGGACCTTCAGGCAGAACACCGCCTCCGCGGAGAGCACTGCGGGAAGTTCGGTGAGCACCCGTTCGACCAGGCTGAGACCGGTGGGCCCGCCCGCCCCGTAGCCGCTGTAGGAGAGGCCGTCGGGCACCGGGACGAAGGGCAGGTTGGTGACGACCGCGTCCACCGGACGCGTCTCGCGCAGGTACGCGAACAGGTCCGTGTGCACCACCTCGAAGCGGTCCGGTGCGCACTCCGCGGCGAGGGTGGCCCGGCTCGCCCCGACTGCGGCGGCGCTGTTGTCGAGCGCGGTCACGTGCGTGCAACTCCGGGCCAACCGGGCGGCCAGCAGCCCCGAGCCGGACCCGAGGTCGAGCGCGCGTCCGCGCAGCCGTAGTTGCTGGACGAATGCGGCGAACTGGAGCGAGTCCGCCCCGAGGTAGACTTCGCCGCCTGGCTCGGAGGCGTAGGCGTAGCCGTCGCCGGCCAGGTACTCCATGTAGCCGTCGGGGTGTCGGCAGCCGGTGGGTATCGGTTCGTCCGTTACCAGGGTCCGCCCGGCCCGGGCCATGTCGATGGTGCGTTCCAGCAGGGACCTGGTCATGCCGTCCTCCCGGTGGCGTGGTTCACCAGGGCGGCGAAGACCGGGTGCGCCCGTCCGGAGCCGGGCGCCTCCGGGTGCCCCTGGATCCCGAGCACGAAGGCGTGCTCGTCGGAGGCCACCACCTCGGCGGTGCCGTCCTCCGCACGGCCGAGGATCCGCAGGCCCTTGCCGAGTTGGTCCACTGCTTGGTGGTGGAAGCAGGGTAGGGCGGGATCCTCGCCGAACATTCCGGCGAAGCGGTGGTCCGGGTCGATGCGGAGCCTGCGGTCCACGAAACGCGGCTCCGCGGGCTGGTGCTGCGCTGCACGGGCGGCGGGCTGGATGTCTGGCTCCAGGGTGCCACCCAGGCAGACGTTGATCAGCTGCATGCCGCGGCAGATGCCAAGAACGGGAAGCCCGCGGTCCAGAGCGTCCAGCAGCAGCGTGCGTTCCGCCCGGTCCCGGGTCGAACCGTCACTGCCGCCCTGGTACATCCCCGGGGCGATGTCCGGGCCGCCCACCAGCAGCAGCGCGTCGATGCCGGCGGCCGCCCGCAGCGTGTGCTGCTCGCCCGCTGCGGGGGGGAGCAGGCAGACCGCGGCGCCCGCCTGCTCCAGTGGTTTGATGATGTCCCGGGGAACCAGCGAGGCGCGCCGGTGCCAGCCGCGCCAGGACGCGTCCTCCTGATAGGTGGTGACACCGACCAGTGGCGGCCTAGTCACGCTTCCACTCCTCGGCTGGCTGGCGCACCCAGGCCGAGGGGTGCTGGTCGAAGCTGACCTTCGGGTAGTAGCCGGCCGCGTCGGGGGCCGCGAGCAGCACCAGCTTCACGCCCGGCACCAGGCGCTCGATCTCGTCCAGGATCGCCTTGCCGACACCACTGCGCTGGTGGCTGCGGGAGACGGCTATGTCGCTGACGTAGGTGACGTAGCAGTCGTCGGTCAGGCAGCGGGCGACCCCGACGGCGCGGCCCTCCTCCCGGGCGACGACGATCAGGTTGGCCCCGCGCACCATCGCCGTGAACCGCGCGCCGTCCTCGAGCGGTCGGCGCTCGGCGAGTCCGGACTCCCGGTACACCTGGGCCAGTTCGGCGACATCGGCGTCGGTGGGCAGCACGCGTTCGTAAGTGATGGTCATCCCAGTTCCTTCATGACTCGTTCGTACAGTGCGCTGCGGTGCGGCAGCATCTGCTGCAGCGCGCTCTCAGTGAGACCCTCGTCCTCGGCCAGGCCGACTGTGGCCAGTGCGACCGGGTCTCCCGCGTCGATGGCGGACTGGACCCGCCGGTACGCCTCCTCCCGGCTCGCCCCGGCGTCCACCAGCCGCATCATCGCCCGGGGGCTGCCGAGCCGCACCGCGGCCCGGCGCAGATTGTCGCGCATGACCTCCGGCCGGACCTGCAGGCCGCGCAGTAGTCCGGCGGCGAAGGTGACCTGGTACTCCACCACGCTCAGGGCGTCAGCCGTGGCAACCCGTTCGACGCAGGAGTTGGACAGATCCCGCTCGTTCCAGAGCGCCACGGTCTCCAATGCCGCTCCGGCGTGGCCGCGGACGATCCTGGCGAGCCCGCAAAGCCGTTCGCTGCCGGTCGGATTGTGCTTGTGGGGCATGATGCTCGACCCCTGGTACAGCGGTGGCCGGGGCTCCTCGACCTCCTCCACCCCGGTCTGCGAGAGCAGCCGGAGATCGACAGCGAGGTGCTCCACCACGGCGCTGACAAGTGCCAGTGCGTTGAGCAGCTGGGCGTGCCGGTCACGGCCCACCACCTGGGTGGCCAACGGCTCGCAGCCGACGCCCAGTTCGTCGAGGACCGCAGCTTCGAGCTCCAGCGGAAGCTCCACGTAGGTGCCGACCGCCCCGGAGACAGTACCGACGGCCACCGCCTCAAATGCTCGCGCCAGCACCTCCACCGCTCGCCGCAGTTCCAGGGCCACCGTGGCGAGCCGGTGCCCGAAGGTCGTCGGCTGGGCCGCCATGCCGTGGGTGCGCCCGAGGCACGGGGTGGCCCAGTGCCGGGTGATCTGCTCGCGGAAAGCGCCGAGCAGTTCCTCGCACCCGCGCAGCAGCAGCCCTCCCGCCTCCTTGAGGATCACGCCGTTGGCGGTGTCCACCAGGTCGTAGCTGGTCAGCCCGCGGTGCACCTGCGCGGCGCTTCGGTCGGGGATCAGCGGTGTCCATGCGGCCAGGAAACCGAGCACCTCGTGGTCGCGGCTGAGCTCCTCCCGCCTGATCTCGGCGGGGTCGGGCGACTCCGAGGCCAGCACGTCCGCCAGGACCTGCGGGTCCATCAGGCCGAGGCTGACGTAGGCGCGGCAGACGGCCTCCTCGACCTCGCGCCAGACCCGGTAGCGGTGGCCGTCGCTCAGCAGTTCCGCCATAGCGGGGGTGGCGTAGCGTCCGATCACGACGGCTTCCTCACTGTGAGCAGGCAGGTCCGATTGTTGGAGGGGACGGGACCGTGCGCCAGGTCGGCCTCGAGCCGGGCCAGTCCGTCCCGCCACTCCTGCTCCGGCAGGAGGTGCATCACCGAGTTGGCCTTGCCCCGGAACCGGGAGGCGTCCGTGAGCGTCCCCTCCTCGCCGAAGACGCGCTGCTCGGCGGCGACGAAGCCAGCTGCTCCGAACGCCTGCTGCAACCGCTCGAGCGCGTGGTGCCGGGCCAGTTCCAGGGCGACGGTGCCGGGGAAGTAGGTGGTCATCGGCTGCCTGTTGCGGATGATCAACTCGGAGTCCGTGGCCGTGCAGAAGTACCCGCCGGGCTTCACGTAGGTCCACGCCTGGGCCGCGTACCCGGAGGGGTCGTCGAGGTAGTGCACCATGTCCACGCTGAAGATCAGGTCCGCACTGTCCGGCGCGATCCCGAGCGCCGACAGGTCGTCCGCCACGCCCTGGACGAAGGTCGCGGAGCTGCCTGCGGATCTGGCGATCTCCAGCATCCCGGCGTAAGGGTCGAGGCCGACCGCCGTGCAGTTGACCCGCTTGGTGATGCCGTGCAGGTGGTTGGCGGTGCCGCAGCCGATCTCGGCCGCTGTGCCGTGCTCCGGCACGAGGGCGGCCAGGTGTTCGGCCAGGCCGGGATAGGCCCGGCGGTGGGTGGAGTATTCGCGGGCGATCGGGTCGTAGTTGACGCTCAATGCATTCACCGTGGTCCGTCGTGTGTGAACGCGGGGTCGAGTCCCTCGTGCACGCGCCGGGCACGGGCGAGGTCGGCGACCACCGCAAGGAAGACCGCCCACCAGATTCCGGGGGTGCGGACGACTTTCGGGTACTTGAGCCAGCCCAGCAGGCTGCAGGCGGAGGCCAGGTGCATGCGTACCGGTGCCCCCGGGTCCGCCCAGCCCGCCATGAGCCGGGCAGCCCGGTCCAGGTAGACCGGGCGCGCCGGACAGTCCCCGGTGGACACCAGGTTGCGGGCGTCCACCTCGCCGTCGGAGCCGGGATCCACGGAGGGCGACAGCAGCTCCTCCTGGCCGCGGCTGACGGCATCGAGCAGGGTCACCATCGGCGACACCGCGTGCAGCAGCGTGCCCAGGTCGAAGACCGGGTCCCCGTGGCCGGCCACCGCCTCCGCCGCGCCGTCCCAGGCGCTGCGCGGGTCGATGAACCGTGGCTCTCCGGCCTGACCCCACATCAGGTTGCTGGTGAAGATGTCCCCGTGTACGACCGCCGACCGCAGCGGGCGCCACTGCGGGTAGGTCTCGCGCACCCAGGCGACGAGCTCTGCGTAGCTGCTGCGGCTGCCGTCGGGCAGCCGCACCGGCCTGGTGAAGGCCTGCCGGTAGGCGACCGTGCCCAGTACCGACTCACCGACGCGGCGGCACGCCCCGGTCTCCGGCAGCCGGTGCAGGCGCTCGGTGTACAGGTAGGCCGCGACCTGCGGCTCACCCTCGGTGAGGGTGTCGGCGTACCACTCGGCGAGGACCCGCAGGTGCCCATCGAGCACGGGGACCCCCGCCGGGTCGGCACGGAGCAGGCCGTCTAGGCTGCGGCGGAATACCCGGTCCACGAAGCCGCCGTCGACGACGGCGTCCATGAGGCGGACGGCCACTCCGTCCCGCGCCTCGAAGCCGCGCGGCGCGGGGAAGATCGGCGCACCGGCCGCGTGGGCGCGGAGCACGTGCTCCTGCTCCACCAGCATTACGTCCTCCGGGCCGACCTTGGCGACCAGCCTGCCCGCGGCGCAGTCGAACTCGACGACCCCGATGGAGTCCGAGCCTGGCCGGTGCAAGGTGCGGATCCGCGGCTGGGCGGCAGCGGTCTGGGCCCAGTGGGCCACACGCTCCGCCTGGACGTCCGATACCAGTCCGTCCAACTCCTCGGCGGTCCAGGCCGCCCAGGGGCCAGGCCGGTGGGCGGAGACGGCGCGCACCTCCGGTCGGCCGTCGTCCAGCGCCACCACCCGGAAGCCAAAGGGGACGAGTCCCTCCCTGAGGCGTTCCGCGCAGACGTCCGCCGCGGGGCCGGTGCCGAGCAAATACACCTCCGTTGGGCCCGGCTGCGTCTTCCCCTCCCCTGCGGCAGACAGCGCGGCGACGAACTCCGCGAGCTCGCGCACGTCCAAGAGGCGACCCCGCCCCATGCCGCCGCCGGTCACGGGGCCACCTCCCGAATGAAGGCGTCGAGTTCCACCGGGCTCATCCCGTAGCGCTCTTTGAACGGCCCGTTGCGCCGACCGCCCTCGAAGTAGCGCACCCCGGCTTCGTAGCCCAGCCGGATGATCTCCGCTATCAGCAGGTAGTAGCTGCTGAACGGGCGCTTGACCTTCGCATCCTCGTACCGGTCGTAGCCGCCGGCCCAGGCGTGGATCTTGGTCTCCTCCAGGAAGACGACCGCCTTGCCGAGCAGCTCCTCGCCTTGGTGCAGCTCAACGATCCTGGCCCCGGACGGCACGTAGGTGAGGAAGCGGGAGATCCGCTCCTTGTCGTAGTAACCGGCCGAGCCCACGTTGGCCATCAGCTTCTCGAAGATGTCAAGGCTGCTCGGGTCCTCGGCGCCGTCGGGCACCCGTACCGTCGCGCGCACCCCCGCGTCGCGCGCCCGGTTGAGCTGGCGCCGGTACTCCCCGCGGGCGTTGGGCCGGAGGCTCTGCAGGTAACCCTCGAAGTCGCCCGTCGCGGCGAGATCGATGACGTAGCGGGTGTCGATGTGCCGGGGGACGAAACCGGCCGCCACCAGCATGTCCCGGCTCGGCCCTTCGGCGACGTTGATGAACCCGTAGCGCCCAGCACCGAGTTCACGCGCCAGCGACTCCATGGTCCAGGCCACCGCGGCGGCGATCTCCGGATCCTCCCGTCGGAAGGCCAGCCTGGTATCGGAGCAGTGCCAGACGTGGCTCAGCAGCACCACCTCGTTCTCGGCCAGGTCGAGCGCCCGCAACGGGTCGCCCTGGACGTAGCAGGGCACGAAACCCACAAACTCCCCGTCGGCATCCCTGACCACCAGGTACCGCGTGTGCAGCACCCGCTGGATCGGCTCGCGCTCGTAGGCGCGCAGGAACTCGAGACCGTAGTAGAAGGTGGAGATCCCCAACTCCTTAGCGATCGTCCCGCACTCCGGGGGGAGGTCCTCCACACTGGTGAGCACCTCGACCCGGTAGCGCTCCTCAGAACTCGTCACCGTACTCCCGCCCTTCCCACTCGCTCACTCGTCCGCTGCGGAATCCGCCTTCCGCCTCGATGAACCGGTTCCACTCGCTGCGTTTGAGCTCGACCAGGGCACGGTGCAGGTCGTCGCCGACCAACTCCCGGGCCGCCTCGGAAGACTCGAACGCCTCGATGGCGGCACCGAGGGTCTCCGGCAGCGGCGTCCCCTGCTCCTGGGGTCTCGGCGCCGGTGCGGAGAGGATCAGCGCCTCCGCCGCCCCCTCGACGCCGGAGGAGATCTGGGACGCCAGGTACAGGTAAGGGTTGGCCGTGGGGTCACCGATGCGGT
This sequence comes from Streptomyces sp. NPDC002868, assembly GCF_055563295.1. NCBI lineage: Bacteria > Bacillati > Actinomycetota > Actinomycetes > Kitasatosporales > Streptomycetaceae > Streptomyces > Streptomyces sp. NPDC002868. The sequence continues at coordinate 327,035 of NZ_JBVHDR010000006.1, read as the reverse complement.
TCTCCGCGTGGGCCGCCTCTGGTGCCCCTCCGTCCGCCACCCGCACCAGGGCACCCCGGTTCTCCCGGGCCCAGCTCGCGCGCGAGGGAGAGAGCGAATGCGCGGAGCCGAAGCGGTGGTAGGCGTTGACCGTCGGATTGCTCAGCAGCGAGTACTCCGCTGCCCGCCGCACCAGGCCCTCGACGTAGCCGCCGCCGACCTCGCCCAGCTCGCCGGTGGCCGCGTCCGCGAAGACCGGCCTCCCGTCCGACTGCCGCAGCGACTGGTGCAGGTGCCAGCCGCTCGGATCCGCCGATGGGAAGGCCGGAAGCCCCATGAAGGAGACGTGCAATCCCTGCCCCCGGGCGAAGCACTTGAGCCAAGTGCGCAGCAGCAGCACGGTGTCGGCCGCGGCCAGTGCGTGCTGGGGCGCGAAGGTGATCTCCAGCTGCCCGGGCCCCGACTCGTGCTCGACGGTGCGCAGTTGGGCGCCGAGCGAGCGGAGCGGCGCCCATAGCGGGGCGAGTAGGTCGAGGGCCGCCTCCAGCAGACGGGTCGAGTTGAACTGGTAGCCGCCGTCCACCAGGGCCACCGGCTCGGGGCTGCCCTGCACACCGAACCCACCGGGTGCGCCGGCGTAGCCCTCGTGCAGTCTGCGCAGCAGGTAGAACTCGAGCTCGATGCCGACGACCGGGCTCCAGCCCAGCCCGACCGCCCGCTCGACGACCTCCCGCAGCACCCGGCGGCTCGACAGCGGGTGCTCGGCCCCGTTGCGCAGCCGCTCCTCGCCGATCACCCACCCGGTGCGCCGCCCTTGGTGCTCGGTGACGGTCCAGGTGCTCAGGTCCGGCACCACGACCATGTCCCCTGCGCCGTGCAGTTCCTGCACGAAGGCGGTGTCGTCGATGCTGAGGGCGACGGTGTGCCCGGTGTCGAACACGAGCGGGCCGGGGCTGAAGTCCACCCCGTGCTGCAGTGCGCCCGTCAGTGCGTGGGGGGAGAGCGCCTTGGACCGTGCGATCCCGTGCGGGTCTCCGTAGAGCACGTGCACGAAGTCCACTCCGGCTGCTGCCTCGCGCACCGCGTCGATGTCCCGGTGGCCCACCACGCCGGGCCGCGTGCTGGTTCCGGCTCCGATGCCGATCTCGTTCACTGCGCCCCCCTTCTCTTCGTCGTCATTGCCGGACGGCCCTCGTCATGCGGTGTCCGGGCGGCTTCCGCTTCCAGCAGGCCAGCCACTTCCAGCAGGGCCCGGTCCTGGCCGCGCCGACCGATCAGCTGGAGGCCGAGCGGTACGCCGTCGGAGTCTGTGCCCCAGGGCAGACTGATCGCGGGGTGGCCGGTGAGGTTGGCGAGGAAGGTGTTCTCCGCCCAGCCCAGCCAGTCCTGGACGTCCGTGCCCGGCGGGTACTCTTCGTCCCCTCCGAAGGCGGGCACCGCCACCGTCGGCAGCGCGAGCACCCCGTACTCGGCGAGGGCCGCATCGAGATCCGCGGCCAGCCGGGCGCGGACCTCCTCGGCCCGGCGCAGCTGCCGTTCGGTTACGGCGGCGCCCGATCGCGCCACCTCGGCGTGGCCTGGCCAGAGTTCGTGCCGCGCTAGCCGCGGGTGCTCCCCTGCGGCCAACATCGGCACCAGCGCCCGGGAGTAGGCGTCGGTGGTGTCCAGGGCGACGGTGGCCGCCGGCCGTCCGCAGACTGCGTGCAGGTCGGCCCGCAGGGTGTCCTGCCCGTGGGAGGCGTGCGGCAGCGACAGCCAGGCGATCCGGTGCAGCGGGTGGGCCGCCCTGTCCGGTTCCGAGGTGACCGTTGCCGCCAACTGGTCCAGCAGCAGGCAGTCCGTGACCGTCGCGGCGAGCGCTCCGACGTGGGACAGGCTGTCGCCGCGCGGCCCGTAGGCCCAGCGCTCCCAGGTCGGTTTGAACCCGACGACCCCGCACCACGCGGCGGGGATGCGCACCGAACCGGCGCCGTCTGTCCCGATCGCGATCGGCCCCAGACCTGTGGCCACCGCGACGGCGGCTCCGCCGCTCGATCCGCCGCTGCTGCGGTCCGGGCAGCGCGGGTTCACGCTGGCCGGGCCGCAGGCACCGACGGTGCTGGCCGACCAGCCGTCCTCGGAGGTGCGGGTCTTGCCCAGGATCACCGCTCCGGCCCGGCGCACCACCTCGACCACGGGCGAGTCCGTCGCCGCCGCCGGGGCGTCCCCTGCGCGCCCACGGCCGGTCGGCAATCCCGCCACGTCGAGCAGGTCCTTGACCGAGACCGGCACCCCGCACAGCGGCGGGGGCACCCTTCCGCTGCGGTACGCCAGGTCCGCACGCCGGGCCGCGGCCATCGCCGAGTCCCGGGCGACGGACACGAAGGCGGACCCCTCCGGGGTCCCGTCGGTGATCCGGTCGAGCAGCTCGGCGACATGGCTCGACGGCAGCAACGCGCCCTCGGCGTACCGCCCGGTGAGACTCCGCGCCGAGCACCCGGGCCCGCTACGCATAGGTGCTCCGGAACCAGGCGTTGTCGAACTCGGTGACCTTGTCCCGGCACACGCGGTACATCTCCTCGTGGAACACCTGCAGGACCTGGCCGAATGCAACGGCGGTCTCCAGGTCCGCCGCGGTGAACGGGACGCCGTCGGCCCGCATCAGACGCAGGTCGTACAGACCGGGGAAGGTCCGGCCGTCCAGGGCCACCTGCAGCGGCACCCGCATCGCATAGCGCACGCCGAACCTCACGTGCCCGGTGTGGTGCCATTCGGAGTGGTGGCTAAGGTCGGGCATGGTCGGCGCGAAGAACCAGTCGTCGCGCCGGGGATCGTCGGTCTGCCCGAGCACGTGTGGGAGGTAGTGCCAGCTGTTGAAGCGCATGCGGGCGCTGTAGGCGGCGAGGATCTTGTCGAGTGACGGTTCCCCACCGCGGTGCTGGTTCGCGAAGGATCCGCTGGGGACAACGCAGCAGTAGAAGTCGGTGGTGCCCAGGGTGAGCGCGTGCCGCTCCGGCTCGGAGTCGTCCACGAAGAAGAGCTCCCGCGGGCCGCGGGCCATGGTCACATCGGAGCCGGTGGCTGTGGCGAGGTCCTGGAGCAGGTCGCGGAGGATCTCCGCGCGGACGGCCGGACGCTTGCCGACGGCGGCGTCCTGAACCTGGTGCGCGGCCTCGCGCCCCATGTCGGCCAGGGTCGGCGCCTGCGCCGACCACCTGGACCACCGGTACTGCGGCCGGGCCAGCAGCCGGGCGTCCGGCACGGCTGGCAGCGACCGCTCCCGCTTGTTCAGGCTCACCCCGTGGATCTCACGGTAGAAGACCGTGCCCTGCCCGAGCAGCTCCGCCCGGCGCTCGGCGAGGCGCGCGGCCAGGGCCATGAGCGCTTCCGGCTCCGTCGGGCGCCCCGGTGCCACCACCTGCACTCCATACCGTTCCGCGTGTCCCCGCAGGAACCCGCTCAACCAGCGCAGGTCGAGGTGGAAGCCGTTAGCCTCCTCCAGCCGGGACGGCGGGCCGCTGGTGATCAGTACCCAGCACGCCGTCACAAAGGCGGCCTCCTCGCCGCTCCACGTGCCGACCGGTTGGCTGCGCAGCCGGGCCAGCGTGTCGGCAGGGGCACCGGCCGACACCGAGCGGCCGGGGAGGTTGCCCCGGCCCAGGTTGGTGAAGCAGGCATCGCCCACGTGCAGTTGGACCGGCGCCATGTGCAGCAACAGGTGCCCCAGGCGGTCCAGACACTCGTCGACCGCCTCGCCGGCCTGGGCGGCCAGCCAGTCCCGCAGCCGCAGCCGCTCGGCCTCGGCCGTGCGCCGTTCCGCAGCCCAGCGGCGTACCGCTTGGTCCAGCTCGGCGGCAGCGGCGCCACCGAGGACCCGTACCAGCGGCTCGGAGCCGTCCGGCGCCTGGACCGCCCAGACCTGCCCAGTCCGGCTCAGCCCCACGGGCATGCCTTCGACCTGCTCCGTGGCGGCGACCGCCCGGCAGGGCAGCTCGGCGACGCGCCGCAGCAGCTCGCGCGACTCCCGTGGCAGCCGGTCCAAGCCCTGATCGACCGGGATGCGACCGTCCATCGAGAGCAGCACCCCAGTCACCGCCGCGGCTTCGGGAGCTGCGTCCAGGGCGGTTGCCGCGACGTGGTGCAGCAGACCGTCCCAACCTCCACTGCCGATCATCGCGGTACCCCGTCAGGTAGTTGGTCCCGCAGTGGCCTGGGTCCGGTGCCGCGGCCCGGGACGGAGTCGTGGTCGCGCCGCCCGACCAGCTGCAGGGCCGATATCTCCGAACGGATCTCGCCGGTGCGGAAGCCGAGGCGGTGAACGCCGGGGCCACCGTTGCGCTCCAGGAACTCGTCGGATTCGTTCGGCCGGCCGTCCCGGTGGGCGGATGCGGTGAGCGCCACGGAGGGACCCGCCGGGCCGATGCGCAGCACCGCCGAGTCGGCCGCATCGCCGGTCCGGCCGGGCAGTTCGGCAGGAAGCCGGGTAAAGCCCAGGGCGTCCTCGCAGAAGGCTGCGTAATCGGCGAGACCGCGCGCGGTCAGCAGGATGTCCATGTGGTCCAGGCGCAGGATCCGTCCAGTCGGCTCGGCCGGGGAGTCCGGTACGGCCGCCGTAGCCGGGGATCCGGCCGTGGTGATCCACTGCCGGCCCGACGGCCAAGCCGGCACGCCCTGCGGAGCGGTCGGCACCAGCGTGTGCCAGACGCTGCCGAAGCCGGACACCATCCAGCCGCCCCTTGGCGCGGCCCGGGTTCTCGCCCCGGCCGCCTGGGCGGCCTCGACCGTCGCCGCGACGTCAGCGCAGCTCAGGGCGATGTCGAAGACGCCGTCCCCGTGATCGGAGACGAACCTGCGGGTGCCCCAGCCCGAGGTGACAACCAATAGGACCTCACCCTGCCGCAGCAGTACCGAGCTCCGATCCGCTTGGACGCTGTCCGCGACCCGGGCGAATCCGAGATCGGCCACTAGGCGGTCGACGACCGCGACCTTGTCCAACACGAACAGCTCGACATACGCGATGTCCTGCACAGTCATGCCAAGCCTCCTCAGGCGGACTGAGTCGCGAACTCACGTTCACGCTCGATCTCGGTGGAGGTCAGTGGCATGCGTGCGGCGGTCCGTCGCAGGATGGGCGGGGCCATCACCGACGTGACCACCGCCACAAGCACGACGATGGTGTAAGACCCGCTGGTCAGCACCCCGATGCGCAGGCCGACGGAGGCGAGCACGATCTCCACCACGCCACGGGCATTGAGGCCTGCGCCGATGGCGAGCGCCTCGTTGCCCGACAGTCGTCCGACCCGCGCGCCGAGGTAGCCGCCGACGAACTTCGCCCCGATCGCGACGGCGAGGGTGGCCAGCCCGGCGAGCAGGATCTTCGGACTCTTGAGCGCGGACAGGTCCACCTGGAGCCCGGCGGTGGCCAGGAAGATCGGGGCAAGGACCGCCATCACGAAGGGCCGCATGGTGCCCAGCGTTCGGCGCCCGGCCTTGCCCAACGAGCCGATCACGATGCCACACAGGAAGGCGCCCAGAATCGGTTCCATGCCCAGTGCCTGGGTACCGGCCGCGGACAGGATGATCAGCACAATCGCGACCGAGAGGCTGACCTGGGTACCTGCCGGCCCGCCAGCCCGCTCGGCCCATCCCATCAGCCGCGCGATGAGTGGACCGGCCAGGAACGCCGCGAAGGCCAGCACGATCAGCAGGTAGCCGACGGACTCGAGAACCACCCCCGAGTGGAGACCGCGGGTGGCCATGGCCGACACGATCGACAGCAGCATCCAGCCGATGATGTCGCTCACCGCCGCCGAACCGATGATGATCTGACCGACGTTCCGGTGCAGCAGTCCCATGTCCAGCAACGTCTTGGCGATCACCGGGAGCGCGCTCACCGCCACCGCCACCCCGATGAACAGCGCGAAGGTGAGTCGGTTGCCCGGATCGCCCATCAATTGCGTGGGCAGCACGAAGCCGAGCCCACAGCCCAGAAGCAGCGGCAGCAGCACTGTGCCCGCGCTGACCGAGGCGATCACCCGACGCTTGCGCTTGAGGAGGCCCAGGTCGATGTGCGCGCCAGTGATCGCCACCAGCAGCAGTACGCCAAACTGCGACACGGCGCTGAGCAGGTGCATCTGCTCGGGATTGCGGGGCAGCAACCAGTTAGACAGGCCTGGGAGCCAGTTGCCCAGAAGCGAGGGCCCGAGCACGACTCCGGCGGTCAGCTCGCCTACGACCGGCGGCAGGTTCACTCGCACGGCGAGGCGGCCGAGGACGATCGCGGTGGCAAGCAGCAGACCCGTCTGCAGCAGGAAGATCAGGATTTGGTGGTGGGTGAGACCAGGCACTGGTCCCGTGGCCAGCGTCATTGCGTTCCTTTCGGGTAGACCGCGCTACGGCGTGGTCACGGTGCAGGGGGTAGCTTCTTTCGTGGCCCGCAGCGCGCGCGGGGCGGCCGGGATGAGCCGGTGAGCAGGGCACAGGTCGGCCGAAGCCTCATCGACCTCCGTTAGCCGCCTCAGGCCGATCAGCGCGTCGGCGAGCAGCGCTGCCCTGGGGACCTTCTCCACGACGGCTGGCCTGGTGCCGCCGCCCGGCCTGGCCCCGATCTAGATCAGGACCGATCCCTGCGCCGTCAGCACCACCTCGGTGTGGCCGCATCCGTCACCGCCCCCGGGCGTCCAGGACGGCGGACAACGGCACGCAGCGGTGCCGAGGCCACCGGGACCTCAGGAGCCGAGTGGCTCCGGGGCCCCGATCGCCTCCTTGGACTCGGCCGGCTGCTGCTGCCGCTCCAGCAGAGCCACCAACGGGTGTACCAGGAGTGAGGCGAGCAGGAAGAAGACCGCCAGACCCAGCCAGCCGACCCGGCCGGTGCCGATCACTACGATGGTGATCAGGCTCGGCCCGATGATGCCCTCGCTCGTGGAGCCGAGGTTGAAAACCGAGAGATAGGTGGTTTTCCGGCCCTCAGGAGCGAACAGGTACGACAACTGCCAGCCGCCGACGGACTGCCATAGCTCGCCGAAGGTGAGCAGCACCAGACCGATCAGCAGCACCGCGAGCGCCACCGCGGCGCTCGTACCGTGGGCGTACGCGAAGGCCACGCTGCACGCGGCGAGCGCCAGACCACCGCGGCGCAGAGCCCGGCTGGCTCCCTTGGCGTCGTCGGCCCCTCTGGAGAAGGGGACTTGCAGCACCACGGCCATCACGGTGTTGACGAATACCAGGATCGGCACCACCGCGGTGGGGGCCTCGGTGGCCGTCACCGTCCACAGCGGGATGCCGACCGAGAGGATCGTCACGTGCAGGCAGAGCGTGCCGTTCAAGGTGCTCAGCGCCACGTAACGCCAGTCGCGGAAACCCCTGATGGCACTGAACACGCTGCCGGAGGCACGGGCTGCCGGGCTGCGGGGCAACTTCAGCCGCATCAGCAGGCCGGCCGAGACGAAGAAGGCCAGGGCGTTGCCGAGAACCAGCAGCCGGAAGGCCGAGGGGCTGTCCGCCGACACCAGTGGGGCGGCGAGCAGGGCACCCAGCGAGAACCCAACGTTGTGGACCGTGCGGATAATCGCCATGGCTCGGAGCCGGTCCTCGGGACCGGTGGTCTCGGCGACCACCGCCTGGTTCAGGGGCGGGGTCGACCCTTGGGCCACCGCCATGCACGAGGCGACCACCGTGAAGCCGATCGGGCCGCTCACGAAGCAGAGCCCGATGAAACAGCAGGCACGCCAGAGCTGAGTGCCGATCAGGGCTCGCAGCGAGCCGATCCGGTCGGCGAGGGCGCCGATCGGCACCGTGGCCAGGAAGCCGAAGACTGCCGCGGTGGCGAGCCCGAGGCCGATCTGAGAGTTGCTCAGGCCGACGTAGCGGATGAAGAAGACCGTGGAGCCCGCAAGGAAGAGACCGGTGCCGATCGAGCTAATCAGAGCCGTGAGCGCAAAGGTCCGCGCGGCGGCGGTGGGCGGCACGTAGTCCTTGTACGAGGGCAGCTTCACCGCTGTTCCTCCTCTGCGGCACCATCCGTGCACACCACGGCGATCCGCCCCGCGACGTCCTCGGCGTTGGCGGCCGCGTCGGGGCCGTCCGCGCCCGTGGCGATCACATGACCGGCCCGTTCCCAGGAGCTGGTCGTTGGCCGGACTACCTCCCCGGGCGCGACGCCGACGTGCACAGAATGCACGCCCTTGGCAGCTCGCGCCTTCTCCTCGCCCAGGACCTCGGCCACCACACCGGGAGGCGAGCTCAGGAAGCGGATTGCGGCGCCTCCCAGCGGGTCGCGCGGCCCGACTGGACCGCCGCCCTCCAGGATGCCGAGCATGTCGCTGGCCAGGGAGCCGCCATAGGCGAGGTCGATCAGCTGCGGGATGTTGTCACCAGGGAGCCGGGCCGCGCATTCGACCAGGTACGGGCCGCCGTCGCCGAGGATCCACTCGGCGTGGAGCACGCCGTTGCGGAAGCCGGCTGTCTCGGCCAGCAGCCGGACGGCCCGGTACAGCGCCTCCTCGGTGGCGGCGGGAAGCCCGGCCGGGACTGTGTGGGCCAGTTCGACGGGGTAACGAGACTGCAGCACGGTCTTGGCCGTGATGTTGCGGAAGCCGACCACGCCCTTGTGGACCAAGACCTCGACGCTGACCCCAGGGCCGTACAGACGCTGCTCAACCAAGTAGCGGTCGGCGTCAGCGTACTGGGCGCGCTGCCGGGTGTCCCTGGCCCCGGCGGTGTGCGACCACAGCGCGTGGACGTCGTCGCCAGGCTCCAGACGCTGGACGCCGAGGCTGGCCTGACTGTTGCCCGGCTTGATAACGCAGGCCCGCCCGTGCACGGAGCGGAACCGCTCGACCTCGTCTGGCCCGCTGACCTCGGCCCAGGCAGGCTGGGCGATGCCGGCCGCACCGGCCACAGCGCGCAGCCGCGCCTTGTCGCGGAACACCCGCGCGGCGGCGAGCCCGGCGCCGGGCACGCCCCAGGCGTCGGCGAGCGCGGCGGCCGAGACCACCCCGTACTCGACACCGGGCATCACCGCCTGCACGCGCGGCGGACGCTGCACGGCGGCCACGATCCGCTCGGGGTGCTCCTCATCTTGGGTGGGGGCCTCCAACAGAGCCGCGACGCAACGGAACTTGGCGGCCTGCTCGCGGGCTCGCCGAGCCTCGATGACGCTCGATTCCTCCAGGATCAGCACGGACCGTTCCGGGAGGCGTTCCTCCAGGTCGGAGAGGCTCCCGGCGCTGAAGCCTACGAGGACGTGGGTGATGGAGTCGCTCAGGGACATCGAAGGTGCCTTGTCGCAGAAGGTTGAATAGCTGAGATGAGCAGCTCAGGACGTATGGGCTGGAACGCCATATCGGCCCGACGAAAACCTGGCGTACTGGGGAATCCGGAACGTCTCGGGCCGAGATCGGTGCAGTCCGGATCACCGCCAGCACCGCCCCACGCACACGCGGGTCGCAGTTCCACCAGCTCCAGCTCGGGGCGTCTCAGCACTGAGAACCGCAGATGCAAGGCACCGAAGTCGTACGCCCAGGCGGCCGGCATCCGGGGCGCGTAGGCGTCCGCGTCCTTGAGCGGTCGGGCTTCAGAAAAGCGATGCCCTTACTCTTCGAAGGGGAACTTACCGGCGAGCGCCGGCTTCAGGTCCGACAGCCACGTGGCTTCCGGGTCGTAGTGGGCAAAGAACGGCCGCCCCACCAGCGACGCGTCGCGCGCCTGGATAAGCCGGAGCATGAACAGCCGCTCGCCGTTGATCTCCGTGACGCCCTCGACGCACACCTTGCCCGGCGTGGCCGACATAGAGGGGCCGCGAACGGTCCGGCAGAGGCCGGAGACCGACGTATAGGCATCCCGGAAGATTTCGTACGCCCGGCCGAGCGGGACCGCGAAGTAGTCCTGCGGGCCGGTGTCGCGTTCGACGAACATGTAGTACGGGATCATCCCCATTGCGTGCTGCTGCCGCCACATGTTCGACCAGTCGCTGGGATTGTCGTTGATCGACCGGATCAGAGGGGCCTGGGTCCGGATGGTCGCGCCCGTCGACTGGATGCGGCGGACCGCCTTGGAGACCAGCTGCGACTCCATCTCCCGCGGATGGCTGAAGTGCGCCATGAAAGCGAGATTCTTGCCGGCCTTGGTGACCCGCTCGAACAACCGCAGCGTGGCGTCTGCGTCCGGGTCGGTCACGAACCGCTGCGGCCAGTACGCCAGAGCTTTGCTCCCGATCCGGATCGATTCGAGCTGCGGCAGCTCAAGCAACGGCTCGATGTAGCGCTTGAGGACCGACTCACCCATGATCATGGGATCGCCACCGGTGATGAGTACGCTGGTGACGCCAGGGTGCGCTACCAAATATTTCACCAGGCCATCGATGTCATCGGAAGCGAACTTCAGGTCCGGCTCCCCGACGAACTGCGCCCACCGGAAGCAGTACGTGCAGTATGCATGGCAGGTCTGGCCCTGCTTGGGGAAGAACAGCACCGTCTCTCGGTACTTGTGCTGGATGCCCTGTATCTCGTCGGGAACGTTGAGATCCATCTGCCCGGCGGGATGGGGGTTCAGCTTCATCCGAATCTCGTGGGCCGCGCGCTGGATCTCCTTGGGCGGTGCCTCCCGGCGGAGCAGGTCCGCGATCCGGGCGACGTCCGAGTCGGGCAGCATGTCCGCCTGGGGGAAGACGAGCCGGTAGATCGGGTCGTCGGGGGCGGCGGACCAGTCGATCAGCTCGTCCACCACGTAGGCGTTCGTCCGAAAGGGCAGCACCGTCGCCACGGCTCGAGTCGCGAGCCTCGCCTCGGGCCCGAGCCCGGCTCGGGCCACCAGTTCGTCGAGGTGCTTGTTGGTGTAGGCGCGGAAGCGTTGCGTGGCGCGCACCGACATACCGGCCAACCCGGCGGGCGGTGCGTCATTGAGCAATGTCACTCGTGGACCCTCTTCTGGTGTCATACGGTCTGGTGCCGCAACTTCTGGTGGTAACAATGCAAATCGCGTGGCAGACAGCAGAAGCCCATGACCCGTCTGCTGCCCTGATTTGCCCGGGCGTTTCTCCAGGCGGCGACGGAGACACCGTTCCGCAGCACTCCGGACTTTTTCTGCAAACCACTTGATGTCGTAAGTTCACTTTGAAGGTGCCGTTCCCCTGCATAGATCTAGGCCACTGCGGCTCCCGATCAATGCCAGGCCGAGAACGGCACCTTCGTCACGCTTTCAACCCTCGCGCCTGCCGGTCGAGCAGGTCACGAATTTCTCAAGCCTCGCGGGGAGCCCGGAGCGTGCGGGCCTCCCGGGTGCCGTCGAAGTACGGGCTGGCGTAGACCAGTTCGCCGTCCTCGGTAGCGACCTTGTCGTTGAAGTCGCGGCCGATGTCGTAGTTGAACGTGGTCCGCGGGGCGGCGAGGTTCTCGACGCGGCGCTTGTCGTACCGGGCGTCGACCGAGCAGAAGCGCAGCGCGTAGGCCAGCCGCGACGGGATCGGGCCCTCCTCGAGCTTGATGCTGCGGTGCAGCACGTACTTGTCGAAGAGAAGGGCGTCGCCCAGTTCGAAGGAGTCCTCCACCGCGAAGTGGTCCAGCAGCGCCTTCGTTGAAGGCGAGTTGAGCGGGCCGTCCTTGAGGGTGCTGAAGTCCTCGTAGGTAAGGTCGCGGCCGGCCTCGACCTCGCTCTTGCAGTACTCGGGCACCAGGTTGAAGTGCTGGTAGACGAACTCGCCCGACAGGTGCTGCTTGGACACGTACTTCATGCCGCCGCGCTGGCCCTGGGCATCGATGCTGCACAGCGGCGTCCAGACGGTGAAGCCTGCGTCCTGGCGGCGCTGGAAGCCGAAGCTCTTGTTGCCCACGTGCCACGGGAACCCAGTGCTCTTGCCCTTCGCCAGTTCGAATCCGAGCCCCTGGGTGAAGAACAGCTGCTGTCCGGTCAGCTTGGCTATAGCGGTCGAGAAGGTCTCGTCGCGCATCACGTCGAGAACGGTGGGGTCGTCGTTACCCACGTCGTACTTCAGCTTGCTGAAGCCCTTGCCGTAGTTGTCCGACGGGGGAGCGACCTCCGAGGTGCAAAGCTTCTGCATATGCTCGATGAGTTCCAGCGAGAAGATGCCCTTGAGCTTCAGGAAGCCGTGCTCACGGAAGTTCTGAATATCTGTGCCAGAGACAGAAAAGCTCGGATTGATCACGTGCGGACTCCTGTTTGATGTTTCCGGAACGGGGTAGTGGGCTGCCGGCGGTTACGGTAGATGGGCACGCCAAGCGGATATCCAGATCGCCGAGCCTCTTCCCCAGGACCGCAGATACCCTATATCAGGCCTGGGCATCCCAAATTCGCACGCAGCGAAGATTCCACGCACGGCAGGGCTCAACGAGCGGCATACCCCCAACCGAGTAATCCATACGGTCGATCGCACATCAAGAGACATTCATGCCACCTAGTGACATCGAGACATCGAGTCGATAGCGCAATTGATAGACGACCCGCCATTGGCAACCCATTGCCCAGGCTTCACAGGGTGGACCTTCGCGGGTGTAACCGACAAAACAGACTGAGCAACTTGATCTTGCAGGCTGTCGTTGGCAGACTCCTGCCGAGCTGAGCGAGGCGAATGTGAGCACCATCACAGCAGCTGATTCGGCGCCAAACAACCGTCACCGGCTACAGCCGGAAAGAGGCGGGCTGCAGCACATCGGGGGAATTTTTTAAACTATGGATTCTAGTTACTCGTTCGTAAAAAAAGTAAAACGAGCAAATAGGGGCGGCGTCGAGAAGGATGGAGCGATAAATTCGATCGAGCTCCATGGCGCGATTGAGGTAGTAGACGTTCTAGCCCGACGTGGAATGATCGCCGTTCTGAACGCTCTGGCGTTCGGCCCACTGGGGCATAATGAGCTTGCTCGTGAGACCAGCATGGACAGCAAGCAGTTGTCTCGGACGCTCGTTCGCGCGCGGGAGCTGCGGGTCGTGGATCGCATAGTCAGTGGCGAAACCTCTCCAGTGCGTGTGCATTACGAGCTGACCCCGAGGGGCGAAGACTTGGCCAGGGCAATCATTCCGCTGGCTCTCTGGTCCAAGAACTCATAACCGTCCAACACGGAGCGTGCTGCCCGATCGTGCCGCCTGCGAGGCGCAGGAGCGAGCATGAGCAGATGTAGTTGGGCCTCATCGACGCTCTAGCTCGAATTGAACGCGCTTTCGCGGAATAGTACGACCCAACTCTCCTATGGATGCGGCGTATTCACAGTCCGCGTCGTTGCCCTAAATGTCCGTTTGACGATGCGGACGAAATGGCCAAGCATATACTCCGCCCAGCAGGATTGAGGCACCGTGGAAAACATGATCATGTCGCCACTCAGTGCGTTGCTTCGCAGTACACCTCGGGAATGGTCCGACGCTACCCAGAATACGGCCTATCTGTTGACGGGAACAGACTGCGATCACCCGCCGGAATGGATTAAGGCGCACTATGGTGATGCATTCCAGGAAATTGAGTGCTTCGAGAATTACGAGGCGAACGACCTGGTAGCGAAGCGGGCCGACCACCTGCTCGCGAACGGCGGGTTCAAGCGGATCATCCCCATGACGGAGGCAGACGTCCTGCGAGCGGCATGGCTGCGCAAACGCCACGGGCTGGCAGGTATCCCTCCAGAGGACGTGGTCTACATGCGCGATAAGCTCTTCATGAAGCAGTGCGCATCTGCGGCAGGCGTTCCGGTGGCTGAGGGCAGGAGGGTCCGCAATGCCTTCGAGCTACTCGACTTCGCGGACACGGTCGGCTTCCCAGTCGTACTGAAGCCGATCTCGGGCAGGGGATCGGCCGAGACTTTCATCCTGAGCTCGCAGACCGAGCTGGACTCCCTGCTGAGTGCGGGAATCTTCGCCGGGGCCGACCGCGAGCCGGACATGCTCGCCGAGGCCTTCGTCGACGGGACGCAGTTTCACGTCGACGGCTACTACTCCCAGGGCGTCTGCCGCTTCATGAGCGCGGCCCGATATGTCGGCAGTCATTTGGATTTCTTTCAGGGCGGCGGGTTCTTGGGTAGCACGATTCTCGACGCCCAGAGCGACATTTTCCGGGAACTCATCGAATTCACCAGGAACCTCCTGGAGAATGTGCTTCCCTTTGGGCCCGACGGCCTCTTCCATGTGGAGATCTGGCAGCGTCCGAACGGCGAGCTCGTCCTCGGCGAGGCCGCACAGCGGCTCGCCGGCGGTCCGATATTCGAAGAGAGCCGGGCCAGTTTCGGGGTCGATTACAAGATGGACGCAGTCCGTGCGTTCTGTGGGTTCGAACCGTGTGACTGGCCGCGAACAGAGGCCCTGCAGAAGCAGATCGCCGGACACGGAGAGATCTCCTCCGCCAGGGTCCTGACGAAGGCCCCTCAGTCGGCTCCGTTCGACTGGGTGCTGGACTACCAGTTGCGGCACACCAGCAGCGAGATCGTGACTTTCGTCGTTTCCGGCGCGACCAGTGACCAGGTCGAAGAACGCCTTCGCATCTGTGCCGACTGGTTCTATGCGAATGCGGAGTGGTCGGATGAGTACTGAGAGAGCAGCGGTTGCCGAACACCTTCTCATGGTCGGTGGAGCACGCGAGGTCCCGAGGAATTGCTTCCAGGCTGCCCCCGGGCTGCGGATCAGCGTGATCTGTCGGCAGGAGTTCGAAAGCAAGGTATGGGACAAGAAGGACCTGCACCGGCTGCTGCTCCTCGATCGTGAGACCAGCCGGGAAGAATGGCTGGGCATCGCCCGGGTGATCCATGAGAACGACCGCATCGATGCGATCGTCAATTTCACCGAGTCGGATGCGGACAAGACCGCCTACATCGCCGAGAGGCTGGGGCTGAGGTGCTACTCCGCGCAGACCGTTCAGTGGGTCACCGATAAGTACCTCATGCGCGCCCGCCTGAGCGAGACGGGCGTCGATGACACTCCCGCGATGAAGGTGGTCGGCCCGGATGAGCTCGCCAAGGCCGCCGCCGAGCTCGGCTACCCCGTCATCTGCAAGCCCACAGGAGGTACCGGAAGCCTGGGCATCAGCAAACTGGCGTCTCCCGCGGACGTCCCCCGGGCCTTCACCTGGAGCATGGAAGGAACCTCAAGCCTGGACGCGGACGAGCTCATAGCCGAGCCCTTCCACCAAGGCCGGGAGTTCAGTGTCGAGTGCATCAGTGAGACAGGCCAACACTTCGTGGCAGGCATCACCCAAAAGTCCATCGACCAGGACAGCTTTGTCGAAGTCGGGCACCTGCTGCCGGCGCCGCTTCCTGACGCGGAGGCGGCAGCCATCTCCGACACCGTTCTCCGGATGCTGGACGCACTTGAGATCCAGGACGGCCTGACCCACACCGAGGTGATCCTCACCGAGAACGCTGTCCGGATCATCGAGACCCATCTACGCTACGGCGGCGACCGGATCCCCAACATGCTCTCGGCCGCGACGGGGATCGATATCCAGAAGGCTTGGGCTCGTCAAGCGGTCGGCCACTCGATCACCGCGGAGATCGAGGAAGCGATAGAGCGTCACCGGAGCGGCGAACGCGCGGACTTCGCAGCGATCCGGTACCGGTGTGCTGACCGCCGAGGCGTCCTCACCGCAGTCCACGGCATCGAGGAGGCGCACGAGATGCCCGGTGTGATGGAGGTCGCCGCTGTGGCCGGTGTCGGTGAGCAGGTCGGCGATCTCACCGATTCGCTCGCGCGACTCGCGTTCGCCTGGGCACTCGGCGCGACGCCGGAGGAAGCCACAGAGCGTGCTCAGGCGGCAGTGGACTCGCTCACCTTCGATCTCGCCGATGAACCCGGTGGCCAGACGTGATGCTGCGCTCCATGTCGATCAATTCTGGCCACCTGGCATAGCCGTCGTCATCAATTTGCCGGGGCCGCGGCACCTTCGTGGCTTGCTCGGTGCCGTGTTTAATGCAGTTATGGAAGCGACGCCCGACTGGCTCGGCGTGTGATTCGCGATCGGCGGCGTCACCAGGATCGTCTCGCCGAACCCGCTGCTCGACAAACTCGCACAAAGCGAACAGGATGCCTCCTCGCGTGAGGAGCGCCTGCACGTCGACATCGCGGGCCTGTCGGCCCACCTTTGCGATCTCGAGCGGGAGCTTTTTCAGCTCCCGCTCGAGCAGCCAGTGATGCCCTGTTACCCCGGCCGACCAGCGCGTCCTCGCCTCCGGCCTGGCTGATAACTTGGCCCCATGACGGTGGCGTTGATCGACTCAGGGTTTGGCCTCCTTTCCACTACGGGCTGGCTTCGGCACCTGGCCCCGGAACTCGACCTGCTGTTGCTTCTCGATCCCGACGGCGCTCCCTGGGGGTCGAAGAAGGCCTCCCTCGTCACGGACCGTCTGTTGACCGCCGCTCAGTTCGCCATCGAGCGAGGCGCGGGGGCCATCGTGGTCCCCTGCAACACCGCCACCGTCACCGCGATCGACGCTCTGCGCGAGAGGTACGAGCCGCGCGTACCCGTGATCGGAACCGTGCCCGCCGTGAAGTCGGCCGCAGCAGTTGGCCAAAGCATCGCCGTGTGGGCAACCGTCCGGACCACGTCGAGTAAATACCAGGAGCGCCTAATCGCGGACCACGCGAACGGCCGACCCGTGGCGCGTGTCGCATGCCCCGGTCTGGCGGAGGCGATCGACCACGGCGACATGGCCGCAGCAACGGCAGCCATCGCCGACGCGGCCGAGCGAACCCCCCAAGGCTGCGACTCCGTGGTGCTGGGATGCACGCACTACCCTCTAGTTGTGCCAGAGATCCTACGTAGCCTGCCCAGTGGAATCACTCTGTACGACACCGCGGAGGCAGTCGCCCGTCAAACGCTGCGACGATTGGGTAGAGCCACGAACTCTCGCAGCACGATGGGCTCCATCGACGTGGTACTCAGCGGTCGCCGCGGAAGCCTCCCGACCGGCGCCCACGCCTACCCCGTGGGTCGCGCTCTCGCCGCAGCAGAGCGGGTACCCCGCGACATTCTCATCTCAGCCGTAACTCGCTCCCCGATGGCTTCACCGGCGATCTGAGCAGGCCTCAGATCCTCTTCACCTTCACCACCAGGCGTGCCGTCACTCCACCGGAGGTAGGCCCCGAGGTGTCACAGAGCATCGCGGACACTGTGACAACCCGCCCATGCCACTTTCAACACGACTCGCTTCCGCCTTCCGCACGGCGTCCTACGGGCAACTCGACGGCGGCGTACCGGTCACGACAGAGTCGCGGGCAAGACGGCGGTGCATCATGATCCAACCGATACTCCGCTCGACCGCCCAGCGCCTCTTCACGACGTGAAACCCCCGGGCATCCGGGTTTCTGTTGACGACTTCGCCAAGTTGGTCCCGTTTCAGCGCAAGGCCGAGGCAGAGAAGGCGGCCCGTAAGGCTGCGAAGGCCGCCAAGAAGGCCAGGGCCAAGAAGAACGGCAAAGGCAACGCCCAGGCCAAGGCCAAAAGGAAGGCCAAGCGCCGGAAGTCCGAGACGTAGGGGTCCCGGCGGCGCTCCGCTCACGCATCGCTCACGCAAGCCACGTCACGGCACCCCGGCCACGTGCCCCACCATGCCCCGAGCAACAGAAAACCCCAGGTCAGCGACTATCCGACCTGGGGTTTAATGGAGCCGCCTTCGGGATTCGAACCCGAGACCTACGCATTACGAGTTGTCCGATCTTGCTCTGGGGGCATCCACCGGCGTCCACTGTGGGGCTCACGTGCCTGGTCAGAGAGGCTGCCGGACTTCCGTGGACGTCAGCGGATCGCCCTGGAACGGGCGGCTGTTGAGACCACAATTGAGACCACGACCGCTTCGTCCCGAAGCAACTCGGATGGGGGCTTGAACAGGGGCAAGCGTGTCGCTGACCTGTGGTGATGATCCGCCAGTGTCCGCGCTTGTTCGGCGCTGTCCGTCGCGGTTGTCACGCAGTTAGACACTCACCGCTGTCGGCCCTTGCTCTGGTAGAGCCTCCTCCTCGGATGTGGTGCTGGCTGACCACCACTTTAGGAGTTCGACCAACTGAACGGCCCACCTGGGTAGCAAGCCCATGGCACGGCACGGTGAGAGCCCCGGAAGGCGCTCAAGACCGCTTCAGTGTGCTGGCGTTGCCGTCAGAGACTGCCGTCACGGCAACCTGTAGGGGCCTTCATGCATGATGCCACCGACGTGGGGACACGGCTCCGGAGGGCAAGCACGCAAGGGTGGGTGGCCCCACCGGGCGACAGATGCCCCACCCTTGCGGGCGATGAACGCTACTCGTCGTCCTCGCAAGCGTCTTCGTCGAAGGCAATGTCGAAGGCCTTTTCATACGCCGTATTGTAGGCGGCCTTGTACTTCGTGAATTCCGACTTCGTGAACAACACCTTCTTTGCTCCGGGATTGTAGGACGCCCTATGCTGGCAGTTCCTGCCGTCCGTCGTCCCAACCTTCTTCCCGTCTGTCTTGCCCTGCTCCGCCGGGCTCTTGGCGTTGGGGGCCTGTGGGGCGGACACCGCTGGCGCTTGGGTGGTGTCGGCTACCGCCTGCGTCATCAGCGCCGGCGAGAAGGCCAGTGCTGCTGCGGCGAGGGGGCTCGCCACGACCGCGATGATTCGCTTCGCGCGCATAGCTATCCTCTTTCTTCGAGTCGGTACGCGCACTGGTGCCTTGACCTGGTCCAGGACACATCCCGTGTGCGGTTGCGATCCAGGGAGCGGTATCTACACCGCGATGCGCTGGGCAACCATGAGGGCCGGTGGATTCCGGCTTGTGACGCCAACTTCCCTGCGTGCGGAATTGGACTACTCCTGCACTTGTGGCGCCTGCAGTTCGACCGTAGCGAGCGGCACCCGTTTTGTCCACTTATAACCCTAATGCGCGTGATTGACGCCTCAATTGCTGTGAGAACACGGCGATGACCAGCAGAAATGCGCGAGTTCGCATCGGTACCTGCGGCAATCACCAAAGTCCCATCGATCAGCACGACATGCACCCGCCGCACTTTCCGACCTCGCGCGGATTGCGGAATGCGCCCCCTCCCGTTCCGAACTGCCCGGGGCACGTACCGCGGGGCGTTGGCGCGATCTTTGGCCGGTGGCCTGCCCGGGCTGGGGTCGAGCATGGCCAGGGGGCCGTACGCTTGCCAGCTACTCGGGCAGGCTTGTCCCCTAACGACGGAGGTCCCTGCCACCTGCAGGGCTCGCGCGTGGACCGCGTCACGCAGGCCGTCGGTCAGCTTGCGCAGGATCTCCGCGTAGCCCTCGCTGAAGTGAAGGCACATCGCCAGCACGAAATAGACCACTGCGCTGGCCGGCAGGCACGCGCACCAGCGTTTCTCCTGCCGGCCGCATGAACTGATGGCTTCCTGAACCGCCTGCGGGGTGACGAACTCGTCCAAAGCCTCCAGCCGGATCCCAGCCGCCACCCGCGCCGCCGCGATCCGCTGCCCGACTCTGGAGTTCGCTCCCGCCGCGGTGACACGACGACAGGACATCAAGGCTCCACGAGTCAGATCTCTCACCGTTATCCGACCTGCCAGGAGCCTCGATGGCCGTCAAGCCCCTCGCCAGGAAGCGCGACCCCAACTAGCATTTGGAGACGCGACGTTAGGCTCCTGCCTGCCCCCAACAAGCCCGATGGGCCCCCTGGTCTTGCTCGACGTCGGGTTCCGGACCGGGGAGGTGGCTAAAGATCGTGTCGGCGCCTGCCCCAGCCACCGCGGTTTTCACCTCATGCCCCTCGGCCTACCTCCGTGGGCGCGCGGCGGCGGCCGGCGCGCCGAGCGGGACGGAGGCAGGAGCGTGGGCGGGCCGGACGCGGGCCGCGCGCCCGGCGGAGCGTGAGCGACGCCGGGTGCCTTGATGAAGTAGAGAAAGTCCTACCGCGCCGGGGCCTCAATGCGGTGCGATGGGCGCTGGGACAGGCACTGGTGTCTCATCCTTCACTTGGCAGGCACACCTGATTTGCGTCCACCTGGAGAGTGCTGACCTTTCTCACGACCCCTCCGTCCCGAACGCGATCAGACCCCCTCGTGACCTTCTGTCGCTGGTCACTGACCTGCTCATTCGCTTCCGGCACTGTCCATTACTGTCCGGGACGGTCTTGGTGCGGCTGCCTCGTTTGGCCCCCTGTTTGGCGCCCCGGCGGTCGCGTGCCGGATGCGGATTCGAGCAGGTCGCGGCCGTTGTGGCGGATCACCGAGGCATGAAGCCGGGCTTCTGCTCGGCGAGCGTGTGGAGCCGTGCAAGGTAGTCCTGTGCCGCTGGTTCGGAGCTGTACCGGCGACGCATCTCGGCAGCGAGTTCGCGGCTGGTCATGATGAGCGACGGCACCGACTGACGGTCGCCTTCGAGAGCGCGCTCTCCCATGATGAGTGCCTGCTCCAAGTCGCCTTCACGTGCCGCCGTGACGCCCAGTGTTACGCGGGCTTCCGCGATGCGCATCGGCGAGCGCTCGGTTCCGTCGAAGTCCGTTCCGGCCCTCAGCACTTCTTCGGCGAGCGTGCGCGCAAGCTTGTCCTCACCGACCAGGCGGTAGCAGTCCATCGCGTAGAAGTCGAACTTGGCGGGGTCCACCACAAAGTGGTTGTCCAGGTTCTCGGGGTGCGGCATTGCTTCGAGCATCCGCCGCCCCTTGTCGAGGGCTACCTCAACCTGCCGGCGGTCCCCCAGTCGCGCCCACGCCTTGGCTTCTTGTGCGGCAAGCTGCACTGCCACACCGTGGTGCTGCGCTGTGTCCGCTCCGGCCTGCGCTGCCGCGATGACGCCGCGATAGTCGCCGGTCGTGAGCGCGAACCATGCCCGCATCTCGTGCGCCCACCCGGCCACCTCTGCGTGCTCAGCCTCGGTGGCGAGACAGAGGGCGGCGCGGCGTGTCGACTCAGCCGCGTGACGGTCACCCGTGTCGTACTCGACACAACCGACCAGTAGAGCGAGCCAGCCGGACAGGGCGAGTACTTCGCGGTGCTGTGCGAGCGTGAGGCTTTTCGTGTGGAGGTCGACGACGCGGCGAAGCCACTGGCGCCCCTCGATGAGGAGCTGTGCACTCGGCATGAACGGGTACTCCGAGGAGAGCCGGTCCGTCGTGATCCGCAGGGCATCAAGCGTGGCGTTGTCGACGTCGGACCGGTTCAGACGGCTTACGATCTCCAGCGTCTCCATGCCGCTCGCTGCCAAGATCTCCTTGTGTCCATCCCGGCGCGAGGGGGCTGGGAAGAGCGCATGCGTCACGGTGCCGAAGACGGCAGCAATGATCGGTTGATAGAAGTCGTTCGGCATCTGGCCTGACTCCCAGCGCTTCCACTGGCGAATCATGCTGTCTTCGGCGGGCAGCTCCGTGGGAGCGTGCGCCCGCAACGCCCTGACTGCCTCACGCTGCGACCAGTCACGTGCCGATCGCTCGGCAGCAATGCGCCGCGCCCATGCGGGCCTGTCGTCGGTCATGTGCCCTCCTCCGAGTGCCTACTCCGAGTCTCACCCGCGAGCCAGGGGGACAGGGAAGGTGACAGAGGGGTGTCACCGGACATGTCCCCTGCTCCGCTCTGCCGTCCCCTGGCTGTCACTTACCTCTCAACTCCCGTTCCTTGCATGCTGGTTGCAGATCACGCACCACCCGGCACGGAGCGGCTTTCGAGCGCTTCGAGCCTGCCGCGAAGTTCCGAGACTTGGGAGGTGAGATGTTCGAGCTGGCGCAGGACTTCAGGAAGGTCGACACCTACGTCGGCTTCGCTACCCTCGGTGGCTTGCTCCGGGTCGCGGGCGTAGCTGCCGCGCGACGTGGTCATGATGAGCCCATCCTCGCGCAGGATCGCAAGGGCTCGCTGCACGGTCATTCCCGAGATCTTGAAGCGCGTGGCCAAGTCCCGCACGGAGCCCACATGGGCTCCGGGCTTGATGTCACCACTCAAGATCTCGTGCCGCAGGATGTCGGCCGCCTGCTCAGACTCCGGCCTGGGGTCGTCTTTAGAGATTTCAGCGCTCATCACGCAATCGAGCGTACCCACCCCTAGTACGACCTAGCACGAGTCTGTGCCACCCTCTTGCGCCATGGTACGTGCTAGTACATGCTGTTACGCATCAGCACGGCGAGCCCGAAGGGGCTTCACCTGTTGTGTCCGCAAGTGCTTGACCTGCAAGACCGCACGACCAGGAGCCCCGCGGTGGACGGGGGGAGGCGACCCGGCGCCTTGGCATTAACCGGAGGGCTTAGACCGAAAGGTCACGTCTCCATACGCCTACTTCGAGGCCGGACAGCTCTACCTCACACGGGAGCGCGGTCGCGATGAAGGAGACACGCACTGCCTCAACTTCCGCAGCGCCCGACTGGGCTGCGGCCGGTTGCCTCCTCCGCCCGTCTCGTACGGGCGGGGCTGAGGGGAGCCGGACATCCCCTGGTCTCCAACGGCGCGCGGCCCCGGTGCTCGAACACCGGGGCCGCTGGTTTGGGCCGTTCCGCCCTGAGAGGAGTACGACCCATGAAGAACATCGTTGCTGGTCATGTGGCTGTTACCGCCAC
The DNA here is from genome assembly GCF_055563295.1 of Streptomyces sp. NPDC002868. Classification (NCBI taxonomy): domain Bacteria; kingdom Bacillati; phylum Actinomycetota; class Actinomycetes; order Kitasatosporales; family Streptomycetaceae; genus Streptomyces; species Streptomyces sp. NPDC002868. The sequence goes on along the minus strand of NZ_JBVHDR010000006.1, from coordinate 304,617 downwards.
AGAGTTCGTTGAGCTCGCGCTCGGCACCCCGCTGGATCTGTGGCTGGGTGTGGAGGGCGAGAGCGAGATGGAACGGGCGGCGCGGCTGGACGCGGCCCGCGACATCCTCGCCGACGACCCCGGCCTGTACGACACCGTCACCCGGATCGCTGTGGAGGCGATCGAGGCCCACGCGCCGGGTCTGCTGAACGTCATCCCGCTGTCCCGCCCGGCCAAAGCCAAGAACCGCAAGTCCCTCAAGGCGGTGGCGTGATGGCTATCCGCGACTGGATCGCGCGCCCCGTCTTGTACGTCCTCGTTCACGCGCCGCGCCGGATGGCCTCCTACTCGGCTCCGCTGGCGGACCGTGTGGCGGACTGGGCCGGGTGGCGCTGGACCCTGGACGAGGACACGCCGCTCCCCCTGGTCGAGGGTCTGCACGTCACGGACTGCCAGGGCAGCGCGGACTTCGGGCCGTTCGAGACTTCCGCACTTCGTCTATGTGCCGGGTACGCCGCTTGCTCAGGTCGAGGCGGAGATGCTGGCCCCCATGCAGCGCCGTGCGGGGGGCGGGTCATGAGCCACACGATGACGGCACTGGCCGCATCCCTGCCGCTGGCGGCCGGTTGGTCTGTGCACAGTCTGTGGATGAGCCGCCGGATCGAGGCGGCGCGGCGTGATCCGCTGACCGGTCTCGTGACTCGGGACGCGTTCACCGAGCGCGCCACTCGGGCGGTGGCCGATGGTCGTAGTGCCGTCTACCTGATCGACCTGGACCGGTTCAAGGAGATCAACGACACGCACGGGCACGCCGCTGGTGATGCGGTGCTCCGCGCCACGGGTGAGCGGCTCACCGCATGGGCCCGGCTGAACGATGGCGTGGCAGCGCGGTTGGGCGGGGATGAGTTCGCCGCCGTCACCAAGGTCCGCAGCCAGGCTGAGCTGGTGTGGATGCTGGACGAGCTGAACCACGCTCTCCGGCAGCCCGTTCATCACCACGGCCGCACGCTCGCGGTCGGCGCGTCGATTGGCGCGGTCCGCTGCGAGGCGAGCGGCACCGATTTCTCCGGGCTGCTGCGCCGGGCGGATGAAGCCATGTACACCGCCAAGCGCAACGGCGGTGGCCGCTTCCTGACCGAACGGCTCGCCCCGGTTCGCCCCACGGTCAACGGCCGCCGGGCCGGACGACGCGGCACCCACCACACCGTCTCGGAAGGGAGCACGCCGTGAGCACTGGCGAAGAGGCCCCGCCGCTGAAGCGGAGCGAGATGGGACTGATGGGCTTCGGCGCGCTGGCCGCTGCCGGGGTCGGGGCACTCGGTCTGGCGTCCTCCTTCGACGCCGTGTCGTCCGCTGCGGTGCGGTGGGGATTCGGGGAGCCGTGGATGCTGCCCGTCGGCATCGACGCGGCGATCCCCGCATTCACCGTGGCCAACCTGCTGTTGATCCGGATGAACATGCCGCTCGCCTGGGTGCGGTTCGTGCCATGGATCCTGACCGGCGTGACGTGCTGGCTCAACATCGCGGCCGGACACGGCATGTCGGCCAAGCTGGCGCACGGCACGATGCCTCTGCTGTGGGTCGTGTTCTCCGAGATCGCCGCCCACATCTACGCCGTCCGCATCGGAGCTGCGACCGGGACGCGGATGGAAAAGATCCGCCGCTCCCGCTGGCTGCTCGCACCGCTGTCCACGTTCGCGCTGTGGCGGCGCATGACGCTGTGGGAGATCACCTCCTACAGCGAAGCCCTGGCACGCGAGCAGCGGCGGCAGTTGGCCCGCGCGGAGCTCCGCCAGGAGCACGGCCGCCAGTGGCGGCGACACACCCCGCACCGCACCCGGGTCCTGCTCAAGATGGGCGACCTCACCCCCGGCGGCACTCCCGATGAGGAGCCGCTGCCCAAGCCCCCGCCCGCCAACCCGGCACCGGCCAAGGATCGGGAGCGCAAGCCGCGGGCCCCGCACCGGTCGGCCAAGTCGAAGGCGGCCCGCACGCCGGAGGAACTGCTCTCCGACGCACGCACCATCACGGCCGGCTGGGCCGATGCGGACCTGAACGCGGACGCGATCCGCAAGGCCGTTCATACCTCGCAGGCCAACGCACGGATGCTGCGCGACGCGCTCAAGGCGGAGCGTGCCGAGGCGGCCCGCTTCCGGCCCGGACCGCCCACCACCGGCCAGAGCGACACCGACCAGCGCGACACCGACAAAGAAGGAGAGGGAGCAGCAGCATGAGCGCTGAGAGTCTGCACCGACTGGAGCCCGCGATCCACACCCTTGGCGACCTGGCCAAGGTGTTCGGTCACCTCCCGGCCACGGACATGGCGGTCAAGACCGTCTACGAGGGCGATGAGTTCCGTCCGGCGGTCGTGATCAGCGTGCACGACGGGCTGGCCGACTTCGAGGCGTGGCGCGAGGTCCTGGGTATTCGCCCCGAGGACGTGAAGCACCAGCTGCTGTCCATGGCGGCCTCGCTGACAGCGGCGACGGAGTGGGGTGGGGTGTGGATTGAGGTCCACGGCTACGGCCCGCTGCCGGTTCCCGAGCTGCAGCCCGCGCAGGCGGTGGCGGCATGATCGGCAATGTCACCGCGGCCTCTGAAGTCGAGCAGATGCGCGTCGAACTCAACGCTGCTGAAGAAGCGCGTCACCGCGCTGGAGAGGCCCGCCGTCGAAGCCAAGCGCGGCGAGGTCCAACTGTCGTATCGGCAGCTCGCAGCGCAGGCCCGGGAGGACCGCGACTACGAGGGCGAACAGGCTGTGCTGCACCGCTTGGAGCAGCGGGAGGCCGCTTGGCGGGCCGAAGACGAGGCGGCTGACTGATGTCCCCGACGTCCGGCAATTGCTACGACCCGAAGGGCACCACGTACGGGGTCCCTACCTACCCGTGGCGGTTCGCCCCGGACGGATACGCCACCCGCCGTCAGCTCCGAGATCGCGGGTTACGGCCTGGCGACCAGCCGGTCGCCGCGCAGGTGATGCGCCGGGCCCGCGGCTGTAAGGCCGGGGTGCTGGTGGCCTACCTGTACCGCATCGACCGGGCCAAGCCCGTGCGGCCGATGACGCGTGCGAAGCGGGCCGCGCTCGCCAAGGCGATGGCCGCCCGCCGCTGGTGCCCCGTCCACAAGGGCGACGCGGGTTACTGCATCCCCACCTCGCTCGGCATGTGCATCCCCTGCGCCTACCCCGAGGAACAGCGCGCCGCATGACCCGTACGACTCGCCAAGTGGGGGCCCGGACGCCTGCCGTCCAAAGCGCTGTCCGGGCCCCTTCCAACCCCGTGTCCCAGGGAGGGACGTTCAGTGAATCACGACGACGAAAGCGAACTGTTCAACCGACTCGAAGCCGACATGGCCACCGACCCCGCAGCCGACTCCGGGGCGGATGTGGTCGATCTCGACAAGGCACGATCCGCCCGCAGCAAGTCGGCCGACCCCGAGACGAGCGAGTCGCCCGACCCGACCCCGAAGCAGTCGGGTGCCGAGTCGGGCGGGCAGTTCGACTGGCCCATGGACGACGACGAGACGCCCGTGGCGCGGCCGGTGGATTCACCGACGCTGCCGTCTCCCGGGGTCACCACCTACAAGCGCCGGCCGATCGTGCCGAGTTGGCTGACCTCGAAGTTCGGGTTCGTTACCACGGTGCAGCGCGCGGCCGGGAACGCCGCGTACGCCACGGCGTATCACGGCATCCGAACTCCCTGGTATGCGTTGCAGCTTGGTCTGCTCGCCCCGCGCGGCATGGCCCGTCTGGTGCGGGAGACCGGCCGGTGGGTGTGGGACGCGGAGGGTGCGCCGCTGCGCGCCTATGAGGTGCAGCAGGAGAACACGGCCGAGTACCTGAAGCTGTCGCGGCAGCGGGATGGGCGGGTGCGGCTGCGGGTCCTGGTCGCCACGGTCGGCATCGTGTTCGGCGCCGCATTCGCGCTGACCGTGTATGTGATGGCCCCGGGCTGGCTCGCGGTGTTCGCGTCGGCCGCTGTGCTGGTGGCGGGGTTCTGGGGTGCTCCGCAGGATCAGCCGGTGATCGGCCCGGCGGTGCTGAAGACCGAGCTGCAGAAGCTCACCGGTCCGATCGTGCTGCGCGCGCTGGACAACATCGGCAACGCGAAGCTGTCGGCCGCCATCAAGAAGGGCGGCGACATGAACGGCATGCGGTTCACCTCCGAGATCACCCGCGACGGGCCCGGCTACCGCGCCGACGTGGACCTGCCCTGGGGTGTCGTGCCCGACGACGTCATGGAGGCCCGCCAAGCGCTGGCTTCAGGGCTGCGGCGCAAGGTGGGCTGTGTGTGGCCGGCGCCCGACCCGGACGAGCACGAGGGGCGCATGGTCTTGTGGGTGGGCGACCGGCCGATGAACGAGACGACCAAGCCGCCGTGGCCGCTGCTGAAGGACGGGCAGGTGGACCTGTTCAAGCCGGTCGTGTTCGGCAATGACCAGCGCATGCGGGACATGACCGTGACCCTGATGTTCGCGGCCATCGTCATCGGCTCCATTCCCCGCATGGGCAAGACGTTCCTGCTCAGGCTGCTGCTGCTCATCGCCGGGCTCGACCCGCGGGCGCAGCTGTACGCGTTCGACCTGAAGGGCACCGGCGACCTCGGCGCCCTGGAGCCGATCTGCCACCGCTACCGGGCAGGCGAGGAAGACGAGGACATCGAGTACATCCTGCACGCGCTGCGGGAGCTGAAGGAAGAACTGCGGCGCCGGGCAAAGGTCATCAAGTCGCTGCCCCGCTCGATCTGCCCCGAGTCGAAGGTGACGCCGCAGCTGGCCAGCGACAAGCGGTATGGGCTGCACCCGATCGCGATGGGCATCGACGAGTGCCAGGTGCTGTTCGAGCACGAGAAGCACGGGGCCGAGATCGAAGCCATCTGCACGGACATCACCAAGCGAGGACCGGCGCTCGGCATCGTCGGCATGTTCGCCACGCAGCGCCCGGACGCCAAGTCCCTGCCGCCCGGTATCTCCGCGAACGCGGTGCTGCGGTTCTGCCTGAAGGTCATGGGCCACCAGGCCAACGACATGGTTCTCGGCACCGGCGCCTACAAGGCTGGCATCCGCGCCACCATGTTCAGCCGCTCCGACCTGGGCATCTGCTGGATGTCCGGCGAAGGGGACGACCCGCGCATCGTCGCCTCGGCGTTCGTGGACGCGGTCGCGGCCGAACGGGTCGTGGTCCGGGCCCGGAAGATGCGCGAGGAGTACGGCAACCTCACCGGCCACGCGATTGGTCAGCAGCCCGAGAGTGGGGAGGCCACCTTCGATCTGCTCGCCGACATCCTGCGCGTCGTGCCGGCGGACGAGGACAAGGTGTGGAACGAGAAGGTCGCCACCCGCCTCGCGACCCTGCGCCCTGAAATCTACGCAGGGTGGAAGGCCGAGACCGTCGCCAAGAACCTCGGCCCGCAAGGCATCACCGCCCAGGACGTCTGGGGCACCACCGACCGCGGCAAGGGCACCACGCGGCGCGGCATCGTCCCCGCCGACATCACCAAGGTCATCACTGAACGTGACGGAAAGTAGTCCGGGAGCTGACGCGTACTGGTGCTAGACCTAGCAGCCACCGCTGCTAGGTCTAGCACCTCCACTAGCACCCCATACCGGGTCTGATCAGCAACCTCGCACCTAGCACCCCACCTGCGGAAACCCCGGAAACCCGCCTGGAAGGCACCCCATGACGCTACTCCTCCTTGCTAGCGCCTGCCTCCTCGTCGTCACTCTCGGTTACGTCAGTCTGTGTGCCGCTTCGCCATTCGGCGACTGCCGCAAGTGCAAGGGCTTCGGCTACGCGCTCAAGAAAGACCGCCGCGGAAACCTCAAGCCCGGCAAGACCTGCCGCCGCTGCCGAGGCGACCGCAAGCGCATACGCATCGGCCGCCACCTCTACAACGTCGCCGCCCGCCTCTACCAGGACGGCACCCGCTGACCCAGGGAGACCCGCCATGGACCACAACCCCGACCAGCCCACCCCCAACGTCATCGTCGTCCACGACGAGGCCTTGGACTTCCCAGCCCCCGCAGACGCCCCGCGATGGGGCAAGAGCACGGCCACGTACCAGGACCTGCTGCGGCATGCTGCCGAGATGCGCCACCGCTTCGAGACCTGCTGACCACCCGACCCGAAGGGAACACCGATGGCCATCACCGTCTCGCTCGTCGCCCTGTTCGGACTCGTGCTGTTCTTCCTGCTGCGCTCCAAGACCCTCGGCTACGGCTCCGCGTTCGTCGCCATGATGTTCGGCTTCTACCTCGCCTCCACAGGCGCGTCGGGGCCGATGAACGAACTGACCACCGCCGTCGTCAACGCCATCGGCGACCTGTAGAGGAGCGTGCGATGAACCAACCCATCGTCGCCCGCCACTGGCTCACCATCGCCGCCCCCAAAGCGGCACCCGCACTGGCCACCTCCACGGTGCTCATCCTCGGCCGGATCTGGAACGCCAACGGCGCTGAACACTCCGTCGGCAACGCCGCGTTGATGGTCGTTCTCGCCACCGGAGCCGCGACGGCCGGCGCTTTCGCCTCCGCCGGACGCGCCGGGGACAGCGTCATCGCCGGAACCGCGTTTGCCGCCTCCGGCGGGCTCGCCCTCGCCGGGGTCGCCGGATACGCCGACGGTCTCCCGTTGCCGCTGCTGCTCTGGGTGCTGGCCACCGCCGTCGCTTACGGCACTGCGGCCCGCTATTGGCGCACCGACCGCCGCGAGAGCGTCGCCCACAACCGGCACATCAGCGCGAAACGCGAGGAACACGCGCACGTCGAGCGCGTGGAAGCGCTGCGCGCCGGGGCACAGATCGAGGTTGCTCGATCGGGGGCCGCCTACGCCGAATCCCTCGCCACCGCCCTCATCACCCGCGCCGCCCTGCCCGGCTTCGACCCCAAGGCCCTTGAGAGTGCGGGCCTGCCCGAACTCCCCACCATCAACCGCCCGCCGGAGGACTGAGAATGTTCGAGATCCGCATCATCTGCGACCCCGCCGACACCGACCGCATCACCACCGCGCTGAACGGCATCTTCGACACCGGCGCCGTGCGCCGCCTGCCCTCCCGGTACACGGACATGCAGCGGCTGTACGTCACCGCCGATCACCGGTCGCTGCCGCAGCCGCAGACGTGGACGACGCCGGAAGAGGCATACGCCACCGCCCCGTGCATCACCAGCGAGCTTGGATGGACCGCCTACCACGCCGTTGGGCGTCCAACCGGTGCCCTGCTCGGGCGGGAGTTCTGGCTCCGCAGGGCCGCGGTCCTGGACCGCATCGCCCTCGGGGACGAGGCCGGGGAGGTGTTCGCCGATGCATGCGAGGTCGCCACCGATGCGGCCCGCCGCCTGCTCGACATCGACCACGTCGAGGGCATCGCCGACCCGCGCGGCTACGTCCGCCAGGAATACGCCCTGTGGGCCAAGAACCAGTAGCTATGCCAAGGGCGGCCCCCTCTCACGCCAATGAAACCGGGGCCGCCCTTGTCCACCCGATCCCAACAGATCTGTGGAGGTCTCCAGCATGACCCACCCCACCGACATCCGGCGAGAGCGCGCCTTAGGGACGCGCCTGCTGGACGCGATCCGTGTTCTGGACGCGTTCTGCTGCATCGGCGGCGCCACGCGTGGCTACCAGTCCCTCGGATGGCACGTCACCGGCGTCGACATTCAGGCTCAGCCGGACTACTGCGGCGATGCCTTCCACCGGGGCGACGCCATCAAGTTCATCCGCGCCCACGGCCACGAATTCGACTTCATCCACGCCTCACCGCCCTGCCAGGGCGAGGGTGCACCCACCAAGGGCACCAACGCGTCCCGCAACGCGGTGATCGGCCGCACCTACCCCCGGCTCATCGCACCGACCCGCGCCGCCCTGGAAGCCACCGGCCGCCCGTACGTGATCGAGAACGTGGCCGGTTCGGAGGTCCGCAAGGACATCCGGCTGTGCGGGGAACAGTTCGGGCTCGGCGTGCTCATGCACCGCTACTTCGAACTCGGCCGGTGGACTGCCGCTCAGCCGACCCACCCCACGCATCGGGGCAAGGTGCGCGGTTGGAGGCACGGCCGCGCCTACCTCGCCACCACAGCGACGCTGAGGGAGGCGGCATGAGCACCGTGAACTACCTGCTGCACACCGCGCTGCACCTGGCCACGGCCAACGTGCCGGTACTGCCCTTGCGGGACGGCAAGGGGCCGTTCGGGAACTGCCGCGCGTGCGCCAAGAACGCCTGCGGTGGACGGCCGAACATGAAGAGCGCGGGCACCTGCCGTTGCGCGGGCGTCTGCCACGCATGGGCCGCCGCCACCACCGACCCGAGGGTGATCACCTCCCGCGCGTGGGCGGCGGCATGGCGTCAGGCCGTCTGTGTCGGCTACCACCCCGGCGGCGCCGGACTGACCGTCGTCGACCTCGACAACGCGGCGGCCGTCGTATGGGCCCGTGCCACCCTGCCCGCCACCCGGATCGTGCCGACGACGCGCGGGCAGCACTGGATCTACCAGGGCGCCATGCGGTCGCACAACGCGGTCCGGCCCGGTGTCGACGTCAAGTCGCTCATGTCCTACGCCCGCTGGCTGGGACCCGGCACCGGCCGCATGACCGCACTGCCGCCGGCCGTCCGCGCCCTGGTCGTGAAGGAAGACACCACCCCGCCGCCGGGGAGGGTGGTGTCTTCCGTCCCCGGCGGCGCCACGTGGGACCGGAGCGTGGCCACCGGGTGCCGCCACACCGAGCGGTTCGTGCGTACCGGCCTCGAACGCGGCCTTGCCCTGGTGCGGGAGCGCACCGAATCGGGGGCCGGATCACAGGCGTTCGGGGCTGCTCGCTTCCTGGCCGTCCAGCACGCCGGATGCCCCGGACCGTGCGGACTGGACCTGATCGGGGAGGAGATCGTGGCCGCCGCCGTCTTGGTGGGCGTCCCGGAGGACTACGCCCGCCGCGCCGTCACCAACGGCCTTGAGACGGCCTCAGGGCGTGCGGCATGAAGGACGTCGCCCGCAAGGGCGTCCTATCTGCCTTTAGTTCTGACCGGCAGCAGGGGGACGGCCGTTATCCCGTCGCGTGGCTCCGCATCACCGCACCGTACGGCGCGGTGCCGACCGCCACGTCGAAGTGCCTGTGCGGCCGGGACCGCACCGCCGTTGGCCGCCCCCGGGTGCTCGCTCTGATCGACGCGCACACCGCCCACCGCGACGAATGCTCGCTCCGTACTTCCCGGGAAGGGAGGACCGCCGCGTGACCGGCATGAAGGAACTGCCCGCACCGTCCAACCCGTTGGCCGTAGCCCGCCGCCTGCTGCCGGACTGGCAGACCGAGGTCGGACAGCTCGTCCGCCGGCGCTGGCGCGCCTCCTGGATGCGCTGGACCGGAACGAGTTGGCGGGAGCTGGACGAAGCACAGGTGCGCGCGGCCATGTACACGCGCCTGGAACACGCCTGCTACAGCACCCCTGGCAAGGACGGACAGCCGGAGCTGCGGGAGTGGGCACCGACGAAGCAGAAGATCAGCAACCTGCTTGACGCACTCGGAGCCATCACCCTGCTGTCCACCGACACCGATGCCCCCACCTGGCTCGACAACGAGGGCGAGGGCGAACAGGACGACGGTCCGATCGTGGCGTGCAAGAACGGGCTGCTGAGGATCCGGGACCGCGCGCTGCTGCCCCACACGCCCGGCTTCTTCAACCTCGTGTCCGTCCCCTTCGCCTACAACCCCACCGCCACGGCGCCGACATGGGAACACTTCCTGTCGCAAGTCTGGCCCGACGACACCGACGCCATCACCGCACTACAGGAGTGGTTCGGCTACGTCCTGTCCGGCCGCACCGACCTACAGAAGATCCTGCTCATCGTGGGCCCCTCCCGCTCGGGCAAGGGCACCATCGCGCGGGTGTTGAAAGCGCTGGTCGGTAAGGAGAACCTTGCCGGCCCGACGCTGGCCGGGCTGGGCACGAACTTCGGGTTGTCGACTCTGGTCGGCAAATCGCTGGCGATCATCTCCGACGCACGGCTGTCCGGCAACGACAACAGTCAGGTGGTGGAGCGGCTGCTGACCATCTCGGGTGACGACACCATCGACGTCGACCGCAAGTACCGCGAGCAGTGGACCGGCAAGCTGCCCTCCCGGCTGATGATCCTGTCCAACGAGCTGCCGCACTTCGGCGACTCCTCCGGGGTCATCGCCAACCGTTTCGTGCTGCTCAGCATGCGGTTGTCGTGGCTGGGCAAGGAAGACCCCACCCTCACCGACCGGCTCACCGCCGAGATGCCCGGCATCCTCAACTGGGCTCTCGACGGGCTGGCCCGTCTCCAGCGCACAGGCCGGATCACAGAACCAAAGTCCAGCCGTGAAGCGGTCACCACCATGCGGGACACGGCCTCACCCACCAGCGCGTTCGTCCGCGAACGCTGCACCACCGGACCCACGTGCAGCGTGCCCGTGGACGCCCTGTGGACGGTCTGGCGCGAGTGGGCCGAAGACAACGGCGTCCGCGCCGGCACGAAGCAGGTGTTTGGCCGCAACCTGCTCTCCGTCATCCCCCAACTCAACCGCACCCGACCCCGCGACGCCTACGGCCAGCAAGTGGCCACCTACAACGGGATCGCCCTCAACCTGTCCGAACCACATCTGCCTGAGTCGTGACTCATCGCGACTCAACACCCAGCCAACCCGCTCTGAGTCGCGATGAGTCACGACTCAGAGCAATGTCACTCCATCTCAGTTCGAGCTCCGAGCAGTCCCGCCACGGAGGTACGCCCCGATGAGTACCGCCCTCGTACCGCCCGCCGAGCAGTTGCTCTACACCCCAGAGGAGGCCGCCACGGTCCTCCGATTCGGCCGATCAACCGTCTACGAGCTGATGGCCGAAGGGGTCCTGAAGTACGTCAAGCGAGGCCGCTCCCGCCGCATCCGTCGGAGCGACCTTGAGGCCTACGTGAACGCCCTCGAACCGATGCCCAACTGACCCACGAACACCTGAGGCGGCCCCAGACCGATACGTCTGGGGCCGCCTCCCGCATGGAGGAACACATGAGCCCCCGCAATCCGAATCTGGAGTCGTCTGTCTACGAGGGCAATGACGGTTGGTGGCACGGCCGCGTGACGATGGGCGTCAAGGACGACGGAAGCCCGGACCGGCGCCACCGCAGGGCCAAGACCGAGCCTGAAGTACGCCGCAAAGTTCGCGAGTTGGAGAAGCTGCGGGACAAGGGGCGCGCCCCCAAGGCCGGCCGCAAGCCGACCGTAGAGCAGTGGATGACCACGTACCTGACCAACATTGCGAGCCTGAAGCTCAAGCCGCGCTCCCTGGACGACTACTGGTCCAAGACCCGCAACGACATCATTCCCGGCATCGGCAAGCACCGGCTCGACAAACTCCAGCCGGAGCACCTTGAGCGGATGTACCGCGTCATGCTCGACGAGGGGCACGCGCCGTCCCATGTACTCAAGGTTCACCGCATCCTGTCGCGCGCCCTGAAAATCGCCCACCGTCGCAGGATCATCAGCGAGAACGTGGCCACGCTCGTGGACCCGCCGACGGTCGACGAGACGGAGGCGAACCCGTTCACGAAGGAAGAGGCCAAGGCATTTCTGGAAGCCGCAGCGAAGCGGCCCACCTTCATGCGGTGGTGCGTCGGTGTGGGGATGGGCTTTCGGCAGGGCGAGACGCTCGGCTTGCGGTGGTCGTACGTGGACTTCGAAAACGAGCTGTTCCACCCCCAGTGGCAGCTTCAACGCCTCACGTGGCGCCACGGTTGCAAGGACCCCCATGCCTGCGGCGAGCGGCTCCACCGTTTCGAACCGTGTCCACCGGACTGCAAGACGCACAGGAACTACAAGCGCGGATGCCCCAAGCCGTGCCCCAACGAGTGCACGAAGCACGCGAGCGCGTGCCCCGAGCGCAAGGGCGGAGGCCTGGTCTTCACCCGTCCCAAGACCAAGAAGAGCACGAATGCCGTGCCCATCCCGCCCCCATTCATCCCGTACCTGCACGAGCACAAAGCCCAGCAAGAGGAAATGCGCGCCGTAGCGGGCGACGCATGGCAGGAACACGAAGTGGTCTTCAGCCGACCGGACGGGCGCCCCCTGGATCCTCGCGCGGACTGGGAAGAGTTCAAAGAACTACTGGCGGAAGCGGGCATCGACGACCGCCGCCTCTACGACGGCAGTCGCCACACCGCCGGCACCATCCTCAACGAACTCGGGGTGGACATGCCGACCATCATGGAGATCCTCCGGCACACCCAGATCAGCCAGACCCGCCGGTACGTGAAGGGAAGATCACACCTCTCCAAGGACGCGATGCGCCGCATGGGAGACCACTTCATGCCTGGCCCGGAACCCGCAACTGAGACCAAAACTGAGACCGAGGACCGCCGCGCAGCCCGTGCACGGCGCCGCCGCCGCATCCGCTAAAAGCAAAAGCCCCAGGTCACGGCGAGTGAGTCCTGGGGCTTCTACAGAGCCGCCTTCGGGATTCGAACCCGAGACCTACGCATTACGAGTGCGTTGCTCTGGCCATCTGAGCTAAGGCGGCAAGCTGCGGATATACCCGTCCTCGCGAGGACACGTTCGCATCAGCAGCGGCGCCAAGTCTACAGGGTTGTTCAGGGTGCCCCGAACCAGTCCGGGGCACCCCGCACCCCCGTCGACATACGCCCCGTCGGGGTGGCTGTTGCCCGAGTTCAAGGACGCCGAGCACGGGCGGGCCCGGCGCCCACCAGCGGCTTACGGGCCTGCGGGCCTGCGGGCCTGCGGGCCTGTGCTCAGCGGCAGCGCTTGTTCTCCGGCGGAACCGTGCCTTCCAGCAGGTAGGTGTTGATCGCCGTGTCGATGCAGTCACTGCCGCGCCCGTACGCCGTGTGGCCGTCGCCTTCGTACGTCAGCAGGGTCCCGGAGGAGAGCTGCTCGGCCAGTCCCCGCGACCACTTGTAGGGGGTGGCCGGGTCCCGGGTGGTGCCGACGACCACGATCGGGGCCGCGCCCTTCGCCTCGATCCGGTGCGGCGCGCCGGTGGCGGGGGTGGGCCAGTACCCGCAGTTCAGCGAGGCCCAGGCGAAGCCCCTGCCGAAGACCGGGGACGCCTTCTCGAACTCGGGGAGCGCGGACTTCACGGCCGCCGGGGCGGTGAAGGCAGGCGGCAGATCGAGGCAGTTCACGGCGGCGTTGGCGTACATCAGGTTCGCGTACGAGCCGTCGCCCTCGCGCTCGTAGTAGCTGTCGGCCAGCGCGAGGAGAGGCGCGCCGTCGCCGTCCATGGCGCTCGCGAGGGCCTCGCGGAGCTGGGGCCAGGCGGACTCGTCGTACATCGCGGCGATCACTCCGGTGGTGGCCAGCGACTCGCCGAGCTTGCGGCTCTCGCCGGTCGGGACGGGCTGGGCGTCGAGCGCGGAGAAGAAGGCCTTCAGGCGTTTGGAGGCGTCGGCCGCGGACGTGGTGCCGAGCGGGCAGTCCTGCTGCTTGATGCAGTCCGCGGCGAAGGACTGGAACGCGGTCTCGAAGCCGGCGGTCTGGTCGCGGTTCATCTGGCGGGAAGGCAGCGACGGGTCCATCGCGCCGTCGAGGACGAGGCGGCCGACGCGGTCGGGGAAGAGCTCGGCGTACGTCGCGCCGAGGAAGGTGCCGTACGAAGCTCCGACGTAATTCAGCTTCTTGTCGCCCAGCACGGCGCGCAGGATGTCCATGTCACGGGCCGCCTCAACCGTGGAGACATGGGGCAGGACCTCGCCGGAACGCTTCTTGCAGCCCGCCGCGAAATCCTTCAGCGACGTGGTGAGCCGGGTCGTCTCAGCGGCGTTGTCGGGAGTCAGGTCGACCTGCGTGTACGCGTCCATCTCCTTGCCGCTGAGGCATTCGACGGGCTCACTGCGGGCGACGCCGCGCGGGTCGACGGCGACCATGTCGTACCGGGCGCGGACGGGGGCGGGGTAACCGACGCCCGCGTACCCCTGGAGGTAGCCGACGGCCGAGCCGCCCGGGCCACCTGGGTTGACGAGCAGCGAGCCGAGGCGCTTGCCGGGGCCGGTTGCCTTCTTGCGGGCGACGGCCAGTTTGATCGACTCGCCGTCGGGCTTGGCGTAGTCCAGCGGGGCCTTCATGGTGGCGCAATCGAATCCCGGAACGCCGCAGGGCCGCCACTTCAGCTGCTGCGCGTAATACGGCTTGAGCGCGGCGTCGGGGGTGGACCCGCTGTCACCCGCGGCGGAGGCGGTCGCAGAGGCGCTCGGCGACGAACTCCCGTCCGTACAGCCGGAGATCAGCAGACCGGCCGTGGCCAGCGCGAGGGTGGAGGTGCGGAACAGGCGCCTGGTGTCCATCCCCGGAGCGTAGTGCGCGCTGAGCGGTGATGCCTTTCGGCGCACGTACGGGTGAGCCGGTCAATGGGACGGCGGCGTCCGTGACAGGTGCGGGTCAGCCGGCGCGCCGGGTCAGCCCGCGCGGCAAGCCGGCCGCCTGTCGGCCGGCCCGCAGCGCGGCCACGCCGGTTGCTCCCCGCCCGCGGCCGGGCACCCGCCTCGCCCGTCACCCGGCGCGCAGTGCCACCGCCATCGCCTCGACTGCCAGCAGCGGCGCCACATTGCTGTCCAGTGCCTGGCGGCAGGCGACCACCGCCTCTATCCGGCGCAGGGTGCCCTCGGGAGTCGATGCGCGGGCGATCCGGTCGAGTGCGTCCCGTACATCGTCATTGGCGAGCGCGACCTCGGAGCCCATCTGGAGCGCGAGCACATCGCGGTAGAAGCCGGTCAGATCGGTGAGCGCCAGGTCCAGGCTGTCCCGCTGCGAACGCGTCTTGCGGCGCTTCTGCCTGTCCTCCAGCTCCTTCATCGCCCCGGCGGTCCCCCGCGGCATCCGCCCGCCGGCCCCCGCGCCGAGAGCCACCTTGAGGTCCTCGGTCTCCTTGACGTCGACCTCTTCAGCGACCTGCTTGGCGTCCTCGGCCGCGGCGTCGATCAGCTCCTGGGCGGCCTTGAGGCAGCCGCCGATGTCCTCGACGCGCAGCGGCAGCTTGAGCACGGTGGCCCGGCGGGCGCGGGCCCGCTCGTCGGTGGCCAGGCGGCGGGCCCGGCCGATATGCCCCTGGGTGGCTCGGGCGGCGGCCGCGGCGACGTCGGGCTCGATGCCGTCGCGCCTGATCAGTACGTCGGCGACGGCGGCGACGGGCGGCGTACGGAGAGTGAGGTGCCGGCAGCGGGAACGGATCGTGGGCAGCACGTCCTCCAAGGACGGCGCGCAGAGCAGCCACACGGTGCGGGGAGCGGGCTCCTCGACGGCCTTGAGCAGAACATTCCCCGCCCCCTCGGTGAGGCGGTCGGCGTCCTCCAGGATGATCACCTGCCAGCGGCGGCCGGCCGGGGAGAGCTGGGCGCGGCGGACGAGCTCGCGGGTCTCCTTGACGCCGATGGACAGCAGGTCCGTACGGATCACGTCGACGTCGGCGTGCGTACCGACGAGGGCGGTGTGACAGCCGTCGCAGAACCCGCAGCCGGGCTCCCCGCCGAGGGCGCGGTCGGGGCTGACGCACTGCAACGCGGCGGCGAAGGCCCGCGCGGCGGTGGAACGCCCGGAGCCGGGGGGGCCGGTGAACAGCCAGGCGTGGGTCATCTTCGACGCGTCGGAGGACCGCTCACCGCGGGCTTCGGCGGTGACGCGGAGGTCTGCGTCCCGCGCGGCGGCGGAAAGCTGCGCCTGGACGCGCTCTTGGCCGACGACGTCGTCCCATACGGCCATGTGCGGGTCACCCGCCTTTCGTGCTGGGGTCTCCCATTGTGGGGGAGGGGTCTGACAGCGCGGCCGGGACGGTAGTTTTCCCCCACCCCGCCCTTTCCCGAAACTGGGGGCGGGCCCCAGACCCCCCCGGGGAGGGAGGTTTGTGGGGGCTGACGCCCCCACTCCCCCAAGAGCGCCGGCTCCGCGGCGCCAGCCGTCAGCGCCTGCCCCGGCCGCCGCCGCCGTTGTCGTCCTCGTCGTGCGGGCCCAGCAGTTCGTCCGCCAGGGTCGGGAGGTCGTCCAGTGGCGTCTCCTCCGCCCAGTCCGAGCGGCGGCGACGGCGGCCCGAGTCCGGGTCGACCTGGGGGAGTTCGCGGGTGCGGTCGTTCGCGCCCTCGTCCGCGCCCGTGTCCGCGCTCGGCGCCTCGTCGCGGAAGATGCCCGGCGGGACCTTGTCGGAGGGGTCCGCGTCCCGTGCGTCCTCCCGTACCGGCGGAAGCACCGTCGTCTCCTCCGCGTCCGCCGGGAACTTCGGAAGCACAGCCGTCTCATCCGCCGCAGGCGACGGCGGCGTCACCGGCGACGGGACCTCCTGCGTCACCTCGTCCGGCCTGACCACCGGCGTCGGCACCGTGACGTCATTCGCCGGAGCTGAAGCCGCAGCAGCCGCCTCCGCCAACCGCCGTGCCTCCTCCGCCCTCAGCAGCGCCTCTTCCGCCTTCCGCTGCTTCTCGAGACGCCGTTCCTCCGCCTCCGCCCGCAGCCGGGCCTCCTCCTCGGCCTGCCTGCGACGCCGTTCCTCTTCCGCCCGGAGTGCCTTCTCCTCCGCCTCGCGCCTGCGGCGTTCCTCCTCCGCCCGGCGCCGCGCCTCTTCCGCCCGCTGCCGGGCCTCCTCCGCCTGCCGCTCGGCCTCGCGCTGCCGCGCCTCCTCCAGCTCGTGGCGCTTGCGCTCCTCCTCCTCGGCGCGGAGCTTCGCGAGCTGTTCCTGCCGCTCGCGCTCGATCCGCTCTTCCTCCGCCTTGCGCGCGGCCTCTTCCTCGGCCCTGCGCCGGGCCTCCTCCTCGGCCGCCTTGCGCGCCTCCGCCTGCGCCTTCACCTCGGCGTCGGAGAGCGGCAGCATCTGGTCGAGCCGGTGCCGTACGACAGTGGCGACCGACTGCGGCTCCTGGCCCGCGTCCACCACCAGGTACCGGCCCGGATCGGCCGCGGCCAGCGTAAGGAACCCGGCCCGCACCCGCTGGTGGAACTCCGCCGGCTCCGACTCCAGCCGGTCCGGCGCCTCAGTGAACCGTTCCCGCGCGGTCTCCGGCGAGACGTCCAGCAGCACCGTCAGATGCGGTACGAGTCCGTCCGTGGCCCACCGGGAAATACGGGCGATCTCCGTCGGCGACAGATCGCGGCCCGCGCCCTGGTAGGCGACCGAGGAGTCGATGTAGCGGTCGGAGATGACGATCGCGCCGCGCTCCAGCGCGGGCCGTACGACCGAACCGACGTGCTCGGCGCGGTCGGCGGCGTACAGCAGCGCCTCCGCGCGGTTCGACAGCCCCTCCGAAGAGACGTCGAGCAGGATCGACCGCAGCCGCTTCCCGATCGGCGTGGCACCCGGCTCGCGCGTGACCACGACCTCGTGGCCCTTCGCCCGGATCCACTCCGCGAGCGCCTCGACCTGCGTGGACTTACCGGCGCCGTCGCCGCCCTCTATGGCGATGAAGAATCCGGTGGCGGCCGGCGCCTGCGCGGGGTCGGACCCGCGGCGCAACGCGTCGCCCAGATCGCGGCGCAGCGGCACGCCCGACCGGTCGTCGGTCTTCGCGAGCACGATCGCCGCCACGGGCAGCAGCAGCGCGCCGGCCAGCATCAGCGTGAACGCCGCGCCGCCGTGCGCGAAGACGAAGTCGCCGCTCGCCAGCCGGTGCGGCCCGATCGCGGCGGACAGCAGCGGGGCCGCCAGCGCGCTGAGGCCGATGGCGACCCGGACGACCGCCTGGAGGTGCTCGGTGATCCGGGCGCGCCGGAAGTCCTCGGCCTCCTGGTCGATGAGCGCATGCCCGGTGCTCGCGGCGACACCCGCCGCGAGGCCCGCGAGCAGCGCGATGAACAGCACGCTCGCGGTGTCCGGCACCAGGCCCATGGCGAGCAGCGCGACTCCGGTGACCGCGACCGCGAGGGAGAGCAGACGGCGGCGGGAGAGCGTGGGCAGTACGGACGCGGCCCCGCGGATGCCCAACCCCGTACCGCCGGTCAGCGCGAGCACGAGCAGCGCGAAGGCGGCGGGCCCGCCGCCCAGGTCAAAGGCGTGCAGTACGGAGACGGCGACGGCGGAAGCGATCGCGCCCGCGACCGCGGCGCACGCGAGTACGAACAGCGGAATGGCGCCCGTACGCCCCTTGTCCAGGCCGTTGCCGGTGGACGGGCGGCGCAGTCCTTCGAGCGGCGAGCGCGGCCGCGGCGTCAGCGAGCCGGGCAGCTCGACGAAGTACAGCGTCGACACGGACGCGGCGAAGAGACCGGCCGCGACATACGAACCGAGGGCCGCCTGGTGCAGCGAGAACCACTCGATGCCCGAGCCGAGCAGATTGCCGATGAGCGTGGCCACCAGCAGGACCGCGGCCCCGGCGGGGATCACGGCGAAGCCCGTACGCAGCCAGAGCCGGCGCAGCGCGTCGATGTGGTCCGGCAGCGGGCGCACCGCCGCGCCCTCCAGCGGCGGGGCGGGCAGCAGCGCGGGCGCCGCGCCGTCGCGGGCGACCGTCCAGAAACGCTCGGCGACTCCCGTGACGAAGACGGTGATCAGCAGGATCGCGGGCGCGTTGTCGGGGGTCCAGTCGATCCACAGCGGCGCGATCACGAGGAGCGCGAGACGCAGCCCGTCCGCGCCGATCATGGTCCAGCGCCGGTCGAGCGGCCCCTTGGGCGAGGTGAGGCTCGTCAGCGGGCCGAGAAGTACGGCCCCGAACAACAGCGTTGCGAGGACCCGCGCGCCGAGCACGGCGGCGACGGCGAAGGCCGCCCCGCGGTAACCGGACCCGAACGAGCCCGCGGCGACCGCCGCCTGAAGCGTCAGCAGCAGAAGCACAAGAACGGCGACGGCGTCGCCGACACCGCCCACGACCTGGGCGTTCCACAACCGCCTGAGCGGAGGGAAGCGCAGCAGGGCGCGCACGGCTCGCTCACGTGAGTCCGCGGCAAGTGCGTCGGATGCGTCGGAGTCTGAGGCAGTCTCTGAGACGGTGCTCACGACCGCCTGCTGCTCGGCTGGCTGCTCGGCTCGCGTCATCCGCCCAGCCTATCCGGAGCGCCCCGCTCCCCGGAGGCCTGGCCGAACATACGGGCGCTTTGTACAGAGGATGAGAAAGCTCCCTCGCACAAAGCGCCCGTAATACGCGACGACATACGTACTTACTCGTCCGCCGACGCCGCCGTCTTCTTGGCGGCAACCGTCTTCTTCGCGACCGTCTTCTTCGCAGCCGTCTTCTTCGCAGCCGTCTTCTTGGCGGCGGTCTTCTTCGCCGGCGCCTTCTTGGCCGGGGCCTTCTTGGCCGGGGCCTTCTTCGCCGTCTTCTTGGCGGGCCCCTTGGCGCGCTTCTCGGCGAGCAGCTCATAGCCGCGCTCCGGCGTGATGTCCTCGACGCTGTCGCCGGTGCGCAGCGTCGCGTTCGTCTCGCCGTCGGTGACATACGGACCGAATCGGCCGTCCTTGACCACCACCGGGCGCTCGCTCACCGGGTCCGTGCCCAGCTCCTTCAGCGGCGGCTTGGCGGCGGCCCGCCCGCGCTGCTTCGGCTGCGCGTAGATCGCCAGGGCCTCGTCCAGCGTGATGTTGAAGAGCTGGTCCTCGCTCTCCAGCGAGCGCGAGTCCGTGCCCTTCTTCAGATACGGGCCGTACCGGCCGTTCTGCGCGGTGATCTCCACGCCGTCCGCATCGACGCCGACGACCCGCGGCAGGGACATCAGCTTCAGCGCGTCCTCGAGCGTGACCGTGTCCAGTGACATCGACTTGAAGAGCGAGGCCGTCCGCGGCTTGACCGCGTTCTTGCCGGTCTTCGGGGTGCCCTCGGGCAGCACCTCTGTCACATACGGGCCGTACCGGCCGTCCCGCGCGATGATCTGGTGCCCGCTGACCGGGTCGGTGCCCAGCTCGAAGTCGCCGCTCGGCTTGGCCAGCAGCTCCTCCGCGTACTCCACGGTGAGCTCGTCCGGAGCGAGGTCCTCAGGGACGTCGGCGCGCTGGTGGCCCTCCGCGTCCTTCTCACCGCGCTCGATGTACGGGCCGTAGCGGCCCACACGCAGCACGATGCCCTCGCCGACCGGGAAGCTGGAGATCTCCCGGGCGTCGATCGCGCCGAGGTCGGTCACCAGCTCCTTCAGACCGCCGAGGTGGTCGCCGTTGCCGTTGCCGACGCCGGACGCGGCGCCCGCGTCGTCGCCCTCGCCGAAGTAGAAACGCTTCAGCCACGGCACGGCCTGGGCCTCGCCCCGCGCGATGCGGTCGAGGTCGTCCTCCATCCTCGCGGTGAAGTCGTAGTCGACGAGCTGACCGAAGTGCTTCTCCAGCAGATTGACCACGGCGAAGCTCAGGAACGACGGGACAAGCGCCGTCCCCTTCTTGAAGACATAGCCGCGGTCGAGAATGGTGCCGATGATCGATGCGTACGTCGACGGACGGCCGATCTCGCGCTCTTCCAGCTCCTTGACCAGCGAGGCCTCGGTGTAGCGGGCCGGCGGCTTGGTCGCGTGGCCGTCCACCGAGATCTCCTCGGCGGCAAGCCGGTCGCCCTCGGCGACCTGCGGCAGACGGCGCTCGCGGTCGTCGAGCTCGGCGTTCGGGTCGTCGGCACCTTCCACGTAGGCCTTCATGAAGCCGTGGAAGGTGATCGTCTTGCCGGACGCGGTGAACTCGGCGTCCCGGCCGTCGCTCGCCCGGCCGCCGATCCTGACGGTGACGCTGTTGCCGACCGCGTCCTTCATCTGGGAGGCCACGGTCCGCTTCCAGATCAGCTCGTAGAGCTTGAACTGGTCGCCGGTCAGACCCGTCTCGGCCGGAGTGCGGAAACGATCACCCGAAGGACGAATCGCCTCGTGCGCCTCCTGCGCGTTCTTGACCTTCCCGGCGTACACACGCGGCTTGTCCGGCAGGTAGTTGGCGCCGTACAGCTGCGTGACCTGCGCCCGGGCCGCCGCGACCGCGGTGTCGGAGAGCGTGGTGGAGTCCGTACGCATATAGGTGATGAAGCCGTTCTCGTACAGCTTCTGCGCGACCTGCATGGTGGCCTTGGCCCCGAAGCCCAGCTTGCGGGAGGCCTCCTGCTGCAGCGTCGTCGTACGGAAGGGTGCGTACGGGGAGCGGCGGTACGGCTTCGACTCGACCGCGCGGACGGCGAACGAGGCGTCCTGGAGCGCGGCGGCCAGCGCGCGGGCGTTCGCCTCGTCCAGGTGCAGGACCTGGCCGGACTTTAGCTGCCCGTCCGAACCGAAGTCGCGGCCCTGGGCGACGCGCTGTCCGTCGACGGTGTTCAGGCGGGCCGTGAGGCTGGAGGGGTCCGAGGCGTCCCCGGCGCGGCCGGTGGAGAACGTACCGGTCAGGTCCCAGTACTCGGCGGAGCGGAAGGCGATGCGCTCGCGCTCACGCTCGACGACGAGGCGGGTGGCGACGGACTGCACACGGCCGGCGGAGAGCCGCGGCATGACCTTCTTCCACAGGACCGGCGAGACCTCGTAGCCGTAGAGACGGTCGAGGATACGGCGGGTTTCCTGGGCGTCGACCATGCGCTGGTTCAGTTCGCGCGGGTTGGCGACGGCGTCGCGGATCGCGTCCTTGGTGATCTCGTGGAAGACCATCCGGTGGACCGGGACCTTGGGCTTGAGGACCTCAAGCAGATGCCAGGCGATGGCTTCGCCCTCGCGGTCCTCATCGGTGGCGAGGTAGAGCTCGTCGGATTTGGCGAGCTGCTCCTTGAGCTTCCTGACCTGGGCCTTCTTGTCGGCGTTGACGACGTAGATCGGCTGGAAGTCGTTCTCGACATCGACACCGAGGCGGCGCACCTCACCGGTGTACTTCTCGGGCACCTCGGCAGCGCCGTTCGGGAGGTCGCGGATGTGCCCGACACTCGCCTCGACGACATAGCCGGGGCCGAGGTAGCCCTTGATCGTCTTCGCCTTGGCAGGCGACTCGACGATCACGAGTCGGCGGCCGCCCTGTGCGGTCTCGCTGGTCGGGGACAACTTCGCTCTTCTCTCCGGTCGACGCTCTGTGGGCGTTCACGGCAGTACGGCACTGGGTGCGGCACGGCTGTGACGCTGCTGTCGCTGCGGAGTGTGACGGTACAACCCGCCCCCGTGTCAAACGGCAAAAGCCCGCAACGGCCACTCGAACGGTAACCCGACTCCGGCTATTCCTGCCGCCCGGACCGGCACAAGACCAGCACGACAGGGCTTCGGCCCCCAGATCGGACCGCGGACCAGACCCGGATCAGACCGCGGATCAGACCGCGGGTCAGGGGCGGATCAGACGCAGATCAGACGCGGATCAGACGCGGCTGAAGCACCACACGCCGAGGGCGAGGAACGCGGCCCCGAAGAATGTCGCGAGCGCGACGGCCGTGGCGGGACTCACTCCGTGCGCGACAGATGCCCGGTGCCGCAGACGCGCTCCCGTCCACAGCAGCAGCCCGGCCCCGAACAGCGTGAACGCCGTCCCGGCGAAGATCGCTGGCCCGCTCTCCATGTCCGTACCCGGCCTTTCGCTGATGCCAAGGTGCTGCCCCGGAGGCCGAGGCTGGCACCTCCGGGCGTCACGGATGCGAATTGCGGGTGAACGCCGCGTGGGTTCACCCGCCCGGTCGCGGTGCCGGTCGGCGCCGCGCGGTGCCGGTCGGAGCGGGGCCCGCCGAGGGCTTGGCGGAGGCGGCCGCTCCCCTTCTTCTTCTGGATGTTGGCTTCTTCTTCTGGATGTTGGCCGGTTTCACCTCATGAGCGGACCGGCTCCAGGAAGCCCTCTTCCACCAGCAGCCGGAGCGCCTGCGGCGTGCGATCGCGCAGCAGCACCGGGTCCTCGTGGAGCAACTGGGCGATGGCATCCAGGATCCGCCCGGCGCTCAGCGTCCCGTCGCACACGCCGGCGAAGCCCGCGCCGACCGTGTCAACCTTGGTGGCCCGGCGCATTCCGCGGTTCTGACGGAGCACCACATGCTCGGGGTCCTCCGCGCCCGGCAGCCCGACCTGCTCCTGGACGACCTCCGCCGTCAGCGTGAAGTGGTCGGCGAGCAGCGCCGCGTCGTCGTGCGTACGCAGATAGTCCTGCCGCGCGAAATGCGCCCGCACGCTCTCACCCAGCGGCTGCTCGACCGGGTGCGGCCACTCCTCGGCGACGATCGACGGGCGATTGGAACCGGACTTCCTGAGCGTGATCCAGCCGAAGCCGACGGCCTTGGTCATGCGCGCCTCGAACTCGTCCAGCCACGCGTCGTACCGAGCCGCGTACTCGGCCGGCTCGTCGTGGTGGTCGCCGCTGTCGCGCAGCCACAACTCGGCGTACTGCGTCACGTCCTGCACCTCGCGCTGCACGATCCAGGCGTCACAGCCGCGCGGCACCCAGGAGCGCAGCCGCTCCTGCCACTCCTCCCCCTCCACGTGCTGCCAGTTGGCAAGGAACTGGGCGTAACCCCCGTCGTTCAGCCTTTCCCCCGCCTGCTGAACGAGCGAGCGGCACAGGTCGTCCCCGCCCATCCCGCCGTCCCGGTAGGTCAGCCGGGCACCGGGTGAGATCACGAACGGCGGGTTCGACACGATCAGGTCGTACGTGTCCTTCCCGACCGGCTCGAAGAGCGAGCCCTCGCGCAGATCGGCCTCCGGCGCCGCGGAGAGCGCGAGCGTGAGCCGCGCGAAGTGCAGGGCGCGCGGGTTCAGATCGGTGGCTGTGACACGGGTCGCATGCTGCGCGGCGTGCAGCGCCTGGAGGCCGGAGCCGGTGCCCACGTCGAGCGCGGAGGACACGGGTGTACGGACGGTGATCCCGGCGAGCGTGGTGGACGCTCCGCCGACGCCGAGGACGACTCCCTCGCCCTGGCCGCTCGCACCGCTGGCGCCGCCGACCGCGCACCCGAGGTCGGAGACGATGAACCAGTCCTGCCCCTCCGGGCCGCCGTACGGCCGCACGTCCACCGTGGCCCGTACCTCGTCGCCGTCCCGCACCAGCCAGCCGTCGGCCAGGCACTCCTCGATCGGCAGCGTGGCCCGTGCCCGCTCGTACGCGACGGGTCGCTGGAGCAGGAACAGTCGTACGAGCGTGTCCAGGACGCTGTCCCCGCGGGTGGCGCGCAGGGCGGGCACGGTCTCGCTGCGGGCGAGGGCGGCGTACGCAGGTGCGCCGAGAAGCTCGAGCAGCCCGTCGGCGGTGAAAGCGGCGGCGAGGAGCGCCTCACGCAGCCGGGGCGAGCGGTCGGGCGAGGGAAGGCCTGGGACAAGGCTGGTCGTACTCACCTGCCCATTGTGGCGGCCACCACTGACAAACGCCGCCTACAGGGTGCCTACTCCTTCGTGGACGCCGATCCGGACGGCTTGGCCGGTGCGGACGGGGTCGGTCCTGTCCCGCCGGCAGCGGGGCTCGACGTCTTCGCCGCCTGGCAGCCGGGCTCCTTCGCCATCGCCTTGCCGAGCTCGCCGGACTGCAGCTTCTTCAGCGCGTCCTGGTCCAGCTTCTCGATCTTCTTCAGACCGTCGGCGACACCCTGCAGACCGTCCGCGAACTTCTGCTGGTCCTTGGCGTCGAGAGCGTCGACCTGCTTCTTCAGAGCAAGGTAGGCGGCGGCGGTGTCGTTGAGCTCCTTGACCGCGTCCTGCTGCAGCTTCTCGCCGTTGTCGACCGGCGGCGTACCGGCGCCCTGCACAGCGGTGGCGAGCGCCTTGTCCGCGTCGGCGATGTCCTGGAAGGCCTTCGAGTCGGCGGCCTGGATGTCGGACGGCTTGCCGTCCGCCGCCGTCGAGATGATGGCCTGCTGGGCGTTGGCCCTCTTCTGGATCTGCGGCTGTGCCTGGTCACAGACCTTCTTGGCCCAGGCATTCACCTTGCTGTCACCGTCGTCGCTGCTGCAGCCGGACAGTGCCAGTACCAGTACCGCGCCGCCGGACAGTGCGGCCGCAAGCTTCTTGTTCACCGGATTGGTCCCTTCCAAGGCTCTCGGCCCCGGAACATACACGCCAAGTGGGCGACAACCGCATGTCGCACATCCGATTGATTGCTTTTTGTGACCATTTGCACCAAGGGAGACAAGGCTCACGACGCCTCACGATGGCCCGCGGCGGCATGCAAAACGGACGGGCAGCACGTCAATACGTGCCGCCCGCCCGCCTCTTGAGCAGGTGTTACGAAACCACCGCTGGATCAGGCGACTTCGCGCTCCGTTCCGCGAGGTTGTCGTCGTCACCCACAGCGATGCCGCGCCTCTTGGAGATGTACACGGCGCCGACGATGACGAGAATGGCGAGCACCGCCACCAGCGCACGCATTCCGGCACTGGAGTCGTCCCCGTAGCTGAACTGGACGACAGCGGGCGCGATCAGCAGCGCCACCAGGTTCATCACCTTCAGCAGCGGGTTGATGGCCGGGCCCGCGGTGTCCTTGAACGGGTCGCCGACGGTGTCGCCGATGACGGTCGCGGCATGGGCTTCGCTGCCCTTGCCGCCATGGTGGCCGTCCTCGACCAGCTTCTTGGCGTTGTCCCACGCGCCACCGGAGTTGGCGAGGAAGACGGCCATCAGGGTGCCGGTGCCGATGGCGCCCGCGAGGAAGGAGCCCAGGGCTCCGACGCCGAGCGAGAAGCCGACCGCGATCGGGGTCAGTACGGCGAGCAGACCTGGCGTGGCCAGCTCGCGCAGCGCGTCCTTGGTGCAGATGTCGACGACGCGCCCGTACTCCGGCTTCTCGGTGTAGTCCATGATCCCGGGGTGCTCGCGGAACTGCCGCCGCACCTCGTAGACCACCGCGCCCGCCGACCGGGACACCGCGTTGATCGCGAGACCCGAGAAGAGGAAGACGACCGCGGCGCCGAGGATCAGCCCCACCAGGTTGTTGGGCTGCGAAATATCCATCACCAGGTTCATCGGGGCGCCGTCGCCGACCTTCTCGCCGACCTCCCGGGCGGCGGTCGCGATGGCGTCGCGGTACGAGCCGAAGAGCGCCGCCGCGGCCAGTACGGCCGTGGCGATGGCGATTCCCTTGGTGATGGCCTTGGTGGTATTGCCGACGGCGTCGAGCTCGGTGAGCACCTGCGCGCCCGCGCCCGTGACGTCGCCGGACATCTCGGCGATGCCCTGCGCGTTGTCGGAGACGGGACCGAAGGTGTCCATGGCGACGATGACACCGACGGTGGTGAGCAGGCCGGTGCCGGCGAGCGCCACCGCGAAGAGGGCGAGCATGATCGACGTACCGCCGAGCAGGAACGCCCCGTACACGCTCAGGCCGATCAACAGCGCGGTGTAGACGGCGGATTCAAGACCGATGGCGATGCCGGCCAGCACGACCGTGGCGGGTCCGGTCAGCGAGGACTTGCCGATGTCCCGCACGGGACGGCGGGTGGTCTCGGTGAAGTACCCCGTCAACTGCTGGATCAGGGCCGCCAGCACGATGCCGATGGCGACGGCGACGAGCGCCAGAACTCGCGGGTCCCCTGGGTGCGAACGGATCGCGGCCTCGGTGACGCCGTCCAACTTGGCGTACGAAGACGGCAGATAGATGAAGACCGCTGCGGCCACCAGCGCGAGCGAGATAGCCGCGGAGATGAAGAATCCGCGGTTGATGGCGGTCATCCCGCTGCGGTCGGCGCGCCGCGGGGCGACCGCGAAGATGCCGATCATCGCGGTGACCACGCCGATCGCCGGGACGATCAGCGGAAAAGCGAGGCCGGCGTCGCCGAATGCCGCCTTGCCGAGGATGAGTGCCGCCACGAGCGTGACGGCGTACGACTCGAAGAGGTCGGCCGCCATGCCTGCGCAGTCGCCGACGTTGTCGCCCACGTTGTCCGCGATGGTCGCGGCGTTGCGCGGGTCGTCCTCGGGGATTCCCTGCTCGACCTTGCCGACGAGGTCGGCGCCGACGTCGGCGGCCTTGGTGAAGATGCCGCCGCCGACACGCATGAACATGGCGATCAGTGCGGCGCCGAGGCCGAAGCCCTCGAGCACCTTGGGGGCGTCGGCCGCGTAGACGAGAACCACGCAGGAGGCACCGAGCAGGCCGAGGCCCACCGTGAACATGCCGACCACGCCTCCCGTCCGGAAAGCGATCTTCATAGCCTTGTGCGATACGGCCGTCAGATCCTTTTCCGGCTCGCCCTCCGCCGGTGTTGCCTCACGCGCGGCCGCGGCCACGCGCACATTTGCTCTTACGGCAAGACGCATGCCGATGTATCCGGTGGCCGCCGAGAACAGCGCACCCACCAGGAAGAACACCGATCGACCGCCGCGCTGCGACCAGTCGTCCGCCGGAAGAAGCATCAGCAGGAAGAACACCACGACGGCGAAGACACCGAGGGTGCGCAACTGCCGTGCGAGATAGGCATTCGCGCCCTCCTGCACGGCTGCCGCGATCTTCTTCATGGAATCGGTGCCCTCGCCGGCGGCCAGCACCTGGCGCACCAGCAGCTGGGCGACGATCAAGGCCGCCACCGCGACTGCGGCGATGACGATCACGATCAGCCGGTTGTCGTCGGTCAGTACCGCGGCTGCGAGAGAAGTGGGTTGATCGGACAGTTCTGTATTGACGAGCCCCGCCATTCGTCCTCCTTGACGCTCAAGCTCAAGATGTGGACGGATTGTAGGGAGCGGAACCTGATCGAAACAGGGCGCGGCAAATGAAATTGACCTTCGCTTGCTACTCAGCAAATGATCGGGTCCCGAAACAGCCCCCGAAAGAAGTAATGGGGCAAAGGCATTGACGCGTATTGAATGATCTAGAGAAAAGGGAAAAGGCCCTGCTCAGCAGGGCCGTATCCAATAAAGACGATCAAAGGGCCGGTGGTATGCGCCCGTTGTCGATCATCAGGAGTCAGGGCAGCACGGTGACGGGCGTCGTCGGCCAACTCATCCGGATTACGCCCCCCTCCTCACTGGAACTGACCTCCACGTCGTCGACGAGACCGCTGATGACCGCGAGGCCCATCTCGTCCTCACCCTCGGAGTCCGCGTCTTCGTCCGTGCCTCTGCGCCCGCCTGGGGCCGCGGTGGCCCCCTCGGCGCCCGCACCCGGGACCTCGTCCCTGACCTCGATGGAGAAGGTCTTCTCCTCCTCGGACAGCGCGACCTTCACGGGGGAGGTGATGCCATAGCTGCGGTGCAGCCCGACAGCACGGCTGCACGCCTCGCCGACCGCGAGCCGGACCTCGTCCAGCACGGCCTCGTCGACCCCGGCCCTGCGAGCCACGGCAGCGGCCACCAGGCGGGCGGTCCTGACATGCTCAGGCTGAGCACTGAAGCGGAGTTCAACGGTGGCCATGCAATCCCCCTTGGACGTACGGGCGTGCATCTCAGGGGCCCGGGCTGGATGCCCGGTGCCCCTCCCTTCTTCCGGCAGTCTCCGGCCGACCTCAGTCGGTGGCCGCGACAGCTTCGTCGACCGTGGTGTGGATGGGGAACACCTTGGTCAGACCTGTGATCCGGAAGATCTTGAGAATGCGCTCCTGGTTGCAGACCAGGCGCAGCGAGCCCTCGTGCGCGCGAACGCGCTTCAGGCCGCCCACGAGCACGCCGAGGCCGGTGGAGTCGAGGAAGTCCACACCTTCCATGTCGACAACCAGGTGGTAGTTGCCGTCGTTCACCAACTCGACCAGCTGCTCACGCAACTTGGGCGCGGTATACACATCAATCTCGCCACCGACCTCGACGACCGTACGGTCGCCACCAGGGCCGGACACATTGCGAGTCGACAGGGACAGGTCCACGGATCCTCCAGCACCTTGCTATCGAGCGGCCGCCCCCTGAGGTCTCCCCGGCGGAGCCGGAGGACGGTCGCCAGCCGCGATGGCATTCAATCACTTACCAGCAGCCATGCACGACGCCTTGGGACCATTGTCCGTCACGCCGGTGACACACTCGGTGCCGATGGCCATGAATCACCGTCCCAGACGACCTCCCGAGAGCGGGGACACCCGCCCCTCCCCCGGTATGGTCCTTGACCGGCTCACCGCGGGGGCGGGCCGGGCCGCGCGCATCACTCATACGGAGCACTTGCCCCCGAGGCCCGGCCGCCATGCCGTCTGGCCCGACCGCATCCGCCCGGAAGTGATCAACGCCATTCAGCAGGCGGGCATCGACCACCCCTGGGTCCACCAGGCAGCCGCCGCCGAGCACGCTCTGGACGGCGAATCGGTCGTCATCGCCACCGGAACCGCCTCGGGCAAGTCGCTGGCCTACCTCGCTCCCGTACTCACCACCCTCCTCGACGGAGCCGAGGCCCCGAATGGACGCGGTACGACGGCCCTCTACCTCGCCCCGACCAAGGCCCTCGCCGCCGACCAGCTCCGCGCGGTCAAGGCGCTCAGCGCGCCGCTCGGTAACCGCATCCGCCCCGCGGTCTACGACGGCGACACGCCCGTCGAGGAGCGCGAATGGGTGCGGCAGTACGCCACCTACGTCCTCACCAACCCGGACATGCTCCACCGCGGGATACTTCCCTCCCACGCCCGCTGGTCCTCCTTCCTGCGCTCCTTGCGCTACGTCGTCATCGACGAGTGCCACACCTACCGGGGTGTCTTCGGCTCCCACGTGGCCCAGGTGCTGCGCCGCCTTCGCCGCGTATGCGCCCGCTACGGTGCGAATCCCGTCTTCCTCCTCGCCTCCGCCACCGCCGCGGAACCCGCTGTGGCCGCCGGCCGGCTCACCGGACTGCCCGTCCAGGAGGTCTCCGACGACGCTTCGCCCCGCGGCGAGCTCGTCTTCGCCCTCTGGGAGCCGCCGCTCACCGAGCTGCACGGCGAGAAGGGCGCGCCCGTACGCCGCACCGCCACCGCCGAGACCGCCGACCTCCTCACCGACCTGACCGTGCAGGGAGTCCGCACCGTCGCCTTCGTACGCTCCCGGCGTGGCGCCGAGCTCATCTCCGTCATCGCCAAGGAACGTCTGGCGGAGGTGGACCGCTCACTGCCCCCGCGTGTCGCCGCCTACCGGGGCGGCTACCTCCCCGAGGAGCGCCGCGCCCTGGAGCGGGCCCTGCACTCCGGGGAGCTCCTCGGCCTGGCCGCCACCACCGCCCTGGAACTCGGCGTCGACGTCTCCGGTCTCGACGCCGTCGTGATCGCCGGCTACCCCGGCACACGCGCCTCCCTGTGGCAGCAGGCGGGCCGCGCGGGCCGCTCCGGCCAGGGCGCCCTGGCCGTCCTCGTCGCCCGCGACGACCCGCTGGACACCTTCCTCGTCCACCACCCCGAGGCCCTGTTCCAGCAGCCCGTGGAGTCCACGGTCCTCGACCCCGACAATCCGTACGTCCTCGCCCCCCATCTGTGCGCTGCCGCGGCCGAGCTCCCGCTCACGGACGCCGACCTGGATCTCTTCGGCCCGGCGACCGCCGAGCTCATGCCCCAGCTGGAGTCCGCCAAGCTGCTGCGCCGCCGGGCGTCGGGCTGGCACTGGACCCGCCGCGAGCGGGCCGCCGACCTCACCGACATCCGGGGCGAGGGCGGCCGACCCGTCCAGATCGTCGAGGCCGCCACCGGCCGGCTGCTGGGCACGGTCGACGAGTCGGCCGCCCACACTGCCGTCCACGACGGTGCCGTCCACCTCCACCAGGGCCGTACATACCTGGTGAAACACCTGGACCTGGAGGACTCGGCCGCCCTCGTCGAGGAGGCCAACCCGCCGTACTCCACCACCGCCCGCGACACCACCTCCATCTCCGTACTCGAAACCGACACCGAAATCCCGTGGGGCGAGGGACGCCTCTGCTACGGCTCCGTCGAGGTCACGAACCAGGTCGTCTCCTACCTGCGCCGCAAGCTCATAACCGGTGAGGTGCTCGGCGAGACCAAACTCGATCTGCCGCCGCGCACCCTGCGCACCCGGGCCGTGTGGTGGACGGTCACCGAGGACCAGCTGGACGCCGCCCGGGTGGGCCCGGAGCAGCTGGGCGGGGCCCTGCACGCCGCCGAGCACGCCTCCATCGGGATGCTGCCGCTCTTCGCCACCTGCGACCGCTGGGACATCGGCGGCGTGTCCGTGCCGCTCCATCCGGACACGCTGCTGCCGACGGTCTTCGTGTACGACGGCCACCCGGGTGGCGCGGGCTTCGCCGAGCGGGCCTTCCACACCGCCCGTGAGTGGCTCGCGGCCACCCGTGAGGCGATCGCCTCCTGCGAGTGCGACGCGGGCTGCCCTTCCTGCATCCAGTCCCCCAAGTGCGGCAACGGCAACGACCCGCTGCACAAGCGCGGCGCGGTCCGCCTCCTCACGGAACTGCTCCGGGAAGCACCGGCGGCCCCGCCCGGGCTCCGGGAAGCACCGGCGGCCCCGCCCGCGACCTGACCGTCGGCGTGTACGGCCCGAAGCGGGCCTGAGCCGTCACCTCGGCGATCTCGCCCCGCACGGCACACCGCAGCACCGCAGCACCCTGCGCCGTGGCCACCTCGGCCGCCTTGGCGCAGGCCGCGGCCGTGCCCCGCAGGGCGTGATCGGCCGCGGCAAGCACCGCCAGGTCGGCGGCGGAGCCGGCCCGGTGTCGGGCGACGACCGCCTGCCCCATGGCCAGGGCGACGGCGAAGACGGCACACAGCACGGTGGTGACCATGGCAGCCCAGACGGTCGCCGACCCGCGGTCCCGGGTCATGGGCCCGCGATCCTGGGTCATCGGCCCGCGGTCCCGGGTCATCGGGTCACCTCCGGAGTCTCCAGAGGGGCCGGGCCCGCGGTGGCGGTCCGGCGCGTAGCTGCCTCACTGGTAGCCGGTTGCTCGGCGGAGGCGTCCCGCCCGGCCGCGTCCCGGCCCACCGTGTCCTCGGCGAGGGCCGCCGCTTCCGCACTCAGCGTCAGGGCCAGCGCGCCCGGGCCCGGAGTGTGCGCCTCGACCCGTACCCGCCACAGGTCCCCCGCCCGCCTCACCGTGACCTGCGCACCAGCCGGGGCCGCCGAGCGGGCGGCGGCCAGCGTGGCTGCCCGCGGTTCGGACCTGGCGGCCGCCCGGGCTCCGGCCCGAACCGCGTCCACGCACTGGATCTGCGCGGAGGCCGCCATCAGCGCCCAGACCAGGGCCATGGCGAAGACCACCAGGGCGGGCACCGCGACAGCCGCCTCCGCCGTCACAGACCCCCGGTCGTGCACCCTGCCGCGCGCCTCGTCGCGCATCTTGTACCGCACCTCGTCGCGCACCTCGTCGCGCACCTCAGAACTGCGCATTGAGGGCTTTCCCGATCACCGATTGGAGCGCCCCCGAGACGGCCCCGCTCGTGACGACCTTGTACAGAACGGCCGCGAAGGCACACGCGGCGATCGTCCCCATCGCGTACTCGGACGTCGTCATCCCCGAGTCCGTGCGCATCCGGCGCGAAAGCCCGCGCAGCCATCCCCGCATCTGATTCCACATTTCAACCCCCAAGAGATCTCGTTCAGTTGCTCAGTTGCTCAGTTGCCGTTCAGCAGTCCGTCCGCCAGGCCGATCACCACCGGAGCCACCCCCACCGCCAGAAAGGCGGGCAGGAAGCACAGCCCCACGGGTGCGGTGATCAGGACTTGCGCCTTGCGGCCCCGGGCCGTGGCCGACCGCGCCCGGTCGGCCCGGAAGCGCTCGGCCAGCCGGGACACCGGCTCCGCGGCCGGCGCGCCCGTGGAGTCGGCACGCTCCAGACAGCGGGCCAGCCCCGTCGCGCCCGGTATCTGCGCCAACCACCCCCAGGCCCGTGCCGGCTCACCTCCGAGCCGCAATTCGGCTGCCGCCCGCACGAGCCGCTCGCCGACCGGCCCGCCCAGCGACTCCCCGACCGCCTCCGCCGCCTCCCGTGGCCCCGCCCCGGCCGAGATGCAGGCCGCCAGAAGGTCGGCGGCAAGCGGCAGTTGACGGCCGGCATCCCGGTCCACGGGACCCGGGTCCCGTTTGCGGTTCCGCTGCCAGCGCCGTACGCCATAGGCCCCGCCGAGCCCGACGGCACAGCCGATCAGCCCGCCGACGAGGAAATAGCCGGTGATCACCGCGCCCAGCGGGTAGGCCAATTGCCGCACCCACGCCCTGTACTCCGGTCGCCACCGCTGCCGTTCGCGCTCCATCGCCAGCAGCGACTCGATCCGCTTGCGTACCCTGCGCCCGTCCCGCCGCCCCGCGATCGTGAAGCCCAGGCAGGCCACCACGGCCAGCAGAAAGACCACTGCCCCCAGCCTGTGGACGGCGTCCCCGGTCATGGCTCCTCCCCCCGCCGTACGATCCGCGCGGCCCAGCAGAGGCCCGCGGCCTCCATCAGCCCGCCCACCACCAGGCACACCAGGCCCGCCGGGGTGTGCAGCAGGACCCTCAGGGGATCGGCGCCCAGCGCCCAGCCCATCCCCAGGCCCACCAGCGGAAGCGCCGCCAGCAGGGCGATCGTCGACGATGCACCCGCCAACTGGGTGCGCAGGTCGGCCCGTTGGTCCCGCTCCGCCCGCAGCGCCGCCTCCAGCCGGTCGAGCCCCGCGGCCAGTCCGGCCCCGCTGTCCACGGCCACCCGCCAGCAGGCCGCGACTCCGGCGAGCCCGTCCGCGCCCGGCTCGCGCGCCGCTTCCCGCAGCGCCTGGGGCACATCGCCCCCGAACCGCGCCGCGGCCAGCACGGCGGCCTCCGTGCCACCCAGTGCCCCCGTGGATCTGGCGGCGAACAGCAGCGCCTGCCCCGGCTGCAGCCCTGCCCGCAGTTCCCCGGCGACGGCACCGCACAAGGTGATCACCCCCTCGGCTCGCCGCTCCTGCTCCCGCCTCCGCTCCCGGGCCCGCAGCCGTCGCCTCACCAGCGGCACCGCCGCCGCCCCCGCGATCAGCGGCAGCACCGACTCCCCCAGCGCGGCGAGGACGAGCGCCACCGGCAGGCACAGCCACTCCCGCCGCAGCCTGACCCATGGCAGCACCCGCTCCCACGACCGCCTCGGAGAGACCTCCACGGCACCGCCGCCCGCGAGCAGCAGCCGCGCGCGCCTGAGCCCCTGGTCCCGCCCGACCGTCAGCCACGCGGCCGCACCCGCGCACACCGCGGCCGCGTACATCGGCTCACTGGCCATCACCGCGCACCCCCGATCAGCGGCAGCAGCCGCTCCCAGCCCCGCTCGTACGCAAAGGCCTCCGCGCCCCACCGCAGCGCGGGCACGGTCACCACCAGCCCCGCCGAGTCCCGCTCCAGCACATGCACCTCGGCGATACGCCGCTGCCCACCCCGGTCCCGTACGAGATGGATCACCACCGAGA
Source organism: Streptomyces sp. NPDC002868 (assembly GCF_055563295.1). Lineage (NCBI taxonomy): Bacteria > Bacillati > Actinomycetota > Actinomycetes > Kitasatosporales > Streptomycetaceae > Streptomyces > Streptomyces sp. NPDC002868. The sequence goes on along the minus strand of NZ_JBVHDR010000006.1, from coordinate 270,551 downwards.
GGGCCGCCGCCAACTGGCTGTGCAGCGCCGCCCGGTCGAGCCCCGCCGCCGTCCCGAGCGCCTCCAGCCGCGCGGGCACATCCGCTGCCGCGTTGGCGTGGACGGTCCCGCAACCGCCCTCGTGCCCTGTGTTGAGCGCGGCCAGCAACTCGGTCACCTCGGCTCCTCGCACCTCCCCGACGACCAGCCGGTCGGGCCGCATCCGCAGCGCCTGGCGCACCAGGTCCCGCAGCGTCACCCGGCCGGCGCCCTCCTGGTTCGCCGTGCGCGACTCCAGCCGCACCACATGCGGATGCTCGGGTCTGAGCTCCGCCGAGTCCTCGGCCAGGACGATCCGCTCCCGCTCCCCCACGAGCCCCAGCAGACTGGACAGCAAGGTCGTCTTCCCCGAGCCCGTGCCGCCGCTGATGAGGAACGACAGGCGGGCGTCGATCAGCGCCCTCAGCACGCGGTCCCCGCCCGGCGGCACCGTCCCCGCAGCGACGAGCTCCCCCACCGAGAACGCCCTGGGCCGCACCACCCGCAGCGACAGACACGTCGAGCCGACCGCCACCGGCGGGATCACGGCATGCATCCGCGTCCCGTCCGGCAGCCGGGCGTCCACCCAGGGCCGGGCGTCGTCCAGCCGCCGCTCCGCCACCGCGGCGAGCCGTTGTGCCAGCCTGCGCACCGACGCCGCGTCCGCGAAGGTGACCCCGGTGAGCTCGAGACCGCGCCCCCGGTCCACCCACACCCGGTCGGGCGCGGACACCAGGACGTCGGTCACGGACGGATCGGCCAGCAGCGGCTCGAGCGGTCCCGTCCCCACCAACTCGCACCGCAACTTCTCGGTGCCGCCGAGCACTTCGGCGTCCCCGAGCAGCCGCCCCTGGGCCCGCAGCGCGGCCGCTACCCGGGCAGGCGTGGGCTCTGCCCCGCTCTCCGCGAGCCTCTGTCGTACGGCGTCCAGCAGTCCGGTGCTCACGAGACACCGCCCCCGGTCAGCGCCCGCTCCCAGAAGGCCGTGCAGAACCTGGCCAGCGGCCCGCGCACACGGCCCGGCGGAGCACCCCCGTCCTGCGCGGCCAACAGTCCGGCCTCCACGGGCAGTTCGCCCGCCAGCGGCAGTCCCAGAGCATCCGCGACCCATTGCTCGTCCAGCCCCGCCGCATACGGCCCGCGCACCACCACGCGCAGGTCCTGGAGCACCATGCCCACCGTCGACGCCACCCTGTTCGCCGCGGCGACCGCCCGCAGCTCGCCCGGCACCACCAGCAGCCCGAGATCGAGCTGGGCCAGCGCCTCCGCCACGCCCTCGTCGACCCGGCGCGGCAGATCCACGACCACCACCCCGCCGCGCCTGCGTGCCGCGGCCAGCACCGAACGCATCGCCTCAGGCGGGATAACCACCGAGTCCCCGCGGTCCCAGCTGAGCACCCGCAGCGCATGCAACTCGGGCAGCGACTCCTCCAGCGCCCCGCCGGCGACCCGTCCCTTGGAAGCGGCGAAATCCGGCCAACGTCTGCCTTCCACTTGCTCTCCGCCGAGCAGCACGTCCAGTCCGCCGCCGAGCGGGTCCCCGTCGACCAGCATGGTGCGCCGGCCGGCCCGGGCCGCAGAGACCGCCAGCCCGCAGGCCAGCGTCGATGCCCCGGCTCCGCCCCTGCCGCCGATCACACCGACGGTCAGCGCCTGGCGTCCGACACCCTCGACCACATCGGCGATCCGGTCGACGAGCCAGCCTTCCGCATCGGGCAGCCGCAGCACGCAGTCGGCCCCGATTTCCACCGCCCGTCGCCAGACGTCCGGGTCGTCCTGGTCCCGCCCCACGAGCAGCACACCCCGTCTGCGCGTGGCGCCGCGGCAGCGCGCCGCCGCGTCGTCGCCGACGAGCACCAGCGGCGCGCCCTCCCAGCTTCCGCTTCGCTCCGGCACCGAGTGATGGACGTCCGGTTCGGCTCCCGCCGCGGCGCACAGCCGCAGCAGATCGTCGAGCAGTTCCATATCTTCGGTGACGATCAGAGGCCCGTCCCGCCGCCCTTCGACGACCGGCGGCCGCTGCGATGTGATGGATCCAGCCACGATCTCCACCCCCTACTTACTTCGATCTCGCTTCGTTCCGAGATCTGCGATTCCTGCGGTCCGCGAACTACGCGGGTGGAATCACCGTGCAGCGCACCGGAAAATCGTGTGGATCTTGCTGAAAAACTGTGGACAACTGGCCACTTGTGAATATCCCCGTCGCCCATACCGGTGACTCCCGGGAGCAGCCCTTCCACTACGCACAGTGACGGTGCAGAGTGATGGAAGGCCGACGCCGACACGGCTCACATGAGAGGAGAACGATCAAAGTGGATCGCAGCGCATGGACGAAAACGCGTCCGGACATGCGACGACCCCCGCCGGGGGGGAGAGCGGGGGTCGTCTCTCCGGCCGACTCGGGGGGGGAGGAGCCGGACCGGGTTAGCACGGTCGCGAACGATCCGTGACTTCCATGGTGTACCCGAGAGCCTTCTCAGGCAAACCCACACGCCCGAGCGTACGCCGAATGGCGGGCACCTATGCTCAGGCTCGTGGAAAACCACTCCTTGCCGCGCACAGCCGCCTTCTTTGACCTGGACAAGACGGTCATTGCGAAGTCTTCGACGCTGACCTTCAGCAAGTCCTTCTACCAAGGCGGGCTGATCAACCGGCGCGCCGTACTGCGCACCGCCTATGCCCAGTTCGTTTTTCTCGCCGGGGGCGCCGACCACGACCAGATGGAGCGGATGCGCGAGTACCTCTCCGCGCTCTGCAAGGGCTGGAACGTCCAGCAGGTCAAGGAGATCGTCGCCGAGACTCTTCACGACCTGATCGACCCGATCATCTACGACGAGGCCGCCTCGCTCATCGAGGAGCACCACACCGCGGGCCGCGACGTCGTCATCGTCTCCACCTCCGGCGCGGAGGTGGTCGAGCCGATCGGCGAGCTCCTCGGCGCTGACCGGGTGGTGGCCACCCGCATGGTGGTCGGCGACGACGGCTGCTTCACGGGAGAGGTGGAGTACTACGCGTACGGACCGACCAAGGCGGAGGCGATCACGGAGCTCGCCGCCTCCGAGGGGTACGACCTGGCGCGTTGCTACGCGTACAGCGACTCTGCCACGGACGTTCCGATGCTCGCGTCCGTCGGCCATCCGTATGCCGTGAATCCGGATCGTGCGCTACGCCGGGAGGCGACGGCGCGGGATTGGCCGATTCTCGTCTTCAATCGGCCGGTCCGCCTCAAGCAGCGGCTGCCCGCGTTCTCCATGCCGACGCGTCCAGCCCTTGTCGCCGTGGCCGCGGTGGGTGCGGCGGCGGCCACCGCCGGACTGGTCTGGTACGCGAGCCGGCGGCGCAGCGCGGCCGCTCAAATCGCTACCGCAACCGCGTGAAACAATTCGCTCGTATTTGAACCTAAAAGTAAAGAACTGCAGCTAGGGCTTCCACTTGCCCTCCCGCAGGAGTACAAATGAGTCAACGGCCCGCGAGACCAAGGACATCCGAGAGGATCACCTTTAACGCATGAAGGCCCCACGGACCGAGCATGAAAACCGAGCACCCACGCGACGTCGACCCGTCGATTACGGGCCAGCCGCACCAGGTGACGGGCAGGAGTTCCCGACCTGATGGGCAACATTCGAGGACGCATGGTAACTCGGTGGACGTGCCAGCGGCGGTACCAATTCTGGTACCGCCGCAACCCTGTTCAGGGGCTTCTCCGGGGTTAGTTCAAGCGGTAGTTCTACGGGGAGATTCAGGCAGCCCCGCGCTGCAGCGCCTCGCACACCGCCGTCGACTCCCTGACCCCCAGCTCCACCGCGCGCCCGCAGTGCGCGATCCAGGCGGCCATGCCCTCCGGCGTACCCGTCAGATACCCCTCGAAGGCCGCGACGTACGCGGCCCGGCCCTGCTCCGCGTGCCCGACCTCTGCCGGGCAGATCGACTTCGGGTCCAGCCCGCTGCCGATCAGCACGATGCGCTCGGCCGCACGGGCGACGAGCCCGTTGTACGAGCCGAAGGGGCGCAGCGCCAGCAGCTCGCCGTGGACCACGGCCGCGGTCACCAGGGCCGGTGCTGAGCTGCCCGCGATGATCAGTTCGGCCAGGCCGTCCAGCCGGCCGGTCACTTCACTCGCGTCCGGCAGCGGCGCCTCGATCAGCGGCTCGTCGACCGTCTCACCCGCGAGACGTGGCCGGCCCACCGTGTCGTCGTCGCCCGCGCCGCTCGCCGCGACCAGATGCAGCCGGGCCAGTACCCGTAGCGGCGACTGCCGCCAGATGGAAAGGAGTTGACCGGCTTCGGCGGTCAGCCGCAGCGCGGCCCCGACCGTGCGCGCCTCGGGTTCGACGCCGAAGTCGGTGCGCCTGCGGACCTCTTCCAGTGCCCAGTCCGCCCCGGACAGCGCGGCGGAACCACGCGCTCCGCGCAGCGCCGCCTCCGAGGTGACCTCGTTGCTGCGACGGCGCATGACCCGATGGCCGTAGACACGGTCGACGGCCTTGCGTACGGAGTCCACGGAGTCGGCGACGCCCGGCAGGGAGCCGAGTGTGGCGAGGGGGTCGACCGACGAGGCATTCGTACTCATAGGTAGCGAGGCTACGCGCCCCCGCCGCACGTCCCACCTTGGAGTGGTCTTCCTCACTCAGCCTGATTGCGCCACGCGATCGACCCACTACCCTTCGTGAACATGAAGATCGCTTTCGTAGGGAAGGGCGGCAGCGGAAAGACGACGCTGTCCTCGCTCTTCATCCGCCACCTGGCCGCCAATGAAGCCCCCGTCGTCGCGGTGGACGCCGACATCAACCAGCATTTGGGGGCCGCGCTCGGTCTCGACGAGACGGAGGCAGCCGCGCTGCCAGCGATGGGCGCGCATCTGCCGCTGATCAAGGACTATCTGCGGGGAACGAACCCCCGGATCGCCTCAGCCGAAACGATGATCAAGACCACGCCCCCCGGCACAGGTTCGCGTCTGCTGCGTGTGTGTGAGGACAACCCGGTCTACGAGGCCTGCGCCCGCACCGTCCGGCTGGACGACGGGGACATCCGGCTGATGGCGACCGGCCCCTTCACCGAGTCGGATCTCGGGGTGTCCTGCTACCACTCCAAGGTCGGCGCGGTGGAGCTCTGTCTCAACCACCTGGTCGACGGCCCCGAGGAGTATGTGGTCGTGGATATGACGGCCGGGTCGGACTCCTTCGCGTCCGGGATGTTCACCCGCTTCGACATGACCTTCCTGGTGGCTGAACCGACCCGCAAGGGCGTGTCCGTCTACCGCCAGTACAAGGAGTACGCCAGGGACTTCGGCATCGCGCTGAAGGTCATCGGCAACAAAGTGCAGGGCCAGGACGACGTGGACTTCCTGCGCGAGGAGCTGGGGGACGACCTGCTCGTCACTGTCGGGCACTCCGACTGGGTGCGGGGGATGGAGAAGGGCCGGCCGGCGCGCTTCGAGCTCCTGGAGGCCGAGAACCGGATGTCGCTGCAGACCCTGCAGAACGCCGCGGAGGACTCGTACGCCCACCGCGACTGGGGGCGCTACACACGCCAGATGGTGCACTTCCACCTGAAGAACGCGGAGAGTTGGGGCAACGCGAAGACGGGCTCCGACCTTGCCGCGCAGGTCGACCCCGCCTTCGTGCTGGGCGAGTATTCGGCAGTTCCGCAGCCCAGCTGAGGAAACGGCTCGAGGGAGCGGATGTCAGTCGTCAGTCCTGCTGGGCCTGCTGGGCCTGCTGGGCCTGCTTGACCGCGGGTGAGACTGCCGAGTTCGCCGGCTGGGCGGCGAGGAACGTCGCCCAGCCGCCCTTCGGGGCCTCGCCGACTCCGAGCGTGCGCATCTTCTCCAGGACCTGTGGGTCCTGGACGTCCAGCCAGTCGGCGAGTTGGCGGAAGGACACGCACCTCACGTCGCGCTTCACACAGACCGTGGCGATCGTCTCCTCGATGGCCCGCATGTACGTGCCGCCGTTCCAGGATTCGAAGTGGTTGCCGATGATCAGCGGGGCCCGGTTGCCCTGGTACGCACGGTCGAAGGCCTGCACCAGGCCGTCGCGCATCTGGTCGCCCCAGTACTCGTACTGGGAGGGGTCACCCTTGGACGTGCCCGACTGGTTGACCATGAAGTTGTAGTCCATGGCGAGCGTCTCGAAGGCGCGGCCGGGCACCGGCACCATCTGCAGTGACAGGTCCCACAGGCCCAGTTCCTTCTTGGGCCAGACCTGGTCGTTGATACCGCTGGTGTCGTAGCGGAAGCCCAGTTCGCTCGCGGCGCGCACAAAGTTCGCGCGGCCCTCCAGGCAGGGGGTGCGGGCGCCGATGAGTTCCTTCTCGTAGTCGAAGGGCAGCGGCTGTTCGGTCTGCAGGTCCGCGTTCGTCTTCCAGTTCTTCACAAAGGACTTGGCCTGGCTGATCTCGCTCTTCCACTCGGGGACGGACCAGTTGCCGACCCCGCCGTCCTCGCCGCAGAAGTGGCCGTTGAAGTGGGTGCCCACCTCGCTGCCCTCCTGCCAGGCGCCGCGCAGCTCACGCACGGTGTCCTTGATGCCCTGGCTGTCATTGAAGCCGATGTCGGAGCGCCCGGGAGAGTGCTGGGGCGGGTCGTAGAGGCTCGCCTTCTCCTCTGGGAGCAGATAGACCCCGCTGAGGAAGTAGGTCATCGTCGCGTCGTACCTCTTGGCGACGTTGCGGAAGTGGGAGAAGAGCCTCTGGCTGTCCTCGCCGGCCCCGTCCCAGGAGAAGACCACGAACTGCGGGGGCTGCTGACCGGGCTTCAGGCGCACCGGCTTGAGCAGCCCCGGCTGGACTCCGGTGAACGCGGTGGATCCGTCGCCGATGAGACGTACCGCGCTCACGGGAGCCGCGGCGCCCTTCGGTCCGGGGGCGCCCTTCGTTGCCGCGCGATAGTCGTCCGATCCGGAGCAGCCGGCGAGTCCTGCGATCAGGGCCGTGGCGACTGCGCCGACGGCGAACCTCCTCGTGGCGGCCTTCATCAGCCCACCCTCTTTCTATGCATATATGCCTGTACGACGCATTACCTACGGCGCCGACAAGCTCGCATCGAGGTGGTGAGGGGGGAGGTGCGACGAGCCGCATTCAAATCACTAATCACCAGTACGGGTGAAAGAGTGCCCCATTTGCCCCGGTAATCCCGCCTCGGCCTTTACTCTGCATTACTATCCATTTACCGAGAGTTGAGAATCCCGCCGCTGCACGCCGTGACCCACGGCCGCGTCCCCCACATTCCGCGACCGCGCTGCCCCGGAGGAGACGGGAACCATGTCTGCCTGCGTCCCCACTCGCACCGACGACCCATCTCGCAAGTCCCGCAAATCCCGAAAGTCCCGGAAGAACGGCAAGTCCCGAAAGAACGGCAAGCCCCAAAAGAACCGCAAGCCCGGCACGCCGCAGAAGGACGGCACCGCCGGCACGTCACGCGAGGGCCGCCCGTCCCGCACATTTCTCCCCTCGCGCTTCCAGCGCCCGCACAGCCCGCCATCGCCCGGCGGCGGCCGCCGCCGCTTCCGCATCGCGGGCGCCGACCTGTCCGCCTCGATCTCCGTCTTCCTGATCGCGCTGCCGCTCTCCCTCGGCATCGCACTGGCCACCGGCGCACCACTCCAGGCCGGGCTGGTGGCCGCCGCCGTCGGCGGCATCGTCGCCGGGCGGCTCGGCGGGTCACCGCTGCAGGTCAGCGGTCCCGCGGCCGGGCTCACCGTCGTCACCGCCGATCTGATCCAGCAGTACGGCTGGCGCACCACCTGCGCCATCACCGTCCTCGCCGGACTCGCCCAGCTCGGGCTGGCCGCCCTGCGGGTCGCCCGCTCGGCTCTCGCCGTCAGCCCGGCGATCGTGCACGGCATGCTGGCCGGCATCGGCGTCACGATCGCCCTCGCACAACTCCATATCGTGCTCGGCGGCACCCCGCAGAGCTCCGCCGTCGACAACGTCCGTGCTCTGCCCGCCCAGTTGGCCGAGCTCCACCCGGCCGCGCTCTCGGCCAGCGTCCTGACCATTGCCGTACTGCTGCTGTGGCCACGGATTCCCGGGCGCGCGGGTCAGCTCGTACGGAAGATCCCGGCCGCCCTCGCCGCGGTGGCGGGTGCGACCACCTTCGCCGCGGTCGCCGGGCTGAGCCTGCCGCGCGTCGACCTGCCGTCCTGGAGCAACCACGCCCTGCCCCAGCTGCCGGAAGGGCCGATGCTCGGCGTCCTCGCCGCCGTCCTCACCATCACCCTGGTCGGCAGCGTGGAGTCACTCCTGTCGGCAGTCGCCGTCGACAAGCTGGCGGCTGCCCGCAAGGAGCCGGACGTTCACATTCCGCGCGCCCGGCTCGACCGGGAGCTGGCCGGGCAGGGGGCGGCGAATGTCGTCTCCGGCGCGCTCGGCGGGCTGCCCATTACCGGGGTCGCCGTCCGCAGCGCCGCCAATGTGTCCGCGGGCGGGGTGAGCCGTAACGCCACGATGATGCACGGGCTGTGGATCGCGGTCGCCGCGCTGCTGCTGGTACCCGTGCTCGATCTGATCCCGCTGGCCGCCCTGGCCGCGCTGGTGATGGTCGTGGGCATCCAGATGGTCAGCATCACGCATCTGCGCAGCGTGAAGCGGAACCGGGAGATGCTGGTGTATGCGGTGACGCTGGCCGCCGTCGTCGTCACCGGCGTGCTCGAAGGCGTGGTGATCGGGGTCGCGGTGGCGGTCGCGGTCGCGCTGCACCGGCTGACCAGGACGCGGATCACCGCGGACGAGCAGGAGGGGATCCACCGGGTGCGGGTGCGCGGCCAGTTGACCTTCCTTGCCGTGCCGCGGCTGAGCCGGACGCTGGGGCAGGTGCCCCATGGAACCGACTGTGTCGTGGAGTTGGACGGTTCCTTCATGGACCACGCCGCGTACGAGGCGCTGCACGACTGGCAGACCTCGCATGTCGCGCAGGGCGGGACGGTGGAGTTCACCGGCCGGTCCGGGGGCCGGATAAGCGAGCCCGCCACGGAGACACACTGCTCCTGCCGCCCCTGGACGCCCTGGCGCAACCACCACTGCGACGCGAGCCCCCGGAACGCCTCCACGCATCAACTGGCCAGCGGGCTCAGCACCTTCCAGCGCAATACGGCCCCGCTGGTGCGCGAGGAGCTGGCCCGGCTGGCGCGGGAAGGACAGCGGCCCTCCCAGCTCTTCCTCACCTGCGCCGACTCCCGCCTGGTCACCAGCATGATCACGGCCAGCGGTCCGGGCGATCTGTTCACCGTGCGGAACGTAGGAAATCTCGTGCCGCCGCTCGGCGCGGAGAGCAGCGACGACTCGGTGGCGGCCGCGATCGAGTACGCCGTCGATGTGCTGGAGGTGGACTCGATCACCATCTGTGGACACTCCGGCTGCGGCGCGATGCAAGCCCTGCTGAGCACTCCGCCCGGAGGCGCCCAGACTCCGCTGTGGCGGTGGCTGCGGCACGGAATGCCGAGCCTGGAGCGGATGCGGAGCCGGCACCGTTCCTGGGCCAGGATCTCCGGCCGGATGCCCAGCGACGCGGTGGAGCAGCTGTGCCTGACCAATGTGGTGCAGCAGCTGGAGCATCTGCGCGCCCATGAGGCGGTGGCGAGGCGGCTCGCCGAGGGCACGCTGGCGCTGCACGGCATGTACTTCCATGTCGGCGAGGCCCAGGCGTATCTGCTCGCGAGCAGCGACGAGCACGAGATCGACGAGGTCTTCGACCGGGTCGCTCCCGCACCTTCGGCGCTGGAGAAGTCGCGAGCCTGAACCGCTCACCGGTCCTGTCCGTGAGAACGTATGGCCCCTCTTTCCCACCGCCCGGGGAGGAGGGGCCACTCATAGCTTCACCCCTGAATTCACCCACAGGTCTAAACCAATTTCCGGAAGGCTCTTGTCACCCGGCCATCTGGCTGATGAGCTATGGCCTGGGACACATAGGCACATAGGACGCCCTGGGAAAGGGAGATGTCGTGAGCAACGAAAGCCTGGCCAACCTGCTCAAGGAAGAGCGGCGGTTCGCGCCGCCGGCCGAGCTGGCCGCGAACGCCAACGTGACGGCGGAGGCGTACGAGCAGGCCGAGGTAGACAGGCTTGGCTTCTGGGCCGAGCAGGCGAGGCGGCTCACCTGGGCCACCGAACCGACCGAGACCCTCGACTGGACCAACCCGCCCTTCGCGAAGTGGTTCGCGGACGGCAAGCTGAACGTCGCGTACAACTGCGTGGACCGCCATGTCGAAGCGGGCAACGGCGACCGCGTCGCCATCCACTTCGAGGGCGAGCCGGGCGACAGCCGCACCATCACCTACGCCGAGCTCAAGGACGAGGTCTCCCGGGCGGCCAACGCCCTGAGTGAGCTGGGAGTTGTGAAGGGCGACCGGGTCGCTGTCTACCTCCCGATGATCCCCGAGGCCGTCGTGGCGATGCTGGCCTGCGCCCGTATCGGCGCCGCTCACTCGGTCGTCTTCGGCGGCTTCTCCGCCGACGCGCTCGCCACCCGTATCGAGGACGCCGACGCCAAGGTTGTCATCACCGCCGACGGCGGCTACCGCCGCGGCAAACCCGCCGCGCTCAAGCCCGCCGTGGACGACGCCATCGACCGCGTCGACCGCATCCGGCATGTGCTGGTCGTACGCCGCACCGGCCAGGACGTGGCGTGGACCGAGGACCGCGATGTGTGGTGGCACGACATCGTCACCCGCCAGTCCGCCGAGCACACCCCGGAGCCCTTCGGGGCGGAGCACCCGCTCTTCATCCTCTACACCTCCGGCACCACGGGTAAGCCGAAGGGCATCCTGCACACCTCCGGCGGCTATCTCACCCAGGTGGCCTACACCCACCACGCCGTCTTCGACCTCAAGCCGGAGTCCGACGTCTACTGGTGCACCGCCGACATCGGCTGGGTGACCGGCCACTCGTACATCGTGTACGGGCCGCTTGCCAACGGCGCGACGCAGGTCATGTACGAAGGCACGCCCGACACCCCGCACCAGGGCCGCTTCTGGGAGATCGTGCAGAAGTACGGCATCACGATCCTCTACACGGCGCCGACCGCGATCCGCACCTTCATGAAGTGGGGAGACGACATCCCCGCCAAGTTCGATCTGAGCAGCCTGCGCGTCCTGGGGTCGGTCGGTGAACCGATCAACCCGGAGGCCTGGATCTGGTACCGGGAGCACATCGGCGCAGGCAAGACGCCGATCGTGGACACCTGGTGGCAGACCGAGACCGGCGCGATGATGATCTCGCCGCTGCCGGGCGTCACCGAGACCAAGCCCGGTTCGGCGCAGCGCGCGCTGCCCGGCATCTCGGCGACCGTCGTCGACGACGAGGCGAACGAGGTTCCGAACGGGGGCGGCGGCTATCTCGTCCTCACCGAGCCGTGGCCGTCGATGCTGCGCACCATCTGGGGCGACGACCAGCGCTTCCTCGACACGTACTGGTCACGCTTCGAGGGCAAGTACTTCGCGGGCGACGGCGCCAAGAAGGACGACGACGGCGACATCTGGCTGCTCGGCCGGGTCGACGACGTGATGCTGGTCTCCGGCCACAACATCTCGACGACCGAGGTGGAGTCGGCGCTGGTCTCGCACCCGAAGGTCGCCGAGGCAGCGGTCGTGGGCGCGACGGACGAGACGACCGGCCAGGCGATCGTGGCCTTCGTGATCCTGCGCGGCACGGCCAGCGAGGACGAGAACCTCGTGAACGACCTGCGTAATCACGTCGGCGCGACGCTCGGCCCGATCGCGAAGCCGAAGCGGATCCTGCCGGTGGCGGAGCTGCCCAAGACCCGCTCCGGAAAGATCATGCGCCGACTGCTGCGCGATGTGGCGGAGAACCGCCAGCTGGGTGATGTCACCACGCTCACCGACTCGTCCGTGATGGACCTGATTCAGTCGAGGCTGCCCACCGCCGCCAGCGAGGACTGACCAGGGAAGAGCCACCGAGAACAGCGCTGAAGGGCACCCGGCGAAGACGCGCCGGGTGCCCTTTATGAACCTAAAGTGACACTCACCGGATACGCCCTTGCACGCTTGGGTAAGCTAATGAATGCGTCAACGACGCGACAAGAGAACCTAGGTGCGCCGGGAAGTCTGGTCGGCATGTGCTCTGTCCTGCCTACCCGACCGGAGGTCCCCCGACGTGGCCGCGCCGCCCCCCACCGACCGTAAGTTTCTCGGGCGTCTGTCCCTACCCGAGCGGACGTTCGTGGCGGACGCGTTGCGTGCCGAGACAGTCGGCGGCGTACTCCTCCTCGCCGCCGCGATCGCCGCTCTGATCTGGGCGAACACCCCGCTGGGCGACAGCTACGAATCCGTACGCGACTTCCACATAGGCCCCTCCGCCCTCGGCCTGGACCTCTCGATCCAGCACTGGGCCGCCGACGGCCTGCTCGCCGTCTTCTTCTTCGTCGCCGGCATCGAGCTCAAGCGTGAGCTGGTGGCCGGCGAATTGCGCGACCCCAAGGCCGCCGCCCTCCCCGTGATCGCAGCGATCTGCGGCATGGCGGTGCCCGCGCTCGTCTACGTCCTGGTCGCCACCACCGGCGGCGGATCCGCCGCCGGCTGGGCCGTCCCGACCGCCACCGACATCGCCTTCGCCCTCGCCGTCCTCGCCGTCATCGGCACCTCGCTGCCGTCCGCGCTGCGGGCGTTCCTGCTGACCCTCGCCGTCGTCGACGACCTGTTCGCGATCCTGATCATCGCGGTCTTCTTCACCAGCGACCTGAACTTCGCGGCGCTGGGCGGGGCCGTGATCGGCCTCGGCGTCTTCTGGCTGCTGCTGCGCAAGAGCGTCCGCGGCTGGTACGTGTACGTGCCGCTCGCCCTGGTCATCTGGGGGCTGATGTACAACAGCGGCGTGCACGCCACCATCGCCGGTGTCGCGATGGGCCTGATGCTGCGCTGCACCAAGCGCAAGGGCGAGGAGCAGTCCCCGGGGGAGCACATCGAGCACCTTGTACGGCCGCTGTCGGCGGGACTCGCCGTACCGCTGTTCGCGCTCTTCTCCGCGGGTGTCTCGGTCTCCGGCAACTCTCTCACCGACGTCTTCTCCAAGCCCGAGACCCTCGGTGTCGTCCTCGGTCTGGTGGTCGGCAAGACCGTCGGGGTCTTCGGCGGCACCTGGCTCGCGGCGCGCTTCACCCGCGCCGAGCTCAATGACGATCTGGCCTGGCCGGACGTCTTCGCCGTCGCCTCGCTCGCCGGCATCGGCTTCACCGTCTCACTGCTCATCGGCGAACTGGCCTTCTCCGGCGACCCGGTGCTGACCGACGAGGTCAAGGCCGCGGTCCTGATGGGCTCGCTGATCGCCGCCGTACTTGCCGGAATCCTGCTCAAGCTGCGTGACCGCAAGTACCGCGCGCTCACCGAGGAGGAGGAGCGCGACGACGACCAGGACGGCATCCCCGACATCTACGAGCAGGACAAACCCGAGTACCACCTGCGGATGGCCGCGATCTACGAGGAGAAGGCCGCGGAGCACCGGCGCATGGCCGAACTTGCGGGGGCGTCGCGCGACGGCGGCGACAGTCCGGCATGATCTGACGGCATCCGACCATGAAAAAGCCCCCTACCAGTGGATTTCCCACCGGTAGGGGGCTCGGTCATGCCGCCGGGCCGTGTCGGGGCCGTCGTTCGCCTCGGTGGTCGTCCGATTGTGCGACATCACGTGAGTTCTCCTGAGCCCCGCTGAGAGTCTGCCCCTGTGGCCAGGGAGTCCTTCCTCTTCCAGGTACATGACCTCCAGCTGACGGAACTTCGGGATTCTTGAAGCGTTCTCACTCTGTCCGACTGATCCGCAGTCGGGCTGAAGGTGAGGAGGATCGGGTCGGCACTGGCGGCCGTGGAGGTCGGTTTCCCGCCCGTGCGGTCGGGCTATACCGCTGGGGGATCGGGATGACGCGCCAGCCATTCCTGCAGTTCACGGTGCCGGAACTGGTAGGCGGCACCTGCGAGGCGCAGCAGCCCAGCGGCGCAGGCCCAATCCAGGAAGACTCCGAGCCGTTGTGGCAGCTTTCCCCTGGAGCACAGCACGAAGACCAGGTACCGGCGTCCCGATGTGGTGCCTGCCAGGAGCCCGAACGCGAGCACGAACGCGAGTTCCCACGCGATCAGCCCGCCCTCTAGGACCCCGAACATGGGATGTCCGAACACGAACCAAGCCACGAGTCCGACCGGGAGCCCGGCCGCGAGCCCGACTACCAGTCCCTGTAGAAGATCACCACGGATGATGTCACGGGGCCTTGCACTTGTTGATGGCTCGCGCGTGACGGCTTTGGTAAGCCCGGCCCCGAGCCCGACCACGAGCCCCGCCGCGAGCCAGATCGCGAGCCAGATCGGGAACTCGAACCAGCCCCCGAAAAGCATGATCCCGAGCCCGCCCGCGAGCCCCGCCGCGAGCCCCGCCGCGAGGCAGATCCCGAGCCTGACCGCCAGGTCGCGGCGCCCCGCTCGGGTGTGCAAGCGTCCCCAGTCCGCGTGCGCCGGCGGACCCACCCGAGCCCGTGCCGCCGAGCGGCCGGCTAGAACGGCCAGCACTGCGACGATGAGGACAGAACTGACCTGCCGGGCACTGGCCAGTACGAAGAGAAGCGGCAGCAGGACCGTGAGCGTGGTCAGCACGGCGTCAATGGTGCGTACCCTGCGGGGGCCGGCCACTGGCCACAACTGGTGCAAGACCAGGTCGGTGCGAGGACCGGGGCCTGCCCCTGCTGGTGCGTCCTGGCTGGGGGACGGGGTGTTCAGGTGCGCGGCGAGCTGAGCGAGCCAGCGGTGCACCTCGAGCGCGGCGTAGGAGTGGCGGGGGTGCGGATGGAGGGCGGTGGCGGCAGGGATGAAGCGGGCCAGCAGGCGTGCGTCGAGATCGGCTGGGTTGGTGTGGCGGAGCAAGTCAGAGGGGTCGCAGTCCTGGGCGTAAACAGTGGCGGCCAGGCTCAGCCGCCACGGCGTGGACAATGTTGTGGCGAGCGTGCCGTTCGGTTCCCCCTCCAGGACATCCAGCACCGGCTGCCAGCGCGCGGGATCGCTGGCGCGCTGCAGTAGGTAGGTGCGGGCGGTAAGGGCCGTGACGTCGTCGATGTCGATGTGCGCGGCGTCGAGCAGCCGCACCCGGCTGCCCAGGGCTTCGTAGTGGCGAGTGCGGCAGGTCAGGATCACCGGGCCCGCCGCGCGGCCGTCTTGGTACGCGTTGAGCGCATCCACGGCGGCCCGGGCACGCGATGCGTCGGGAGACGGGGTGCCATCGGGCGCAGTGGGGTCCATCTCGTCCAGGCCGTCCAGCACCGGCAGCACGCGGCGCTGGCGGACGAGTTCATCGGCCATCTCGGCCCGCCAGTCGTAGACGTCCACCAGGTGGCGGGCCAGCCGCTCGGGCAGGGCGATGGTGGTGTCCCACTCGGCCAGCGACAGGCGCACAGGAACCGGATCCCCCTCCTCCCGCTCCTCGAGGAGGGCCAGCATGAGCTCCAGGGCGAGCACGGTTTTGCCCGCCCCCGGCTCGCCAGTGACCACCAGGCGGCGCGGGCGCGTCTGCCGGTAGTACGCGGCCACCTCTGGAATGGTCGGGGTCCCCTCGAACAAGCGCCCCGCGCCAGCAGGAGCCACCGCGACCCGTCCCGGGTCAGGGCGGAGGGTGAAGGTGAGATTGATCCTCTGGGTGTCGTTCCCGATCAACTGCCGCCACTGCCGCTGCCCGTCCTCCTTCACCTGCTCGGCCAAGCTCGATGCCCAGCCGCACGCCAGCTGCGCCAGGTCACCTTGAGGAGGCCGCCGCAGCCCCACCACCACCGCGACCACCAGGGCCGCCACCCCGAGTGGCAGCCCGAGCAGGGTCGAGGTGCCGACCGCGTCCAGATCTTCGCGGGTCAACTGCACCCCCGCGAACAGCATGCTCGCCGCCACCAGCAGCCCGCCCACCCCGCCGAGCCACACCCGCCAGCGCCGGTACCCGCGCCCTCCGATCCTCGCCACTCCCTGATCATCACCCTTCCGTTGGTGCCGGAGGGTGAGCCATGCCGGAAGGCGAGAGGGCGCAAGGTCGTGGCCAGGGCCTGCGGGAGGGATGACGAAACTCATACGGCGTCCGGACGGTTCACACCGAACCCATGGGCACGGGCTTGGGAACCGACGGATCCGACCCACAGGTTCCCGCTGAACACCTTTCGGTTCGCGTCAACCCATGGGTCTCAGGGCTCGGGTCTCCTATCTCTGACCCCCAGGGGCAAAGTAGCGCTGTCCCCACTGGTCAGTGGCCCGGCATCCCATAACGGTGGACTCCGACGGACCGACTCGCCGGTTACTTGTCCCCTGTCCGAGGGTCCGGGTCCGTGTTGCGAAAGCGGGCGCTATCGGGGGCAGACCCAGATACGCCAGAAACCCACCCGCTCAGGGGACCCACTTGTACTTGCCTCCGCCGACCCATCTCACGACCGCGGGATCGTCGAGGTCGAGATGGGTCAGCCCCGCCTGGTGCGTCAGCCTGATCACATCCAGCATGTCGTAGGCAGGCCCGGCCACCTCCCCGTTGATCTGCACCACCCGGTACGGCGGGTCGCCCGGCACGACGCCAAGGACGACGACGGGGGCGGGGTGGAACCCCTGTTGAGCATCGTTGGTCATGCCTACAGCGTGTGGCAGGGGCGCGACGCGCACATGTCGAGCGGACCAGTGGGTGGGGACACCGCTACTTTGCCCTTGGGTCAGAGAGAGATAGGAGTCCCGGGCCGATAGACGCTGTCCACGGCCTTCCGGGTGCGTCCCTCGCTGCTGGGCATCAGGTGCGTATACGTCCTCAGGGTGAACCCCGGGTCGCTGTGTCCGAGGTACTGGCTCAGAGCCTTGATGTTCTCCCCGGCGTCCAGCAGAACGGACGCGTAGAAGTGCCTCAGTGCGTGCATGCCGTGCTCTGGGGCCTTCTCGTACTTCTCGCCTGCCGCCGGGGTGGGGATGACTCCAGCGGTTGCCAGAGCGGGTTTCCAGGCTCGGAGGTTGAAGGCGTTCCGCCGAATGGCTTGCCCCTCGCTGTTCGTGAAGAACAGCGTCTTGGTCACGGGCGGTCCGTCGGGCTCGCGCCACGGGAGGGTGATCTCCACAGGCGGATACGTCGTCATGTGGGTCACCAGAGCTTCGCCTACCGCCCCGGAGAGCGGGACGTCCCGCTCCTTTCCACCCTTGGGGGGTGCGAAGACCGGCCGCCCCCTTACGAGCTTCACCTGATAGGCCACGTGCAGCCAGCCACCGAGGAAGTCGACTTCGTCGGTGGGAAGTCCGAAGATCTCCCCTTGCCGCAGTCCGCAGCCGCCTCCGAGATCGGCCGTGGCCCGGTACCGGCTGGGGAGACCTGCGCGCACCCCGAACACCCACTCAGCAGGCCATGGCTTCACCCGGGTTGGCGAGGGCTTGGGGGCCTTAACGGACTCGGCTCGGCACGGATTCTTCGGCAGGAGTCCGTCGTCTACGGCCGCAGTGAGCACAGCGGAGACATTCCCGAAGATGGCGCGCCGGTACGAGGCGGCCGGCACCGTGTCTTCAAGCTGACGGACCCAGCTCCGAACGTGTCCGGGCTGGAAGGACCCAAGTGGGCGCGTCCCGATGTACGGGAAGGCGTGCAACCGGAGCCGCATCTCCACAGCGTGGCGTGTTCCGATGTCCGATGTCTGTGCACTGAGCCACTTCTCGGCGTACTGCTGGAACGTGATGCGGCTCGCCTTCGGGTCGATGTACTGACCGCGCGCCATGTCGGCTTCGATCTGTGCGAGCCACAGCTCAGCAAGGCGTTTCTGTCGGTCGGGGAATGACTTGCTCTTCTCGGTGCCGTCGGGGCCGACGTAGCGGGCGCGGTAGCGCATGCCGGTGCCGTGACGGTCGGTCTTGACGCGGGTGGTCTTGCCGTTGGCGTCGGTTTCGGTCTTGTACCAGCGGTCTTGGATGTGGCCGGCCACGTGGGCTCCTTGGGGTGGGAACGGGTCAGGGGCACGACCCGTGTGGGTCGTGCCCCTGCTGTGGTTGGTCTGGCTTATGCGTCCTCGGCCGTCTTGCGTTGGGTGACGTAGGCGCGCACGTCGGCGGGGTCGTAGCGGATGTGCCTGCCGACGCGGAATCCGGGCGGGCCGACGCGCTTCTTGCGCCAGGTGTAGAGGGTCTCGACGCTCTCCAGCTTGAAGATGACCACGAGGTCTTCGGGTGTGAGGTAGCAGTCAGGTAGGCCGGACCTGAGCGTGGTGGTGGGTGATGTTGCCGCCATGCGGTTCTCCTTCGGGGCCGCTGGTGGTGCGGGAGCCGGGGAATCGCTGACAGAACTGACAGAACCTCGCCGCTGTGCCGCTGACCTGTGGTTTCGCGGGGTTCTGGATCTTTGACAGAACTGAATTAAAACCTGACAGAACCTCCTGGGCGGGGGTTCTGTCACAGGCCCCTCGGCCGACGGGCAGGGGGTTCTGTCGAGTTTTAACTAGGTTCTGTCAAAACCGCGGTCACGCTTATTTGTGCAGGTCAGCGCCACAGTCGGAGAGTTCTGTCAGTTCTGTCAGCGGTGTGGGGGTTGTGTCAGAGGCCCCGGCCGATGCGGGGGTGGGTTTCGTAGCGGGGCGAGGGCGGCCGGCCGCCGCGTCCGGTGCGCGGGGGCGGGGGCTGCTGGCGCACCCAGCCGTGGGCTTCGAGCAGGGTCAGGGCGGGATCGAGGTCACCGATGGCGGGGAAGTCCGCCCTCCGCAGCCCTCGGAACAGTTCCCGCTTGGTGAACCGGGACGGAGTGGCGGTCTGGAGGTGGGTGAGGACGGTCAGGGCGGCGTCGTGGGCGGGATCGGCGCTCATGGTGTCGAACACGTCCAGGGCATGCGCGGTGAAGTAGACGCCCAACTCGGTCGCGGCGGCCATGGTGGCCGCTTCGATGGGCTGGTGCCATCCGTCCTCAGGATGGGCGGCCAGGTGCAGCAGTCCCGCGATGCGGGCCACGGCTCCGTCCCGCTTGGATGCCCACTTCACGATCGGTGCGAAGCTCCCATCCGGTCCCAGGCGTGCTTCGGTGACCCTCTGGAAGGCGAGCAGGACCGCATCCGCCTCGGGCGTGAGCGGCAACAGCGCGGGGTCGGTCCAGTCGGCCAGCGCCAGCGTGAGGCCGCCGAGGTGCTTGGCGTAGGTGGCGGCCACCTGCTCGTCCAGCAGATCCGGGGACAGGTTGCGGCTGCCGACCAGGGAGAGCGGCTTGGAATACAGGAAGCGGGCCAGCAGTCCACGTCCGTCGGCCCCGTCGATGCGGGAGAGCGCGTCCAGAACTTCCGGCTGGATGGCCAGGCCGATGGTGACGGCGGGTGAGTCGATGTGTTCGGCTTCGCGGCCCTGGCGGTTGACGCGGAGCATGTCGCCGGCGTGGCCCTTGAGGAACATGCCCATGTTGGGCTTGCCGCTGTAGCGGCCGGCGATGATGTCGAACAGCTCTCCTTCCGCGCTCAGGCAGGAGATCCGCCCGCCCTGCTGGGCGAGCAGCGTGCCGATCGTCTCGGGGGTCGCGTCGTCCGCGACGAGTTGCGGCACGACCGGAGTACTCAGTTCGCTTGCGGCCTGGGCCAGTTCAATGGCTTCGGCCGTGAGCGCGTCGCGCTTGTCCGCTTCGGCGGCTGCGGCTTTCTGCGCGGCTTTCTCGGCTGCGTCCTTGGCCAGGTGGGCGAGTGTCTCGGCCTCGGCCCGCATCGGCCCGGACAGCTCGATGAGGGCCTTTTCCGCAGCGAGCAGGGGGCGGACCATCAGGTCGAAGACGGCGCTCTTGCGGTTGCCGGGGTCCAGGGCCACGGCGGTGTAGAGGTTGACCGGCTCGCGCCAGTGCCCGCGCACGCACACCTTCACCCTGCCGCCCGCAGCCGTCGCGATGACCGCGAGGGCCAGGCATCCGGCAAGGTCGATAGGGGTCTGGGTCTCCTCCGTGACGCCGTGCACCATGTCCCGCAGCCAGGTGGGGAGGGTATCGACGGGGAAGGCGGGCAGAGGTGGGCGGGCCCGTAGGGGGATCGGCTCGTCCCAGGCCGGGCCGGTGATCTGTTCGAGGTCGAGGTGGTCGAACCCCTCCCACAGATCGGAGCTGAACTCCTGTGCGCTCATGCTGCGTTCCTCCTTTCCAGGATGTCGGGGTTGAGCAGGGGGCAGGTGTCGCGGTGGTCGTTGTGGTCCAGGACCAGGCGCTGTACGGCGGCCCTGCCGATCGCGCTCAGGTCCCGGCCGCAGGAGCACCAGGACCGTGCGGACGGGGTGACCTGATAGGAGGGCGCGGCAACGATGCGCAGCCACGCCACGGGCCGACGCCCGTCGTCGGCCGGCGGGTCAGTGCGAAAGGCAGATGCGGACGCCCTTCGGGCGGCGACTTTCGAGCCGCCCACGTCCGGCCGGGGTACGGCCGGTGTGGCGTCCTGCGGGACGCGTGGGAGAGTCATGCGGCCCTCCCCGCGCCGGTGTTGAGTCCGTTGGCGACGGCGCGTTCCGCGTAGGCCTCGGGTACGCCGACGGAGACGGCCGCAACGATGATCTGCCGCCCCATGGCCTCCAGGCCGCAGGGTCCGGGGCACTGTGCGTGCAGACGGCCCAGGAACTGGGCCACCCCGAACGCCTGCGATCCGGCGCCCGATTCGGTGCGGGCTCGCACCATGGCCACACCCCGCTCCAGGCCGGTGCGCACGTACCGCACGGTGTGCCGACATCCGGTGGCCACGGCCGCGTCCCACTTGGCGCGCTCGGGGACCGAAGAGACCACCCGCCCCGGGGCGAGGGTGGTCTCTTCCCCTGCGACCAGGGCCAGAACGGCAGACGGCAGTTCCGCCATGGTGCCGGTCCCAGGCCCGAGCCAACGGGCGTAGGCCATGCGCGACTTGATGTCCACGCCGGGCCGAACCGAGTTGGCCGACCGTGTGACGCCCAGGTAGATCCAGTGCTCCCCACGTGTTGTGGGCACGGTCCTGGTGGGCGGCAGGCTCTTACGCGCCCATGTAACGGCTTGTGCGTTGTCCAGGTCCACGACGGTCAGCCGGGCCCCTGCCGGGTGGTAGGCGACCGCCTGAGCCTCCCGCCAGGCCACAGCCCATGCAGGCGAGGTGAGCACGGCAATGTCGGCGGTGGCGGCTGCCCAGCCGTGGCAGACCTCGGGACAGCGGCACTTTCCCGCGCTCTTCATCTGGGGACGCCCGCCACACCTGCTGGCGGAGCAGGCACGACAGTTCCCGAACGGCACCTTCCCTTCCCGCAGCGGCAGCACCGGCACGCCCGTTGCTGCCAACTCCAAGGCGGTTCGCAGATGGTCGCTCACGCGGCCACCTCCCGCGTACGGGAGGACAGGAAGGCGCGGCCGATCCACTCGCTGTAGGCGGGCGGGATGGCTTCGGTGAGTTCCTCGCGAACATCGGTCCAGGTGATGCCCATGGCTTGCTGCATTTCGGGCACGGTGGCCTTGCCCCCGCCCGATCCGTACGGGGCGACGCAGGGGCCGTCCCGGTAGACGCCGTGCCGGTAGCCGCGCACGTACCCGCGATGCTTCGGATGGGCCGGCCGCGCGACCGTCCAGCCGCCCAACTCGAAGTTACGGTGCCGCAGCACCCCGAAGCCGAACATCTCGCCGCACAGGGTCAGGTCTTTGCGGATCTTCGCGCGGCCGTTGGGCTGCTCGATCACGTACGGCAGACCCGTGCGGTCGAGCAGCTCACGGGTGGGGGCCACGAGGTCCTCATGCGTGCCGCCCCAACCGCGTGAGCTGTTCGTGCCAACCGTGAGCGCGCACTTGTCCTGGCACGGCGGGGAGGCGTGCAAGAGGGTGTACCTATGGATCTCGCCCGTGGTGATGAGGTGCGCGAGGCGGTCGAGGGCGTCGCCCTGGTGGTAGGGGAAGGGGTATTTGGGCCGGTGGGCGAGGTCGATGCCGTCCACGTGGAATCCGGCACGGTGGTAGCCCATGCTGGCACCGCCTGAGCACGAGAAGACATCGAGCAGTAACGGCCGCGGGCCGCCCGCTCGCCTGATGTCGGTGGGTTGGGTCATGCTGGAGGTCTCCAGTTCTCTTGTGATTGCTGGATGCCGGGGCGGCCCCATGTCATTGGCGTGAGAGGGGGCCGCCCCGGGCGTCATTGCTTGGGGCGGGTGAGCTTGAACGTGAGTCCGCCGATGCCGATGGGCCCTGCGGCTCCGCCGATGAGGGTCGCGGTGTGGATGGCGAACTCGAAGAGCGCGAGGACCGCGGCGACCGTGCCCGCAACCCCGATCGCGGCAGCCAGTCCGATGCCGAGCGGGACCAGGTAGGTGCGCGCGGGCCGGGGAGCCGGGGCGGTGGTGTGGACGATGATGATCGGCCGTCCCTCGCGTTCGGCCTGCCGGTAGACGTCGGCGGGTATGTGCGGGGCTAACCTCCCGGGCGGGTCGTGGTGGGCCATGGCGGTGCCTCCTTCTGTGAGGCGGGCCCCTCGCGCCGACGCATGGGCGAGGGGCCCGCAGAGGGGGTGTTCGGGGCTGTGAGGGGGTGTGGCGGTGTATCCGTCCGATCCGTCCACGCGATCATCCGTGCAGCTCAGGACCGGTTTCCGATCCGTCCTGGCATCCGTCCGGGCCGGACGGATGATGTGTCCGCCCGGACGGATGCGCGGACGGATAGTTCAGGCGCTCTGTGCGCTCTCGCGCCGGTAGATGGCAGCGGCGGTGAGGAGGTCGGAGAGGTAGACGCCCCGGGCCTCACCCCACTTGCGGGCACCCGCGTCGAGACGGGACAGCGTGCGTCCCAGCGTGACCGGGTTGAGGTCTCCGAACGTGGCCGCGTCGCGGGACTTGAGCGCGGCGAGCAGGTCGCCGGGGGTCATCGCGGTCTCTCCGCTGTCCTGCAACACCTCGATCGCTCCAGCCAGCAGTGGCGGGATCTCCACGGCGCTCTCGGCGTCCTCGAGGTCCTCGACCACGTGGATGCGCTTTTCGAACGCGTCGGCCCCTGCGGGCAGTTCGGCGTCCAGGTCCACGGCGGCGATGGTCAGCGAGTCGCTGTCGACCGCGACCAGACCGGCCGCCTTCCGTTCGGCTCCCCTGGCCTCGAAGCTGTCGTCATCGAGGTAGTTGAACCGCTTGGGCACGGGCTCGATGTGGTCGCCGCCGCGTACGTAGGCCACGGACACGTCGTTGAGGGTCTTGCCCTCCGCCGGTCGCAGCTTGTGCGCCGCCCATCCCTCGCCGATCGCGCCGCCGTCGAAGAGCTGCGTCACGTCCTGCGGACGGCACGGCAGCGCCACCCGGTTCTGCACCGCGCCCGGGTCAGCCGAACCGAGGAACGACTTGGTCGCGCCCTGCGCAGCCATAACCAGGTTCACCGCGCTCTTACGCCCGGTCCTGATGATCTCCGCGACCAGCGGCCACAGACCCGCCGCGACCAGAGCCGGGTACTCGTCGATGATGAGATAGATCGCCGGATGCGACTCCGTGGGCTCCCAGTTCCGGCCCATGCCCAGGGACTTGAACAGCTTGGGGCGGGTGATGGAGATCGCGAGCGCGTCCTCAAGTATCTGCTTGGCAGCAGCCTTGTTCGTCGCCCGCCGTGCGATGCCGTCGCTGATGGGGTCGAGTCCGGCCCCGGCGGAGCCGAGGTCGATGTCCCACACCACCGCGTCCCGGCACGCGGTCAGGTACTCCGCAACGGAGAGCAGGGCGTTGGACTTGCCCGATCCGGGGCCGCCCACGAACACGGCGTTGGTGCGCAGGAAGTTCATCAGCAGCGGGCGCTGTGACAGCTCCACTCCCAGGTCGGCCTTGTCGTGGCAGGACACCGACTTGGGTGCGCGGTAGGGGATGGGCTGCTGCCCCTCCCACGGGTTCTCACCCAGAGCCCGCAGCGTGAACAGCGGGCGTGCCTTCGCGGACTGCTGCAACAGCAGCGAGCCCGGTCGGGCAATCAGGGCGGCTTCGAGGTCATCGAGCTTGGCCGTGACATCAGCGGGCTTGGCCTTGTTGAGCTGCACCTTCGCCTCGAAACCCCACGCGTGGGCGATGACGTGCAGGTCGGTGACGTTCACCCCCAGGTCCTCTTCGAGAGCGTCGCGCAGCATCCGGCCGAACGCCCGCGGCGTCATACCCGGGTCCAGGATCGAGCGCTCCGGGTCGTCGTAGAACGCCGCCTCATCCTCATTCAACCGCCGACCGCGCCACGCGGCCACGGACACGGTGAGCAGGGTGGCCACCGCCATGCCGAGCCCCTGCTCAAGCACGTAGCCGCCGGTCTCCAGGGCGGCGATGGGCCCGTAGGCGGCAGCAGCGCGCAGCATTGTCGCGCGGCGGGAGGCCTTCTTCAGCTTCGCGTGCTCCAGCGCCGCAAGGTCCGCCTCGTCCTTGGCCTTGTCGGCCTTCTTCGCGGCGATGTCGCGATCCATCAGCGTCCACCGGGCCCGGCGCTCCGCCGTGCGCGCGAGCTTGGCCTTGTGGTGCGCGCGGTCGGCCGCTGTCGTGACACGGATGCCTTCCGTACCGCGCACCCACTCATGCGTACGCCGCACCCCCCGGAACGCCCGGGGCAGGGTGCCATGCGTGGTGAGCTGCCGCCGCGCGTTGCGACGCGCGGCCCGCACGGACAGACGGCGGACGTAGCGCAGGCGGGCGCGACGGCCTGCCTTGGTGCGGATCCAGGCGGGGATCAGGGGCGCGTCGGCCGCCGGGTCGTCGTCGAAGTCGGCGAACGAGGTGAAGTCGGGGTAGGGGTCGGTCTTGTCCAGGACCGTGCCCTCGATGATCCGGGGCCCGGTGGTGCGGTAGTCGTCCAGGTCCACCACGTTGGGGGTGGAGTTGGAGCGTGCAGCGTGCTCGGTCACGATGGGACTGCTCCTGTTCTGGGAGTAGAGAAGGGGCCCGGACGGCGCTTTGGCCGGCAGGCGTCCGGGCCCCGAAGCGGTGGGGTTGTTGTGCGAGGTCAGAGCTGGTTCGGCGCGATGGTGAAGAGCAGGACCGTCACCCGGTCCACCCCCATCTGCTGAGCCGCGTAGGCACGCACCTGCTGGTAGACGTCGTGGCGGGTGGCACCCGGGCGGCTGGTGTCGAGGACGACGGTGGCGCTGAACGTGCCCTGCGTCCCCTCGGCCGTCTGGACGGTCATGACGTAGTGAAAGGCCGTGGTCGCGGTGGCGGTGGTCACGCTGGATCTCCTCAATGCGTTGGGATGGTCAGGCGGCGCGCTGTAGACGGTGGGCAGGTCCAGCAGGAGGCGCTTTCGCAGCCCTCGTCGTCGTTGTCGAACAGGGGCAGTTGGGTGCCGTACTTGAACAGCTCTCGCAACGGGCGACCTGCGCGTGTGAGGTAGACCGGGGGCTTTCCCTGGGCCGCGAGGTGAGCGTTGATGGTGTCCTCGACCTCGCAGGCCCGGGCGAAGCGCTCGGGGTCTTGCTCGTACATGGCCTGCCATTCGGGGATCTTCCGCACGGGGCAGAAGTCGCACGAACTCTTGGGCGGCACGGGCAGGCCGGCGGAGCGGATGATGCGCGGGCAGTCAGCCCGCCGTATGCCGAGCTCGAGCAGCGGGTAGACCAGCTGCTCATACGGCATGGCCTTGGTGGGGTTGGCGCGGCTCATCTCGTCCACGCTGATGCCCACAGCGACCGTTGCGCGGTTGTCGCGGCTGGCACCGTGCGCCTTGAGCCAGGCCCCGCACACCTCGATCTTGAACTCCCGGGTGCAGACCCTAGAGCCGGGCTTTCCGTTGCTCAGGTACACCGGGATGGTCTGACGGCGGCCCTGGCTGGTAATGATGCGCTGCCGGATTGTCTCCGGCTCGCCTTTACGCTCGCGCTGTAGCTCGATCAGATCGAGTCCGTGAGCGGCGGCGTAGGGCGCCGCGTACCGCTCGACATAGCGCAGGGTTCCAGGATTCTCACTGTCCGAGCCGACGTTGGCGAACAGGAACGTGCGGAAGTCGAGCCGCCCCTGTGCGGCCAGGACCATCGCGGCGTTGGACTGCCAGCCGCCCCCGTAGCTGAACGTGCGCAGCGGGGTCATGCCGCCCTACCACGAGTGGGAGGAGCGCCTTCGCGCTCGCTGCGCAGGGTGTCGCGCAGCCCACGTGCCTTGTCCGCCGACGTACGCACCGCTTTGCGGATGCCCTCCGCCGTCAACTGCCCGTCGGTCCAGTCGGCCGTGACCGACCGGGCCTCGCTGAGTAGTTGGTCCGGGGTGCGGGTCGGTCGAGGCGTGCGGGCCGCTTGCGGTACCCGACCAGTCGGCCGACGCGGTGTGTGCGCAGCTGCGGGAATCGGCTCGGTCGGCAGCCCAAGACCCTTCAGGACGCGCTCACGAGCGGTCGGGGTGACCAAGTCGGCTGCCCCAAGGGCAGGGAGTTCGGCCACCGCAGCCGGGGGCTCGGAGGTCGACTCCCCCAGGTCAGGGGTAGACCGATTTCCATCGATCTGAGTCGATTTCTTAGTATCTGTGGTGGTGTCGGGTTGGTGGTGCAGCACCTTCGCCACCAGGTCCGAGCCGAAGTAGATCGACCCGACCGGCAGCGACGTCGCCAGCAGTACCAGCGCGTAGTTCGCCGGGTCCCAGTCGGCCAGTCGACTCCAGTCGACCGACCGGCCGTGCAGCTCCGGTACCAGGCCGTGCACGTAGTTCAGGACCAGAGAGGCGACCGTGTATCCGGCCAGCACCCGCAGCGCGCCATCCTTGGCCTTCTTGTCGGTCAGCACGAGCGTGGCGACCAAAGCGAGGGCCATCAGGCCGTCGACCACGAACGGATAGAGGGTCGCCGCGTCAGCGTCGGCACCCACCGCCTTGGCCACGTCGTGCAGCGCGTTCCAGGAAACCCGGAACGCCATGCCGACCACCGCGACCAGCGCCGAAACGAGGAGGATCTTGCCCTTGCGGTTCATCGGGCACCCCCGTGCTGGCGACGCCCGATGGTGACCGTGACCGGCTCGCGGACGGTGGCGGCCGCCGCGTCCAGCAGGAGAACGCCAACGACCAGTACGCCGACCGTGATCCGGCCGCCGATCGAGGGGGTGTAGCCCAACAGCCAGGCCACACCCGCGATCGCCAGACCGACCCGCAGCCGCGCCAGCAGCAACAGCGCCCGTTCGGTGTGCGTGATCGGTGTCATGCCCCGACCTCCGCAGCGCTCGTCTTGTTGCGGTTGGCGAGGTCCCGGCGGGCCGCCAGGACCTTGCGGCGGGCCCGCCGGATCCGCCGCTCGTCCAGCTCGGACGCCGGACGGTCAAGCGTCGTGATCTGCGCGTCCAGCAGCTCGACTTCCGCCGCGATGACAGGCATCTCCAGCTCGATCGCGTCCAGCTCCGCAGCCGTCGGCTCGGGGTCGCTCTCAAAGGCGGTAACAACCGCGCGAACAGTGCCGATGTGCTCCATGGGTCGTGCTCCTCTCAGACAGGAACGGCCCAAACAGCGCCCCCGGAGTAGCCGCTCCGGGGGCGCACGCCGTTGGAACCAGGGGTTTCCGGCTCCCCTCAGCCCCGCCCGTACGAGACGGGCGGAGGAGGCAACCGGCCGCAGCGCTCCTAGCGCAGCGAATGGGTTGAGCAGTGCGTATGTCTCCTTCGGGAACACGAGCTCCCGTCTTAGGCAGAGACGTGACCTTTCGGTCTGTGCCCTCCGGTTGACCAGGGGTCCGGGTCCCTCGGCCCCCTCTGTCCGGGGCCCCTTTGTTGTGCGTTTCGGAGCAGCACAAAGAAGGCCCTCCGAACGAGTTCGCTTCGCTGTCCTAGGACTGCGAGCGACCTATGGAGACCATGCACCCACAGTCCCAGGACTGTCAACAGTCCTGGGACTGTGTTTCACTGGTCGGGTTGAGAGGAGTCGTGCATGGCACCGAAGTGGCGAGAGCTGGCGGACAAGCTGGCCGCACGCATCAGGGACGGCGAGTACGCGCCAGGCCAGCAACTGCCGCACATCCGCGATCTCGTCGAGGCTGGAGAGGGCTCAAAGTCCACGGTCCACGCGGCCTACAAGGCGCTGGAGGGGGAAGGGCTGGTCACCTCGTCCCGCGGGCACGGCACGGTCGTACGGCAGCAGTCCCCGCTCAAGCGGCTGGGGATCGCGCGGTACGACAAGGCGAAATGGCGTGACGGTGACGAGGTGGCGTTCATCGCGGACCGCGTGGCGTCGGGCCGGGCCTATCGCCGCGGAGAGCAGACGCAGACGGTCTCCCGCGTCGAAGCCCCGCCGGTTGTCGCTGAGGCGGTCGGCCTGCCAGTCGGTGCCGAGGTGTACGCACGCGCCCGCCTGGTGAAGGAAGGCGACCAGCCCACGCACACCCTGACCAGCTACTACCGTCCCGAACACGTCGAGGGGACGCGCATCGTCGACCCAAGCCCCGGTCCGGCCGGCCGCGGTGGAGGCTTCCGGGTCCTGTACGACGCGGGATACGAGATCGACCATATGAAGGAACAGCTCTTCGCCCGAGTCCCCACGGCAGAGGAGGCGAAGCTCCTTCAACTGACGCCCGGTGAATGGGTCGTCGAGCTGCACCGCACCACGTTCACCGCCGACGGCACGGTGGTTGAGTTCGCCATCGGACTCCACGCCGCCTCGCGCTTCGCGTGGGAGTACGACTTCAAGGTGCCCGACTCGGCACAGGATCAGGAGGCGGGGCAGTGATCTCGGAGCAGTCGTGGGCGGATGCGCAGCTCCTCTGGGACTACCAGCAGATGCACCACGAGCTGCGGCAGTGCTCGGTCGCGATCGGTCTCGGCAGCCACGACCTCGGCGTCGCCGACACCACGGTGGACCTCTACAAGCGAGGCTTGGCGCCGCTCATCGTCTTCACGGGGGCTACGAGCCGCACGACGCAGGACCGCATGCCGCGCGGCGAGGCGGTCCACTATCGCGAGCGGGCGCTGGAGTTGGGTGTTCCCGGTGACGCGGTGCTGGTCGAGCCCCACGCGCGCAACACAGGCGAGAACATCCGCTTCTCGCGGGCGGTCCTGGAAACTGCTGGCGTCGGGGTCTCGTCCGTGCTGCTGATCAGCAAGCCGTACGAGGAACGGCGCGCGTACGCAACGGCACGCAAGCTATGGCCCGAGGTTGAAATCGTGAGCGCGTCCACTCCGATGACCCTTGAGGAGTACGTGGACTCCATCCAGGATGCGGGCCTGGTGATCGACATGCTTGTCGGTGCTCTACAGCGGCTGTTGATCTACCCGAAGCATGGGTTCATCATCAGCCAGCCGGTGCCGGTTGACGTGACGGCGGCCTACGACAGGCTGTGCCGAGCGGGCTTCACGAGTCGACTCATGCCGCACGGCGCAGGTGCGAGTCGCTGAGCCAATGGGTGCCCAGCAGCACCGTAATTTGAGTAGAAGCCTTCTCAACGATTTCAAGTCGCATCCGTCGAGCCCAGCGCGGCGCGTGCGGCCTGGCGCCTTGCCCGATGCTCCTGTCTTCGCCCCGCTCCGGCCCGGCCGCCGCGACACGCTGACGAACGATCAAGAACCCAGACTCCCGCCCAAGAGAATCAAACCGGCACCGACAGCGAAGCCGACGCCGTCCGCCGCTCCCGCCGATATGCCCCAGGCGGGGCGCCGAAGTGCCGCTTGAAGGCCTTCGCGAACGCAAATTCCGAGGTGTAGCCAGCGTTCTCGGCCACGGCGCTCAGCGAGTCGACCGTCTCGCGCAGCATCCGCGCCGCGATGGCCATCCGCCACGTCGTCAGGTAGCTGAGCGGCGGCTCGCCGACCACCGTGGTGAACCGCCGGGCGAACGCGGCGCGCGACAGCCCGGCCCGGCTCCCCAGCGATTCGACGGTCCACGGATGCGCCGGGTCGTCGTGGATCGCTTTCAGCGCCGGGGCGATCAACGGGTCGTTCAGTGCCGAGGCCCAGCTCTGCGTCTGCTCCCTGGGCAACTCGGCGTACCAGGACCGCAGAATATAGAGAAGCAGCAGATCGACGAGCGTCGTGACCACTGAGTCCGAACCCGGCTGAGGCTGGTGGATCTCGGCGCAGAGCTGGTCGACCGCCGAGCGCAGCGCCGGATGGCGACCGGGGCTGGCCGGGAGGTGGATGACCTCCGGGAGGTCGCCGAGCAGCGGATGCGGCCGGTCGATGTCGAGGTGGTAGGCCCCGCATACCAGCACGCTGCGAGCGCCGTCGCCCTCGACGGTGAAACACCCGATCGGCGAGGAGGTGTCGACGCGGTCGGGTTCGAAGGCGACCAGCTCGCTGGTGACCGCGTCACAGATGGCGTGATCGGTGCCACGCCGCAGGAACACGACGTCGCCGGGGCCCAGGGCTATCGGATCGCCGCCGACCGGCAGGAGAAAGCAGTGTCCTTCGACGACGACGTGAAATCCGGCTCCCGCGATGGGCTGGAAGCGCACACCCCACGGCGCCTGCGCGTCGGTACGGACAACAGACGGACGCCCGGTGCGCAGGGCCGCAAGCGTGTCGCTGAGTATGTCCATACACTCACCATAGCGTACCGAGATCGAGACGATCAGACAAAGAATCAAGACTTCAGGCCATTCATTGTCTCGGTCGTGACACGTAGCGTCCTCGCTATGAACAACACAGCAGACACCCAGCGTGTCGTCGTCATAGGTGGTACCTCCGGCATCGGATTCGCCGTTGCGCAGGCCGCAGCGACTCAGGGCTCGAACGTGGTCGTCGCCTCCAGCAGCCAGGGCCGGGTCGACCTGGCGGTGAAGAAGCTCGGTGGCCCGGCCGAAGGCATCTTGCTGGACGTCGCCGACGAGGCCGCGCTCGCCGCCTTCTTCGACCGGATCGGCGAGTTCGACCACCTCGTCTACACGGCGGGCGAGTCCCTGCTGCTGAAGCCGCTCGCCGACCTCACCGCCGAGGAGTCCCGAGCGTTCTTCGAGCGCCGCTTCTGGGGTGCCCTGCTCGCCGCGAAGTACGCGACGCCGAAGCTCCGTCCCGGCGGCTCGATCACCTTCACCTCCGGCGCCTTCGCCACCCGGCCCGCCCCCGGAGCCTCGCTCGGCGCAAGCATCACAGCAGCCGTCGAGGGTCTGACGCGAGCCCTAGCCCTTGAACTCGCCCCACTGCGGGTCAACGCGGTCCGCCTCGGCGCGATCCGCACCGAGCTTTGGGACAGCACCGTGCCCGAGCCGGAGGCCTTCCTCCAAGCGCAAGGCAGCGGCCTTCCCGTGCAGCGCGTCGGCAGCCCCGAGGAGGCTGCGGCGGCCTACCTCTACCTCCTGAGCAACGGCTACGCGACCGGCACGGTGCTCACCCTCGACGGCGGAGCCGCACTGGCCTGACATCGGCGGCTGTCGGACCGACAAGCCCGGTCCGACAGCCTCGGGCGCCACCCCCGGCATGTTCTGCCGGAGAATAGGAGCTACACGGACAGGGACAGAGCGGAATCCGCAAAGACCCCCCTGCCAAACGATCTACACGCCAGACTGCCGCCCACCACCAGCACGAGTACGCCAGCAGCCCGTCACACCAGCCCCGCTGACCAGCACGTTCGAAGATGGCGAAGCTTCAATGATCGGCGCATCGCCCATACCTTCAGGCTGCGATGGTTCGAGGCTCACAGCACACCGAGGTCGGTGTCAGGCCGGCAGTACGGGCACGGCGGAATGCCGTCTTTCGTGATCGCATAAAGAGCCTGTTCGCAGGTCATGGGCCTGGTGCGCTTCCCCGCCATGCCGCAGTCGCTGGTGTGGACGGCCTCGGGAGTTGGCTGGCCCCCCGCCCTGTGCATGCCGAGCTTCCAGCTGGCCTCCGGCGGAGATAGGGTGCGCGCCTTTCGGACGGCCGCAGTCTCTTGCCGCTCCAGCTCTGCGATCGTCCGGTCGGTCCGGCCCAGCTGGTACGCCTGCCACTCACGCACGATGCGCAGACGATCCAGGCGGGACAAAAATTCGGACATGCATTCGATCCTAGACTCGGGCACCCGCTCGCACCACAGGGCTCCCCTCTTATTAAGGAGGACAAGGGGTCACCCTCCGCCCGCGATGGAAAGCAATGCTGTCGTCCAGACGCTGCGTGGGCTGCCGAACGCGGGCCGTCTGTGGGCCGTCGGAGAGCCGCCGACGGCGACCAGCAACGACCAACGTTCACCGCCCGGCAGCATGTCAGGCGCAGGCAGCGCCACAACCCCCCTGGCGGGGCACAATGCTCGACAGTCCGGCATGATCTGACGACGGATCCGTTGATGAGGAGAGGGAGTCAGCGATGAGCGACCCCGGCAACAGCGCGGCGAAGGCTGTCGGCGCCGAACGCAGTCTCGGCCAGCTGGTTGCCTCGGCGACCGCCGAGATGTCCGCGCTTGTGCACGACGAGATCGCCCTGGCCAAGGCGGAGCTGCGACAGGACGTCAAGCGCGGCGCGATCGGCGGATTGGCCATCACCATCGCTGGAGTGTTCGTGCTCTTCTCGCTGCCGGTTCTGAGCTTCGCGGCGGCGTACGGGATTCACAATCTGGGGCTCGGTCTGGCCTGGTCCTTCCTGATCGTGGGCGTGGCATTCCTGCTGCTTGCGGGGCTGCTGGCGCTGCTCGCCGTCGCCAAGTTCAAGAAGGTCAAGCCGCCGGAGAGGTCCATCGCTTCGGCCAAGCAGACGGCGACCGTACTGCAGGGCGTCAAGCCGCACCCCCGGCCGGCGCAGGACAAGGTCCCGGTCTGAGGCCCGCGGTCGTGGAGCCGGTGAGCACCGGCGCAGCGGGCCTCGGGGGCGGCCCGTCGCCCTGTTGGGGACGGGCTTGGTGACCGTGGGGTGCTCAGTTGTGGCACGCTCGTCTGCATGACGGCCCCTGATACCGGTACTGGAAGCCCCGTACGCATCGATGGTCCCTGGACACATCGCGACGTGGCTGCCAATGGTGCGCGCTTCCATATCGCCGAGATGGGCGATGGGCCGCTTGTGTTGCTGCTCCATGGCTTTCCGCAGTTCTGGTGGACATGGCGGCATCAGCTGACCGCGCTCGCCGACGCCGGGTTCCGGGCGGTGGCGATGGATCTGCGGGGTGTGGGCGGCAGCGACCGTACGCCGCGGGGTTACGACCCCGCGAACCTCGCGCTCGACATCACCGGCGTGGTGCGCTCGCTGGGCGAGCCGGACGCCGCGCTGGTCGGGCACGACCTGGGCGGCTATCTGGCGTGGACCGCGGCGGTGATGCGGCCCAAGCTGGTGCGCCGGCTCGCGGTCTCCTCGATGCCGCATCCGCGCCGGTGGCGTTCGGCGATGCTCTCCGACTTCTCGCAGAGCCGTGCGGGGTCGTACATCTGGGGCGTCCAGCGGCCGTGGCTGCCGGAGCGTCAGCTGGTGACGGACGACGCGGCCTTGGTCGGCAAGCTGATCCAGGACTGGTCCGGGCCGCAGCTGCCGGACGAGGACGCGGTCGACGTCTACCGGCGGGCGATGTGCATCCCGTCGACGGCGCACTGCTCGATCGAGCCGTACCGGTGGATGGTGCGGTCGATGGCACGGCCGGACGGGATCCAGTTCAACCGCCGGATGAAGCGGCCGGTGCGGGTTCCGACGCTGCATCTGCACGGCTCGCTGGACCCGGCGATGCGGACGCGCAGCGCCGCGGGGTCGGGCGAGTACGTGGAAGCGCCGTACCGCTGGCGGCTGTTTGACGGCCTCGGTCACTTCCCTCATGAGGAGGACCCCGTGGCGTTCTCCACCGAGCTCATCAACTGGCTGAAGGACCCCGAGCCCGACCGGTAGTCGCTGCTACGGCCCCGCCGCCACACACCCCCGTGAACGCTTGTACGACCAGTGGCCAAATGCCCGGCGCATAGGCCAATTGGCCGCCCCTGACGCGATTACCGACCATGGGGCACGGGCAAACCTCGGGGTATGGGCTGGACGCACGACTATGGTGACGCAGCACGCAACCGCCGCTCGGCCAGTGGGCCGATCACCCACGAGAGAGGTGGCCCTCAGAGCGAGGGCCATGAGCATCCGGGGCAAGGGATCGGCATTTCCCGCATCCTGAGGCGCCGGGCCCGCTGGGTCTCGGCGCGACTGCGGCATACCCGAAGCTGACGTCGGCCCCCTCCCGCTACAGCGCGCACCCCTGGCTGTCGACCTGCTGGTTGGCGGTCAGGCCGACTGCGATGTCGTCGCGGATCTCGTCGACCGTCAAGGCGTAGCCGGTGTCCGGGTCGTCCAGTGACCTGGCAAAGATGACGCCGTACACCCTGCCGTCGGGCGTGAGCAGCGGACCGCCGGAGTTGCCCTGACGGACCGTCGCGAAGAGCGAGTAGACGTCGCGCTGCACGGTGCCGCGGCGGTAGATGTCGGGGCCGTTGGCGTTGATCCGGCCGCGGACGCGGGCCGAGCGCACGTCGTACGAGCCGTTCTCCGGGAAGCCCGCGACGATCGCGCTGTTGCCGCTGCGCGCGTCGGAGTCGGCGAACTGGAGCGGCCGCGCCCTCAGGTCTGGTACGTCCAGTACGGCGATGTCGCGCTGCCAGTCGTAGAGCACGACCTTCGCGTCGTACAGCCTGCCCTCGCCGCCTATCTGCACGGTCGGCTCGTCCACGCCGCCGACGACGTGCGCGTTGGTCATGACCCGGCGGTCGGAGAAGACGAAGCCGGTGCCTTCGAGGACCTTGCCGCAGCTCTGCGCGGTGCCGACGACCTTGACGATGGACTGCTGGGCCCGGGCGGCCACCGGGCTGCCCGCGAGCGCCGGGTCCGGGGCCTGGACCTCGGTGATGGGCTCGTTGGCGAACGGGCTGAAGACCTGTGGGAAGCCGTTCTGCGCGAGGACGGAGGAGAAGTCCGTGAACCAGGTGTTCGCCTGACTTGGCATCACCCGGGAGACCCCGAGGAGCACCTTGGAGTTACGGACTTCCTTGCCGAGCGTGGGCAGCGAGGTCCCGGCGAGCGCGGAGCCGATCAGCCAGGCGACCAGCAGCATCGCGACCACGTTGACCAGCGCGCCGCCGGTGGCGTCCAGGGCGCGGGCGGGCGACCAGGTGATGTGCCGGCGCAGTCTGTTGCCGAGGTGGGTGGTGAAGGCCTGGCCGACCGAGGCACAGACGATCACCAGTACGACGGCGATGACCGCGGCCGTGGTGGACACCTCGGAATCGTTCGTCAGTTGGCCCCAGATGACGGGCAGCAGATAGATCGCCACAAGTCCGCCGCCGAGGAAACCGATCACCGACAGGATGCCGACGACGAAGCCCTGGCGATAGCCGACGATCGCGAACCACACGGCGGCGACCAGCAACAGGATGTCCAGCACGTTCACCGTCATTAGCCTCGCAGATTCGTCGCCGGGTGCTCCGTCCGGCTGGGGGTCCTGGCCGCCCGCTGCCGAGCCGCCTTCGATGCCGCGCCCCTGGGGGCGCGGCACGGGGTCAGCCTGTCATGAGCGCCAGTCGAGCGGGACCTGCTTGGCGCGGTCCCATGGTCGTTCCCATCCTGCGAAGTGCACAATGCGATCGATCACACCGGCGGTAAAACCCCAGACCAGAGCCCCCTCGACCATAAACGCCGGTCCTGTGTGGCCGCTTGGGTGCACGGCCGTCGCACGGTTGGCCGGGTCCGTGAGATCCACCACGGGCACGGTGAAGACCCGCGCGGTTTCCGCGGGATCGACCGCTCCGACCGGGCTCGGGGTGCGCCACCATCCCAGTACGGGCGTGACGACGAAACTGCTCACCGGGATGTAGAGCTTGGGCAGTACGCCGAAGATCTGGACGCCCGTCGGGTCGAGGCCGGTCTCTTCCTCGGCCTCGCGCAGCGCGGCGCGCAGCGGTCCGGTGGTGGCCGGGTCGCCGTCCTCGGGGTCGAGCGCGCCGCCGGGGAAGGAGGGCTGCCCGGGGTGCGAACGGAGGCTGCCGGCGCGCTCCATGAGCAGCAGCTCGGGGCCCTTGGCGCCCTCGCCGAACAGGATCAGGACGGCGGACTGCCGGCCGCCGCCGCTCTCGGGCGGCAGGAAGCGGCTGAGCTGCTGGGGCTCGACGGTGTCCGCGGCGCCCACGACGGGGTCGAGCCACGCGGGCAGGCCGTCGGTCGTGACGGCCACATCGCGGTCGTACGTTTCTCCTTCAGCGCGCATCTTTGGCACCCCCTCATTCACAACGCCTTGGGGCGCTTGGATCGTTCCGTGAGTCGTACGACGTGCGAGGTCACCCGGCCGCTCCCAGGGCCGGAGCCGGTTTGCCCGGGTAGTCCGGGGGCGGGTTCAGGCGCTGGCCCGGCTGGCCGCCCATCTCGTACTTCAGCAGCTTCTTCGCCTTCACAGGGTCCGTCTCACCCTCTCCGTACGAAGGGCAGAGGTGCGCGATGGGGCAGGCGCCGCAGGCCGGTTTGCGGGCGTGGCAGATCCGGCGGCCGTGGAAGATCACCCGGTGCGAGAGCATCGTCCACTCGCTCTTGGGGAACATCGCGGCGATCTCGGCCTCGATCTTCACCGGGTCCTGCTGCTCGGTCAGCTTCCAGCGGCGCACAAGGCGCTGGAAGTGGGTGTCGACAGTGAGTCCGGGCACTCCGAACGCATTGCCGAGAACCACGAACGCCGTCTTGCGGCCCACTCCGGGCAGCTTCACCAGGTCGTCGAGGCGGCCGGGGACCTTGCCCGCGAAATCGTCCCGGACAGCGGCCGCGAGTCCCATGATCGACTTGGTTTTGGCGCGAAAGAAGCCGGTCGGGCGGATGAGTTCCTCGACCTCTTCCGGATTCGCGGCGGCGAGGTCCTCGGGCGTGGGGTACTTCGCGAAGAGCGCGGGCGTGGTCTGGTTCACCCTCAGGTCCGTCGTCTGGGCGGACAGGACGGTAGCGACCAGCAACTCGAAGGGATTTCGGAAGTCGAGCTCCGGATGGGCGTACGGATAGACCTCGGCCAGCTCTCTGTTGATCCGGCGGGCGCGGCGGACCATCGCCAGTCGCGATTCCGGTTTGGGGGCTTTTGTCGCTTTCTCAGGGTTGGGCGAGGACTGTTCGCCCACAGCGGAATTCTGCTTTCCGGACACTCTCCCAGCCCCCTTGGCCTGCGCTCTCACCGGCGAATTGGACACCCGGTCAGCCTACGGGCCACCGCTGACATCCGCCCCGGTCCCTGGTAATCAGGACCCAATCGGGCCCCTGCCGTACGAACAGGCGCTCCCGTGCGTCAAACTTGTTGTGACTGATCGCACGAATTTTTACTGCCGGGGGTCCGGGGGTTGTCCTCCGGACCAGCACAGCGCGGTCCGGCATCATGGGGGCCACGGTCCCCTGAGCAGGTCGACAAGGAGAGAACTCGTGGACGACGTTCTGCGGCGCGCCCCGCTCTTCGCGGCGCTCGATGACGAGCAGGCCGCGGAGCTCCGCGCCTCGATGAGTGAAGTGACGCTCGCCCGCGGCGATGCTCTCTTCCACGAGGGCGACCCCGGCGACCGCCTGTACGTGGTCACGGATGGCAAGGTCAAGCTCCACCGCACGTCCCCCGACGGCCGCGAGAACATGCTCGCCGTCCTCGGCCCGGGCGAGCTGATCGGTGAGCTGTCGCTCTTCGACCCGGGGCCGCGCACCGCCACCGCCAGCGCGCTGACCGAGGTCAAGCTCCTCGGCCTGGGCCACGGTGACCTCCAGCCCTGGCTGAACGCACGCCCCGAGGTGGCCACCGCGCTGCTGCGCGCGGTCGCCCGCCGGCTGCGCAAGACCAATGACCAGATGTCCGACCTGGTCTTCTCCGACGTGCCGGGCCGCGTGGCCCGCGCGCTCCTCGACCTGTCGCGCCGCTTCGGCGTGCAGTCGGAGGAGGGCATTCACGTCGTCCACGACCTCACTCAGGAGGAGCTGGCCCAGCTGGTCGGCGCCTCCCGCGAGACGGTGAACAAGGCGCTGGCCGACTTCGCGCAGCGCGGCTGGCTGCGACTGGAGGCGCGGGCCGTGATCCTGCTGGACGTGGAGCGCCTCGCCAAGCGTTCACGCTGAGCGTCTGACGTACGAACGCGAAAGGGCCGCCCCGGAGTCGACCGGGGCGGCCCTTTCGCTTCCGTACGGGCGTTACGTCAGTTCTTGGTGCCGTCAGTTCTTCGTGCCGTCGACGATCAGCGGGTTTCCGCTGCCGCCGCCGCACGGCACCGCGTACACCGGGTGCTTCGCCGCGGCCTCCTTGAAGGCGTCGATGCACTGGTTGGTGAGCACCCTGTCGGTGAGCGACTCGTTCAGGATCTTGTTGGCCCTGGCGATGCCCTCGGC
Organism: Streptomyces sp. NPDC002868; assembly: GCF_055563295.1. Classification (NCBI taxonomy): domain Bacteria; kingdom Bacillati; phylum Actinomycetota; class Actinomycetes; order Kitasatosporales; family Streptomycetaceae; genus Streptomyces; species Streptomyces sp. NPDC002868. The sequence continues at coordinate 232,459 of NZ_JBVHDR010000006.1, read as the reverse complement.
CTCGATCCTGCGGCGCTCGGCCTCCGCCTTGGCGGTGCGCGCCGCCTCCGTCGCCCGCTCCGTCGCCTGCTGCTGCTGGATCTTGCGGTCGATCTGGTCCTGCAGCCGGTCGGACGGCTTCACATTGCGCAGGTTGACGGTGGTGACGTCGATGCCGCGCGGGGCGAGCCGCTCCTTGATCAGGTCGCCGATCTCGGTGTTGATCTTCTCGCGGGCCGAGGTGTAGCCCTCTTCACTGGTGTGGCGGGCGAAGACGTTACGGATGATCTCGCGGCTGTCCGGGAAGACCAGCCGCTGCTGGATGGCGTCCTCGCTGCCGGCGAGCCTGTAGAGCTCGACGGCCTTGGCCGGGGTGACCGCCCACTTCACGGTGAGCTCCACGTACATCACGCCGCCCTGCGAGGACCGCACCTCGACCACGTCCTTGTCGGAGAGGTTGAGGTCCACCGGGCGGGTGGAGAACGTGGTGACGTTCGTGAACGGCGAGGTGAGGTTCACCCCGGGGTTCATGGGGGCGCCGACCTTGCCGAAGGTGACCGGGACGCCGACCTCGTAGGCGCTGACGATGTGCACACAGCTGAAGATCCCGGAGAACAGGCCGGCGATCAGCGCGCCGAGGGCGCCGAGCTTCAGGCCGCGGCGCTCGCTGCCGCGGGCGGCGAAAAACATCACGGCTGCGGCTATGACGAGCACGATGAACAGGACAAACACGTGGTTCCCCCCAGGAACGGATGCCAGAAGTAAGCGGAGCGTAAAGCATGGGTCAAGGCATCCGACGCCTGGGGCCCGGCGGCGGTTTCAGATCAGGCCGTGCTCGCGCAGATACTCCAGCTGCGCCCGCACCGACAGCTCGGCCGCCGGCCACAGCGACCTGTCCACGTCCGCGTACACATGGGCGACCACGTCCGCCGGCGTGACATGACCGGCCTCGACCGCCGTCTCCACCTGGGCGAGCCGGTTCGCCCGGTGCGCCAGATAGAACTCGACCGCGCCCTGTGCGTCGTCGAGTACGGGCCCGTGGCCCGGCAGCACCGTGCGCACCCCGTCGTCGACCGTCAGCGAGCGCAGCCTGCGCAGCGAGTCGAGGTAGTCGCCGAGCCGCCCGTCCGGGTGCGCGACCATCGTCGTACCCCGCCCCAGGATGGTGTCGCCGGTCAGCACGGCCCGGTCGGCGGGGAGATGGAAGCAGAGCGAGTCGGCGGTGTGGCCGGGGGTGGGGACCACGCGCATCTCCAGCCCGCCGACACGGATCACATCGCCCGCCGCGAGCCCCTCGTCGCCGAGCCGCAGCGCCGGATCGAGGGCGCGGACGTGCGTACGCGTCAGCTCGGCGAAGCGCGCGGCGCCCTCGGCGTGGTCGGGGTGGCCGTGGGTGAGGAGGGTCAGGGCGACCCGCTTGCCCGCCTTCTCGGCGGTGGCGATGACGGCCTGGAGGTGTATGTCGTCGAGGGGCCCGGGGTCGATGACGACGGCGAGTTCGGAGTCCGGCTCGGAGACGATCCAGGTGTTGGTGCCGTCGAGAGTCATCACGGAGGCGTTGGGCGCGAGGACATTGACGGCGCGTGCGGTGGCGGGCCCGGAGAGCACGCCACCACGGGGCTGTCCGGGCAGGGCAGCGGCGTCGGTCATCGCACACCTCCGGTGTGGCGGCGGGACGCGGCGGCTTCCGTCATCGCTCGCCCTCCGCCGTGATGCCGCCCGTCGGCACGTGCTTGGTGAATTCATCGTGGCCCGGCCAGCTCAGCACCAGCTCCCCGCCCTCCAGCCGCGCCTTCGCCAGTACGGGAGTGAGATCCTGCTCCCCCGCCGCCGCCAGCGCCTGGGCCGCCGTTCCGTAGGGCTGAAGCCCCCGCAGCGTCGAGACCGTCGGCGGCATCATCAGCAGATCGCCCTTGTCGTAGCCGGCCGTCGCGTCCGCCGGGCGGATCCAGACCGTGCGGTCCGCCTCCGTCGAGGCGTTCCGCGTCCGCTGTCCCTCCGGCAGCGCGGCCACGAAGAACCACGTGTCGTAGCGGCGCGGCTCGAACTCCGGGGTGATCCAGCGCGCCCACGCGCCCAGCAGGTCCGAGCGCAGCACCAGGCCCCGCCGGTCCAGGAAGTCCGCGAAGGAGAGGTCCCGGTCGACCAGCGCCTTGCGGTCGGCCTCCCAGTCGTCGCCCGTCGTGTCGCCGACGACCGTGTCGGGCGTGAGGCCCGCGAGCAGGACGCCCGCTTCCTCGTACGTCTCCCTGACCGCCGCGCACACAATGGCCTGGGCCTCGGCCCGACCGGTTCCCAGCCGGGCCGCCCAGTCGTCCAGCGAGGGGCCCGCCCACCGCACCAGATGGTCGTCGTCGCGCGGGTCGACGCCGCCGCCCGGATATACGTACGCGCCCGAGGCGAAAGCCATGGAGGCGCGTCGGCGCAGCATGTGGACGGCAGGGCCGTCCGGCGTGTCGCGCAGCAGCATCACGGTCGCGGCCCGCTTCGGCGGCACGGCGGTGAGCTCACCGCTCGCGAGCGCACGAATCCGGTCCGGCCACTCCGGTGGGTACCACTGACCATTGGACATGGACGGATGCTATGCGCATCCGTCGGGATGTTCGAGGGGCGGCCAGGCAGGCCGCCCCTCGAGCCATCCGTCACGTACCGGCGTTGGAGTTGCCGCGCAGTTTCACATTCGCGGTGCTCGCGTTCTTGATCGCCGTCTCGATCTGAGCCATGGACGAGCCCGAGGTGAGCCCCGGCACGGTCACCGCGTTCACCGCGTACAGCGTGAAGGTGTACGGGTGCGTGGAGCCGCCCGGGCAGGGTCCGAAGAACTTCTGCGAGTTGGCCCCGCTGCCCATGGCCTTCTGTTTCGCGCCGTCCTGGCCCGGGACGTTGAAGCCCGACCCGAGACCCTCCGGCAGGGAGAGGTTCGCCGCCGGGATGTCCCAGATCGCCCAGTGCAGCTTGTTGCCGCCGCTCGCGACGTCGGCGAAGACGACCGCGTAGCTCCTCGCCCCGGCACTTCCCGCGCCCCAGGCCAGCGGCGGCGACGGATCCTGGCCCGCCGTGCCGTCGCCGGCACAGGTGTACCTGGCCGGGATGGTGGCGTTGTCGCTGAAGGCACTGCTGGTCAGCTTGAAGTCGCCGGGCTGCGGATTGCCGCCCGAGTAGACGATGTCGATCAAGAGGATCCGGTCGTTTCCGTTCGTGCCGTCCTTGTCGGTCGACGTGGTGAGCCAGATGTCGCCGTCGTGGTCGACCTCGACCGTGCGCAGCCGGTCGTACGTCCCCTGGAAGTACGTCTTCTGCTCGACCAGGTTGCTGCTGGAGTCGATGCGCAGCCGGTAGACGCGCTCGCCCCTCGTCGTTGCGACGAAGACATGGTCGTTGATGATCGTCAGGCCGCTGGGTGAGGCCGAGGCGGTCGGCCAGGTCTTCTTCGGCGCGATGTAGCCGGAGCAGTCACCGGCAGTGCCCTCGCAGTTGGGCCAGCCGTAGTTGCCGCCCTTCTGGATGAGGTTGACCTCGTCCATGTTGCTGTTGCCGAACTCCGCCTGCCACAGCCGGCCCTTGGAGTCGAAGTCGAGCCCCTGCGGGTTGCGGTGACCGAGCGACCAGACAGCGTTGCCGAACGGGTTGTCCGACGGGATGGAGCCGTCCTGGTTGATACGGAGGATCTTGCCGTTGAGGGAGTTCTTGTCCTGCGCCCGGCTGCTGCTCTGGGCGTCACCCATGGATGCGTACAGCTTGCCGTCGGGGCCGAAGCGCAGCCGCCCGCCGTTGTGGAAGCGGCTCTTCTCCATGCCGTCGAGCAGGACCGTGTAGCCGCTCAGGGCGTTGTTCTCGAGCTTCATCCGCGCGAGGCGGTTGCCGTCCGAGGAGGTGTGCAGGAAGTACAGATAGTGGTCGGTGTTGAAGTTCGGGCTGATCTCGATGCCCATCAGGCCGCCCTCGCCGCCCGTGGTCTGGGAGTTGGGCACCTTGCCGAGGAGGGTCTTCTGGCCCGCCTTGGTGAGCTTGTAGACGTTGAAGGTGTTCCGCTCGGTGTAGACGCCGGTGCCGTCGGGCAGGAAACCCAGTCCCCAGCCGACATCCACGCCGCCGGCGAGGGTCGAGACATTGCCGGGGTCCGGGACACCGCCCGGCTGGCTGCCGCCGGTGGTGACGGTGATCTCCGGGCTGAAGTCGGACTTGTTGCCCTTCAGGTCGAAGGCCCTGACCTTGAACTTGTACGCGGTGTTGGCCTTCAGGCCCGCGATGGTCGTCGAGGTCGAGTCGGCGGTTCCGGCGGCCGCGCCGTCGCGGTGGATCTCGTAACCGGTGACCTTCACATTGTCCGTGGAGGCGTTCCAGGCGAGGTCGACGCTGGTCGCGGTCTTGCCGGTGGAGCGCAGGTTGCCCGGTACGCTCGGCGGCTCGTTGTCCGGCGGGGCGGGCAGCGTGGCGATGGTGACGGCGTTGCTCGCGGCCGAGACATTGGCTGCCGCGTCGCGGGCGAAGACGGTCCAGTCGTACGAGGTCTCCGGGCTGAGGTTCTCCACCGTGGCGGCGAGCGTGTTCCCGTCGACCTGCTTCATCAGCTGGCCGTGCTGGTAGATGTCGTAACCGGTGACCTTGACGTTGTCGGTGGACGCGTCCCAGGCCAGCGAAACGGTGGACGCCGTCGGCTCCTTGTCCTTGCGCAGGTTCCCGGGCGGCGTCGGCTTCTCGGTGTCGGCCGGGCCGCTCGCGGTGACCGTGAGTTTGTCCAGGTTCGGGCCGTCGCCCGCTGCCGTGGTGGCGCGGATCTTGTTGGCGCCCGCCTTGAGGGTCGCGTTGGCGGTGGCCGTCTTCCAGGTGGTCCAGGCGCCGGTGCCGGGGAAGGCGAGGTCGTCGGCGACCGAGGTGCCGTTCACGGTGATGTCCAGCGGACGGTTGGCGGTGGTGCCGTTGGCGTAGCGGAAGTCCAGCTTGGCGGGCGCAGCCTGCGTGGAGTCGACGGTGAACTCCACATACGCGCCCGTCACGGCCTGGAAGTTGACGAAGCCGGTGCCGGAGTGGCCGGCGTGGTTGGACTCGACGGTGCCCTGGGAGATCGTCCCGGACTCGGCCTCGTAGTCCGTGCCTGCCTGGCCGTCGGCGGGTGTGACGTCGATGAAGTCGAGGTTGGGGCCGCCCTCGGCGGCGGTTGCGGTGGCCCGGATGGTGTTGGCGCCGGCCTTGAGCGTGACCGTGGTGGTGACGGAGGACCAGGTGGTCCAGGCGCCGGTGGGCTGGAAGGCCACGTTGCCGGCGGCGACGGCTCCGTTGACGGAGATGTCCAGCGGGCGGTTCCCGGTGGTGCCGTTGGCGAAGCCGAGTGCCAGGGTGGCGCTGCCCGCCGCCGGGGCGTTGACGGTGAACTCCACATAGCCACCGGCGACATTGGTGTAGTTGACGAAACCGGTGCCGGAGAAGCCGGTGTGGTTGGACTCGGCGGCGCCCTGCGAGATGGTCGCCGCTTCGGCTTCGTAGCGGACGGGTGCGGCCTTGACGGCCCCTGCCTTTGCGGGGTCGGCGGGCTGGGCGTTGCTCGGGGTCGGTAAGGCCACGGTTAACGCTGCGGTGGCCGCAGCCGCGAGAACGCCGATCGCTCTGCGCGACCGACGGGGGATTGGTGCCACGGATCCCTCCCGCTTTCGTTGGGGGACGAGGGAGATGGAGACGTACGGCGTTCAGATGGTTAGGAAACATTCCTAACCATGGACAGATCACACCAGCCGACGCGTCCACGTCAAGAGCGATGCAGGGGATTGCCACAGACGAACAAGGCCCCGTGCCCGCCGGAGAATCGGCAGGCACGGGGCCATATGCAGGCTGACCGGCGGTTCAGTCCGGGTTCAGCCCTGGGGATTCAGTCCCGAGGCTCAGCCCTGGGGTTCAGTCCAGGTTCAGTCCCGAGGTTCAGTCCTGGACGAGCTCCACCTGGATCTCGATCTCGATCGGAGAGTCCAGCGGCAGCACCGCGACGCCCACCGCACTGCGCGCGTGCACACCCTTGTCGCCGAACACCGCGCCCAGCAGCTCGCTCGCGCCGTTGATCACGGCGGGCTGGCCGGTGAAGTCCGCGGCCGAGGCGACAAAGCCGACGACCTTCACAACCCGCGCGACCCGGTCCAGATCGCCGACGACCGACTTCACGGCGGCCAGCGCGTTCAGCGCACAGGTGCGGGCGAGCTCCTTGGCCTCCTCCGGGGTGACCTCACCGCCCACCTTGCCGGTGACCGGAAGCTTGCCCTCCACCATCGGGAGCTGGCCCGCGGTGTAGACGTACGCACCCGAGATCACAGCCGGCTGGTACGCGGCCAGCGGCGGCACGACCTGCGGCAGCGTCAGCCCGAGTTCGGCGAGCTTCGCGTCGACAACACCGCTCATGCCCCTACCCTTTCGATCGCTTCTCCGCCCACGCGGCGCAGAGGTGCCGGCATCGTGTTCGACTGCAGCCCGGCAGCCGCGCGTGCATCGCTCACGGAGTCTTCTCCCGCTTCAAGTACGCCACGAGCTGCTCGGGATTGTTCGGCCCGGGAACGACCTGGACGAGCTCCCAGCCGTCCTCGCCCCAGGTGTCCAGAATCTGCTTGGTCGCGTGCACGAGAAGGGGCACGGTCGCGTATTCCCACTTGGTCATGGAGCCGACTGTAGCCGTCCCGAGGGGCAGCCTCGTGACGCAGTCCGCAGGTAGCCTCGTGCGTAGGCGGCGGCCCGACTGGTTAGGCTCGAATACGTGAGCAGGTTCCAGGTCGTCAGCGGCAAGGGCGGTACCGGTAAAACGACGGTCGCCGCCGCCCTCGCGCTCGCCCTCGCGACCGAGGGAAAGCGGACTCTCCTCGTCGAGGTCGAGGGGAGGCAGGGCATCGCGCAGCTCTTCGAGACGGAAGCGCTTCCGTACGAGGAGCGGAAAATCGCCGTCTCGTCGGGCGGCGGCGAGGTGTTCGCGCTGGCCATCGACGCCGAGCGCGCGCTCCTCGACTACCTCCAGATGTTCTACAAGCTGGGCAGCGCGGGCCGTGCGCTCAAGAAGCTCGGCGCGATCGACTTCGCGACGACCGTCGCACCCGGAGTCCGGGACGTACTGCTGACCGGCAAGGCCTGCGAAGCCGTACGCCGCAAGACCAGGCAGGGGACATTCGCGTACGACTACGTGGTGATGGACGCCCCGCCCACCGGCCGCATCACCCGCTTCCTGAACGTGAACGACGAGGTGGCGGGCCTGGCCAAGTTCGGCCCGATACACAATCAGGCCCAGGCCGTGATGCGTGTCCTCAAGTCCCCCGAGACGGCCGTCCATATGGTGACGCTGCTCGAGGAGATGCCGGTCCAGGAGACCGCGGACGGCGTCGCAGAGCTGCGCGCCGCCGACCTCCCCGTCGGCAAGGTGATCGTGAACATGGTGCGTCCGCACATCCTCGACGAGGGGGCGGTGCGCAGCGCGTCGAGCGACCGGCGCACGGACATCGCCAAGGCGCTCACCACGGCCGGCGTCAGCGGCTCGGCGAAGCTCGTCACACCGCTCCTGGAGCAGGCCGCCGACCACGCCCAGCGTGTCGAGCTGGAGCGCGAGCAGCGCGCGGCGCTGTCCGTCCTCGGCCTGCCCGCGTACGAACTCCCCCTGCTGAGCGAGGGAGTCGACCTGGCCGGGCTCTACCAACTGGCGAAGGAACTGCGAAAGCAAGGGACCGGCTCATGACCCTGGACGCGTCGGCCGCTCTCGAGGTCGACCCGCTGATCGACGACCCCGCCACCCGCATCATCGTGTGCTGCGGCGCGGGCGGCGTCGGCAAGACGACAACCGCCGCGGCTCTTGGCGTACGGGCGGCCGAGCGCGGCCGCAAGGTCGTCGTCCTCACCATCGACCCGGCCCGCAGGCTCGCGCAGTCCATGGGCATCGACTCCCTCGACAACACCCCGCGCCGGGTCAAGGGCATCGAGGGCGACGGCGAACTGCACGCCATGATGCTCGACATGAAGCGGACCTTCGACGAGATCGTCGAGGCGCACGCGGACGCCGCGCGGGCCCGCGCGATACTGGAGAACCCCTTCTACCAGTCCCTGTCGGCCGGTTTCGCGGGCACGCAGGAGTACATGGCGATGGAGAAGCTGGGCCAGCTTCGCGCCCGCGACGAGTGGGACCTGATCGTCGTCGACACCCCACCGTCGCGCTCCGCGCTGGACTTCCTGGACGCGCCCAAGCGCCTCGGGTCGTTCCTGGACGGGAAGTTCATCAAGCTGCTGATGGCCCCGGCGAAGATGGGCGGCCGGGCGGGGATGAAGTTCCTCAATGTCGGCATGTCGATGATGACCGGCACCCTCGGCAAACTGCTCGGCGGTCAACTTCTACGCGATGTGCAGACTTTCGTGGCCGCGATGGACACCATGTTCGGCGGCTTCCGCACCCGGGCCGACGCCACCTACCGGCTGCTGCAGGCACCCGGCACGGCGTTCCTGGTGGTCGCGGCGCCGGAGCGGGACGCGCTGCGGGAGGCGGCGTACTTCGTGGAGCGGCTGGCGGCGGAGGAGATGCCGCTGGCCGGTCTGGTCCTCAACAGGGTCCATGGCAGCGGCGCCGCCCGGCTGTCGGCCGAGCGGGCGCTTGCCGCCGCAGAAAATCTTGACGAGGGCCGCATTGTGGATCAGAGGTCCGGGAATGCTGGTGTGCATGACGCCACGGCCGCCTCTCCCGAATCCCCGCCCGTGGCTCATACCGATGCCGTGAATCACACCGCCTTGAATCACCCGGCCGCGGATCACACCGCCGTGGATCACACCACAGAACAGCTGACGGCGGGTCTGCTGCGCCTGCACGCCGAACGAATGCAGGTGCTCGCGCGTGAACAGCGAACGCGCGACCGCTTCACCGCGCTCCACCCCGAAGTGGCGGTGGCCCAAGTGCCCGCGCTGCCCGGCGATGTACATGACCTCGCCGGCCTGCGGGCCATCGGTGATCGGCTCGCGACCGGTGGTCATACCCCGGCCGGAGCTGCGTAGAACAACAGCAGGGGCTATCCCACCGCCGCGTACGTCTCGTATGTCTCGTCGTCGTCGAGGCCCACGGGCAGGATGCCCGCGCTGCGCTCGTACTCCGTACGCGCTGTTTCGAGCAGTCTGCGCCAGGAGGTGACCGTGGGACGCCTGCGCAGCAGTGCGCGCCGCTCCCGCTCGGTCATACCCCCCCATACGCCGAACTCGACACGGTTGTCGAGTGCATCGGCAAGGCACTCGGTCCGCACCGGGCAACCGGTGCACACCGCCTTGGCCCTGTTCTGCGCTGCCCCTTGTACGAACAGTTCATCCGGATCGGTAGTGCGGCAGGCTGCCTGCGCACTCCAGTCGGTTACCCAGCCCATGCCGGCGCCGTCCTCTCCCGAATCGAGGCTCCCCCACGGCGGCAGCGGCATATTCACCGCTGCCAGTTGAGGACGTTACGGAAGGTGGGCACAGCGCAACACCCCCTTCGGGCCCAATCTTGAATGGCCCGAACGGACTATGGGTACGCGGCAGATCACCCAGGGGAGTGAGCTGGGGGCATACACGACTATCCCGACAAAGCGGGACAGTTCAGTTGGGTCACAACGGACGTCGAACGACGCATGAGGCGGATTCGGACAGGGGTCCGCCAGGTTCGGGTACGGCGGAAGTTGTGGGGAGGCCTTGATGCGAAACCGCACAGCTGTGACAGTTGAGAGCAGCTTAGGCCAAGGCCTATACGCGTGTCCGGCGAATGAGAACGTAGGCTGCCCCCATGCCAAAGAAGCGCTCGGGCGGAGGTCTGACCGGGACCCAGCAGGCCGCCAAGTTCCTCGGTGTCAGCGTGCTCTCCGGAGCGGTGCTGGCAGGCATCGCCCTGCCCGCCGCCGGTGCGCTGGGGCTCGCGGCCAAGGGAACGGTCCAGGGATTCGACGAGATCCCCGCCAACCTCAAGACGCCCCCGCTGAGCCAGCGCACCTCCATCCTGGACTCGAAGGGCGGGCAGATCGCCACGGTCTACTCCCGCGACCGCACGGTGGTGCCGCTCAAGGACGTCTCCCCGTACATGCAGAAGGCGATCGTCGCGATCGAGGACTCGCGCTTCTACGAGCACGGCGCGATCGACCTCAAGGGCGTCCTGCGCGCGCTGAACCGCAACGCCCAGTCGGGCGGCGTCTCCCAGGGCGCCTCCACCCTCACCCAGCAGTATGTGAAGAACGTCTTCGTCGAGGAGGCCGGCGACAACCCCGACAAGGTCGCCCAGGCCACCCAGCAGACGCTCGGCCGCAAGATCCAGGAACTGAAGTTCGCGATCCAGGTCGAGGAAGAGCTGGGCAAGAAGAAGATCCTCGAGAACTACCTCAACATCACCTTCTTCGGGCAGCAGGCGTACGGCATCGAGGCGGCGTCCCAGCGCTACTTCTCAAAGTCGGCCAAGGACCTGAAGCTGGAGGAGGCGGCGATGCTCGCGGGCATCGTCCAGTCCCCCAGCCGCTACGACCCGGTCAATGACACACAGGAGGCGACCAAGCGTCGCAACATCGTGTTGCAGCGCATGGCCCAAGTCCGCGACATCTCGCAGGAGGAAGCCGAGCGGGCGATGGCGACCCCGGTCGAGCTGAAGGTCAGCAAGCCGAAGAACGGCTGCATCACGGCCGCCAACGGCGCGGGCTTCTTCTGCGACTACGTACGCGAGGTGTTCCTCTCCGACCCGGTCTTCGGAAAGACCAAGGAGGCCCGGGCCAAGGTCTGGAACCAGGGCGGTCTGACGATCAAGACGACTCTGGACCCGCAGGCACAGCGGTCGGCGCAGAAATCGATCAAGAAACACGTCTACCAGACGGACAATGTCGCCACCGCGGTGACGATGGTCCAGCCCGGCACCGGCAAGATCATGGCGATGGGCCAGTCCCGGCCGTACGGCTTCGGCAAGACCGAGACCCAGATAAACTACTCGGTCAACCAGGGCATGGGCGGCTCGAACTACGGCTTCCCGGTCGGCTCGACCTTCAAGCCGTTCGTCGCCTCGGCGGCCATAGAGCAGGGCAAGCCGCCGACGCAGATGTATCCGGCGCCGTACCAGATGCCGTACCCGTCGTCGATCCCGACCTGCAGCGGAAAGCCCTGGGTCAACATCGACAACAAGCAGCGTCTGGAGAACGAGAACAAGGCCGAGGTGGGCCCGTACGCCCTCAAGGAGGCGATGGCGAAGTCGGTCAACACCTACTTCGTGCAGATGATCGCCGACATAGGTCTGTGCCCGGTCATGGAGATGACCCAGAAGCTCGGTGTGGTGCAGGGCAACGGCAAGAAGCTCCCCGAGGAGCCCTCCCCGCTCACTCTGGGCTCCACCGGCATCTCACCGCTGACCATGGCCAACGCGTACGCGACCTTCGCCAACCGCGGCACGTACTGCACCCCGACCGCCATCGAGTCCATCAGGACGGCCGACGGCAAGAGCCTCGAGGTGCCGAGTTCCACCTGCGGCAAGGCCATGAGCGAGCGGACGGCCGACACCATCAACACGCTGCTGCGCGGAGTGGTCGACTCCGGTACGGGTCAGCAGGCCGGTCTCCAGAGCCGTGACAACGCGGGCAAGACCGGTACGACGGACGGCCGGAGGAACGCCTGGTTCGTCGGCTACACCCCGAACCTGTCCGGAGCCGTGTGGGTCGGCAGCCCCAGCCAGCAGGTGGAGATGGAGAACATCACCATCGGCGGTCAGTACCACGCCAAGGTGTTCGGCGGTCAGGTCCCCGGACCGATCTGGAAGGACGCGATGACCGGTGCCCTGGACGGGCAGCCCGCTCCTGCGTTCAACAGCGTCGTGATCCCGGACCCGCCGAAGAAGGACGACAAGAAGAAGCCGGGTGACGGCAAGCCCGGTGACAACCGCGGCCAGGGCAACGGCGGGCAGCAGCCGTGGCCCGGGATCTCGATCCCGCCGGACCTGATCGGCGGCGGGAACAACCGCGGCCAGAGCAACGGCGGCGGCGGCAACTGGCCGTAGGGCGGTTCGCGCGCAGAGGATCACGATGAGGGGGACCCGGCCGGTGGCCGGGTCCCCCTCATCTCGTACATCCCGTAACCTCCGTCAGCCTGCGAGGAGCTGCTTCACCGCGGCGGCCACCCGGCCGCCCTCGGCGCGTCCCGCCACCTTCGGGTTCACGATCTTCATGACGGCGCCCATGGCGCGCGGGCCCTCGGCGCCCGCGGCCTTCGCCTCCTCGACGGCCTGCGCGACGATGGCGCCGAGCTCGTCGTCGGTCAGCTGCTGCGGCAGGTACGCATCGAGCAGCACGCCCTCAGCCTGCTCCCGCTCGGCCTGCTCGGGGCGGCCGCCCTGGGCGAAGGCCTCCGCGGCCTCGCGGCGCTTCTTCGCCTCCTTGGCGATCACCTTCTGCACCTCGTCGTCGGAGAGCTCGCGGGCCGTCTTGCCCGAGACCTCCTCCTTGGTGATCGCGGCGAGGGTCAGCCGGAGCGTGGAGGAGCGCAGTTCGTCGCGCGCCCTGATCGCCTCGGTGAGGTCTTCGTGCAGCTTGGACTTGAGCGTTGTCATGACTTCTTCATAGCCTTTTCTCATGGACCCGGTCAACGAGGATTCGCAGGTCAACAATGACTCGGAACGGCTCCGCAGGCTGGCCCGAATAGCCGGGTCGCAGCGGGACAAGCGCAGTCGTACCGACTGGACAGGGGAACCGGCGGCGATCTACTGCCGGATTTCGCACGTCAACGACGACGATCAAACCGGTGTCGACCGACAAGAGCGTATCTGCCGTGACATCGCGCAGCGTCTCGGTGTGACGGTCGATCAGCACATGGTCTTCGTGGACAACAACCGATCGGCGTGGCAGCGCAACCGGAAGCGGAAGGGGTGGGATGCCCTACTCGATGCCGCACGGTCCGGAGGCATCCGGCACATCCTCACCTACCACCCGGACCGGCTGATGAGGCAGCCGCGCGACCTTGAGGAACTTCTCCAGATCGCGGACGACAACAGCATCAACCTGCACGGTCAGGCAAACCAACGGGATCTTGCCGACCCAGACGACCGGTTCTTTCTGCGCATCGAGGTAGCGCACGCTTGCAGGTCCAGCGACGACACCTCCCGACGACTCAAAGACGCACTGATCGACCGCGCTCAGGACGGCAAGCCGCACACCGGAAAACGGCGGTACGGCTACGACAAGAGCGGCACGGCCATCATTCCCGCAGAAGCGGAGATCGTGCGCGAGATTTTCTCGCGGTACCTCGACGGGGAGACGACCACATGCATCGCTGTGGACCTCAACCAGCGAGGCGAGTCGACTGCCCTTGGCGGGGAGTGGAACACCTGGAACGTGCGGGCGATCCTGGACAGCCGCCACGTAGCCGGAATCCGCGTCTTCCGCGGTCAGGAGCTGGGCCACGGCGAGTGGTCGGCGATCATCCCTCGGGGCACATGGGACGAGGTACAGGAGCGCCGCAGCTACCGCACTGCAGCGAGCTGGGGCCAGTCGGCGCCCAAGCACCCGTACATTCTTCGCGGTCTGGTCGTCTGCAAGGGCTGCGGCAACCGGATGGGCGGAAGCGGCGGCAAGTACATGTGCAATCGCGCGGCCCGGTCCGACTCCCTGCGCTGCTACCGAACTGCCAGCGGCGCACCACTGGAGCAGTTCGTGACCGACGCCGCGATCAATCTACTGGAACGCCTTGACGTGACCGGCCAGGAAGAGGCCGCCGTACTTTCACGCGAGGATCAGGCAGCGATCGTCGCCGACCGGGAAGAGCTGGCCGAGCTCAAGGACATGTGGAACAGCCGCGAACTGAAGACCCAGGAATACCGCGCCATGAAGAAGACGGTCGAGGAGCGCATCGCGAAGATCGAGCGCAAGCTGGTCGTCCGCCCGGCAGTCGAGGTTCTTCGAGGGTTGGTCGGGCCGAACGCCGAGAAGGGGTGGGCGGAGCTGGTGAAGGCCAAGGAGTACGACCGCATGAACGCGGTGCTGCGCTTCCTGTTCAACGCGGTGATCATCGCCGAGCCGAGCACAAAGGGGCGGTACTTCGACTTCGGACGGGTGGAGATAGATCCGAACCCGCTCTGACGGTCGGTGAGGGGATGGACGATGGGCCCGCGGTCAGGCGAGCCCATCTTGCTATCTGGTCTGGTTGTCGCCGGGAGGTCTGAGCAGGTGAGCCAGCCGGCGGGCGTTTTCCGGGCTGATCGTTCTCGGGAAGCGGGAGCAGACGCGTTCCAGATGTCGTGCTCGCTCCGCCGCTCTGTCACGTCGCTGTGCGCTCAGTTTCCCCGCCTCCTGCGCCGCTCCGCCTTGTGCTCTGCGGATGCGATCTCCCGGTTTCGGGCGAGGTCTTCGGCGATTCCGGCGGCGATAAAGTGCCGCGCCGGGCGTGTGGCCGGAGCCGATGTAGCGCCAGTGTGCGTCGGTGGCCGTGCCGGGGTCCTGGGGCACATCGATGCCGACAGCAGTCCGCTCGTGCTCGGCGCGTTCGGCGCGCAGGCTGGCGTACGTGGTCGAGTAGGCACGGGATTTGGTGAGGATGTGGCCCCGGTAGCCGAGAGTGTGAGCCCAGGCTCGAAGCCGCAGCGGCTCGAACTCCCGGAGGCCGCCGAGACGCCAGCACGCGCGCATGAGACATCGCACATGCGGGGAGACGACCACGGTCTCTATGTCGCCCGCGGAGGTCAGTCGGTAGTCGGTGCCGGCGGCTGTGTCGGCCGCGCCCTTGGTGACGTATTTGGCCACATAGGCGGCGACCGCGGCATCTTCGGGTCCTTCCACGTCGCCGGAGGCACGCAGCGGCCGGGCGTCGAGTTGAACGCCCCACCGCAGGGCGCGTTCCCCGATCGCCGGACTGTGGGAGCTGTGAACGGTGACAGCCTTCGCGGCAGCGCGCACGGCATCGGTGGGGGCGCCGGCGGTTGCCCACGGCGGAGGCGGGTCGTGGGGACCGCTCGGGCCATCCAGGCGCACGACCGCGTGGACGTGGATGGCCGCCCGCCGTTGGTACTCGGCGACCTTGGCGAAGGACAGTCGGGCGTGCTCAGGGAATCGCGTCTGCACCAGCCCGGCAGACGAGGCCAGGACGCGGCGGACACCACGGGCGAACCGCGCCCATAGCTCCCCGGTATGGGCATGCCACACGACGCGGCCCGCGTAGTCGTAGCAGTCGCAGCAGAGCGGCTGGCCGACGAGGGGATCTGCGGCCGTGTGACGGCAAGGACAGCGAGAAGCGCGCCCGTGCTCGCAGCGCGCAGCGTCCCGACGCGGACGGCAGCGTTCTGTCTCGGCGGTGACGCGGTGCACCGGCCCGAAGCCGGGGGCAGTAAGCGTGACGAAGAGCCGGGGATGCTGCCGTACATCGGCGGGGACAGCCTTGCCACCTACGAGGCCGGCCCGCACCAAGTGGAAGGTGTCCCCCGCATGGAGGCGGGAGCAAGGAGCACACACGGTGGCGCGCCGATTGCGGCAGCGGACGAGCAGTCGTTCGCCAGGCTCTGCACCCGTGCCGTAGTGGTGCAGGATCTCGCCGCTGTACGTGTCCCGAACGGTCGTTGCGCCCGTGAGGTGGATGGGGTGGGCACAGCCGCCGGTCGCGGTGACCTGCTCCAACCAGCGGGCGAACTGGGAGTCTTGCGCAAGGCGGATGACGTCTCGGTCGACTTCGGTGAGCTGACGCAGACGCGCCGCGCGGTCGAGCACGGCGCGCCTGTCAGCCGAGGTGATCTCGGCGGTGATGGTGGGGACATCCCTTGTTGAGCCGCCGAGGCGGCACGGACGGATGATGGGTGGGCTGTGTCCATGGCGATTTCTCCTGTCGGTCGGTGTCTTGAATGGTCAGATCAGGTCAGCGGATGGTTCCGGTGCCCCGGCAGCAGCGGCAGCGCCGTCGGTGTCCGGTCCGGGTCCTGCGGTAGCGCTCGCCCTTGCAGACAGGGCAGCGCACACGGCGCATCGGCATAGGACTCCCTGTCAGGTGTGAGTGAATCCGGAGAAGAGCCAGGTCACGAGCCCATCCACGGTGAAGATCACCGGCGTCTGGCCGAGGTAGAGCCCAAACAGGCCGATCATGACCGCTTCCCACGCCTTCACGTCACGGGAGCGGACCAGGAGGACCGCGATGATCCCGAAGACCAGCGCGAAGGGAATCGCCGCTTCCTCAGTCATCAGCTCTCACCTCCGTCCAGCACTTCCAGGGAGCGGCTCAGGCCCGACAGTTCGGGAGTCCGGTCCTTGTAGGCAGTGGCGGTCTTCTTGGCCTCTGCTGTGGTCGTGAGGTGCGAGCGAGCCCGCCCCCAGCCACCGTCGATGCCAGTGCACACCGCCACGCCGCGTTCCTCTGGCGTGATCGACTGCGCCACGGCAACGGCGTCCGGGTTGAGGTCGCCCAGCGTCATCTCTGCCGTGCCCGCGTCGTTGACCCGGTGGCAGATCCGTCCAGCCAATTGAGCCCGCAGCGCGGTGACCCCGGGACCGAGGTCAGAGCCCACCCGCTGACCGGCCACCACGAGATGGAAGCCGAGTGCCGCGCCGAGTTGGGCCAGTCGCAGCAGGTAGGTGGAGCATTGTTCCGCTTCTGCCTTGCTCTGGCGAGAGCCGTCGGCCAGATACAGCTCCGCGATCTCGTCGACGATCACGACCACGGGCACCGGTCGCTCGCACTCGGGCAGCTCCCAAATGGAACGGGCACCAGCCGCACGGCAGACCTCCATCCGCGCCTGTATCTCGACCACCAGCGCACCCAGGATGGCCACCGCTTCATGCCGACTGGTCGCCAGCGCGGAAAGCCGACTGCCGAACAGCCCCAGTTCCATGCCCCCCTTGCAGTCGATGACCACCAACGCCACACGCTGCGGGGCGAGCTGGGTCACCAGCCGGGCGAGGAGAGTGGACTTGCCCGAGCGAGTCGCACCAGTGATCAGCCAGTGCGGAACCTCTCGCAGGTTCATCACCCAGGCCCCGCCGGACTCCAGCGCTCCCAGAAGCGCGCAGAGCAGTTCAGCCGGCGCGGAGACAAGGCCAGGCCGCTCCAGCGGGTCACGGGCGGTGGCGGTGATCAGCACGGTTCCTCGCTCGGGCGAGGTCACGCGCACCCCGTGCACACGCCAGGCGTGCATCAGCGCGTCGGCCGCAGCGATGAACGGCCCCGGCGTCTGCCCCGGACGTAACCGCACCACCAGACTCAAGCCGGTGGGTGTGGCGCGGGGAAAGGAGATGCGAGGGGTGATCGGTCGCAGCGGCTCACCGCGCACCTCCAGGTCCCCGAAGACCCGACGTGCGGGCTTGCGTGCGACCGTGAGGCCATTGATCTCAGCTACCCTGCGCCAGGTGAAGAGCACCCGCACCGCAGTGACCGGGTAGCCGGTGAGGTACCAGAACCACACCGAGTGCCGTTGTTTGAGCGCCGACCCGGCGACCAGCAGCCACGCCAGTGCGGCGAGTGCGAACGCGAGCAGGATGGGTCCCATCACACGCCACCCGCCTTACCGGCAGCGGCAGTTCCCGCCGCTCCTGCCGCGGGCGCTGGCGTGATGGCAGCAGCGCGGAAGCTGATTCCGTGCCTATCTCCCATCGCCCAGGCGAACGCATCAAGGCCGGTTACTCGTACTTCCGTCCCCTCGGTGACGCCCTTCGGTTCGCCGGACACCGAGATTTCGATCACCGATACCCGGCGACCTTCCTGCCGGACCATGACAGCCACGGTGTAGATCGTGTTGCCGTCACGGTCCTTCTTCACCTCCTTGGTCTCGAAGTTGCTGACCTTCGCCTCCGGGCCGACAGCGCACCGCAGTACGCCGAGCCGGGACGTGTCCACAGGTATGGACTGCATGGGTGGTTGGCCTCCTTGGCCACTCAGACGCCAGAGGTTCGACTGACGTCACTCGTACTGACGAGTGACAACCCATGCATGACTTGACGGCCGAACACGAGCACTTATGCTGACGAGTGACGTAACACGACGGGCGTCATCCGCCCGCAGCGACCCCGCGTCCACGAGCGGAAGGCCCACAGACATGGCAGGCATCGAGCGCCCCGGACCGCTGTACCAGCAGGTCGCCGCCGCCATCAGGCAAGGCATCGCGGACGGGGACTTCCCGCCGGGCGCTCCGCTCCCCTCGGAGTCTCAGCTCATCGAGCGCTACGAGGTCAGCCGCCCAACCGTGCGCAATGCCATCGCGGCGCTGCGGGCCGAAGGGCTCATCGAAGTGAGGCACGGGAAGGGAAGCTTCGTGAAGGGCGCGCCGACGCCGCCGCTCACGATCGACCGGTCGATCACTCGCACTGGCAAGACCTACGCTCCCGATGCCACCCCGTGGGAACAGGTACAGGAACCGACCGTCTACCGGACCACGACCACCGACACAACTGGCCCACTGCTCGAACTCAGCGAGGGCGAAGCGCTCTTCGGCGTCGACCGTGTGCTGGTCCACCAAGTCACCCAGACCCGAGCACTCCACCGCGTACTGATCCCATTCGCTACCGCGGAGAATGTGCCAGCCCTCGCCGAGGCCCCAGACACCGCGCTGGAGGAGATCTACGCCGCCCTCGCGACCGCCGGCCAGAAGCTCACCTGGTCCGAGACCGTACGCGCGCGCATGCCCCAGGCCGACGAGCGCAGCGCCCTGGAGCTCCCCGACGCCACACCGGTCATGCACACCATGCGCGTCACCCACGGCACCGAGTACCAGCCCCTGCTCCTCGAAGAGTTGCGCACCAGCGGCAGCCAGGCCCAACTCTCCTACCGCATCACCGCCGACAGTCCTCGCGCGCTCCGCGCCGTCCGCAGCTGACAGCGCGGTTCGGTCCAAACCTTCTTCACTTACTCAAGGCCCGCGCACGGCGCGGGCGCGCGCCGCCTCTGCGGCGCGGCCTGCCTCCTGTCTCCGCCCCGGCTGGCCGCGCCCGGCGGCGCGCTACGTGCTGCGGGCGGACGAGGGGAAACCCGCTGCGGCTGGGGCGGTCGGCTCCACGACTTTAGCCAGCCACTTTGGCGCGAGCCTCGAAGATCATGGCCCCAACGTCGTGCTTTACCGGGCAGGTCCACAGACTGCCCGACGCGCCGGAAGCTTACGGAGCCATGATCACTCGCGCCAAAGCAGCTCCCGGCCAAAGTCGTTCCGCCGACCGCGTGCACACCTGCGGACCGTTCGGGGTGCCGCGTCGGGGGTGCTGTGGTGACTGTGGTCGGCGGGCGTCCGGCTGTGGTCGCAGGTCGGCACGGTGGGGGTGGCTGCCGGTCGGTTCCGCTGTCCTGATGCCCAAGGGCAGCACGAACCTTGTCGGGCGTCAAGATCGTTCAGTCGTGGAGTGCTCCATCTTGACGCCCGACAAGAACCGTGCTGGGCGGAGCCCATCAGGACAACGGCCCCGACCTCGAAGGAGCACACCATGACCTGCCCCAACCCCGAGTGCAACAACGGCCTGGTTCCCAACCCGCACTCCGTCGACCCCGAGGACGTCACGCTCTGCCCGGATGAGAACTCCGGCTACGACCCCGCCGAGTTCCTCGACTACTGCGAGAGCTGAGCACCACGGGCCCCGGCTTAGGTCGGGGCCCGAACCTCTCACCGGCCGCAGGCGCGGGCGGCCTGTGACATCTACGGCTGACATCAACGACATCAGATTCGAGCGAATGCCGACGGTTCTCGGTGCAGCAGGCGCAGCCCCGCACATGCGGCCATCCAGGCCCGCGACGCTCACCCAATCGAACGTACAAGGCAGCTGTCTGCGGGGGCCGCGTGCCAGATCGAGGGGTCACCCACGGTCAATTGGGGTGTGCGGCGGTGCAGGCAAGCTGGGCGTCCTGGGGCAGGGAAGCTCGCGACTCATCAGAACCATGCCTGGCCTCTACTCACTAGAGTCAGGGGCCTTGGCGAGTCAGGGGGAGCATCGTGACCTTAGCTGTAGGCATCTTCGATCTGTTCACCTATGGGATACCCGGAGCACTGCATCTGTCCCTGATCGTTTACGTGCTCGCCCGCTTGAACATCATCGATCTCACAACTCTGGCCTCGGCACCGTCAGTGCTACAGGTGCTCGGAGTCGCTGTTGCCAGTTACCTGTTGGGGCATCTCGCCTATCCTCTGAGTGCCCTCCTGGACAAGGTGGCACCGCGTTGGAACTGGAGTGTCGAGAACGCTCGTCTTGAATTCGAGGCCAGAGTGCCCGAGGCCCGGGACCGAGCCTTCGTGCGCACTGATGCATCTCTGCTGTTGGCTGCGGTGGAACTCCACAACAAGGAGGCAGCGGGCGAGATCACTCGGCTGCAAGGCCTCGCGTTGATGCTGCGGAACTCGGCCCTCGCCCTGGTGTTCGCGCTCGTCGTCGCGGTGATCGAGCTCGTCGTGGGACCCCACCGTGTGCTGGCAGGAGGCTGTGCGGCACTGCTACTTGTGAGCCTGACTGCCGCAATCAGACAAGGGCGCCGTGCGCGGCACTGGGACCGCCTGAAGACGTTGGAGATCTGTTTCTGGATCCCAGACATCGACGACAAATTCGACTCCAACCACCGGTGATCACAGGTGCGCACCCGCGCACCTGACATGTGAGGGAGTGCTCCAACCTCAGAGCGCTTCCTTGTTCTCCTCGGGCGCCTCTCCCGACTTATGTACCGTCGGTCCATTGGAACGTCACGGCGGGGGCGCAGTGGATGGCACTACGGCTACCCCGGCCGCTCGGTACAGCAGCGAAGTACAGCAACCACAGCAACCGAACCCGTCCGGTAGCGATCCTTCGGGGCCTCCAAGCGGCCGGTATGACCGTCGCTGACCGATCTGGCTAGAGCTACGGATCAGAAGTACTCCGTGCCACAGCCGTGCCAGATGGAAGTCAGGGTTCCTGACGGCCCCGAAGGTCGGAGCATGCCCTCGTAGGGTTCTCGCAGCTCGACGCAGAGCCTCAACGCCCCTTCTTGTAAGGCGGTGGTCAGCCGACTGGGCACCGCCTACGGGGCCTGACTCGCCCATTGAGACACCGCCGACCTCACTCCGACGGCCCAGGCCGAGTACGCTCCCCGGAGAGGGGGTTCCATGGAAACGCTTGGGTTGTTGTTCGTTGTTGTCATTTTGGGTGCTTCCCTGCTCACCCCTCTGCTCGTGGTGGTCACCGTCATAGCGGTCACAGGCTGGCGCAGATCGGCGGCGCGGCCGGGCCATCGGGCCCTAGAGAAGGCCGAGCGTGATGAGCAAGACCGTGCCTTTCCTCTGCCCGATCGGTAGGCGATCAGTGGGGAGCGGGGGGATGGCGGGTGGCCGTCCCCGAACCGAACTCGAAGCCCTACGAACCGCGATGCGGGTGCCTCTCAAGGGCACTCCGATTCCTGACATCACCACTTGACATCAACGGCAGCGGACACGGGCAGCCTGAGACGGTCGCGAACGGTGTACTGATACAAGTGCCGGGGCTTTGTGTAGGCCGCCCGATCGAACTCCTAAAGCAGGTGTCATTGGGTGCGGCCAGCGGTGAGTTCTCTGGCTATGAGAGCTTCCTAAGCAGCTAATCGGTGGGCCAGCGCAGGATGCGCAGGCTGAGTTCGTCATCACGAAGTATGCGGGCCTAACGCAGCCCTCTTCCTTAGACGACAGGGCGCGGCAGGCGGCAGGCTGAGTACTCTGCCAGTTGGAGCGTGCTAAGTCTCCTGGAGCGCGACACCGGCTTCCTCTATGAAGCGTTGCAGTGCATGCGCAGCCTCCTCGAAAACAGCGGCCAAGCGCACTGGAGCGTCCTGGTCCCCATTGATTAGACTTTCGAGGGTCACACAGTACTGATTTATGAAATTTCCTAGATCCTCGGCGCACTCGTTGACCTGAGCTGGTCCTTCAAGTGATATCACACGCATAAATCCGAGGAATTCGTAGTGACCTTTTCGGGCTGTATCGAGATGTCTTCTAAGGTCTTCGTTCCGCTCCTCACTCACGGGGGTCCGAGAGAGATGTGAAACAGTCCTTTCCGTCGGGGCGAGTGACTGAGCATGTTGAATCAGGTTTAGGTAAGCTGTGCGCCGAAGATCCCGAAGGTGATCGCGGCGTTGAGCAGCTGCAGAGAGCTGCGCTTGTTCTCGAGCAGCTTGCCTGTTGCCTTTGCTGGTTACCCAGCTGGCAGCGATCGCAGTTAAGCCTGTCAAGCATGCAACCCAGAAGGTATCTCCTGCCACGCCGCAAGTACCCCTGAAACCTGGAGCGGTAGACCCTCCTTGTGGCCTCCGGTCACCCCGGGGCCTGAGGCTGCCACATGCTCGGAGGACCAGCGACTGGCGACGCTGCGACAGAGCCTTGCCCGTGCCCGATGCGCGCCCGATCAGGCGGCAAACTAAAGTCAGTTGGGGTCTGCTGCGGAACCCCATCAGGGAAACACAGGCGGACCGTTCTGCCACGTCAGCGCCGGTTCTACCCTCGCTGGGCGAGTGATTCCTAAGGTCAGGGCACACCGCCGGCCTTGACGCCGTCAGCGCACACTGATCGGCTGGGTCCATGGCCACGGACCCGATCGAGTACGAGAAGGCAATGCCGATAGTGGCGGCCCACATGGCGAAGATCGAGCGGGCAGTCAACCGAACCCGTGCCGGTCACTCCGGGCAGCCGTACGCGGTAGTCCGTCAGGCCTTTATCGAGGCCCTGCGAGACGAAGACGCTCAACGAGTCGTACCGCAGGTCGTCGACGAGCTGGCGCGGCAGATCTCTGAGGATCCCTGCCCCCGCCCTGACATCCACGCCTGACATCAACGACGCCAGACAGCAGCAGCCACAACTGGCCCGCGACGACCACGCGTCCTGCGTCTCCTAGTGGCGTGACGCCCGTCCGATCGAACTTACAAGGCAAGTGTCAACGGGGGCGCGTGCCAGATCCGTGCCAGGTCGGGCGGGGAGCCACGTGAACTGTGGTTGTACACAGCGCCTGGAGCCCACGCCTGTCGCAGTCGGTCAGCTGCCGGTCGAGGACTACTCGCCCCACCTGGCTCGGCACGCGGTGGCCGATCTGGTGCAGCCCGCGAACGGGCCGCTGAGAGCTTCGCAGTTCGCCCGCGTAACAGAATCGACTAATCCGGCATCTCTCGGTGCGTTTTGGGTCAGACTCTCGACAGCATCAGCAAGGGGGGCTCATGGCCAGGCTCGTCGAGGCATCTCGCAGTATCTATCTTGTTGTGATCGTCGCATGTGTCGCTGTGGTACTAGGGATCACGGCCGCAGCTGTCTACTTCGTATCGTACGGCGCAACGGGTGACACCCTGCTCAAGCTGTTCGGTCAACGCTTCGAGTCCGCCAACGTAGGTATCGCAGCCATTTTCGTTGGCGGCGTGGTCCTGGTCATGGTGATCAGGAGAATTATGCGATCGCTGGACCACACTGTGGCAACCGAGAGCGCGAGACCGCACCGCGAGGACGAGACCCGCTGACTGCCGCAAGGGAGGGTCCCGGCCACATTGCGGTCACTCCTCGGCTTGGCGCCACGCGCTGGGCACCACGCTCCTAAGGCGGTGCTGACCCGCGTGCCCGATCCGTGCCCGTCAAGCCGGTAAACCGCGGTCAACAGCGGGTGCCAGGGCGGGCCCCAGGACGTCTCTTGGCACCCGTTACTGCTGTTCAGGCGGTCAATGAGCGTCAGAAGCGCGGTGATTCCCAAGCTCAGAGCGCGGGTTCGATTCCCGTCACCCGCTCCAGCAGAAAGCCCCAGGCCAGGAGCCCGGGGCTTCTTTGTTGTCTAGACCGCACTAAGCGCCTTGCACCAGATCCGCACCAGAAGGCTTCTCCTTGTCCTTCTGCCGGGCGGCCCGCACCAGCTGGTCCAGACCCGGCTCCCACACCCGCGACCCGACCGCAACCACGCCGGCAGTGGCACACTGAACAGACAACGGAGCCCCCTCGAACCGTGACCTCAACACTCACAGTTCGCGCCGGGCTCCGTTCCCACGTCAACCACCAAGACCGCCCTAACTTCCAAATGACGCTACGGGCGTGACTCCGCAGTTCGTCTCAGTCCCAAGGCTGCTCCAACAGCAAAGAGGCCGAGTGCCGCGGCTGCGGCCAGGACGGAGGCACTCTCATGCAGGGGCCATGCCCACGGATACGGCCTTCTGCCCGGCCCTAGGCCGATGAGCGCGCAGAGTACAGGGACAGCAGCGACGGCTAGCGGGCCATACAGCGAGCCGACGAAGTGCTGAACAATCAGGCCCACGCCGAGGTACCCGACGAGGTTCCTTGCCATGCCAAGGCCAAGGCCGAAGTCGAGCCACTGCGCCTCACACAGTCCCAGTATCACCGCGGTGAAGGCGACGCATCCGAACAGGAACGTCCGGTACGACCAGACCGGACGGACAGCGGTGATATTGGTCTCCAGAGGGGCTCTGCTCATCGCATGCAGGAGGACGCAAACGGGAGCCACCGGGAGGACCAGGGGCAGCGGGATTCCGGCCCCGAAGCCGCCCAGCAGCGAGGGAATGGGAAGCGCAGAGCCGGCGAGCAGGGGGGCAAGGATGAAACAGGCCAGCACACAGGCCGAGGACACGTGCACCATGTGAACGCGGAGCCACCAGGTCACGACTGCTTCTCTCCCGCCTGCTGGAAGGAAGCCGGGCGGAGATCCGGCTTCACCGAGCAGTCCAGAACGGATCGCATATTGCGCTCATACCATGCGTGTTGCTGATCGGCAGACAGCTGGCGCACCTGTTCGGCGAGGGCCACGGCCTCGGGCTGCCAGTGCCGCACCAACTCGTCCTTAGGCTCCCCCGAAGTCAGCGACAGCCAGGCATAGATCGCGCTGTGCGCAGCATCTCCCGGATACTCGGCGCCGGGCCTCGTAGCACAGTCCGGTGGTGCGGTCGGTAGGACGCTGGTCGCCGTAGTTGCTCGGACAACGCTCTCACTGGGGCGGGGTTCCCCGAACTCGACTTGCGACGCCGGGGTAACGCCCACTCTGCTCAGGCGGTTCGCAGTGTCCTGTGCCCAGCGGACTATGTCGTCCTCCCTGTCGTACTGCTCCGGCCATACGCATACCTGGACACGTTTACCCGCGCACCTCCGAAGTTCGGGGTCCCGAGCCTGCACTCCCTGGAACTCGAGCGGCACAGCCAAGATGAGGGCACCGACAGTGCCAAGCGCAGTCGCCGACACGACATAGCCCACGTGGCGTCGGTGTTTGGTACCGAGGACAGTGGAAATCAAGGCCGCAGCAACAAGCCCGGCGGAGAAGACGAAGGTGGCGGCCATGCTGCGGAGCGAGACGGTCTGATCAAGGCCGCAGCACTCGCTCAGCCCCTGGCCGTTGAGGTGTCGAAGCCAGGGCAGCTCACCAATCGCGGCGGGCCAAAAACCCCACAGATAGCCGAAGATGAGCATGACCGCTGCTCCCAGGACGCGCGGCATCAACGGCCCCACGAGCCAGCCGAGAGCGATATGGGAGACCACAACCGCGTAAGCGGTGAACAGTATTCCCAGGTTAGGGAAGCCAGGCGCCCCCAGAGCAGTGGAGGAGAAGGCTACGAGACTCGCAAGCACGCCTAGCAGCCCCAGAACCGCTACAGGGCCGAGATGCAACCAGGCGATGTGAAGACGACTGCGGACGGGAGCCCAACCGTCGACCTCCGCGCGGTGAATCCTCGCAGACTCCCAAGCGGCACAGGCGCCGCACCCTGCACTCACGAAACCGAGCACGATCAGCGACTGTGCAGTCGCAGACTCCCAGTACTGAATCACTGATTCGGTGTTCTGTACGCCGAACCAGAACAAGACCGGGACCATGACAAGAGCAACCCAGGCAGCCGGGCCTGACCGGAGAAGAGTCCCCAGACGCATACTTCAGACCTCCCCGCGCACCAGGCCGCGATAGGCGCTCTCCGCGCGGCGCTCGACCGGCATACCTTCGGGGGCCCGCGCGAAGAAGTCCCTCACCGTCCCTTGGAATGCCACCTGTCCTTGATCGAAGACGATGACGCTTTCGTAGATATCGGCTAGGTCCTCCGTCTGGTGGGTAGAGACCACGAAATTGACGGATTCCGACAGTTCGGCCACCAGTTCGCGGAAGACGCCACGCTGCACGGGGTCGAGGCCGGCCGTTGGCTCATCGAGCAACACGACCTGTGCGTCATGAATCAGCGACTGTGCGATTCCAAGCCGCCGCATCTGACCACCGGACAGCTCATGACTGCGGCGCTTCGCCAACTCGGCGAGCCGAACCTGATCCAGGGCCCTTGCAGAACGTTCCCACGCCTCAGACTTCGACAGGCCCTTCAGCCAACCGGCATAGGCCGCCTGCTCCCGTACCGTCAGCGACGGTACGGGTTTTACATTCTGAGGCAACCATCCGACTCTGCGCCGGTAGTCACTACGGTGACGCCTTTCCGTGCTGGTCAGCCTCCCCAGCTGCACCCGCCCGGAGGCCGGGGTGAGGACAGAAGCCCCCAAAGACAACAGAGTTGACTTTCCGGCCCCGTTGGGTCCCAACAGCACGGTGCACCCCGTGGGGAACTCCAATGTCAGGCCATCAAGGACAGGGACGCCCGCACGGTAGGCGAAGGAACATTCAGTGAAGCAAAGTGGCACGGCATGTCCAGAGGGTGAGCGCGGAACGCGGCGAACGGAGGCAGGGTGCCCGGTCCGCTTCATTCTGGACCGGGCACCCTGACAGAGGGATCAGTACTTGACAGCCACGCTGCTGACCGACAGGTGGTAGCCAGTCTGGTCAAATCCGTTCAGATTGGCGTAGTTGAAGTAGTAGCCGCCCGCAGCCCTGTCGCCGAAGTTGGACGTGTCGCAGGAGTTGTTGTCCCGAGCAACCACCGGGTCCGGAAGACCCGAGCGCTCCTTCTTCAGCTGAAGCCCCGCGTACTCGAACCTGTTGCGGCCATTACTGTCCTTCGCCGAGCAACCGGAGAACCTGACAGTCGTCGCGACATTGTCGCGGTTGCCATCCTGCCAGTGACGCGACTCCTTGCCCGGAAGCCACCCCCCGATGCTGCTGCTCCAGCCCCCCTCAGCAAAGGCCGGCCCGATCCCGAGCCCCGCGATGGCCACAACCCCCACAGCGACCGTAGCGATCTTGCGCTTCGTGTTCACGTTCCCCTCCTGGATTTTTAGACACGCGGCTGGTCATGCCGCATGGTCCGGACGTGACAGACGAGGTAATACGCAGTGATCGTATGACTACTCCAAGCGTCTGTATAGTAAATTCGTTCGATTTGAGGAGTATCTGAGATTCCGGGCAGCGGAGGTCAACCTGCCGTTGGAGATGCTCAGTTGGCCTCGGACTGCGCGGGCTCCCACCGACCTCGCGGGCAGGCGTACCAGGCGGAACGGGGCATAGAACAGCCCCATGCGGAGCCACAGGGTCTGTAACCATTCTTGACCCCAACCCGAACAGGACACCGATCAAAGCCGCTCAAGCGCCAGGCCGGCCCAACGCACCGAGCGCTAGCCCTCAGCGCTGACAACGGGCTTCGGATGATCAGTCTCGACCGTGCCAGAACGCGTGCCAGATGGGGCGGTGAACAACGGTCAATGGCGGGTGCCATGGAGAGCCCCACCCTTCACCCTGGCACCCGTTCGCCCTGGTCGGACAGGCACAAAGTCGCGGAAGATCGGTGATTCCCAAGCTCAGCGCTCACCGCCGCTACGGCGACCGGAGCCCTGATACTGCTCCCCATCGTCACCGATCAGATTCGCCGACAGTTCCGCAGCAAGGTCAGCTAGACCGACCAGGTCCACACCAGGTGCGTGGGCCCCAGACAAGGTCACTCGTCCCTCGAACCAGTGGAGCCCAACCGCGGCGCCGCCCGAGCTGCCCCAGGTGAACATCGACTGTCGGCCCACGCTGTGCAGATCGAGGTAGCCCTCTTCGCGGAGTGCCGCACTGGCGTGTGCGAACTCGATCCACTCGTGAAGCGTGATGGGGCATTCCTCGCTGTCCAACCAGTGCGGTGCTCGCGTCATGTGAAGCTCGTATCCCATGCTCGGGACCATGCACCACAGGTCTGACACGCCTCCCGTCCGTTGGGCTCCGTCTCAGTTTCCGTCTCATTCAGCCCCGTTCATGGCCGTTCAGACGGGACCGCAAGTCAGGCTCGCCCCACGGGCCAACCGCCCGTGAACGCAGGTGAACGCCCCCGCATGGGGCCCGCTCGATCACCAACAGACTTGGAAAGCGTGTTGGGGGCAACCCCTCACGAGTTCGAATCTCGTATCCTCCGCCAGTGCCTCACCGGGCACGACGTCGAAGGGCCCCACCGTTCGCGGTGGGGCCCTTCGACGTCCGTAGTCTCATCTACAGTCTCAACGCGCTTCCTCGGAGCCCTCCGGGCTGTCCTCATCGGTGGTCTTGGCCACCTCCCAGATGAGACCGCCGACCTGCTGCGCCACGTCGGCCAGGATGCCGCCCGTCACGTGCTGGTAGCGGGCCGCCATCGCCGTGGACGACCACCCCATGATCTGCATCACGACCCGTTCCGGGACGCCGAGGATGAGCAGGACCGTGGCAGCGGTGTGCCAGGCATCGTGCAGGCGGCCGTCCCGCACCTTGGCGTCAGCCAGTAACTGCTTCCACGCGTCGTAGTCCGTGCTGGGCACCAGCGGGCTCACCCACAGGAGACGTGAAGACGAAACCGCCATTGCCCACATAGGAGTTGAGCGTTCGGTTCGGTGTGAGGACATCGCCGTGGACTGTGTCGGATGATCTGTGGGACCGCTTGGAGCCGCTGCTGCCGCAGCGCGAGCGGCGCTTCCGGTACCCGGGCTGCAAGCCCTCGCCTGACCGAGGGTGCTGTGCGGCATCCTGTCTATGCTGCACGCTGGCATCCAGTGGGAGTACCTACCCAAACAGCTGGGCTTCGGCTCGGGTATGACCTGCTGGCGGCAGTTGCGGGACTGGCACGAGGCGGGCGTATGGCAGCGGCCGCATGAGGTGCCCTTGGGTTGTTGCGTTAGCCGTCGCTGTCTGAGGTGACCTCGAAGCCACGGTCTTGAATCACCGGAAAGCCTCGCTGCATAGTGACAACCCATGCATCGATCCTGCCTTTTACTGCTCTCTATCTGTGCGGGTTCATTCTCGGCATGACAATTCGTTGACTAACGAAAGAGACTGGGCCCAGTCGCGACTCACCGAGCTCATGCTGGATCACTCGATCTGTCAGGATCCAGATGGCGACCTCAGTTGTGCGTAGAAAAACCCAGATCGCTGCTCACCCTTATTGCCTCGTGATCAATGAGATTAAGCATTGCAGCATCCTTGATGTATGCCTTTCGCATTCTCTGCAGCCACTCCGAGTATTCCAGGGTAGATTCACCAGTCCGCGAGCAGATTGACACCGATTCACGGACCAGTCGCCTTACCTCATGCCCAGTTCTACCCTGCCGGATTAGCACCTCGGCAAGACTTCGCGAGGCCCACGCACAACCGCGACGGTCTCCGACCGAGCGGAATTTTTCCATCGCCAGCCGAAACCTTCTCTCGGCGTCGCGGGGGTTATGGACGGAATCGAGCCGTCCCAGCAGCATCACTATCACTGCAAGGCTACGCTCGTCTCTCGTACTACGAGCCAGATCCCCGGCAAGCGTTCTCGCCTGGGTAAAAGAACCGTTCTCCATCAGCAACCTTGCCAGCATTGCCTTGGCCTGCCGGTAACTTGTCAAAGCGCCTCTACGCGATCCAGGGTCATGCCTGAGGGCATCCCGCAACCCCGAGATCGCAGAACTCAGGTCTCCGAGCTGAGACTGAGCGTCGGAGAGGATCCTCGCTGACGCAAAACCCAGCGCCGCGTCTTCATCGGACCATTCATGCCCTGACAGAACCGCCGCCGTATGGCGGGGCTTCCCAAGTATCAGCTCACAGTGCGCATAGTGATATTCCACCCAAGGGTCGCAGCCGTCCTGTGCCATCTGCCACTGACACAACTCCCGCAGTGAACGGTAGTAACCAAGGCGTTTGGCCGCGCTTGCGATGCCCGTTATTATCTTATGTGACTCATCCACATCCTTTGCTCGCTGGGCGTATCGCACTGCCCGTATTCCCGCGACCAGCGACTGATGCGTCATCTGATTCGGTCGCAAGTTCCGGATGCCATCACGACTAAACTTGCAAAGATCGCGCAGCATATTACTCTTAGTCATATCGTCTGTGTCGTTGAGCGTATGTTCGGCAACGAATGGATGCACAGCCCACCTGGCGGGCCCACGCGACTCAACCAGCAGCAGCGTCTGTAGGCGCATGAATGCCCGCACCCGCTGCGACGGAGCCAGGCGCGCCTGGGCGCGCTTCAGAACCGGCTCCGTAATGTACGGTTCCGCCAGCGAAAAATACCTCAGCAAGGCTATTTCTGCTTGGGAAAGTTTTGCCGTGATCTCGCCGTACCAGCTCTCGGTCAGAGGAGTCTGGCTGAGTTCACCCTCTAGAAGGGCTTTCGGGTCGCGGCCGAATTCTTTTACGAGGACCCAGAAGAACCTCACCGCCAGAGGCAAGCCGCCCGTCTTCCTTGTGAGCTTTAGCAGCAGTTCGTCGTTGAGCGTTGGCAGACCAAGCTGCTCCAAAAGCCTCCTCACCTCAGCTGTCGTCCATGCTCGTACAGCGATCTCCGCCGCGTCCTGCACGTATAGGGCTACACGGCTGAGCAACAATATGACAGCGGGGCACGACTGTATTCCGGCGACTCTCAGCAGCGGTGAGTAGCTGGTTCTGTCTGCCTCGTGGAAATCATCCAATACCAGCAGCTGACTGCGAAGTCGGAGAGTTGTCAGAAGGTTCTTCGAGCGGGTTAGGGGGCTCAGATCGGCCGGCCCTACAAGCTCTTGAGGCAGCATTGCGAGCATTTCCTCAAGCGTGCCACCGTGGGAGACTTCGTACCACAGTAGGTCCCGCGAATGCTCAGCCAAGCGCAGCGGTGATACCCCATACTGGGCTGCGAGCCTGGTCTTGCCGCTGCCTGAAATTCCATGTAGGCATACAATCGGGGCTTCACGGAGAGACGTGGCCAGACGCTCAATCTCCCTCGGCCGCTGCACCATTCTTGCCGCATCGGGGGGAGCGAGAACGCCTTTCAAGATGGCTGGTTCCTCTGTCGACCCTGGATCGTTCTCATCCAACCAGATGCCAAGATGCTTCGTGAAATCGCTCTGGAGTTCTTCTACAGATTCGAATTCAGAAAAGACCTGCTCTTTTGGGAGCGACTTCTTGAAAGACCTGAGTCTCGGGAACTGGTCAGAGTCTTCATATGCGGACTGAGGTATTGCGCGCGTACAGAAATAAATCCACACGGTTGGCTTTTCGGTAGCCTTCCAGGATCTCCAGGCGAGGCGGAGTTCATGAGCAGTACCGGAATGATCGTCTTTTACTGGGGTTCCAAGGCGCGACCAGAAAACGGCGATGACCAGGTCGGCTTCAGAAATCCGCATTTGTTTATCCGTAAGCCCCTGGGGGCCATCCAGATGCATCCCGGGTGTGGCATCTGTGCGCCAATTCCATAGGGTCAGCCGCTCCCTGAGCCGGAGCTGGTTGGCCTGTTCGACCACTGTTCGTATGGCTTCGAGCTCATTCTCAACGTCATCCGGCGCAATGAGAATGACCCTCTTCTCCGATAGAGATGCCATGACTCCCCCTCCCCTGGGTTAGCCGCGGCTAAGAGCTCGTTTGTGCTTAGTTCGCCCAGGCATGGATGACCGCGCTTCGGAGGTGACTGCCGGGACCTCGGGTGCAAGGTCAAGGTCCAGCGGGCCATGAGCCACGTTCCTCCGGCTGCGGAGGCACGAAACGGGCTGAACCGATGCCCCGCTGGGCCTGGCCGGGTACCATCAGAGCTGCAAGGCTCGCCATGGCGATAGAGTAACGCACTCTATGCCCAGATGTAAGAAGCTCGTTGTAGCACGTGGAACTTCGGCTATCCCGTAGGGGCATACGGCGCCTCAGCCGTGGGGCGGCGGCAGGGAAAGAAACGGAATGTAGCGATCCCAAAATACCAAGGTAGTCGTGGATGAGCGTCTCACCCACCACCCCAGGAAGAACCCTAACGATTCCGGGCAGATCGCTTGTACTTCTTATCGGCCCCTCGGGGTCGGGTAAGTCCACTTTTGCTCGGAAGCACTTTTCTCCACTACAGATTATAGAAAGCGACCACTGCAGGGCTCTTGTCTGCGACGACGAGACAGATCAAAGTGCTACTCGTGCCGCATTCGACCTCCTGTACTTTCTTGCTGATAAGCGCCTCGAATTTGGCAAGCTAACTGTAATAGATGCCACCAACGTCGAGGTGCAGGCACGGAGAAGCCTCCTGGCATTGGCGCGGGATCACAATTTCGTGCCCGTTGCCATTGTGTTTGATGTGGGAGAGGAAACTGCTCTCAGACAGAATTCCAGACGCCGCAACCGTCAAGTAAACCCCGGAGTAATCCACCGGCAAAATCAAGATCTGCAGTCATCAAGGAAAGCGCTCTCGCGTGAGAGCTTCAGCCGTGTTTATGTCGTGAAGAGTTCGGAGGAAGCTGCTGCCGTGACAGTGGTCCTCGACTAGAGATCTTTAAAGCTGAGGTTCGGCGGTTGGAGGTCGAGTCCGGTCTTGGCGATGAGGCTGTCGATGAGGCGCGCGGTATTCCATCCGTTTGAGTCGGGTCTTCACCAGGGCGGTGAGCTGGTCGCGGCTGTGTTTGGTGACGTTGGCCAGCGCCGTTTCAGGAGTGACCACACGCCTTCGACCGGGTTGAGTTCGGGTGCGTAGGGCGGCAGTTGATAGAGGTCAGCCATGAGCGGGTCGCGATCAGCTGCCGCATGGAGCGGCTGACGTGCGTGTTCAAGTTGTCCCAGACCAGCACGATCGGGCCGCCGAGCTGCTGGTGGGCGGGTCCAGCAGGCGTGCGTAGTCGGTCTCGTTGAAGCCCTTGCGCCGGCCCTGGGCCGGGCCGCGGTTGAAGATGCGCTGACCGTTGTCTGTGCCTTCCTCTACTATGCGCGAAAGACCTTCACGTGGAGTAAGGACCCCAATGCCCAAGCGTGCGTTCGTCAGTTCTGACAAAATCTACAAGTGGACCTGGGAGAACCTCAAAATGCTTGTCGGAGGGGCTCGGTGACCACATCGGAAGTACCAAACGACCGGCCGGAGGTACTCGAGCTCTACAAGCTCGCTGTGGAAATGGCCGATCGGGTCTCGGCGCGCAGAGGGACAGCCAACGCCTTCTTCCTGTCAGTGCAGTCCGCTCTCGTTACCT
Source organism: Streptomyces sp. NPDC002868 (assembly GCF_055563295.1). Classification (NCBI taxonomy): domain Bacteria; kingdom Bacillati; phylum Actinomycetota; class Actinomycetes; order Kitasatosporales; family Streptomycetaceae; genus Streptomyces; species Streptomyces sp. NPDC002868. The sequence continues at coordinate 199,335 of NZ_JBVHDR010000006.1, read as the reverse complement.
TGGTCGGCTTTGGGGTCCCTAAGCTCTCAGAGTCCCCATGGTGGGTGTCACTGGCCGTGGCCCTGGCCGGCGTCACCCTGTCTGCCACGTGGTGGTTGCAACTTCGCAGCTATCGGGACCTCAACACCGCGAAATTTACGGTCATCCACAAGCTGGAGGGTCGCCTCTCGGCCAGGATCTTCGCTGACGAATGGGAGGCTCTGAAGAGCGACCCGGTTCCTAGCTGGCGAAAGCGCTACGCAGAGCTAGGCGCCTCCGAACGCATTGTGCCCTTGGTGTTCGCCCTAGCGCACCTCATCTTGTTTGTGGGCACACTGTCTTTGTGACCTACCTTGATCACCTAGCCGACCTGATCCGATCCTGTCTTCCCCCGGATGCGCAGCCCCCTGCGGACTCTGACGATCTGTTCCGCATCTATGCTGTGCTGCTGCAAGCGAAGGGGGAGCAGGTCACCGACGAAGACGTTCACAATGCGTGGTCCGCGTGGATGCAGTCGGTGGACAGCACTCACGGTGCACTCATCCCCTTCCAAGATCTTGACCCGAAGACGCGTGCCGCAGACGCCCCATACACCGAGGCCATCCACGCAGCCGCTCGCCGACTCGAACGTGCGAGGTCGCCAGCATCCACGAATCCTCCTCAGCCGTAGTACCGCGGAATCGTGTCCCAAGGCCAAGGTCGCTGCCCGGGCCGCTCCCCAGACAAAGGAGGAGTGCTGGCGCACCATCCTGTCCTTGAATGTGTCCCGAGAGGGTCAGGGTGTGGGCCATGTGACGAAGGTCGTAGAACCGGAAGCATCCCGGGAGGCCGATCGCCGCCCGGGATCTATGATTTCATCGCGCTCACCGTGTCGGCGTCATCGATGGCGAACCTGAGGAGGCTCTCACCGCCGCCATCGGCCAGTGTCCCCTTCAGGTCCTCCAGCTCCCCGAAGCCGGCTCCCTCGTAGCGGCTCGCCGCCACGACGATCCGGTCGACGCCGGACGGGACCGCGGTCAGGTCGAAGCTGATCCGGTCCTCGTCGCCGCACATTCCGACCGAGGGAACACGCCTCGGGCATGGGTCAAGGAGCATCGCTCACGAACCTGCCGACACAGTGCCGCCGTCTCGCTTTCCGTCTCATTCGCCTGCGTTCACGGCCGTTCAGACGAGACCCGAAGCCGTTCCAGCACCGACGGCCAGCCGTCCATGAAACCAGGTGAATGCCCCAGCACACAGCCCACCACCCCACCAACACAGTTGGAAAGCGTGTTGGACGGCATGACGCGGCCTGTTGACACAGCCGTTGAGAGTCCACGGCCTTTGGGAGATGCTCAACTCGCCTTGCCCAAATAAGCGACCGCCCGCACCAGTGCCGCCAAGTCGCCGGCCGCTGCCGCCGACAGCACCAGGCGCACCCTCCCGGCGCCCTCCGCATTCGTCCCGGCCCGCCATTCGAGTCCCGCCGTGTCGAACCCCGCGCTCTCCAACGCCTCCGCCAACTCCCCGCCGGCTTCCGTCGCATCACGCCAGCCCGCCACGTAGTCGACCCCACGCACCCACATCACGTCGTCAGGGTCGAACAGCTCGCCCTCGAAACCCGCGTCCTCTGGGTCGTGCATCCGCTTGCAGTCCCTTCCCCGTCGCTGGCTCAACTCCGACCATGAGAGGGCTCATCGATCATGGACACGACGATGCCCCCGGTACCATCGGCACCGGGGTTGCATCTGCGCCCCAAACCGGACCGCCCTCGAATGCTTCCAGGCCAAGGGGGCGGTCCGGCCTGCGTCTGGCCTACGTAGGCCAGACGCTAAAAGGCGGACGAGTAGGGATCACTGATCACCGCCAACGGCACATAGACCGCGATCCAGAAGACGACGATTCCGAAGGCGCATAATCGCTGCCTCATGAGTCCGCACCACCACTTCGCGCGTTGACCAGAACGGCACGGAAGAAAGCGGTCGTGATTCCGCGGAAGCCGGTGTGCCCGAGAGCGCCCGCGTGCCGCAAGCACCAAAGCTCGGGCTCGTCCTTGTTTTCCGCCGCGTCGGAGGACTCGCCGCACGTCGTGCATTCCGCCTCGTAGACCGGGCCGCTGCCTTGCTTGTCCGTGGTCAACGTCCAGTCGGCGAACCGCATCACTGCCTGAGGTCTCGCCGACTGACTCTCCAACGCGCCCACGTCCAAAGGCTTCTGAGTGCCGTCCATCAGCTGTCTCCCTCCTGAGGCGGCACGGTCATCAGAGCCCATACGGCCTTGCCGACTCCGCCGCGTTCGCCTACGCCCCACCGGTCCGCTAGCACGCTGACCAGAACGAGCCCTCGGCCGCACTCCGAGTCACTGGCTGCGACATGCTTGTGAGGCCACTCATCAGCGGCGTCGTGCACCTCGATACGGAGGTCATCGCCAGCCAGTTGAAAGCGGGTCTCGATCTCACGCCCCGGCGAAACGTGCGCATGCCGGACCGCGTTCGTCACCAGTTCCGAGAGCACGACCAGAGCCGTATCCTCAATCTCTGCCAGGCCCCAGGCTGCGAGCGCCTTGCTCAGCTCGATGCGGGCCAGGCCGACACACCGCGGATGGCGAGCCCATCGGCACACCATCTCCGGGCCGTTCAGCGCATCCTGTCGCTCCTGCATGCCTCAGAGGATGGGCGTCTCAACGCCTCTTCGATTCCCGGCGATAGGGGTACCCATGATGGGTAAACTCCGCGCGGAGAATCACTGATATTCCTTGTGCCCAGGCAGATTCGGGGAAGCGCGTGTCAGGAGACCTCTCACCAACGGCGTTACCGGCCCATGTCCTTGGCCGAGCCGATGTGCAGGCCGCGCTGACGCGGCACGACTTCGGGCAGGTCTTCAGGCTGGCCCGGCAATGGGGCGGGATCAGCTTCCTGAAAATCGCCGACGCGTGCGACATCAAGCCGGAACGAGTGGGGAAGCTGGCGCGAGGCGACGGCGCGATCACCACCTACGAGAAGATCGCGTACATCGCGGACGCCCTGGGCATCCCCGGCCGCATGATCGGGCTGGCACCGCGCCCCTGGGAGCAGGCATCAACGCCCACGTCTGCAAGCCGCCCGGAGCTGACCTCTCCCCTTGCGACTGTCGCCCTAGGAATTGCGAATGTTCCCGAGACCGGTGATCTGGGAACCGTCGATCTCGAAGGAGACGAAGTGCAGCGCAGGAGGTTCCTCGCAGCGTCCGTGGGCATCGCCACCAGTGCGGCCATGACGCCAGGAGCCACAGCCGGCCGCCGCATCGGGCAGCGGCAGGTACAGCACCTACAGCGGCGCACCGTCCGTCTCCGCAGCCTCGATGACGTACTCGGCGGAGCCGACACCCGGCACATCTACCGCGCCGAGCTCGGCACCACGATGAATCTGTTTCGCAACGCCTCGTACACGGAGACCACCGGTCGGCAGCTCCTCAGTCTGGTGGCCGAGCAGGCGCAGCAGGCAGGTTGGGCAGCATTCGACGCGGGCCGTCAGACCGAGGCATCAGCCCTCTACGAGAAGGCCTTTCAGGCATCGACAGAAGCCCGAGATGCTGCGCTGGCAGGCAACTCCCTCGCGTTCCTCGCCTACCAGCAGGTCAGCACCGGAACGTCTGGGGTGGCAACCGCCGCCGCATCCTGCGAGACAGCCAGCGCGGACGCACCTCCGACCGTCCGGGCTCTTCTCCTTGAGCGTCGCGCTTGGGCCCATGCCAAAGCGGGCCAGGCCAAGGAGACCGAGCAGGCACTCGGCCAGGCCGAGGAGGCGTTGACAGGGAACGGCAGTGACCGCCCCGGGCCCGACTGGTCGTCGTGGGTCGACACCCGCGAACTCCAGATCATGAAGGGCCGCTGCTGGACCGAGCTGCACCGGCCGCTGCGAGCTGTTCCCGCTCTCGAATCGGCCTTGGCCGATTTCACCGATGCCCACGCCCGCGACAAGTCTCTCTACCTCACCTGGCTGGCACACGCGTACCTGGACGCCGGTGAAGTCGAGCAGTCAGCAACAGTGATCGCCAAGGCCATGGACCTCTCGACCGGAGTCGGCTCCGTCCGGCCCCAGCAGCGCGCGAACGAGTTCCTGCTCAGGCTTCAGCCGCACCGGACGATCGCGCCCGTTGCCGAGCTGCTGGACCGCGCGGCCATGTGATCACTCGGCAACGCTGCGGGCGATCCAGTCCAGGCCGGCCGCAGAGCCCGCCACGATGGGCACCGCGTTGATCTCGGGGTTCTTCCACGGGTGGTGCTCCAGCAGATGCGCTTCAAGTTCGGGGTACCGAGCCGCCGTCGTCTTGAAGATCACCTGCCACTCCTCGCCCTCCCCGAATTCGCCCAGGTGCCAGAACACCGAGGTGACAGGGCCGACCACCTGCGCACCCGCAGCCAGACGTGTCTCTGTCGCACCCTTGGCCAGTGCCACCGCTGCCTCACGGCTCTCCGTCGCTGTGTACACCTGCACGCACTCAGTCATGGGCGAGAGCCTAGGCCGGACCACGACCCGCCAACCAGGGGCCGCAACACGTGCGGCTCAGGGCAACCGCGTGACAGCAGCCCGACCCAAAAGGCTATGAAGAAGGCTTGACTGTGGTCATGGAGCCAAGTGTGTCAGGTGCGGTGATGTCCTTGCCCGCCCATTTCCCTGGGGTTGCCATGGAAGGACGTGCCTCGTGTACGGCTGTCCGTACGTTCGTAATACGGCCGACATACGGCGGCCGCTCGATGGCGATGCCTGCGTCGCCTTTAGGACACCGCCCGTTGACAGTCTGCCCAGATGCTGGCCGTCCCCGTCCCCCTCGACACCCGCCGCTGCCAACTGCTGGGGCTGCTGGGCTCGGCAGCGCTCGCCGCGGGCGGCGTGACCGCGGGTGCGCTGCCCGTACGGGATGCGCTCGCCCCCGAGTCCGGCGGGGCCGCGCTCGGCCTGGTCGCCGCGTACTTCGGACTCGTACTGCTGGTCGCCGCCTGGGCGCTGCTCGGGCGCGCGGTACGCGGTCCCGAGCCGCCGGGCCGACGCACCCTGCTGCTCACGCTCGGGCTGTGGGCCGCGCCGCTGCTGCTGGCGCCGCCGCTGTTCAGTCGGGACGTGTACAGCTATCTCGCGCAGGGGGCGATGGTCGACGCGCAGATCGATGTGTACGCGAACGGGCCATCCCGGCTCGGCGGGCCGCTGAACGCCGAGGTGGCGCCGCTGTGGCAGCACACCCCGACTCCGTATGGACCGCTCTTCCTCGCCTTCGCGACCGCGATAACCGACTTCTCCCGTACCGAGGTGTTCACCGGAGTGCTCGGCATGCGGCTGGTCGCGCTGCTCGGGGTCGCCGTGATGGTCCTCTGCCTGCCCACGCTGGCCCGGCACTGCGGCGCCGACCCGGCCACCGCGCTCTGGCTCGGTGCGCTCAACCCGCTGGTGCTGCTGCATCTCGTCGGCGGGGCGCACAATGACGCGATCATGCTCGGGCTGCTGGGCGCGGGGCTGGTGGCGGCGCTGGGCCGGTGGCCGATCCTGGCCGTCGTACTGGTCACCCTCGCCGCCCTGGTGAAGGCCCCGGCCGCGTTGGGGCTACTGGCCATCGCCCTGCTCTGGGGCCGGCAGCTCGCGGGCCGTACCCCTCAGTTGAAGGTCCCACGCGTGAAGGCCGCGCTGGCCGTGCTCGGAGTCTGCGCAGCGACGACGGCGGCGACAACCGCCGTGGCAGGTACGGGATACGGGTGGATAGCCGCCCTCGACACCCCGGTCTCGCCGCAGAACTGGTCGATCACCTCGTCACTCGGCCGGATGACGGGTGCGCTGCTGGAGAGCGCGGGCAGCGGCCTGGCCCAATTCGCCGCCCCTGCCTGGCACTTGGCGGGGCTGGCCGCCACCGCGCTGGCCATACTGATCGCCTGGCGGCGCCATCTGCCGCGCCCGGTGTACGCACTCGGGCTGAGCCTGACCGCGGTGGCCGTCCTCGGACCCGCGATACGGCCCTGGTACGTGCTGTGGGGCCTGTTCCTGATTGCCGCAGCCGGGCCCGACAGACCGGTGCGCCGGGCGGTCGCCGCGGCGAGCGCCGTACTGGCCCTGGCCGTACTGCCCAGTGGCTTCGCACCGGAGGGGCCGCAGGTGGCGCTGGCGACCTTCGGCGGAATCCTCGCGGTGCTCGCGCTGTGGTGCACGCACCGCATCGCGGGACGGGCCTCGTCCCGCGCCGGGACCGGACCGCTGGGGAGCTCCGTATGAAACTCACCGCTGGGGAGCGCCGCATGAACGGGGAGCGCCGCATGAAGGAGAGTCCCGCATGAAGGGGTGCGCCGCATGAGGGCGAGCATGACCTTGCCGACGGGCACGCGCGGACGGCTGCTCCTGGTGGTGGGTCTCGCGGCGGCCGTCGGGCTCTTCCTCGCGACGGTCCCGCTCCACCGGGACTGGTTCGACCTCGGCGTCTACTACGGAACCGTCGACAGCTGGAAGCACGGCGGGAGCATCTACGAGTATCTGGTGCCCGGGACGCACTACGGCTTCACATATCCGCCGTTCGCCGCCCTGTGCATGCTGCCGATGACCCTGCTCGACTGGCCGAGCGCCGTCGCGATCAGCACGCTGCTCAATCTCGCGGCAGCGGGCGCGATCCTGTACTGGACGGCCGGCGCCGCCGTCCGCCGGCAGGGCTGGTCCCGGTGGTTCGCCTTCGCCGTTGCGGGCTGTCTGTTCGTCCTGCTGGAGCCGGTCCGCGACACCTTCAGCTTCGGCCAGGTCAATCTGCTGCTACTGGCGCTCGTACTCGCCGACGCCTGGCTGCTGTCCACGGGCCGCGAGCGGTTCGCGGGCCTCGGCATCGGCCTCGCCGCCGCGATCAAGCTCACCCCCGCCATCTTCATCTGCTACCTGCTGGTGACCCGGCGCTGGCGTGCCGCCGCCACGGCCTCGGGCGTCGCGATCACCGCGACACTGCTGGCTCTGTGGGCGGCCCCCGACGCGTCCCGCGTCTACTGGACCGAGGCGATGTGGGACACGGACCGCGTCGGTTCGCTCGCGTACGTCTCCAACCAGTCCTGGCAGGGAGTCCTGGCCCGGCTCTCGGAACCGGGCGCCCCCAGCCGCCTGGTATGGGCGGTCGGCGTGATCGTGCTCCTGTGCGTCTGGGCCTGGCGCGCACGCCGCGCGGTCGCCGCGGGGGACGAGATGGCGGGCTTCGCGCTGACCGGCCTCACGGCCTGTCTCATCAGCCCGGTCACCTGGGTGCACCATCTGGTCTGGCTGTTCCCGGCACTCGCCGTACTCATCGACGCGGGTCTGCGCCACGGGAAGGACGACCCGAGGCGACGGCGGCTGCTGAGGTGGTCCGTGGCGATCTATGTGGTGCTGTGCAGCAGCGTCGTATGGCTGTGGAGCTGGGACGCCACGGGTGTCGATGGCTTCCTCGGCAGCAATACGTACGTCTGGATCTCGCTCGGCCTGCTGCTCGCACTCCCGCTGCGGGAAGGCGCGCCCGCGGCGGCCGCCCACCCCCTCCCCCAGCCTGCGGGGTCTGCAACGATGGGCGCATGCGCGCACGCTACGGAGTACCCCTGGGAATCACGGCAGCCGGCGCGGCCGGCCTCGCCTACGCCGCCGGCTTCGAGGCCCGCTCCTTCCGCCTCCGACGGCTGACGGTTCCGCTGCTGCCGCAGGGGATACGGCCGCTGCGCGTACTCCAGGTCTCCGACATCCACATGGTGAGCGGCCAGCGCAAGAAACGCGCCTGGCTCCAGTCGCTCGCGGGCCTGCGCCCGGACTTCGTGGTCAACACCGGCGACAACCTGTCCGACCCGGAGGCCGTGCCGGAGGTCCTGGACGCGCTCGGCCCACTGCTCGAATACCCCGGCGTGTACGTCTTCGGCTCCAACGACTACTACGGCCCCAAGCTCCGTAACCCCGCCCGCTATCTCTTCGAGAAGGCGCAGGGCCGGCACGGCCTGAACGGCAACACCCCGGCCGTCGGCGTGGTCCACAACCCGTGGCAGGGCCTGCGCGACGCCTTCGACGCGGCGGGCTGGGTGGGCCTGAACAACGCCCGCGGGCACCTGAAGCTGGACGATTACGAACTCGCCTTCACCGGCCTCGACGACCCCCACATCAAGCGCGACCGCTACGACCGCGTCGCGGGCGGCCCGGAACCGGGCGCCGACCTGTCACTGGCCGTCGTCCACGCCCCGTATCTGCGCACGCTCGACGCCTTCACGGCGGACGGCTACCCCTTGATCCTGGCGGGCCACACCCACGGCGGCCAGCTGTGCATCCCCTTCTACGGGGCGCTGGTCACCAACTGCGACCTGGACACGGCCCGCGTGAAGGGCCTGTCCACCCACCGGTCCGACTCAAACGTCTCGTACCTGCACGTCTCGGCGGGCTGCGGCACGAACCGCTACACCCCGGTGCGGTTCGCGTGCCCGCCGGAGGCGACGCTGCTGACGCTGACGGCGCGGGACTGAGGGCGGTGCGGGGACTGGGGATGGGGCGCCGGTGTGGGTGCCGGATGAGGCCCCGGCGGGGGCGCGAAAACCGGATTTCGCCTGCGGGCGCGGGTGGGCTAAAGTAATCGATGTCGCCGCGACACCGGTGACATCGGGGTGTAGCGCAGCTTGGCAGCGCGCTTCGTTCGGGACGAAGAGGTCGTGGGTTCAAATCCCGCCACCCCGACAGAGAAGTACCAGGTCAGAGGCCCTCTCCATAGTCGGAGTGGGCCTCTGCTGTTTGCTGCGTGACTAACTGCGTGACTATGGATTCGAGCCGCCGGGCGATCCGGCTGGGCTCTGTACTGATCTCCGGTCTTCACTCTGTCCCGGAACGGTACGGATTCCGGGAGATCGACGCTGTCACCTCAGCCCAGGCGGGATCCTGCGGGGATGATCGAAGCACTATGGGCCCTCCCTGGAGCCCTACTGGGCGTCGTCCTCGCATGGTGGCTGACGAACAGATCCCGGGATCGGGCAGACGCCAAGGCGGAACAGGTCGCCGTCCAGATGCAAGCCGATGCTCTGGTCTTGGCTGTCGTTGACCTGAAGAGTGCGGTCACCACTAACCGTCTCCTTTGGGAGGGAAGTGCCGAGCGCAGCCGTGTCTTCCTGTTGACCGCGCTGGCGTCTCTCGGCGGCTACGCCCGCGCGCGCCTCTCCGGTGGCCCCGAAAAGTTGTGGACCCTGGCCGGCCTAAGCGATGCCGCATGGATGCTCAGCCGTGAACGACATGGCCCCAAGCAAGCTGCCGCCACGCTGACCGCCCACTTTCACCAGATCGCAGCCGCGGCAGCGCCCCTGCTGCGGCACCCCGACCCGGACTTTGGAGCCGCCACCGAACGCCTGCTGTCCGCCATCCAAGACATCGAAGACATCGAAGACACACAGCGCCTGGAGCAGGTGCTGTCTGCCTTCACCCAAGCCGTCAGCAACACCCTTACGCCCCCGCCATCGCGCTGGTCGCGTCGTCGGGACTGAGGTTCTCACTGATCGGTGGTGCCGATTGTCGTCGCACCGTCCGACATCTGCTGCTGTTGGGTCTCGCGACGTCGACGGACTTCTTCCATCCTTCGAGCTCGCGTTTCCGCAATGGCCTGCTGATTCGCCTCCCTGTAGTAATCCGTGAGTTCCTTGACGCTCTTGATGACCTTGTCCAAACGTTCCTCAATGGGCTTCATCGGGCGCTGACCGACCAACGCCTCGCCGAGAAGGCCCAGGTCCACGGTGTATCGGAGTTCTTCAACACGGCGGCCCATCGGACCCTCGCTGTTGACACTGAACTCAAACACCATGGGCAGGTCGGAGCCGAACCGGTTGCCAGCGCTGTCGAAGTGGTACTCCACCCTCCGCCCCGGAGGAATCATGGCGATAGTGCGTGCCAGCACCTGTTCCAGAGCCTGGTTGACGTCGTCACCTTGCGTAGATGTCAGGCTGGGAGACACCTTGATCTTGACATTGCGGGCCATGGTCGGGCCCACGTTCTGGATGACAAGAACAAGCAGGAGAGATCCGGGCTCTTGAGGCTGGATGTCCACGATGACGTACGGCTCGTTCTGCTCGCGGTGCACCTGGCGAGCAACAGCAAGTTGCCCTTCAGCTGACGCTGCTTGAGCTCGGCTGTACTTGATGGCCCAGGCAGCAGAGAGGAATGCCAGGAGCGCCACGATCAGCGACCAATGCTCAGTTGTCATCGGGGCAGGATATTGGCGGCCACTGACAACCCGCGGGTCTCATTGCACAGACCCAGATCGATTGATGAGGCCGCGGCAGAGCCCCTGTTGATCGGCTGTGTCGAGTACGACATGGGCGACCGAGCTGCCGCAGAGAGCACGCGGCGAGCCGCACTGTCCCTGGCTCGGGAGGCAGACAACCCGGAGATCACCGGTTGGGCCCACGAGATGCGCGCATGGTTCGCTCTCACTACGGGCGACTACCGCGGCATCCTGGCCGCATCCCAGGCAGGGACTGGTGTCGCACCAAGCCAGGGCGTAGCCGTTCAGCTCGCAGCACAGGAAGCCAAGGGTTGGGCCCGACTCGGTGACCGTCGGCAGACTGAGGTGGCGCTCGATCGTGGCCGAAAGCTGCTCGAAGGAATGCCGTACCCCGAGAACCTTGATCACCACTTCGTCGTGGATGTCAGCCGAGAACTGGCCGCGATCGTCAACCGCGACTACGCCAACGAAGCAGTGGGCCGCGAGTACTTGGACCACCTGAACACGCTCACCCGTGCTGGTTGAGTGGGTTCCTGGCAACCCTTCTCCGCTTCCGTTGGTCGGAGCACGTGTACCGACGGAGGGGGAAGACGGTTCATGCATGCCGCACGGCGGAAGACGGGTCTGATCGTGGTGGGCGCGGCGGCGCTCGCTGTGCTTGCGGGCGGGGTGTACACCATGACGTCCCCCGAGGCCGACACCCGGGGGTACAAACTGGATCCGCCACGGTCGGTCGGTGAGTACGTAGTCCTGGGCAACGACCTGAGTTACGTGGGGATCGTGGACTGTGCGGGCGAACCCTCCGACGCGGACTGCTTCCAGGGCGAGACGGAGGTGAAGGGCACCGGCATCACACCGCGGGACGCCGACAGGATCGTCCGCAACGCGTCCGGTACGGGTGCGGACTACGCGGTGGGCGGATGGCGGCCCAACGGGACGACGGGAGGCAAGTGGCTGACCTTCAGAGGACTGTGGGGTGAGATCCCCGACCCGGAGGAGGCGGTCGCCCGCTTCCTGCGGTCGGCCGGTAAAGGCGAGCAGTACCCCTTCCACGGCATCAAGTGGGTCGGACAGGAGGAGGAGTTCGACCTGGACGGCTACGACGGCGCCGTGATGACGTGCCGGAATGCCGTGTACGGCAACGGTGAGGACGAGACTCCCCGCGCTTTCTGCGTCTGAGCCGACCACAGCACCGTGGCCGCCACGGAGCACTCCCGCATCTCCCTGCCGGAGCTGGCGGAGCTGACCGCCGATCTCTACAGGACCTCACGCGTCAGGAAGTGATCACGCCCGGCTGAGGATCACCGACCGGCTGAGGTGCCGGGGCCGGTCGCGGTTCTGTCCCTTGACCACTGCGCACCGGTCCGAAACCGCCACACGATCGCGTCAATGATCAGCCGGTGATCACGCCACTGCCCACGCCTCCTCGGCGTCCGATCCGGCAACAACTCAATCCGTGTCCATTGCGCACCACTCAATCACGACACATGTACCCATCAGGTAGATGCGCCCGGCCAACCTGGCTGGGGAGGGGCAGTAGTGGGCAGCTTGGAGCGTGTTTGAAACATCTAGGTACCCGATTGCCCGTAAATGGTCAATTGCTGTCATCGGAAGTCGGCGCGGAACTGGTCGGTGGTGAGGGGTGTCTGTGACGGTACGTTGACGATCCGCATCGTGGTGTTCGGGGGCGAAGGGGGTTGAGTCGGGTATGGGTGAAGAGATCGGGATCGCGGAGGCCGTGGAGCATCTGCGGGCGGAGTTGGTGGCTGCGGCTGCCGGGGCGGGCGTAGGGCCACGCTTGAAGTAGGGCCGGTGGAGCTGGAGTTCTCTGTGGAGATGCGCAAGGAGGGCAAAGGCAAGGCCGGGTTGAAGGCGTGGGTGGTGTCGGCGGGAGCTGAGGCTTCGATGTCGAAAGCGTCCGTGCACCGCGTGAAACTGGTCCTCACCCCGAAGGACACCACGACGGGGGATCCGTATCACGTGAACACTGACCGGGCGGATACCACCGAGAAGCTGATGGAGTCGCAGTTCGACAATTGAGCGTTCCCTGGCTGCGGCAGCCGGGCTGAGCGGGCCGCAAGGCTGGGAGGGGGCAGGGTGGATAGCCGGCGTGTAGCCGTGGTGCGTTTGGGTGAGGCGTCGCAGGGGTCGGGCTATGTGTTGGGGTCGCGGTTGGTACTGACGGCTGAGCATGTGGTGAAGGACCCAGGCGATGTGTCGGTTCAGCTGGTGGGCCGTGCGGGGCGGGTGCGATGCCGGCGGGTGTGGGGGCGGTTTGAGGACAGCCCGCGTGGGGTGTGGGACGCCGCGCTGCTGGAGGCCGACGAAGACCTGATGCCGGGACCGGTCGCTCCGGTGCGCTGGGGGCGCCTGGTGACGCCGCGCCCGTGTGAGGCGCAGGCGATGGGCTACCCCCTGGTCGGCCGCACCAGGGACGAAGCTCTAGCGGCGGTGCAGCGCACCGGGATGGTGAATCCGGGCAGCCTGGCCGAGCGGGACCGCTACGTCCTGGACGGTCCCGGCGGGGCACAGAAGCGGGGATCTGAATCCCCGTGGCGTGGGATGTCGGGGGCCGCACTGTTTTGCGGCAGTGACCCCGAGCTGCCCCCGCTGCTGACCGGAATCGTGGTCGGTGATCCACCCGGCTGGTCCCACACCCACCTCGAGGCTGTCCCCGTCTACGTCCTGGCCAGCGACCCCGCTTTCCGTGACTTGATCACGCGGCATACCGGGCGGCCGATGCTGCTGGAACCGGCGGACCTGCAGCACATCACCGACTCCACTTCTGCTCCCCGCCCGCCGCGCTCACCTGCAGACCTCCTGCGCCCGGAACACGCGGTGGTGGCGTTCCAGGGGCGGGCGGAGCTCTTGGAGGAGCTGATCGACTGGTGCCAATCCTCGACGGTCCCCGGGGAGGAGTCGCACGAGGGCTGGGGTGAGGATCTGGGTGCGGTGCGGGTACGGTTGCTGACCGGTCCGGGCGGGGCAGGCAAAACCCGACTGTCGACGGAGTTAGCGGCGCGCCTGGCCGTCGAGGGATGGACCACCGTCCGCCTCACGACCGATGCAAGCGCATCCCTGACCGGATTCTCTTTGGTGCGGCGTCCGCTGCTCGTGGTAGTTGACTATGCCGAGACCCGCGTCGGGCAGCTGCATGCCTTGCTGCGGGCGGTGGACCGGCCGGAGGTCACCAGGCCGGTGCGAATCCTGGCATTGGCTCGCGCGGCCGGGGACTGGTGGACCCGCGCCGCCGGCAACCACAACGGGACCTTGCTGTCCACCGCTCCCGTCAGGAGTGTTCCACCCCTGCACCACAGCAGCGAGGACCGCGCCGACGCCTACCAACAGGCTCTACAGCACCTCAGCAGGGGCCTGCGGCAGATCTACCCCCGCATCGACTGGGCCGCCCGTGTCCCCGGCCTCACCGCTCAAGCAGCCGGCCCCGCATTGACCGGCTCGACATACGACCTGCCGCTGTCAGTGCAGATGTACGCTCTGAACACATTGCTCGACACTGCTGCTGCCGACGGCACACACCCGGCTGTTGGGGCAGCCGCTTCGCTAGAGGCACGGCTGTTGGGGCACGAACGGAACTACTGGGATGAGACGGCCACAGCTCGTGGGCTGACCGGCGAGCGTACGGGCACCGAGACCAGAGCCCTCGCCGTCGCCCTGGCCTGCATGGTCCCCGCCACCGACCGCGATCACGCCCGCACTCTTCTGATGCACCTCCCCGGACTTGGCGGAGACGATGCCGCGGGCATCCGCGGATCCCTGGCGACCTGGCTGGAGGACTTGTATCCGGCTGCCAGCGGCACCTACTGGGGCAGCCTGCAACCCGACCGCATCGGCGAACACCACCTCGGCGCTAGAAAGGGGTCTGTTCACCCGCATCCTGGCGACCTTGCAGGACAGACAGGCTGCTTACGCCCTTTCCATGCTGACCCGCACCGCCGAGCACCCCCACCACCACACCGCCATCGCCGCTGTCCTGACTGATGGCATTGCGGCGGCTCCCGCCACCCTCGGCCCCGCCGCCATCGACACCGCCACCCAAAGCCGCTACCCAGCGCCGCTGACCGCCGCCCTCACCCAACTCACCGCCACCGCCAACGACACCAGGCTTCTCACAGCCCTCCACGACCGTCTCCCAGAATCCACTCTGGAACTGGCCGAGTGGGCCGCCGCACTGATCACTACCATCGTGGAGCAATTGCACCGTCAAGGCGACGACAGCACGCAAGCCGACCTCGCCACGGCCCTGAACAACCAGTCCAACCGTCTGGCGCATCTGGGGCGGCGGGAGGACGCCCTGACGGCCATCACCCGCGCCGTCGAAATTCACGAAGCCCTGGCCGAGGCCCGTCCCGACGCGTTCCTCCCCGACCTCGCCACGGCCCTGAACAACCAGTCCGCCTTTCTGGCGGATCTGGGGCGGCGGGAGGACGCCCTGACGGCCATCACCCGCGCCGTTCAGACCTACCAGACCCTGGCCGAGGCCCGTCCCGACGCGTTCCTCCCCGACCTCGCCACGGCCCTGAACAACCAGTCCAACCGTCTGGCGGATCTGGGGCGGCGGGAGGACGCCCTGACAGCCATCACCCGCGCCGTTCAGACCTACCAGGCCCTGAACTCACGGCACCCCGGGATATTCGGAGAAGAGCTGGCGCACTCTCTTCAAATCCAAAAGGCCCTGCGTCGATGAGGCTGAAGCCGGACATCGTCCCTCCGCTCGCGATCGCCATGGGCTCGGACGGTACGAGATCACCGACAAGGCGGCGCAGGCGTCCTCGCAACCACGCCGTACACCTGCACGTTGCCCGAAGGATGGCATGGGCCCTCTGGAGCCGTTGCAGTACAGCAGCGAAGTACTGCAACCACCGCGACCGCAGCCGACCCACACCAACCCCCAGCGGCCGACTGACCAGCCCAGCAGACCTCAGCGACACCCTCGACCAGATCGTGGCCACGCACACCCGCCGCCGACTGGAGGCCGCCCAAGCCCGTATCGACCAGGGCCGCCCCACCAGCTTCGCCGAATACGACGTACTGCGCGGCCTCACCGGCCTCGGCGCCTTCCTCCTGCGCCGAGCCCCCAACGGAACAGAGATCAAGGGCGTCCTCGAGTACCTGGTACGCCTGACCGAGCCGCTCCCCGACCCCTACGGGCACCCACGACCGGGCTGGTGGGTGGGGCACAGACCCGTCAACCTCGGCCGGGCTTCTTACGTCTGCGGCGCCCACACACCAACTTCCTCACACAGCGTGACAGCCGAGCCCGCCCGTCACCGCCGCACCCCCATCAAGTTCGAAGACCCCCCAAAACAGCACCTGCCGACACCGGCACCCACACCGGCAGTGGGCTCGTCGCTACAGCTCCACATAGATCGCCGAAGCGTCGTCATGCGTCTTGCCGCGCCGATGTTCACGCCCCAGCGGGTCGGCCGACTCCGCCGCCCTCACCTGGTCGACAAGCGCCTGCGGGCCCTCTTTGCGCAGCAGGCTGAGTAAGGCCTCCCAGTCGCCGATCCCGAAGACCTCCGTCCAGCGAGTCGCGCCGTCGGTGAGTGCCGCCAGCGTCGCAACCTCGGCACGCGACGTGCTCCCGGTCACTGCGCGCCGGGCGACGTCCGGGTCGGCCGCGGCGGTGAAGAACCCGCCCTCGACGTTGCGCAGCTCCTCCACCGCCCGCCCGTACTCCCGCCTCGCCGTCTCCTGCTCCGGCGAACCGGGCGGCAGCTCCTGTTCCCGATCGCGCAGCGCCCGCAGCGGCGCCGGCAGTTCGAGCACGGGCCGGTCGAACACCACGCGCAGCGGCCCGCCGGGCGCCTTGAGCAGCAGCGTCGAGTCGGAGAGGACCAGGTGCTCCACTCGATCCTGGTCCCAGCGCACGGCGACAACGGTGGTCTGCGGGGTGTGTACGTGCCTGAGGTCGCAGCTCGTACGGTGCGCGTCCGCGGTCCGCTCGATCGCCTCGGCCAGGCACTCGGCCAGGGTGAGCTCACGCCGCACCCCCACCAGCCCGTGCAGCGCGGCGCCGAAGCGGGCGGTGAACCAGGGCACCGCGTGCACGCACCCTGTGTCACCGTCGGCCGGCGGGGTCACGCCGTCCAACACGACGAGTGAGCCGCCGCCACCGGAGGAGGGGAGAGAGACGGCGGCCAAGTCTTCGTTGGGGACATCCGACTCCCCGGGCACACAGGCCAGTTCGATGCGCATGGCTCCACTCCTTCCTGGCGGCGATGGGCGCCTGTCGGGCGCAGAGTCCCCGCGTCAAAAACCAGCGAGGACGTATCAATGATCGACAACTTCAGCTGCCGAGGAGGGGAGGAGGCGAGCAAGGATGCGGCGTTCCTGGATGAACATGTCCTTCGGCAGGGCGTCGACGGCGAAGAGGGCCGCCTCGTTGACCTCTGCGGCATCGAGAGCAAGGGCGCCTGGATCCACCGTCCTCGGCAAGCCTCTTCACCAGGGTTGATCCGGCGTATCCGCTACCACCAGTGATCATTATGCGTGCCCGCATTCGCCCTCCCTGTCAACAGCAACGAGACGTACTCAGATCACCAGGTCGTCCGGTATCACGGAGCCTGCGAACCAAGGTTGTTCGCGGCGCAGCCATGGCAGAAGCCGGGCTGGCTCCTGCCGTCCCGCCATGCGGAGCCGCGCCCGAATCCGCACTGTCCCATCGGCATCACGCACGGGGTCCAGCTCGCAGGCATCGACCCCCGGAGCAGATTCCACCAGTGACCGGGTCATCCGCAGATCGACCGCCACCTGACTGCGGTGGCCTCGCAACAGGTCTCCGGACTCAGGAAAGGCAGGGATGGGGAGTTCGGAGATTGCAGCGTCCGGGCGATCGCGGAGTGCACGGATGACCGCCAAGCAGTGCTGCAGGACGATGGGGGCATCTCGCTCCGCGATTACCGGCCGGCGTGCGGTGAGCCACAGGTGCGGATCCGGCAGATGACGCACCACCAGGCCGAGTTCCGGCTTTGCCGAATAGGGGTCGATACCAATGGTGGCCAGTTGGACCTCATCGGTCTCTGGCAGACGGAGGGATTCGGCTTCCTCGCGACCCAGGGCAGGAAGGTAGTTGACCTCGAAGGCCGGCTGGAAAACAGCGCCGTTGAACATCGCTTCTGAGTTCAGCCAGTCCAAGAGTGAATTCGCATCGTACATGCCGTGCCGAAACGCCGACGCCAAGCTGCGAGCAGTCTTCTCGGCCCTCGCCCGCACGGAGTCGTCCTCGTTCCCGTCGATGACGGCGAAGACCGGCTGGGCGAGCTGCGCGACGGCGCGGAAGTCGGCGGGCCAGAGGCGGTTTGCATAGGTGGCTTTGAATACCTGGCGATGGCTTCCGGAGAGTCGGCTCGCCACGGCGCTCATGGCAGTTACCCATGCAGTGTGCGGGCTGATACCCAGCTCCCTGCAAGAACGTTCCATTCCGTCCGCCTCTTCGGGGTCGAGAGGCTCCTGCGCCACCTGGCAGAGCTCTTCCTTCTCCCGTTTCACTGCGCTGTACGTACATGATCTCGGCGCATTTGCGAGAGTTTCCCGCCAATGCTCCGTATTGCTCTTGATCACTGGGTCTTCGGGCGATCTGGCGAATGCACTGGCCTGCCGCGGAGCCCGGAACCCGCGGTCGATGTCTCCGGCGAGGAGCTGCCGCAAATGGCGTGCGGCAACCTGCGCCCCCAGTGCATCCACGAACACATGCGAGAGGCTGACCTTGATCGCGACGACGTGGGCGGCCCGGGTGAAGAGCACGGCTTTCAGAGCGCCTTGCTCGGGCGGCACCGGGATGGCATCCCAGGTGTCTGCGCCGTCGTCCCGGTGCTCAACCGTCTCCACCAGGTCTGGGAAACGCACCGCTGCCGCGGCCACCTCAGGCGGCAGGACCTCTTGGAGTAGCCTGCCTGCCTCATCCCGGGCGAGCCGGCTACGGAGCCCCTCGTGGGCTCGTATCAGTTCCCCGAGCACCTCCCGGGCTTCAGCCGCAGTCACGCTGTGACGCACCGGCAGCACCAAGTTCAGAGTCTGGTCCGGCAGTTCACTGCTGGACCAGTTCCGCAGGTTGCGCAGCTGCGACGGATTGAGCTCCAGCAAGGTCCGATCGTCACCCACGATCCTCCTCATCTCCTTCCAGGAATCGCTGTCGTCGGAGAGTGCGAGGCGGACAGCCGTTGCGCCGTCGGGCCCCAGGAGCGAGCCCGCGCGCCCCATCGATACTCATACGCCGGCCTCAGCCATCGGCTCTTCGGAGGTTGCGCACAGCCGGGACAGCCAGCAGGAGCGCGCAGACGAACAGCCCCATGCACGCGGCCGTGAACAGCACAGGGACCGTGCCCAGGGCCACCGCGACCGGGGCTGCTATCGCCTGCCCGACCGGCAACATGACCAGTGACCCCGCGGCGTCGTAGGCGTGGACCCGTCCCAGGACATGCTGAGGGATAAGGGTCTGCACGCTCGTGTGGAACATCACGCCCCAGAACGCCAGGCCGGCGCCGCCGATGGCGAAGCAGACCGCGACGAGCGATTCGGAGAGGCCGAGGGCGACTCCCAGCGGCATGAGGATGTACACACTCACAGCAAGCGTGCCCGCCCTGAGCGGGTACTTGGGGCGAAGCCTCAACGCCACTAGGCCACCGAGCACATTGCCGACCCCGAACGCCGACATGATCAAACCGAAGACCGAAGCCCCGTGGTCGGTCACCAGCGTGCTGTACCCGAGGGTAAGCGTGGGCCCCCAGGAGCTCACTTGCAAGGCCATCCAGAGCGCGATGACGCTCCATAGCCACGTCCTGGCACGGAACTCGTGCCACCCCTCGCTCAAGTCCTGACGCAACGACTTCCTCGCCCCGCTGCCCGCACCGGTCATCGACACCGAGCGGACCAAGAGCAGGCATATCCCACTCACCGCAAAGGTCACTCCGTCGCAGGCGACCACCCACCCAGGCGATGCGAACGCAAGCAGCAACCCGGCAAGCGAAGGGCCGCCCACCGTAGCAACCGACTGCGCGACGCCGAGGGTGGCGTTCGCCCTCTGCACATCCCGGGCGATCCGCGGCGTGACGCTTGCGACACCGGGCTGGAAGACCGCTCCGCCGGCTCCGGTGAGGGCCAACAGCGTGAGGATCTGCCAGAGTTCCGGTCGACCCCGGAGGAACAGCAGAGCAAGTGCCACCTGGAGCACCAGTCGGCCGGCGTCCGCGGCCACCATCAGCCTGCGGGCGCCGAACCTGTCCGAAAGCACCCCGCCGAAGATCAGGAGGGCAGCAAACGGTGCTACGTGTGCGGCGAGTGCATAGCCGACGCCTTCTGCGCCGTACCCCGACTCGATCACGGCGGCCGTGATGGCGACGGGCAGCATCACGTCGCCGAGCAGCGATGTGATGCGGGCAATGAAGAACAGCAGGAAATCTCGAGTCCACAAGCCCGTCACAGCCTGAGGATCTCTGGTGCGCAAAGCATGAACCATGGACGATCCAGTCAATGGTGGCTCAACAGGACGGCGCTACACGTCAGGGACGGCCCTTTGCCGATGGGCAGCGGCATCGCCGAGTTCATAGCCGGAGCAGGAGAGGTGGACTCCCGCCGCGGCCGGACGCGCAGTTCAGTGTTGCCTCCTCGTCGGAGCCCCCAAGGATTCCGGCAGCACGGGAGCAGGCTTCCGCTCCACGCGCGGCGCAGTGCGGCCAGGGCTCCTCAGCCGACGGGTACCGGCTGCCACGGAGAGGAGTTCGACTGGTGCACCTCCCGGTGTTTCGATCAGCGCCATGCGCAACGGTCGACCGTCAACGGTGGTGGTGATCGGCGCAGCGCGCAGCACGGCGCCTGCGTCGACCGCTCTGGCGCAGTCGACATCGACGGCGGTGCTCAGCACACCCATCGAGGGGAAACCTTGATCGTTCATCGCGTGACCCACACCTGCTCGGGTGGGCACACCGACGGTCTGCGGATCGAGAACGAGCGCGCCGAAGGCCTCGGGAAGCGGCGAAGGAAGGTGCCCCCACGCTCCATCGGCCGCGACACGACCCCACTTGGCCTTCGCGAAGTCAGTCCAGAACTCCGCCTCGCGCGGCACGTCCCGCACCGAACACACGATGCCCGCGAGCCCGTCGGATGCCGCCGAAGCGTCGAACCATGCCTCGCTGCCCGGCACGGGTAGAGCCACGCACACCGGGTCCTCCACCACGCCTGCTCGGCGAAGCAGTTCACGGGTAGGAGTCCGGTCCCGTACGGACAGGCCATCCGAGGGGCGGCACGCGAAGACGCCGGTGTACGCGCCCGGAACACCGGACGTCCGCCGGTGTTGGACGACCTCCAGCTTGATGCCGGCGCCGGTCAGCAGGGCGAGCGGCAGCATGTGGTCGTCGTCTTCGACCCGCTCGAAGGAAGCCGGAAGCGCGACTTCGTCACGGAACTGGAGTCCCAACCCCCATGTCGTACCGGCATCGACACCCCGCTCCAGGTTCGCCTCCATCGTCAGGTGCGTGATCCCGGCGATCACCGCTGCCCTTCGCCGGATGCACCGGCGTCGCTCGGCCCCTGCCATGAACTCCGCCAACTGTGCGGCACGTTGGGCAGGGCGTCCCAGCGCGCGACGACTTGCGGGCGCTCCAGTTTGTCCTGACCGCCCCGGGGCAGCGGCTCGGCGGTCAGCACCACGCGGCAGGGCGCCCGTTGCACCCCCAGGGCCTCTCGGAGCCAGGTCAGCAAGGAAGCAGCACTCGCCTCGCTGCCATCCACGAGCCGGACCAGGACTCCGATGTCCTCACTGCTGTCAGCAAGGCGCAGGGGCACTCCCGCAGCCTCCAGGACGTCAGGGTGAGCCAGCGCCACCTCCTCCACCTCGTTCAGGTAGATGGCGTAACTGCCCTTCATCACCACGTCCTTGCTCCGCCCCACCAGGTGGTAGAAGCCGTCCGTGTCACGACGTGCGATGTCACCGGTGCGCAACCAACCGTCGACAAGCGTCTCCCGCGTAGCCGACTCGTTGCGGTAGTAGCCGTCGAAGATCTGAGCACCGCGCAGTTCGATCTCACCTTCTCCCGCTCTCTCGACGACCCGTCCCGTCACGTCACGCAGCCGCGCTTCGGCCCGCTCGGGAATCCCGATGCTGTTGGTCGCGAGTCCGTCCCGTCCCCGCTGGCCGAAGAAGGCGGCCGACGAAGTCTCGGAGAGCCCGTACGCGTTAAACAGGGGGAGGGCGAACCGTTGCTGGAAGCGGTCCTGGATCCGCGCGGACAGCGGTGCGCTGCCCGTGAAACAGAGCGGACCGGCACCGGATGTGTCCCGGTCGGCGGCGAATCGGTTGACCACGTCGATCAACTGCGGGACGAGGAAGGTCTGATCGATGCCGTGAGCCGCGATCCGGGCCCAGTAGTCGCTCGCGTTCGTCACGGTGAGTTCCGGCAGCACCACCACGCACGCCCCCAGCACGGCGCTCCACGTGTGGTGCAGGTTGATGACTCCGGAGCCGGACATCCGCATCGACCGGGCGATGCGTCGTGGACGGGAGCCGTGCAGACGCTCCGACGCCGAGGCGTTGCCGAGCGTGCCTTCGTGAAGGCGTTCGTGCGTGAACACGATGGCCTTCGGATCGCCTGTGCTGCCTGACGTGTAGCCGATGAACATCGCGTCGACCGGGGGATGTTCATCGGAGTCCGGGCCGATGCGGCGTATGCGCGGCTCGGGATCGGTCTCGATGAGGAAGCTCGGCGTGCTATGGGCAAGGACGGCTTCGGTGAGCCGGAAGCCCCACTTGGGGTCGAGCAGCACCGGAGGGGAGTCGAGCTGCCACAGAGCCAGCAGGACGGGGACGAGATCCGGATGGTCGTGCAGGACGAGGGCACATACCTGGTGCCGGCGCATACCGTTCTCGAGCAGGAGTTGCCGCAGCTTCTCGGCCCGCACACACAAGTCGGCCCAGGTGAGGGTTGTCCCGGCATGCGACTCGTTCCGGTAGCTGATGGCCGGGTCGTCAGGGCGGGTCTCGGCAAGGTACTCGTGACGCTTGAGCAATTCCCTCACGTTCCGACGACCTCCCATTTGAGGTGGTGACTCTCCAGTTCGAACCCATTGCGGAGATAGGTTTTATGCGCCCGTTTCCTGTGATACCCGGTATCCAAGTGAACTGCTTCACACCCCAGCTCGGCGGCCGCTTTCTGTACATGCCCCAGAAGTGCAGCTCCCAGCCCTTCCCCGTGTTCCTCCTCCAAGACTCCAAGGTCGTCCAGATATATGATGCGACCCCACGCCATGGAGTTCACCAAACGGTACCCAGCGATTCCCAGAATCTCGCCGTCCCTCTCCAAGAAGGAGATTCTGTACCCCTCGGCTCGCTGCCGTCTCCACCGGCCCACGTACATCTCTTCATCCGGAATATTCCGGCGCAGTTCACGGAATACAGGCCAACATCTGCGGATGTCCTGCTCCGTTTCAGCCTCGGCGATACGGCACTCTCTTCCGCGTTCCGCGGCCTCTCCCGTCCCGGTCATCAGGTTTCGACCCTCCTGCGTGATGAGTCATGCAAGTTCGGCGTGGATCCCGTCCCAGAGCTTCCGCGTCCACCTCGATGTGCCGCGCCAGATAGTCCTTGAACAACGCCGGCCGACCACCGTGATCGTCGATCCGGACGACCTGCTCGAACATCTCCGGGATGAGGTCCTCCCGGCCGAAGGCGAAAGCGGCCGCCTGGCAGTGCACTGGCGCCGTGGACAGAATGTCCCAGGTCCTCGCGACGAACTCGGCTGCCGGATACGGGATCGACGCCCCTTCAGCGCCGTCGGCACATCGGCGCCCGCGCGCAGCTGCGCCAGGAACCCGTCGATGCCCGTACGGTCCGATCCGGCCTGCTCCATGCCGTCAAGGCAGAGCTCGAAGTGGCTGATGAAGCCGTCGCCGTACGCGTCGCTCCCCTCGACAAGCACGATCTCGTTGATGAGCCGCCGGCTCACGGTGGGACCTGCGGCGTCCATGGCACCGTGACGCACGTCAGCTTCTGCTGAAGGGTTTTCAGAAGAGACATGAAGTCCCACACCCCGAAGACATGGCTGCGCAGGAACATCCTGACGTCCGCCAAGCTGGACAGGGAAATATAGATGGGTGCTCCAGAACTTCGGCGCGCCGACGGTCGATTGCATACTGCACAGTCTTGAGACCTACATGCGTACGATCCCCGCGATATCGCGAAATTGACATGCCGAACTCCTGGTGACCTTGACCGAAGGTTTTCCAAAACAGGCCGTACACGACTCAGCGGCCTTGGCGCCATAGATTCACTCACAGTGGAGGCCCGGTAGATCATGCAGAACATCCCAACCTCCGTCAATCCGCATCTCGAAATATGGAATACACGGTCAGTGACCCCTCGGGTAGGCTGCGTGAACGCATCTTTCTGTCTTCGGAGCCACCAGCCGCAACATCTTGTTGCCCATCAACTCGACTGGATTCGAAGAAAAATGCGTTCTAACTCTGTGCTGCCTGCCCGACATACCGACCGTCCGGTTGCACGTGTACCGTGATCGCCGTTGCAGGCCCTCCGAAGCCATCCACGTGGCTGGGCGCGTGCTCGTCACCGTGGTGGCACCATCGTGAGTCGAGGTGAGCATGGTCCTTTGGGACAATCTCAACGACGCCGTTTTCAATGTCGTGGTCAACTCTGCGGGACAGCGATCACTTTGGCCGACCGAGCGCCAACTCCCCGGCGGCTGGCGGCCGGCGGGCTTCTCAGGGCCCCGCGAGGCGTGCCTCGAGCACATCGACAGGACGAGCACCGCGACCCCACCGCCCGCCCTCCCCGCCCCTGCCGGCTCACCCCGCACCGAGCCGCCCGACAGCACGGCGGTCGCGTTCGGGACACGCCGCTCGGTGCCCGAGACCTCCATCACCTCACTGGTAAGGGCGCAGGACATTTCCGCCGGCCGGCTAGCCGCGACGCACGGCCCGGACCGCGTCACCCGCGGGGAGCTCCTGAACACCGCCGCCGCATGGGCTCACGCGCTGGCTGAAGTGGGGTGCAGCCGTGAGGTACCAGTCGCGGTTCTGCTGCCCCGCGGCCTGGACACGCTGACCGCCATCCTCGCCGTCCTGGATTCCGGGGGTGCCTACCTGCCCCTGTCGTGCGAACTGCCCCTGGAACGAATCGAGTCGATTCTGCGGGACTCCGGCACCCGTATCGTCATCGCCACGGAGGAGCTTGCGGATCGGCTCGCAGCTCCGGGCCGCACGACGCTGACGATCCGACAACTGCGCGCCGCGCCGCCGTCCTCCGTATCCCCGTTAACCGCGGCCGGCGCGGACGATCTGGCCTTTGTCTTCTACACCTCAGGCACGACCGGCGAGCCCAAGGGCGTCGAAGGCACCCATCGGCAGCTGGTCAACTACGCGCTGTGGTGCGGAGACGCATTCGACCACCGATCTCACGAAACGACGTTCCTGAGCGCGTCCCTCTTCTTCCTGGGCTCCCTGACCACGATCTTCACGCCCCTCCTGAAGGGCTGGCCCATCACAGTCGTCCCCGACGGTGCAACTACCGACGCCCTGCTGGAACTCTCGACGACGACGCAGGGCGGGCTGCTCAAGCTCACTCCGACGCACATCCGCATGATGACGGCGCGCGCGGTCCCCAGCTCCGGGCTGGCACGCCAACTCATGGTGGGCAGCGAGGCATTGACCTGCACCCGCGAGCTCAAGGAATGGATGGCCGGATCGCCGGAGCGAGTGGTCGTCAACCACTACGGGCTCACCGAGACACACGGTTGCTTCTGTCACTGGCTCAGCGGCAGCGAGAGGGTCGGCAGCAGGGTGCCCATCGGGCGGCCGATCGACAACGTGGACGCTTACATCGTCGACAGCAACGGCGAGCCGGTCGGCATCGACGAGACAGGTGAACTTCTCGTTGGTGGCCCGTCGTTGGGGCGTGGCTACCGTAACCGGCCCGGGATGACGGCTCAGCGGTGGATACCCGACCCGTGGGGCACGGACGGCTCCCGCCTCCTGCGGACTGGTGATCTCGCACGCATGGACGCCGATGGAGTGATCACGGTCCTCGGGCGGGCCGACCGGCAGGTCAAGATCCGCGGCCACCGCGTCGAGCCCAGCGCCGTGGAGCAGGCCTTGCGGGGCGTGCCAGGGGTCAGGGAGGCACTGGTGCTGCCGCGGACGCGGGACGGCCAGGTGACGTTGGAGGCGTTCTTGCTCCACGGGCCGCAAGCCGCTCTCGAGCCACATGCGGCGAAGTCCGCGCTGGAGGCCCTGTATCCGCCGCAGTGGGTGCCCACGCACTGGGCGGTCCTGTCCGACTTCCCTGTGAACGCCAACGGCAAGGTGGACACTCACGCCCTTCCCGAGCCGTTGCCACTGAGCGCCGGCTCGCCCCGTGCACTGGGCGAGCCGGACCGCTGGAGCCGGACGGACCGTATCGTCGCCGGTGCGTACGGCGACGTCCTGGACATCGACGAGATCGGCCTGCACGACAGCTTCTACGAGCTGGGCGGTGACTCCTTGGCCGCCGTCAATGTCGCCGTGCGCATAGGTAAGGAATTGGGCTACGAGGTTCCGGTCCCGACCTCGGACGCCGCGACCGTACGGGCGTACGCCGAGAAGCTCGGCTCGACCACGGCCCCGAGGCGCTCCATATGACAGGCACTCCATCTGTGACGCTACTCACCGGGGCGACCGGGTTTCTCGGCGCGGCACTGGCGGGACGCTTCATGGCACTCGGCGACAGAGTGCGCTGCGTCGTGCGGGGCGCGACGCACACCGAGCGAACCGGGAGGCTGCGCTCCGCTTGCGACTACCCGCCACCCGGCGCCCGCGAGAGACTGGAAGTTGCTTCCGGTGATCTCGAACAGCCGGAGCTGGGGCTGTCGAAAGGAGAGTTCGAACGCCTCGGGCAGGACGTGACACGTGTCGTGCACTGCGGTGCCCGGGTCAACATGTCTCTCCCTTACGCCTCGCTCCATCCGTCCAACGTCGCCTCCACGGAAAGCCTGCTGGCTCTTGCCGAATCCCGTGGCGCCTTCTTCTGCCACATCGGCAGTCTCGCGTCAGTGGCGCACACCGTGACCGGTGAGCCCTTTGAACTCATCGATCCGGTCGTGGGCGGGTACGCACAGTCGAAATGGGCGGCCGACCGCCTCGTCAGCACCGCCCATCAGGAAATGCGCCTCAGCGCAACCATCTTCCGGCCGGGCCGGGTCACGGCGGACTCCCGCACGGGCCGTTCCAACCCCAGCGATCTGCTGGAGCAGATCCTCCGCTGCTGTGTGCACCTCGGCGTGGTGCCTGATCTGACTGGTTCCATCCGGCTCAGTCCTGTCGACTGGGTCGCCTCGCTCATCGTGACGCTGTCCGGCCGCACGGACTCCCACGGCCGCGCGTACCACTTGGTGTCCGAAGAGACACTGCCCTGGCGTGGCGCGGTCGACGTGCTGCGCGCGGCCGGGTACGAACTCGCCGAGATCCCTTACGTGAAGTGGCGTTCATTGGTGTACCGCGCGGGGCGCGAGGACACGTCGATCGCTCGACTTGCCACGTCCCTGCCCGAGGAACCGCTCGTCTTCGACAACCGTCCTGCGCTGCGGGCCACCCGTGCACGGACACAACTCGACCAGGAGTACCCCATGCTGCCGCCTGCGGCAGCCTTGCTGGCCAAGACCGTCGAGACATGGCGTGAGCACGGCGAACTCCCCTCCCGAGCCGCTGTCCGCGGCCCTGACCCGCAGGGAGCGCGATGAGCCCGCGCCGGCTGCAGCTGCACGACGAGCACACGCGACTCGGTGCACGCATGGTCGAGTCCGAGGGCTGGCTGCTCCCGCTCGAATTCGGCGGCGCCTTCAGGGAGTACCAGGCCCACCGCAGACGCTGCGTGGTATGGGACTCGTCCAACCTGGGGCGCGTTCGGGTAGCGGGCCCCGGTGCCTTCGAGGTCGTCCAGCGCACCTTCACCAATGACCTACGGCGCTCGCGCCCGGGCCATAGCCAGTACACGTTCCTGCTGTCACCGGACACCGCCGACGTGGTCGACGACCTGATGGTGTGGTGGGTGAGCGACGAGGAGTTCATCCTCACACCGAGCCGCCCCGAGGCCGTGCTCGGCGCGCTGCGCGGCACGCACGCCGAGGGGACCACAGGACCATGCAGCATCGAGGACGTCGCTGCCGGTCGCGTACTGCTCGCACTGCAAGGGGCACGCGCGGCTAACGAGTTGGCCGCACTGGAGGTGGACCCAGCCGAGCTGCCCCTTTTCACGGTGCGCGAGGCGGTGCTGGACGGGCATCCCGTGCGCGTCGCCACTACCGGATTCGGGCGGCAGATCGGCTTCGAGCTGGACCTGCCGGTGGCCATCGCACGCTCCGTGTACCGACGACTGGTCGACGCGGGGGTCGCGCCGGCGGGCCTGGCGATGCGCGAGACGCACCGTCTGGAAGCCGGCATCCCCAGATACGGATTCGAACTCGGCATCTCCATTTCCCCCATGGAGGCGGGCAGTTCACGGTCGGTCGCGCTCGACACCGAGTTCGTGGGCCGCGCGGCTCTGATCGCGCGAACCCGCCGCGGGCTCGACCGTGTCTTGCGCGCCGTGGTGATGGGCACCCGCCAGGCCCCGCCCGCAGGCGGCGTACTGCTCCATCGCGGCAACGTGGTGGGCCGTATCACCAGTGGGAACTATGCGCCTCGGTTACACCGCGGCCTCGGATTCGCGTTCGTACGCTCACACATCGACGTGGGGACCCCGGTGACCGTGCGCGGCCCGCACGGAGAACTCGAGGGCAAGGTCAGGGCGGTCCCCGTCGATCTGAAGGCGGCGCTGTGAGTACGCGGGAGCAAGGCATCGACGCCATGGGATTCTTCGAACCGGCGGACGCCTGGGTCCTGAAGAACCCACACGCGGCCTACCGCCGGCTGCGGGACCCCGTCCCGATCGCGTATCTGTCGCCGGTGCGATGCCGGGCGGTGCCTACCTACCCGCACTACGTGGGGGCTCGCCTGAGAACCACCACGACGAGTTCGACGCAGTGGGGCACCTCGCCGAGCCCGTCGTCCTCAAGGCCGGCGGCGACCTCACAGGCCGGCACCGAGCGCAGGTGCAGCCCTTTGCGCGCGAAGCCGCTGTTGGCCAAGACGCCCTCCACGGCGTACCGGCGACACGAATCTCGAACGGACTCGGCATCGGGGAAGAGTTCATGAGCACTGCTTCACACAGCACGACGGCGTATCGCATCGACCCCGACCTGTACCGGGTCGCCCGGCTCTACCGGCGCGTCGACCATGCCGATGCGGAGGCCGTACGTCGCGAAGCCGCCCGCCGCATCAAAGTGTCGCAGTTCGCGGGCCTGTGGGTGGCCGCCGATCCCGCCGTACACGTCGAGGACCGCGTCGTGCACGACGGTACGGGGCACGAGGTGGCAGTGCGGATCTACCGCTCCAAGGCCGAGTCAGGTCCTCGACCCGCCGTGGTGTACCTGCATGGTGGTGCTTTCATCTCAGGCGACCTCGACTTCGAACATCCCCGCTGCCTGGAAACCTGCCGGGAGACGGGGTGCACCGTGGTGGCCGTGGACTACCGGCTGGCCCCCGAGCACCCTTACCCTGCCGGCCTCGACGACTGCGTTGCCGCCTACCGGTGGCTGTGCGCCAAGGGTGCATCGATCGGCGTGGAGACAGCGC
This sequence comes from Streptomyces sp. NPDC002868, assembly GCF_055563295.1. Lineage (NCBI taxonomy): Bacteria > Bacillati > Actinomycetota > Actinomycetes > Kitasatosporales > Streptomycetaceae > Streptomyces > Streptomyces sp. NPDC002868. The sequence continues at coordinate 170,500 of NZ_JBVHDR010000006.1, read as the reverse complement.
GGATCGCGATCGCCGGGGCCAGCGCAGGCGGGGCTCTCACGGCGGCATTGTGCATGCGCGCCCGGGACGGCGGACTCCCGGCACCCGCGCTGCAGATGCTGTTGTATCCCGTGACGGACGACCGCCTCCGGACGGCTTCCATGCGGGCGTTCACCGACACGCCCGCATGGGATGCCCCCAACTGCGTGCACATGTGGAACCACTACCTGGGGCCGGTGGAGCGGCGGGGCAACGTGTCCCCGTATGCCGCCCCTGGTCGCGCCACCGACCTGTCGGGACTGCCGGACGCCTACGTGATGACCGCGGAGCTCGACCCGTTGAGGGACGAGGGCGCGCACTACGCGCGGGCGCTCGCAGACGCCGGTGCCTCCACCGAACTGCACTGCCTCGCCGGGGCGTTCCACGCCTTCGACACGCTGTCCTCGGCGCCGCTCTCGCTCCGGGCCCGCCGTGAGCACCACGAAGTGTTGCGTACCAGGCTGGGCCAAAACCCCATCCGGGCTCGCCGAAGTGAGAGCGACAGGCACCAGCCACCACCTGAGGAGGATGTCCATGTCGTCTGAGGACGAATTCGTCCAGAACGCCCTTGAGTTCCTGCAAGAGATCGGCGCCGACACATCGCTGGTGACTCCCGACACCCATCTCTTCCAGTCAGGGCTGCTGGACTCCCTGGGGACGCTCGCCTTCCTCGACTTCCTCGAGCAGCAGCGCGGTGGGGAGGTCGAGATCGACTCACTCGACTTCAACGCGATCGCGACGCTACGCAGCACCTACACGTTCGTCTTCACTCGTTGACGCCACTCGGTCCGACGGAAGGGATTTCTTCATGAAGGTTGGATTCATCGGCCCCGGCCTGATGGGGGCACCCATGGTGGAGCGGCTCCTCGCCGCGGAGCACGACGTCGTGGTCTCTTCGCGGGACCCTGGCCGACTGCCGGACGCCTGGAACGTCGTCGACAAGCCCGAAGCGGCGGCTGAAGGCGCGGAGGTGATCTGCTCGATTCTGCCGGACTCCGGCGAGGTCGAGTCGGTGGTGGACGCAGTGCTGACCGTGGCCGACCCGGGTGCGGTCCTCCTGGAGATGACGACGCATTCGCCCAGGGTGGCCCGCCAACTCGCCGCCCGGGCCGAGCGGCACGGCGTGAGCTACCTGGACAGCCCGGCCGGAGGCGGTATCGCCGCGGTACGCGACGGGACGTTGGCGTTCTGGGTCGGCGGACCGCAGGAGGCGCTGGAGCGGGCCCGTCCCGTCCTCACCGCGATGGGCGACAGGGAACGTCTGCGGCACTGCGGACCCGTCGGCTCCGGCCTCACCGTCAAGCTGATCAACAACTACCTGGTGGCGGTGAACGCAGTGGCATCCGGTGAGGCCCTGGCGATGGTGCGCGAAGCCGGTCTCGATGTGTCCGTGGCCATCGACGCCATCACATCCGGCGGTGGGGGCGCCAACGCCCAGCTGGCGAACCTGTATCCGAAGCGGGTCATGGTGGGCGACTTCACTGCGGGCTTCAAGCTGGACTACATGGTCAAGGACCTGGGGCACGCCTTCGATCTGGCGGCGGAACTGGGCGTCGCCTCCCCGGTCGGGCGCGCCGCCGGGGACCGAATGTCCGAGGCACTCGATCAGTACGGTGGCGAGGTCGATTTCGGCTCGGTGTCCCACCTCAACGAATGGTGATCGCCTCGACGACCCCGCGCTACCTCGATGTTCCGACCTTACGCGCCCTGCTGCGCAGCAAGGAGCCGCCGTGGTGCGCCGGACCGGAGATGATGGTGCGCCGGCCGTACATGCTCTGGCTGGTGGACTCACGTCGGCACGCGGCGCACGCCGAGGTACTGGCCCTTGACATCCTTGACGCCGAGGAGCAGCAGCGCGCCGCGTCACTGCACGATGCTGCCGCACGCGACACGTACGTCGCCGCCCACGTGGCCCTGCGTGCACTGCTCAGCTGGGCCATCGGTTTCGAAGCGGCAAAGGTGTCGTTGGTCCGCGAGCCGTGTCCGCTGTGCGGCGACCCGCACGGACGCCCCGCAGTGGCGGGCGGGTCACCTCACTTCTCCCTCTCGCATTCCGGCAGACTCGCGCTGATCGCCATGTCCGCCCGGACAGTCGGTGTCGACGTGCAGCAACTCCCCTCCGTCGGGATGGTGCAACGGGTGCAGAGGCGGCTGCACCCAGAGGAGGCAGCGGAGTTGGACGCGACGCCGGACCACCGCAAGCCGGAGGCGTTCGCCCGTACCTGGGTGCGCAAGGAGTCGTATCTCAAGGGGCGGGGCAGCGGACTGGCCGGCGGGCTGCGGCACATCCGAACGGGGACAAGCGGTCAGCCTGCCGCGGCCCCTGCGGGGTGGAGTATCCAGGACATCACCATGCCGAACGGCTATGCAGCCGCAGTGGCCGTCGCTCCCTCGCCTGAACTGGTACTCCCGGCCCAAGCCGGAGTCACCGATGGGCTCGGGGCCGGTCCCAGGTGTGTTGACGCCAGGAACGATGAAGGGTGACGCGATGCAGCCGTGGTTCCATGTCCCCACACTCACTGGCTCCCTGGTCCGACTCGAGCCGTTGTCCGCTGATCACGCAGCCGACCTCGCTCGGGCCGCAGAGGAGGATCGCAGCAGTTACGCCTTCACGCTCGTCCCCCGGGCCGAGCAGGTCGTCGACTATCTGGCAGCTCAATTCGACCGCATGGCGCAGGGACTCGTCCCGTTCGCGCTGGTCCGGCAGAGCGACGGTCGCGCAGTGGGCTGCACGGCGTATTGGGACCCCCGGTACTGGCCGGGTCGACAGGATCTGCAGGCTGTCGAGATCGGCTTCACTTGGCTCGGCGCCTCCGCTCAGGGCAGTGGGATCAACACCGAGGCGAAGCTGCTGTTGATGCAGTACGCCTTCGAGGAACTGCGGGTGGTGCGGGTCGATCTCAAGACTGACGCCCGCAACCAACAGTCGCGACGGGCCATCGAGGCCATCGGCGCCACCTACGAGGGCGTGCTGCGCAACTGGTCGATGTCTTGGGCCCCTGGCGAAAAGGGGCAGCTCAGGGACTCCGCCATGTACTCCGTTGTGAGCGCGGAATGGGACGGCGTCAAGACCTGCTTGCTCGAGCGACTCACCACATGACTACGCGGCTGCGTACCGCACTACCGCGACAGAAGAATTCAATCTCTCACCTATCGCCTATTGCCAATTGGCGATAGGCGTGGCAGGGGCGCCGATCCGACGGAGCGGAGAAGTCCGCTCTCTGGTTCAAGAGAGGTCGCCTTACCGGATCTGAGACCCGTGCCGAGCAACACAGTTACCAGCGATTGTGTAACGCAATGGCTGGTATGTTTCGCTGCTCGCGGGAGCATCATCGACACATGAACAGCGGCGCCGAGACTCGACATCCCGGCGGCTTTCGACGCCGACCGCCCCATCGAACCCCTTCAACGCCTTCAGTCCTCGGACTTGACCGTCTTCATCGTCAGGTGCGAGTCCACCCTCGTCACGGCGGGCAGCGCAATGAGCCGGCTGGTCAGGAACTTCTCGTACGCGGCGTGGTCCTCGACTGCGACACGGATGAAGAAGTCGGGCCGCCCGAACATCCGCCGCAGCTCGATCACCTCGTCGTACGCGGCCACCTGCCTCTCGAACTCTTCGAGTGACGCGAGGTCGTGGCCACCGACCTCGACCGCGATGACGACCTCGACGTTGCGCCCCATGACCGCCGGGTCGATACGGGCGCGATATCCGGAAATCACGCCCGCCTCGCGCAGACGCTTGACCCTGCGTAAGCAGGGCGGGGGGCTCAGGCCCACGCGCTGCGCGAGCTCAACATTGGTGAGGCGGCCATTTCTGGCTAGTTGGAGCAATATTGCGCGGTCTATGGCATCCAGGGACCGGTCACTACTCATGAGGGCCACAATAGCAACCCTGCTGAACAACTTCCGTTAGTTTCACGGTAGTTGCATAACCCGGCATCGCACCGGCGGTCTCATTACCTGAGATGGCACTTGCTGGACTTACGGTTGATTCGTGTACCGTACCTGTACTGGATTCAACGGTCTCCTGACTTACCGATTCGGTATATCGCTTCACTACAAGTGGCGATGGACTGCAACCCCGCTACGCATCACTTCAGGTCCATGGGCGTGATTCACGCCTGAGGGCTACGAATGCAAGCCGGCCGGCGAAGTGATGGCATCCTCGTTGCCCACCCGGGGCACGGCCGGCCCGGCTCTGCATGGCCGTCGCCAGGTCTGCCCCGCCGGCCGCACTTCGCTTCCCGTGACAACGACGTCACGTCACACATCTTCGACAAGCCAGAAGAGCATGGCGGGTGACGATGCGCGAGGCAGGTTTCCGCATCCGAACACCAGGCCGTGGACCACGCGACGTCGGCGCACAGGGTCCCCGTGGCCTCCGCCGCCCGATGCTCCGGACGAACCGCCCTCCTGCGTACCACGACTGCTGTCACGTCAAGAACCAAGAGGTGAAGCAATGCCCGTGCCTGTGTCCTCGTCGAATGCCCACCTTGCCGGTATCGATACGGCGGCGGCGTTCCGCGCCGCTGTGGGTGCGTTACCGGACCCGAACTGTCTGGCCGGCGTCCTCGGCGCCTGCCTCCGGCCGCTCATCTACAGCCGCCACCACTGGCTGGTGTACAAGGGCGAGTACCGCGTGCGCGCCGACCTGCGCTCGGCCCTGGAGTCTCTGAGCGAGCGTGCCCCTGAGGAATGGGGCGACGAGGAGGCGGACCTCGTCCTGACCCTGTTCACGCTGAACGCCGCCGCCGTCGGACTCGACGAGCTCGAGGACCGGGCGGACTCTGCAGCAGTGCGCACTGCATTGCTTGCGCGCCACGCGCTGTACGCGTCTGTCGTCGACCCGGACGAGGCCGCACCCCAGGCCCTGCTCGACCTGGCGTTCCGGCTGGCGCGCATGCGCGCACTGGTCGAGGAGACTCATGAGCTGTACTCGATCATCGACGGGCGCGCCTGGTTCCGTACCGAGGGAGTGTTCCCGCGCGGGGACGTCGATCGAAGCGTGCTCCCGATGCCGGCCGAGCAAGCGCTGGCCACCCTGCCCGGCTCTGGCGACGGTACCTCCACGGCCGATCGGCTGGCCGCCGTGACGCGCAAGGCCATCGCCCAAGACGCTCAGAGCGCATCCGTACTCCGCGCGATCATGGCGGCGGCTCTCAAGGACCCCGTGCTGCGTGCGGATCACGTGACGCTCACCTGCCCGATGGGGAACATGCTGGACCGGCCGCACGAGATGACCACGAGTCAGGCGTTCTTCACCGAGACGCAGTTGCGCGAAGGGATCGAACTGGCCGACTACGCAGAGCGGTTGGGGCACGACTCCGACGACCAACTCCAACGCACCATCCGCGCCCGCATGCTGAAGCTGAAGCGCGGGGCCATCCGCAGCTTGTACGGCCCCGGCTGCATGCAGGGCCAGTTCGTGGAGAAGCACGGCGGACACATGCTGTTCCGCAACGAGGACGCCCATTACCGAGGCCACCAGAGCATAGGTTGCTCCAGCGGCGGCCGGGCATCGTTCGCCCTGGGCTACCGCCTGGCCGAAGGCACCGAGAACGTGCTGACACCCATGGTCGGCGACTTCCGAGTCGTACGGATGAGCCATGACGAACGCGACGAGTTCACCGTCGACGAACTCAAGCACACCATCCGCTACGCCGAGTGGATCCGGGTCGTGGTGGAGGAGACCTACCGGGCCGGCGCGGTCATCCGCAGGGACGACGCGTAGGCATCGGCGAAGCCACCGTCAGAAGGGAAAGGGAGACGTCATGCGCATGTGGATCGACCAGTCCCGGTGCCAGAACAGCGGCCTGTGCGAAGAGGAGGCACCGGAGTTGTTCGCCATCGGGGACGGCTTCCTGGCGTACGTGCGCCAGGACGGCGAAGTCCTCGACCAGCCTGGAGGCGAGGGCAGCCAGGCCGAAGTACCCGAGCACCAGGTGGCGCTCGCCGAGCAGTGCGCCAAGGCATGCCCCGCCTTGTGCATCCACCTCGTGGACTGACAGACCCAGAGCCCACAGCACCACTCAAGGAATGCAGAAGCCCGCAACGTAACGGAGCAGATGTGACCGTCATTTCGGATCAGCCGTCGCAACTCTCGCTCGAGGAGGCATACGACCGCATCCACGCCCTGGCACGCGGGTGCGCCGAGCACCCCGCGGTGAACAACGCCTTCTATGACATGTGGATCGCCGAAGAGCTCACCACCGACGAGGTGGAACTCGTCGCCAAGAACTTCTACGAGCGTGTGCGGCGTACCCCGATCCGTATCGCACTGGCCTTCCTGCACATGAAGGACCTCACAGCACGTGCTGAAACGGTGGAGAACCTCTACGACGAGATGGGTCACGGAGACCCCGCCAAGGCGCACTCGGTGATCCTGCGCGACTTCCTCGAGAATCTGCTGAGCCGGATGCGCGGCCACGACGTCGACCTGGACACGGTGAAGGCCCCGGTGCTGCCTTCGACACTGCGCCTCATCGAGGAGAGCGAGAAGACGTTCAGCAGCCGGTATCCGCAGGAGGTCTGCGGCGCCCTGCTTGCCCAGGAGTGGCACGCGTATCCGCAGCTGGTCAGCCTGTACGAGGGCGTGCGCAACTACCGCCGCCACTACGGGTTCGAAGAGTTCCACGAGCAGTGCGAATTCTTCTACCTGCACATAGGGGCCACGGAGAAGGAACACAAGGTCCACTCCCTGTCGACCGCCGCCAAGGCCTGCAGCTCGCTCGAGGACATCAAGCAACTGGAATGGGGCTTCACGGCCTACCTCGACCTGCTCGCCGAGAACTGGGCCGAGATCCATCGCACTCTCAGGCCCAGCTGACCCACGGCTGTCGGCCCGACACCGATCACCCTTGCACCCCGGAGAACCGGCTGCGGGGCGCAGGGGTGTTCGGTCCCCGCGATGCACTTGCCGGTGGTGTTGAGGCAAACCTCGTGAACGGGGACGCGGCGCTTGGGGCACACATGGGCGAACAGCGCGCTCTCAGCCGGGCCGGCAGCCACGAACGTGACCGCTCCGGCGTCAGCATGCCCCCATAGAGCGTCGGCCTCGGCCGCCTCGGCTCACTCACACGACAGGAGCCCCGTAATCGCCACTCAAGCTGCCCGGATCCCTACGCACAGCACCAGCCGAAGGCCTTACGCCGCTGAGCCCGACCATATGTGGGGGACCTTATTCGACAAGGTCTCGGCCCTGTCGCAACGCGAGTTCGAAGTCTTCTGTCTGCTGGCCGAGGGTGCTTCGAACCGTTCGATCTCCACGTTCCTGAAAGTCACCGAACGGACGGTGAAGGCGCACGTGGCACAGGTGCTGGCCAAGCTCGACGTGGAGTCTCGCCTGCAGGCGGGGATCGTCGCCTTCGCCTGGGCGGTGCACATCAGCAACCGCACCTCACCCGTGCTCCCCTCGCCTCCCTGCTCCACGCCTCTCGTGCACTCCTGTGGACGCGGCTGACCTGACGGATTCCCGCCCCGTCCGTGACCGGACGGCCGCGGGGCCGGCCACCGTACGCGCTCAGGAGACACCCACCAGCCGCAGCAGGGCCGTGCATACGGCGGCCCCCAGGACCACCACGACGAACGGCGCCTTGCGCCACGCGAGGAGACCTCCTACCAGCACTCCGACCGGGCGGGCCACCCCCGCCCACTCATGAGCCTCGAACAGTGCGGTGGTGGCAACCAGTGCGGCGAGCAACACCACCGCGGAGCGCTCCATGAGCTTCTCCACCGCGGGCGGGAACTCGACCCTGGAGCGCAACGCCGGGCCCGCCAGACGGAAGGCATACGTTCCGATGGCCAGCACGAGCATCGCCCCGACCAGCAACGGAGTGTTCGTCATCGCGCGCCTTCATCCTCTCGTACACGCTTTGTCGCCAAGATGACGCCGGCCAACGCCAGCAGGACGGGCAGCCCGACCGGCAGGAACGGTGTCGCGACCAGAGCGAGCGCGGAGCCGAGAAGGGCCGCGGTCCGGGTCTTCCGGTCACGCAGGGCCGGCAGGATCAGCGCCAGGATGACCGCCGGGAACATGGCGTCCAAGCCGAGGGCATCCGTGTCCTTGATCACCGCACCGGCCATGCCGCCCAAGAGGGCGCCAAGCGGCCAGCACACCAAGATGCCGAGTCCGCACAGCCGGTACGCGGCGCGCTTGGCGGGCAGGTCCTTCTGCGCCAGGGCGAAGACAACGGTCTCGTCATTCATGAGGTGTGTGTCGAGGAACCGACGCCAGCCGCGGCCGATCACGTCCGGAATGGCCAGCCCGAAGGGCAGGTGCCGGGCGTTGACCAGCAGCCCCGCCAGAACGGCTGCAATCGGGCTGCCGCCCGCGGCGATAATCCCAATGAACAGGAACTCCGAGGACGCGGCGACGACGAGCACTCCCAGCAGCACCGGCACCCACAGAGGGAACCCTGATGCCACCGCAATCGCGCCGTAGGACAGGCCGATGACACCAACCGCCAGACACACCAATGCCACGTCACGCAGCACTTCGCGCGCTAGAGTTCTCCATATCGAACGCATGGAGTACATGATGAACGCCACGAAGTTCGTTCGTCAAGACGAACGGCCGACCGGTGGAGCGAACGACCGATGAAGACACCCCCGCCAACAGCCGACTCCACGAAGCCCCCGCTGGAGGCCATCGCCGCCGCTCTACGCCGAGAACGCAACCGCGCCGGCCTGAGCCTCAGCGAGGTCGCGCAGCGGGCGGGGATCGCCAAATCCACTCTCTCCCAACTGGAATCAGGCTCGGGAAACCCCAGCCTGGAGACTCTCTGGGCGCTCTGTGTCGCACTGGATACGCCGTTCTCCCGGTTGGTCGAACCCCGTCAGCCCCGGGTCCAGGTGATCAGGGTCGGAGAAGGGGCTGCCGTCTCCTCCGCCCAGGCCGACTACCACGCCGTCCTGCTCTCGACCTGCCCGCCCGGCGCGCGACGCGACATCTACCGCGTCACCGCCGAGCCGGGGCACCAGCGCACGTCGGACCCGCACATGCCGGGAGTCGTGGAGCACGTGGTGCTGGGCTCCGGCCGGGCGCTGGTGGGGCTGGCCGACGATGCTGTGGAACTGGGCCCTGGTGACGCCATCACTTACCCGGCCGATCTGCCCCATGTGTTCCGCGCACTGGAGCCGGGCACCTGGGCCGTGCTGGTCAGCGAGCACGTGTAAGGGCTCGGAGGGTCAGTGCCCCATCCCCATGCCGCCGTCCACGGGGATGACGGCACCGGTGATGTATGAGGCGCCGTCCGACGTGAGGAACCGTACCGTCGCCGCGATCTCCTCCGGAGTCGCCAGACGCGCCAGCGGGACCTTCGCGAGCGCGGCGGCGCGCTGTCTCTCGTTCAGAGCCCGGGTCATGTCGGTGTCGACGAAGCCAGGGGCGACAACGTTGCAGGTGACGCCGCGTGGGCCCATCTCGCGGGCGTAGGAGCGAGCCAGGCCCACCAACCCTGCTTTGGAAGCGGCGTAGTTGGTCTGCCCGGCAGAGCCGTGCAGACCAGCTACGGACGAGACCAGGACGACACGCCCCTTGCGGGCCTGCAGCATGCCGGCCGTGGCACGTTTGAGGACACGGAAGGCTCCGACGAGGTTCGTTTCGAGCACCGCACTGAGGTCGTCCTCCGGCATGCGCAGCAGCAGGTTGTCCCGCGTGATACCGGCATTGGCGACCAGCACCTCGACGGGGCCGTGCCGTGCCTGGATGTCCTTGAACGCCATCTCCACCTGCTCGGTGTCCGTGACATCGCAGCGCACGGCGAGACAGCCCGCGTCCACGAGGTCACGAGGCGGCTCGCCGGACCGGTACGTGATCGCGACCTGCTCGCCGGCGTCGGCGAAGGCCCGCGCGACTGCGTGGCCTATGCCCCGATTGCCTCCGGTGATGAGAACGGATCGGCTCACCGAATTCCTCCTTTCGATCGTGCCCGCGTGCGGTACGGGCGGTGCTCAGGCGAGTTTGTGGACCCAGCCGTACGGGTCGGGACGCTCGCCGGCCTGGATGCCCATGAGCTCTTCCCGCAGCCGCATCGTGACCGGCCCGACGCCGCCACCGCCCACCGTCCACTGTCCATCGACGCTCTTGATCCGGCTCACGGGCGTGATCATCGACGAAGTGCCGCACGAGAACACCTCCGTGAGCGCTCCGGCTTCCGCGTCCGCACGCCACTGATCGACGCTGATCCGCCCCTCCTCCGCCGTGTAACCGAGGTCCCCGGCCAGTGTCAGCAGCGAGTCCCTGGTGATGCCCGGCAGCAGGGTGCCCGTCAACTCCGGTGTGACCAGCCGCGATCCGTAGACGAAGAACAGGTTGCTGGTACCCATCTCCTCCACCCAACGACGCTCCACCGCGTCCAGCCACACCACCTGGTCGCAGCCCTGCCGCCGGGCCTCCTCCATGGCCAACAGCGTCCCTGCGTAGTTGCCGCCGCACTTCGCGGCACCCGTGCCACCCGGCGCTGCCCGCACGTGCTCGCTCGGCACCCACACGGAGACGGGCTGGGGCCCGGCCTTGAAGTAGGCGGCCGCGGGCGATGCGATCACCACGAACAGGTACTCGGTGGACGGCTGGTAGAAGCCTATGGACCGTTGCGTCGCGATCATGAAGGGCCGCAGGTACAGGCTGTGTCCGGGCTGGCGGGGAACCCACTTCTGGTCGGCGGCGACCAACCGTTCCAAGGCTTCGACGTAGGTGTCCTCGGGGAGAGGCGGCATCGCCATCCGCCGGCAGGAGGAGTTCAGCCGCGCGGCATTCGCGTACGGCCGGAAGGTCGCCACCGACGCGTCCGGGCGGCGATACGCCTTCATGCCCTCGAAGATCTCCTGCCCGTAGTGGAAGACCTGGGCGGAGGGTTCGAGAGCGATCGGGCCGTACGGCTCGACCCGAGCGTCGTACCAGCCGCGCTCCTCGGCCCACTTGATCGTCACCATGTGGTCGGTGAACACCTCACCGAAGGCGGGGTCGGACATCAAGCGCTCCCGCTCGGGGTCCGGGGTGGGGACGGCGGGCTGGTGGGCGAACTCGACCGGCATGGGGCTCCTCCGAGATGGTGTGGACTGGGGGTCAGACGGGCGGATTGCCGTGCTTGCGCGCCGGTTGCTCACCGCGCTTGGAGCACAGCATCGTCAGCGCGCGGGCAAGGACGTTGCGGGTGTCGGCGGGGTCGATGACATCGTCGACGAGCCCGCGCTCCGCCGCGTAGTACGGGTGCATGAGTTCCGCCTTGTATTCCTTGACGACCTGCTCCCGTACCGCCTCGGGGTCCTCCGCCTCGGCGATCCGCCGGCGGAAGACGACGTTCGCGGCGCCTTCTGCGCCCATCACGGCGATCTCGTTGGTCGGCCAGGCGAAGGCCAGGTCGGCTCCGATGGAGCGCGAGTCCATCACGATGTATGCCCCTCCGTAGGCCTTGCGCAAGATCAGTTGGATGCGGGGCACGGTGGCGGTGCAGTACGCGTAGAGCAGTTTGGCACCGTGCCGGATGATGCCGTCGTGCTCCTGAGCGACACCGGGCAGGAAGCCCGGTACGTCGAGCAACGTGATGAGCGGGATGTTGAAGGCATCACACATCTGCACGAAGCGCGCGGCCTTTTCCGAGGCCTTGATGTCCAACACGCCGGCCAAGCACTGGGGTTGGCTGGCCACAACCCCGACCGGCCGGCCGCCGACGCGCGCCAGACAGCAGATCACGTTGGTGGCCCAGCGCTCGTGGACCTCGAGGCACTCGCCGTCGTCGACGAACCCTTCGATGACCTCCATCATGTCGTACGGCACCTTGCCGTCGGTCGGCACGATGCGCAGCAGGTCGTCGCAGCGACGGTCAGGAGGGTCGGTCGTCGGACAAACGGGCGGCATCTCACGGTTGTTGGAAGGCAGTAGCGACAACAGGTAGCGCACCTCGGCGATGCAGGTCACCTCGTCGTCGTACGAGAAATGCGCGACGCCCGATGTCCCGGCGTGCACGTCCGCGCCACCGAGCCCGTTCTGCGTGATCTCCTCGCCGGTGACCGCCCGGACCACGTCGGGCCCGGTGATGAACATCTGCGACGTGTCGCGAACCATGAACACGAAGTCCGTCAGAGCCGGGGCATACGCAGCCCCTCCGGCGCACGGGCCCAGGATCACCGAGATCTGCGGGATGACGCCCGAGGCCTGGGCGTTGCGGCGGAAGATGCCGCCGTAGCCTGCGAGCGCGCTGACGCCTTCCTGGATGCGGGCGCCCGCGCCGTCGTTGAGGGAGACGAGTGGCGCGCCGCCCGCCATGGCCATGTCCATGATCTTGTGTATCTTCGCGGCGTGGGCCTCACCCAGGGCACCGCCGAAGATGCGGAAGTCGTGGGCGTACACGAAGACTGTCCGGCCCTCCACGGAGCCCCAGCCCGTGACCACGCCATCCGTGTACGGCCTCTTCGTCTCCAGGCCGAAGCCCGTGGCCCGGTGGCGGCGCAGGGTCTCCACCTCGGTGAACGAACCCGGGTCCAGGAGCAGTTCGATCCGCTCCCGCGCCGTGAGTTTGCCCTTGGCGTGCTGGGCCGCCGTGGCGCGCTCGCTCGGTCCCCGGCGCGCCGCCCGCTTGATCTCACGCAGTTCGGCCAGGCGACTCAAGGCGTCACCGGGTACCGCTGGATCGTCACACGTCTGCGTCTGAGGGGGCATTCCTAGCTCTCTCCTTCTGTGACCGACAGCGTGATCGCAGTGAGCAGCAGGCCATTGCGGCTGGTCCAGCGGCCGTGCAGCTTCTCGGGAAGGTGCTGGTGCCGCCCGCCGCGAGGGCGCAGCCGTACGTCGAACGCCGCCGTGTCGGCCGCGAAGTCGACCTCTGCCTCCCGAAAGCCGAGGAACCGCCCGGTCAGCGGGTGCCAGACCTTATAGACGCTCTCCTTGACGCTGAAGAGCAAGCGGTCCCAGCACACCTCGCGACGACTGGCGATCAGCTCCCGTACGTGGAGGCGCTCTTGAGGTGTCGAGATGAACTCCATGACGTCCTCGGGGACTTCGCAGTTCGGCTCGGCATCGATACCGACCGCCCTGGCGTGGGCCCGACTTGCGACCGCGGCCGCACGATAGCCGTCGCAGTGCGTGATGCTCCCGACCACCGAAGCCGGCCAGTGCGGAGCGCCGCCGGGCGACCTCAGGATCGCCCCGACGGGTTCTCCCAAGTCCGCCAAGGCTTGGTGGGCGCAGTGCCTCCCGGTCGTGAACGCCGCCCGCCGCGGAGTCGCGAAGTGGCGTGCGACGGCTTCCTCCTCCGGGTGCAGGGTGATGCCCTCCGAGTCGCCGTACGCCTCGCGGCCCGCGACGCGCCTCGGGACGACCTCCTCGATCACCAGACCCCCGTGGATCCGGGGACGGTGACGACCTCTCCCCCGCTCTCGAAGGCGCGGCACCGCTGGCGTTGTGCGCCGAGCCCGCCCACCTCCACCTCGAGCAGGTCTCCGGGGCGCAGGAAGTCCACGTCGGGCCGGGCCAGGGAGATGCCTGCGGGGGAACCGGTCAGCACGACGTCTCCCGGCTGCAACACCAGGAACTGGCTGAGGTACCAGACGACGTGGGCGACATCGAAGACCATGTCGCCGGTGCAGCCGTCCTGCATCTGACGGCCGTTGACACGGCAGGTCAGCCTCAGCGACTGCAGATCACCCACCTCGTCCGGGGTCACCAGGTGCGGCCCCAGCGGGGTGAAGGTCTCGAACGACTTGCCCTTGATCCACTGACCGCCCCGCTCCAGCAGCCAGCCGCGCTCCGAGACGTCGTCGGCCGTGCAGAAACCCGAGACGTGGTCGAGAGCATGTTGCCGGCCGGCCAGGTACTGGGCACGACGCCCGATGATCACGGCCAGTTCCACCTCCCAGTCCGTCTTGCGGCTGCCGGGCGGAATGACGAGGTCGTCAAAGGGCCCGACCACCGTCGAAGGCGCCTTGCTCGACACGTAGGGCTCGGTGGGCACCTCCATCCCGGCCTCCACCGCGTGCGCTCGGTAGTTCAGGCCGATGGACAGCACGTGGCCACCGGGCCGCACGGGCGGGCCGACCCGCTCGTGCGGGCCGGCGACAGGCAACTTCGGACCCTCGTGGGCTAGGCGCTCGGCGAGTTCACGCAGTCGACAAGGATCGAGTGCGGCGCCGCTCCAGTCGGGAACCCATGCCGAGAGATCGCGCACCGTACCGTCTGCGTGGACGGCGCAAGGGCGCTCCTCCCCCCGTGGTCCGATCCGCAGCAGGCGCATTCACCCCTCCTCTTCGAGGTACTTCTCGAAAAAGGCGATCTCCGCGTCGGTGAGTCGACGTGGGCGTCCTGCCTTGTAGTCGAAAGGAGCCATGACAGTCGAGGCGGATGCATACACCGTGTCGCCGTCCTTGACGTCGTAGTCGATGGCGACCGTGGCCGACTGGAGCCGTGACACCCACATCTCGATCTCGACCGGCTCGTGCCGGTGCACCAGTTGCCTCTTGTACGAGATCTCGTGACTCACCACCACCGAACCGTCCTTGAAGAAGGCATCGCCCTCGGTCGGTGTCATGCGGAAGATGAAGTCAACGCGGGCCTCCTCCAGATATCGAAGGAAGTTGACGTTGTTGACGATCCCGTAGACGTCCATGTCCGCCCAGCGCAGCGGACAGTGGTATACGTGCCGGGCCATGGTCACTTCCCTCCTGTCGCGGTGGCGGACGGGCCTGCTCCGGTGAGCGCCTGGAAGGCGGAGACGTAGTCGTCCGCGGCTATCGGGGAGCGCAGCAGCTCGGGCGACAGCCAGAAGCCGTCGATCAGCAGCGACGTATGCGGGAGAATGCGTGTGCACGCCTCGTCGATCAGATCGGGCAGCGCCCGCACCTCCTGAGCAGTCAGCGCGCCCTGCGCCAAGTACCAGCCCGCGTCGCGCTGGAGCTCGGTCAGCGCGTAGAGAAGAGCCAGTTCGTGCAGCGCGGCGCGGACGGACGGCTCGTGCGCTTCACCGACGGCGGCGGCGAAGCACTCGAGTGTCACCCGTACCGCTTGCGTACGGGCCATGGCCAGCGCGGAGTTCATGGTGGTGTTCCACGCTTCGAAGTACGTGCGGTCGGTGTCGTCCGTCATCCGGGCGCGGCCCTCCTCGTGCAGCGACCGCTCCCTCTTACCCAGAATCCCCACCAGCAGGTCCAGGTCCAGGAGACCGTCGGGGCCACGCTCGGCCCGGGGCTCCGCGGCGGTCGCGGCGGCGGATCGGGCGAGCAACTGGCCCGCGGTGGTCGCGAGCAACACCTGGTTGTCGCCCTCCGCGGTGACCAGGCCCTGGAGCAGGGAACCGTAGTCCGCAATCCGGTTGGCGCTGAAGATGCCCTGGGCACCGCAGCGTTCCCGGCAGACGGCGACGGTCTCCGTCATCTCCCAGGTGGTGAGGGCCTTCGTGAGGGCGATGAGCACGCCGAGCTCGGCCGAGATCTCGCCGGCCTGGCTCAGGTAGGTGCGCTTGGCGTGGTTGAGCAGGAAGGTCATCGCGTAGACCTTGGCCAGCTGTGTGAAGAGGGACAGCTGGTGGCTTCGGTACTCGATGACAGGCATGTCGTTACGGCCGGGGGCATTGGTGAGTCGCTGCGCCGCGTACCTCAGGGCGATATACACGCTCGCCCGGCCCGCTCCGACGGCCGCGCTGGACACGCAGAGCCTGCCGGGCTGGATGCGGCTCATCGCCTTCAGGAACCGCTTGCGCTGATTGCCCGCGGCCGGCTTGAAGGCACCGTCCTGCGTGAACTCGCCCATGTCGCCGAGGAGCAGGTTGCGGCGCGGCACGCGCACGTGGTCGAACCAGGTCAGACCGTTGTCGAGACCCTGCACGGGCTTCTCCGGGCAGGGCGCGGCGTGGACGCCTTCGCACAGGCCCGCCGCATCGCTGATGCGGACGACGAAGGGATAGACGCCGTGGTCCTTTCCGCCGGCCTTCAGCCTGGCCAGCACCACCGCGACCTTCGGAACATCCTGGAAACCGCTGTACGACATGTACTTCTGTGCGAGCGGGTCCGGCGTGTTGAGTACGAAGGTCTCGGTGTCACGGTCGTAGACCGCTTCCGTGCGCAGCGCCGCCACGTTGTTGCCGTAGCCGAGCTCGGTGGCCATGTACGGGCCAAACGACTCCAGGCCGTCGAGCTCTTCGACGTAGTCCTTCAGGTCCTCCCGGTCACCGCCGTGCTCCGCCACAGTGCCGAAGCAGAGGTTGTAGTGGACCATCAGCAGCGAGAACGTCGATACGTCCAGCAAGGAGGGCCATTCGGCCAGCGCAAACAGCCGGCGCGGGTTCTTCAGGATCTCCAGCGGCCGCTCGAGGCGCCCGTGAACGAAGCGGGACCGCTCGTAGGCCAGTCGCCCGGCCTCGGGCAGGCTCAGTCCGTCGCGGGCGTCGAAGACCGGGTCCAGCAACAGCGCCCGGATGTCGGCGTGCACGTTCTCGTAGGCACCGTCGAAGATCAATCCGGTCAGCTCTGCACGACTGGCGTCACCCTCGTTGGACTCCGCCGGGCCCGGAACCGTGGCACTGGTCATCGCGTCTCCGTCTCCTCACATGCGCGGTCGGTCAAGGCTTCGGGGTCAGGCGGCGATCAGCAGAGCCGTGTTCTGGCCGCCGAAGCCGAAGGAATTGCTCAGAGCGATGTCGACGGAGCCGGAGCGCGGCTCCTTGTAGACGAGGTCGACGTCGACACGGGAGTCCGGATCTTTGAGGTTCGCCGTCGGCGGGATGAGCCCGTGGTACGCGGCGAGCGCGGCGAAGGCCGCCTCGATGGCACCAGCCGCACCGAGCGGGTGTCCGGTGACACCCTTCGTGGAGCTGACCGCCGCGTCGGAGCCGATCACGCGGTGGATCACGCCGGACTCGACGACGTCGTTGAGCGGGGTAGACGTGCCGTGCGCGTTGACGTACCGCACGTCGGATCCGCTCACACCGGCATCGGCAAGCGCCGCGCGTACCGCCAGTTCGGCGCCCCGTCCCTCAGGATGCGGGGACGTCACGTGGTGGGCATCGGCTGAAGCGCCATAACCGATCACCCTGCCGTACGTACGCGCCCCGCGCGCCCGGGCGTGCTCCTCGGACTCCAGGACGACCACTCCGGCGCCCTCGCCGAGGACGAACCCGTCTCGCGTCGCGTCGAAGGGCCGTGACGCCGTCCCTGGTGTGTCCGTCCGCCGCGACAGCGCGCGCATGCGGGCGAACGTCGACGAGTACAAGGGCGTGACGGGAGCCTCCGCGCCACCGGCGATGACGATGTCGGCGACACCGGTCCGCAGCATCTCGCGCCCGATCCCGATGGCGCTGGCCCCCGAGGCGCAGGCCGAACAGGGCGCGAGGCAGGGACCGTTGGCGCCGACGTCGATCGCCAGCTGGCCAGCCGCCATGTTGAGCAGCCCCATGGGCAGTGTCATGGGCGAGACTTCCGAAGGCCCTTCCTCGAGGAGGACCTTGTGCTGGGCCTCGAGTGTCGCCGTACCGCCGGCACCCGAGCCGATCACCACGGCCACTCTGGCGCTGTCCGCCCAAGCGCTCGGCTGATGCCCGGCATCGGCCAGGGCATCGCGCGCAGCCACGATGGCGAATTGTGCATACCGGTCGAACTGCCAGGCGTTACGCAGACCCCTGCGCGCCGGGGAGAAGTCCGGTACCCGGCATGCGATGTCCACGGGAAGGTCCGTCAGTTCGGAATCATGGGCGGCCGTCTTCTTCGCCTTGAGGACGCCCTGCCAGTTCTCTTCGACCCCGATCCCGGCCGGCGTCACCAGGCCGATTCCGGTGATCGCCGCAGCGAAAGGGGTCATCGGACATTCACGCCCTTCTTCTCGACCAGGGATACCAAGTCGGCGACCACGGAGATCTCGGACAGTTCCTCGTCCGAGATCTCCACTCCAAGCCGCTTCTTCACTGCGGTCGCGAGTTCGATCTGGGAAAGCGAGTCGAGGCCCAGATCGTCGAAGGTCGCGTCCGGCGCGATCGACTCCTTGTCGATGTCGAACCTGCTGGCGAAGACCTCAATGACGGAGTCCTGGACAGAGCTCATTTGTTTCCTCCCGAAAGACATGGCGTGATAAGGCGCTCGGTGGTGCTGGCTACTGCACACCCTCGACCGGGATGTCCGGCCAGGTGAGCACGGTCGATCCCCAGGAAAGGCCCGCGCCGAACGCGGACAGCAGCACGCGGTGGCCGGGCCGGAGGGCGCCGGTGTGGGCGATGTCGTTCAACAACAGCGGGACCGAAGCGGCAAGCGTGTTGCCGACCCGGTCGATGTTGACTGCGACGCGGTCCCTCTCCAGGTCCAGTTCGTCCGCCACGGCGTTGACGATGCGGACGTTGGCCTGGTGGCCGACGAACCAGTCGACGTCCGCGACCGACCATCCCTTGCGGTCGAGCACACCCCGCGATGACTCGGACATCCGCTCCACGGCCTGCTGAAAGAGCGGCCGGCCCTCCATGCGCAGATACCAGTCCCCGGCCGGGACCGCGTCGTGACCGAGTCCCGCCGAGGCCGAGCGCTGGCGCGAACCGCCCGCGGGGATGGCGAGCAGATCGGCGCGTGCACCGTCACTGCCGAGGTCGAACGGCCCGAGCGCTCCTTGCTCGTCCGCGTCGCCTCGGCGCAGCACCACCGCACCCGCGCCGTCTCCGAAGATCGGCGCCGTGCCGCGATCCTTGGGGTTGACCAGCGTGGTGAAGGCTTCCGCCCCGATGAACAGCACGCGGTCGGCCACGCCCGATTCGATCAGTCCGCAGCTGGTGGCAAGCCCGTAGAGGAAACCGCTGCACGCCGAGGTCAGGTCGAAGGCGGGAACCGTTCCGAGCCCGAGCAGATGCGCGACTTCCGGCGCCACCGCGGGGCACAACCGGTCGAAGGACGTGGTCGCGAGGACAACGGCGTCGACCATCGCCGTACCGGCGGACTTCAGGGCCTTCGTGCCTGCCTCGACGGCGAGATCACGGGTCGAAAGGCCCTTCGACACCATGCGCCGCTCAGATACTCCGGTCCGTGTCTCTATCCATTCGTGGGTCGTGTCGAGCGTCGCGCACAGATCGTCGTTCGTGACAACCCGGGGCGGAAGCCATCCCCCGATCCCCTCGATCACTGCCGCCATGAGAATCCCCCCTTCGTCGATGACGCTTCTGCGAGTCTCACCGCAAGGGCAAGGCCGACTCAATTGGCCTTTGGTGCATACATGTTCGGCCGTGAACCAAAGGCCAATTGAGGGTCGCGAAATCCGCGGATAGCGTGCTCGCGTGGACGCAACAGCCCTGGAGAAGACGGTCCTGGAAATCGTGCACGCCCTTCCGCCCGGGCGTGTCATCACCGATCCCGCCCTCCTCGCCTCCTATGCGCGGGACGAAGCGGAAAGGGCCCCCTACTCCACACCTGCCGCCGTCGTACGACCGCACGAGACCGCCGAGGTCGCGACAGTGGTCTCCGGCTGTGCCGAGCGGGGTGTCCCCGTCGTGGCCCGCGGAGCGGGTACCGGCCTTTCGGGCGGAGCCAACGCAGTCCCCGGCTGTGTGGTGATCTCCTTCGAGGCAATGAACCGGATCCTGAACATCGACCCGGACGAACGCGTCGCGGTCGTGCAACCCGGTGTCATCAACGAGGAGTTGAGAGAGGCCTGCGCACAGCGGGGATTGTGGTACCCACCGGATCCGGCCAGCTCTCCGTGGTCGACCATCGGCGGCAACGTCGCCACCAACGCGGGCGGCGTGTGCTGCGTGAAGTACGGGGTGACGCGCGACTACGTGCTGGGGCTGGAAGCCGTGGTGGGCCGCGGCGAGGTGGTCCGGCTCGGCCGCCGCACGGCCAAGAGCTCCGCCGGGTACGAACTTGCCGCTCTGATGGTCGGTTCCGAGGGGACCCTGGGCCTGGTCACCGAGGTCACGCTGCGGCTACGTGGGGCCCGTTCCCCGGAACGCACCGTCCTCGGCTACTTCGACGACCTGGTCGCCGCGGGACACGCGGTCGCCGCCGTGACCGCCTCCGGTGTAGTTCCCAGCGCGCTGGAACTCGTCGACCGCTACTGCCTCCAGGCAGTGGACGAGTGGAAGAACATGGGCCTGACCGACGGTGGCAGCGTGCTGCTCCTCGCCCGGACCGACGCCCCGGGAACGGCCGGCGCCGAGGAGGCCGACACCATCGTGCGCGCCTTTTGTTCGGCGGGCGCGACGTGGAGTGCGCAGTCGTCCGACGACACCGAGGCTGAGGCCCTGTTCGCGGCGCGGAGACTGGTCTACCCCGCACTCGAGCGGCTCGGCGCAGTGCTCAGCGAAGACGTCTGCGTGCCGCGTATGCGCGTGCCCGAAATGCTCGACCGCATCGAGCGCGTCGCGGCCGAGCAAGGTGTGCGCATCGCGAGCCTCGCGCACGCGGGGGACGGCAACCTGCATCCCATGGTGGTGGTGGCGCACGGCGACGAGGACGCCCGTCGACGCGGCCACGAAGCCCTGGAGCAGATCGTCGACGAGGCGCTCGGCATGGGCGGCACCGTCACCGGCGAGCACGGCGTCGGACTGCTCAAGATGCGTGGTCTGACCGACGAGTTGAGCCCGGCCGCGCTCGACCTCCACCGGCGGGTCAAACACGCCATGGACCCGGCGGGCATCTTCAATCCCGGCAAGGTCCTCACCCCGTGACCCCGGTCACCGTCCTTCGCTCCGGCGGCCCGCCCCGCCACGTCACTGCTAAGACAGGCCGATGAAGTCATCACCGCCACACCGCCTTCGGCCACACAGGGGCACGGCCGACGACGCCCGTGGGCCGAAGGGCTTTTGGACTCACGACCTCGCGTTGTTCTTCACCGCACGCACCGTGGCCAGGCTCGGCGACATGATGCTTCCGGTCGCCCTCGCGGCCGGGCTTGTCCGGCACGGCTATGCCGCGGGGGGAGTTGGGCTCGCCCTGGCGGCATACACCGCTTGTTTCGCGGGATTCGTCATCTTCGGCGGCGTCGTCGCGGACCTCTTCGGTCCCCGGCGTCTCATGATCGGTGCTGATCTCGTACGGGTCGGTACGCAGTCCACGGCAGCCGCGCTCTTCTTCTCCGGGAATGTCACCCTGTGGCACCTCTGCGCGATAGGCGCAGTCAACGGCGTGTGCGCGGCCTTCTTCCAGCCGGGCATCGCAAGTACCGTGCCCAGCATCACCAACGACGTGCAGAAGGCGAACGGCGTCATCCGCACCGGGGAGTCCGTGATGGCCGTCCTCGGGCCTGCGTTCGCCGGCGTGCTGATCGGCATCGCCTCCGTGGGCTGGGTGTTCGCGGCGCACGCCGCCACCTACGTGGTCAGCGCTCTGTGCCTGTGTCTCCTCCGCTCCCCCACCTGCGCCGAAGCGCGGCCGAAGGGGTTCTTCGCGGGGCTGGCCGGCGGCTGGCAGGAGTTCCGCACTCGAACCTGGATCTGGTCGGTCGTCATCATCTGGATGGTCTTCATGGTTACGGTGTGGGGTCCGACGATCCCACTGGCGGCCACGGAGCTGATCACCCGGCACGGCGAGCGCGCGTACGGCATCGTCAACTCCGGTCTCTGCGCGGGCATGGCGATCGGTGGTCTGCTCGCACTGCGCATCCGGCCGGTGCGCCCGTTGCGCGCCGGAGCCATCGCGTTGTTCGGGTTCGCCCTGGAGCCACTGACGGTCGGAGCCCGACTACCCCTCGCGGGAGTCACGTTGGGATGGGCGGTGGCAGGCGGTGCCATGGCTTTCTGGAGCGTGATGTGGGCAACCAGCATCCAGACCCAGTTGCCCGGCGACGTCTTGAACCGCATCTCCGCCTACGAGGTCGCCGGTTCCGTCGCCATGATGCCGGTCGGCCAGATGATCGCCGGCCCCGCCTCCGGAGTTCTCGGAACTCACCCAGTCCTCCTGGCGAGCGCCGCGTTGGCGCTCTGCACTTGCACGGCCTTGCTGGCCGTGCCCGCCATCCGCAACCTCGTACGGGTCGACGCCGTCAGATGAGCGACGCCGTTCACGTTCATGGTGGGGTACTACCGATCACCAGGGGCGAGCGGCGTCTCACCAGAAGCAAGCGACCGGCCGTCCCCCGTCGACGTGACAGGTCCGGAGAGCCAAGCCGCCTCGTCGGTAGAGTTCTTGGGCGCCCCGTCGCACAGCACATAGCGTGTCGGCGCGATGGCTCCGTCGAAGTCGGGCAGCGCCGCCATGCAGGCCTGGTGCAGAGCATGCGAGGTCAGCGAGCTTCCTGAGGTGTCCACGTACGCGACCAGTTCGGTCTCGCCCGTGTCCGTCACGTCCGTCACGAAGACCGCCGACCCGCGCCCGCGCGCCACCACCTCGACGAGTCGCCGGACCGCGTCCACGTCGACCAGCGAGGCGTCGATCTCCCGCCATTGCGGACCGCGCGGCACTGGCGTGACTCCGCTGATGTCTCCGATCCGGCTCAGTGCGACGTCTCCGTTCGCCGCGGCCACGAGGAGCCTCTCCAATCCGGCCAGAAACTCCCGCAGTTCGGGTTCCGGGAGATAGCGGGTGTCGGACCACAGGGCGATCTCGGCCGTGCCGCTGGTGCGCAGGACGAGCAGATAGAACCGGACCGGCATGAACGTGGCCCGCTGCACGCGGATGGTCGACCCCTCTCCAGGCGCGGCCTGGTCACTCACCTCGACGCCGCCGCCCGGCGCGCTGCGGTCGTTGAACACGCAGTCTCTGGCGAAGCGGATGCCACGCCGGAAACCCACCTTCTCGATCCGGTCCCACAGGTCCAACGGATGGACCTGACTGTGCTGATACGCCGCGAGGCTCCCCGTCCAGGCCCGCCGTACCAGCGCGTCGAACGTCCCGTCGCCCGGCGTGAGCAGGACCAGTGCGTCCTGGGAGATGGTGCCGACGTACCGCTCCGTGCGAGGTGTGTTCCGATTCGCGGCGATCGCGGTGAGCGCGCACCGGGGCAGACCAGCCCGGTGCGCAAGGACGGCGGCCGTGGCAGCCAGCATTACGGCGGAACCGCTCGCCCTGGTCCTGGCCGCGATCACGGGGAGCGCCTCTGCGATAGCACGGGACTCCAGCAGGCCGCGAAGGTAACGGTCGGCGTCACCACCCGTAACTACGGGCACAGCGAGCACGGACTGCGGTACGCGCTCCATGACCTTGTCCCAATGGCGCAGGGCGGCGGCGTTACGCTCCCGCCAGGCCGGCGATTGCTGCTCCAGGGCCAGCTCGAGCGGTTGCGCGGCGCCGGAGCCGTTGCGGTCCCCGCGTCGGGCCAGAGCGTTGCGCAAATCCTCGGTGACGATCCGAAGCCCTTCGCCGTCCACCGCGATGTGGGAGTAGGCGACGACCAGCCGGACGGGAAGGCCTCCCGGTGCCAGGACCGCCGCGCGGAGCGGGAGTTCCCGCGCAAAGTCGAAAGGGCTGCGAGTCAGCGTCTCAAGGACCCCTGCGAGCGTCCCTTCGTCGTCCGGCACGTCGTGGACCGCCAACCTCAACTCGCCCTTTCCCAAGACGCATTGACGTCGGCCGTCGTCGAAATACACCGTGCGTAGGGATTCGTGCGTCATCAGGAGAGCGGCGAACACCTCGGCCAGCCTGCCCCGGGATGTACCGGCCGGCAACTCGACGGCGTGGGTGAGAAAGGAGCTGTACCGGTCGTGCGGGTATCGGGCACGCCGATGGAACGTCTTCAGCTGAGCCCAGCCGGCCGGGCCTTCCTTGTCCGGTCCGGCGTCGAAGTTCACCGTGAGCCTGTCCGACGGGCGCACCTAGTCGTCTCCCTCCTTGGTTCGGCGCGGCCTGGGAGCCGTGGCTGCCGCCCGCAGGACGTCGGGCCAGTTGTCCGGATCGCCGCCGAGGTGGCCGTGTATCCACTCCGCCCAGCGGTCCAGGCCGAAACCCACGCAGGCGGAGTGGGCCGGCGTGCCGTCGGGCAGGGTGATGCCGAACTCGAGCCCGAAATGCTGCTTGTGCAGGTTGACAGACGTGACGGCCACTGCCGACGAACCGTCCGCCGGCAGTCCGCGCAGTTCGTGCTTGAGGCTGAACGCGGACTGGTAGCACAGCAGGTCCGCACGCTCGGACGTGAAGAAGGGGTCGCTGGCTGTCGTAAGCGTGCACGGCAGACCCACGTCGCGGGCGAGGTCCGCGACCGCATCCAGCATGGTGTCGCGGAACGACTTGGCACCGGCGGCGTCCCCGACGAAGACCAGTTCCCTCATGTCGAAGGACCACAAGCGAGTTGCGACGGTCTCCGCCCCGACCTCGTACCGTCCGCACATGCCGCGCGCGGTGAGAGTGGTGGGTGCGGGCAACGCGCCATCCGCGAGTCCGGCGAACAGGTTCATGCATACCGCGGGTGCCAGGCCCACAGGGGCAGGGATCAGCTCGGCCGCTGCGGTAACCGGATCCGGCGACTGGGCGAACCGGTCAAGTGCCCGCAGGTTCTCCCGTACCACCGCACAAGCCGTCAGATGCTGGGGGAAGTTGCGGATGTATCCGGTGCGGCGGAGCGTCTCCCAGGAAACCAGGTGCGGCACGAGGCGCTCTGTGGCACCCGCGTCCTCCGCCAGTCCGAGGAGGACCGTGTCCAAGGCCCTTACCAGCCGGGCCAGTTCCATTCCCCCGACGCGTAGCCCGGGCCCCACCCACGTCGCATCTGCCCCTGGCGCCCCGGAGCCGGATCGGCCGTCGAACTCGAGCACCACGTGCGGAGCGCGCGCAGTCTCCAGCGCCGCCCGCGCGTGGGCCTCGTCGAGCAGCACAGCGGTCGCCTCCGTGCTGTGACCGGGCTCCGCGACGTATCGCACCTTCGCCCCGGGTTCCTTGTGCTCCAGCCAGAACCTGCCGTCACCCGGCAGACAGTAGGGCAGAAGATCTTCGAAGGTCCGGCGCTGGGACGGTTCCAGCGGCGCCGGCGCCTGCCAGGTCACCACGTCGCTCATATCGTCCTCACCACGTCGCTCACGGCACGGAGCTGGTAGACGCATTCAGAATCGCGGACCGTACGGAAGGTGCGGCCCTGCGCCGGGGCCAGAGGCCCTCCGCTGAGCCTGAGCTCCTCGACGCGGTCCAGCACACCGTGGAGCACAATCTCCAACTCCTGCTGGGCCAGTCCCATGCCCAGACAAACATGCCGTCCCATGCCGAAGGTGAGCGGCGTCCTGACCGCCCGCTCCGGGTCCCACACGTGTGGACTCGGGTACACAGCAGGGTCGCGGTTCGCGCTGGCGAGCACCACTTGGAGCGGCGTGCCTTCGGGGATGTCGACGCCGCCGAGCGTCAAATCCCGGGAGGCGAAGCGCAGAGTGACGTGGAGGGGAGGTTCGTGACGCAGCGTCTCGGCCACGACCGCGGGGACAAGGGAGCGTTCCTTGCCCAGGCGGTGGAACACCTCCGGCTCGGCGGCCACCCGGCTGAGCAGATTGGTGATGCCCGCCGCCGTGGTCTCCGTGCCCGCCGCAAGCAACAGGACCGATGTGTTGACGACGTCGGCCTCACTGAGAGTCTCGTTCTCGGCCAAAGCGTTCAACAGGCCGTCGGCACCCGGACCGTCCGGCAGGGTGCTGCGCAGGTGGTCCCGCAACTCCCCGCGCGCAGCGACGACTTGCTCCAGACTTACGGTGCCGTGATCCACGTAATCCACCAGGGGCCGCATCAAGTCGTGCAGCCGCCTGGTATCGCCGTCCGGCAGGCCCATGACGCGGCAGACGACTGCCATGGGCAGCCGCTCGGCAAGTCGAGCGATGAAGTCACCGCGCCGTCGCGTCAGGAGATCGTCCAACATCCGTCCGGCCAGCGGCGCCACCACGCGTCGGCCGAACTCCGCGGCGGCACGCGGCCGAAAGGGTCCCGCCGCCGCCGACCTCAGCCGTGCGTGATGCTGTCCGTCCTGGTCGAGCATGGTCGGCCCGAAGGCCCGGCGGCTGACCCGGAAGGGGTGGAAGGCGGTGAAGTCAGGCGACGTCATCACCCGACGCACGTATTCGTAACCGAAAACGAAGTAGGCACCATAACGCTGCGACAGATGCACGGGCTCGTGCTCCCGGTACCAGTCGTACGACGGCCAGGGGTCCCGCTGGAAGTCCGTCGCCGCGAAGTCGATGTCGTGGACGCGCCTGTTCCCCCGCAAGCTGTCCTTCGCGCTGGTGGGCACGTGCGGCCTCCTTGGCTAGGGGTTGAACTTGAGCGGGCCGGAGCCCGCGATGAACTCGTCGAGGCCCGTCAGATCGGCCAGTGTCCGCTGCTGCTCTCGCATCGTCCGGCGCAGCCGGTCCTCACGCTCGCGCAGTACCCCGCCCGCGGCGAGAACGGCCGACACGTGGCTCTCCGGCAGGAGCAGGAACCCGTCCTCGTCGCCGAAGATCCAGTCCCCGGGGGCCAATCGGCATCCCGCCACATCCACCGTGTCGGGGACCGCCTCTGCCAGTACGGCGGTGGTCCGCGCCGATACGAAGTTCACCTCCGTGGAGAAGACCGGCACGGGGATGTCGGCGAGGGCCTCCAGGTCTCGTACCGCCCCGTTCACCACGATCCCGCCCAGGCGCTGCACTTCGGCGGAGGCGACGTAGATGTCACCCGCCAGCCCTTCGGACGGGCTGATCTCGTTGTGGATGAAGATCACCCAGCCCGGAGGGGCCGCGGCCAGCGCCTGGAGGCAAGGCAGCATGTCGTCCGACGTCGTGACGGGGAAGACTGGTCCGCATACCCGGGGCCGGCCGTTGCGCGGCACCAGAGGCAGTGCGAGCGGGTTGGTGAACTCAGCTGCGCTGTCGGCGAGTTGAGCGCACGACACTTCGGCGAAGCGACGCCGGAAGGCGGCGATCTGTTCTTCGCTGTATTTCGAGGACGCGGTTGTCATCGGGCGGCCCCCTCGGCCTGGACGAGATCCCACAGGCCACGCATGGTGTAGAAGTTCTCGATGTCGTGCTCGGACAGGTCGAGGGAGCAGCCCGTCAGTGACTCGATGAAGACGATCATGCGGATCACCGAGAACGAGGTGACCAGACCGAGATCGAAGAGATTGTCATCGTGCCCGAGTCCCTCCAGCACGGCCCGTTGGCCCTCCTGGTCCGGTTGCATCGACTGCAGGAATCCCCGTAGCTCATCGTAGAATTTCGCGGTTTCCATGGATCCTCCTGAGTTCTCCCGTGCGGTGGGACAGGTCAAGCCCGGCTGCCGGCCAGCGCCCCGCCCACTACGTCAAGTCCTTCGGTGATCTGTTCCGGTGGCGTGGTCAAAGGGGGAGCTATCCGAATCCGCTGACCTCGGGCGCCCCCCGACAGCATCAGCACTCCGTGGTCGAAAGCCGTCTGCACCGCCTCGCGGCCGGCCACCTTCGTCGGCTCGAACGACAGGGCCGGGCCCGTGACGTGAAGGTCGCGCACCAGACCATCGGCCGACCACTTCTCGGCTCGGCCGCGGAAGAGCTCCGCGATGCGCTCGCCCATGCCGGCCACCGGATTGCTGTCCAGGTAGCCGAAGACCCGAAGTCCGGCGCGGAATCCGAGAGTCGCCGTCTGGAAGGTGTGCGCGAGGTGAACCCGCCCGGCGACGGAACGCTCCAGTTCGGCCTGGTAGACGACGGCGGAGAGCGGATACGTCCCGTTGGTCAGGGACTTCCCGAACAGGACGATGTCCGGCGCGAGCCCCCACGCCCGTGACGGACTCAGCGAGCCATGTCGGTGGAATCCGCACTGGATCTCGTCGGAGATGGTGAGCACGCCGTTCTTCCGAGCCCTTCCCTCCAGCTCTGCGAGCCAGTCGGTATCGAGCGGCACATAGCCGTTCGCGCCCTGGACCGGTTCGTAGATGACCGCCGAGATGTCCTGCCAGGTCTCCGGGAAGGAGCCCACGGGCAGGTGGTCGATCTGCGCGGACAGCAGCGCGGGCAGTCCGCTGTCCTGCAGCGCGATGTCGCGCTGTACGGTCGTCGCGGCCAGCGCGTCCAGGCCGAGTCCGTGAAACGCCCCTTCGATGGCCAGGATGCGCCCCGGCCTGCGCCTGCGGGCCAGCGCGAAGGCAGTGGACACCGCAAAACTGCCGCCCACCTGGTACAGAACTCTCCGCGCGCCGCCGCCGACCGCGGCGCACAGCCGCCGGGAGAGCAGCTCGGCCTCTTCCGGGTAGAAGAGGGCCGCGACGTCCGACCCTCGGGAGAGAGCCTCTTCCACGTCCGGGTTACGGTGCCCGAAGTTGACGGAGGCGTAGGCCGACATGAAATCGGAGCACGTGCGCTCCCGGCCGTCGGTGTCGCGGAGTACGAGGGTGGCATTGTCGGCGTCGACAAGCACGTGCGGCTCACCCAACGCCCCGCTCTCGTCCAGACTGCTGAGACGCCGACTGCCTAGGGGATCGCGTGTCGCCATGCCATTCCTTCCAAGAAGACTCGCATACGTCTCATCGCTTCGGTCAGCCGCTCGATCGACTGCGTGCAGGCGATACGGACATGTCCGGCGCCTTGTCGGCCATAGACGCTGCCCGGCACTACCGACACCCCTGTCTCGTTCAGCAGGCGGCGGGAGAACTCCCGGTCCGACAGTCCCGTTCCCGTGATGTCAGGGAACAGGTAGAGCCCTTCGCCCACCGCTGCCGACCGAATACCGGGCATGGTGACGAGTTCGCCGTGCACGAGGTGTCTGCGCCGGGCCGCTTCGACCACTCGCTCGGTGACCCACTCCCGGCTGTTCAGGGCGGCTGGGATGATCCTTTGGACCACGGCCGGCATGCAGCAGGTGGTGTTCACCATAAGGTCCGCCAGATCCTTGGCCAGCTCCGGCGCGGTGATGGCGATTCCGGCCCGCCAGCCGCACATGGAGTGACTCTTGGACAGGGACTCCATGAAGATCGTCCGCGGGTGCTCCGCAAGGTCCCCGTACAGGGACGGCCGACCTCCGCCGGGTTTGAACTCCCGGTAGGCCTCGTCGAAGACCACGTACAGTCCCGAGTCGTCGACGACCTCCATGATCTTCTCGATCTGTTCAGCGGGGATCACCGAACCCGTGGGATTGTTCGGCGAGTTGACGATGATCAGTCGGGTGCGCCGGGTCACCAAGGAGCCGATCTCGTCGGCATCGGGCAGGAAACCCGCTTCACCACGCAGCGGATAGGGCACGGGAACCGCGCCCGCGAGCCGGACCAGTTCCGCATACGGCGGAAATCCCGGATCCGGCAGCAGCACCTCGTCCCCGTGCCCCGCAACGGCCAGCAGCGTGAGGTAGAGCACCATGTTGCTGCCCGGCACCAGCACGACGCGCCCCGGGTCGACCCGCGCCTCCATCAACTCCGAGTAGCTGGCAGCAACTTGGAGCCGCACGTCAAGCTCTCCGGCCGCCTCCGTGTACCGCCGGCCACCATCGGCGAGGGCGGCCGGGAGCGCGTCGAGCACGGCGGGCGGTGGCCGCCAGTCCGGCTCGCCCAGCTCCAGGTGCAAGACGTCCTGGCCCGCCGCCTCGAGGCGCGCGGCTTCGGCCCGCAGGGCGAACGCCGAGCCTCGTTCCAGGCGGTGCACCGGCGCCGACCGCGACCGGGTGTCCACGACCACGGCTGCGGTCGCGGGAGTGGTCCGAGCAGCAGTCGAGGCCGCTTCCCCAAGACTCACCGGTCGGCCTTCAGCAGCCTCAGCGCGGCGTCCGCCACGTCCTGCTCGAGCGGCCAAGTGTGCTGCTCCAGGGCGGGGGTCGACGGCACCGGCACGTCAGGGCAGCACACGAACTCGACCCTGCCGCCCAGCCGCGCGGCCAAACCCTCGACGTCGTGGAGCGCGGAGAGGATCTGGGCGGGTGCACCCGACCGGGGCCCGTCGTCGACGAATACCAGGCGTCCGGTGCGACGCACGGACTGTGCGATCGTGTCGACATCCAGTGGAACGAGGGTTCTGGGGTCGATCAGATCGCAGGACACCCCCTGCGAGGCGAGCAGCGCCGCCGCTTCCGCTCCGACCTTCACGGCTCCGCCGATGGCCAGCAGGGTCACGTCCGATCCGGAGCTCAGGGTCGCGGCCTGGCCGAAGGGGATCGGCTCGGTGGCCAGGGCAGCCGCCAGTCGCACACCACGCGCCAACTCCGGCGCGACGAAGAACAGCGTCGGGCCGGCGTCCCGGACGGCTGTGCGCAGCAGACCGCATGCGTCCTCCGCCGACCCCGGCACCACCACCCGGAACCCCGGAAGCTGCATGAACACCCCATACGGGCATTGCTCGTTCTGCGGACCGAGCTGCTGACGGCCGCGGGTGGCCGAGGTGACGACCATGGGCACTTGGTAACCGCCGTCGGACATGTAGTGCAGCCTGGCGGCGTGGTTGACCAGCTGGTCCATGACGAGGAAGGCGAAGGACGCGCGGTTGAGGTCGACGATGGGCCGCAGTCCGGTCATCGCGGCCCCGACCGCCATGCCGGTCATGGCCTGCTCGGATATGGGACACGTGCGGATGCGCTCAGGGCCGAACTCCCGCTGCCAGGAGGCCGGCGTACTGGTTGCGAGGAGGACGATCCGCTCGTCCCGGCGAAGTTCTTCTTCCAGTACGAGGTCGAGCACGGCCAACTCGTTCACGACGCCTCCGGCCAGATGTGGGTGAAGACCTGGCGCCGCTCGGGCCACGGCGCGATCCGGGCACGGTCCACAGCATCCGTGACGACAGCCCGTGACCGCGCCTGGGCACGGTCCAGCTCCTCCTGCGCAACACCGTCGTCCAGAAGCCGCCGGGCCAGCAGGGTCAGCGGGTCGCGCGCCCGCCAGTGAAGCAGCTCGTCCTCCGGGCGCTTCTCCGTCGACGGCTTGTCGAACTGGAGGTGGAACTCCGTCAGGTACGTACGGGCCTCGATGAAGGACGGTCCCGCTCCGGCCCGTGCCGCCGACACCGCGTCACATGCTGTGCGATATACGGCCGTCACCTCGTTCCCGTCGACCGAGACGGCGCGCATCCTGTGCCCTTGAGCCACCCTGAGCAGCGAGGTGTCCGGATACACCTCCTCGGTACGCGTGCCGCCTTGGTAGCCGTTGTGCTCGCACACCATGACCAGCGGGAGGCGCTGCACCACGGCGATGTTGAGGGTCTCGTGGACCACCCCGCTGCCCAGTGCTCCGTCGCCGAAGAAGACGACGGCCACCCCGCCGGTGCCGCGGACCTGCTCCGTCATTGCCGCGCCGGCCGCAATCGGAATGCCCGCACCTACCAGGCCGCTGGAGACCAAGATGTTGTTGCCTGGGTCGGATATGAGTGCCGCCGCCTTGCCGCCGCACAACCCCGTGCTCCTGCCGAACAGTTCGGCGGTCAAAGCAACCGGTGAGGTGCCCCGGGCCAGTGCGTGCCCGTGTCCGCGGTAGTGGCTCACCAACTGATCCCGCGGCTTCAGCGCATCGCACACTCCAACGGCGATGGCCTCCTGACCGACATACGGATGGACCGGCCCAACCACCTCGCGCGCCGTCCGCAGTTCCATCATGCGGTGTTCGTACGCGCGGATGAGGCTCATCGTCTCGTAGCAGGACAGCAGGTCCTGAGAGGAGCTCACGTCCTTGGCTGGGACATCCGCCAGCCCGGTATCACTCATCAGTCGTCTCCTGGAGTGAGGAAAGAAGAATCGCGTACGGCAATTCGAAAGACGCCGTGGAAGAAAACGGGCGGCATTCCCAGGTCATCCATGGAATTCATCGACAGCGATGAGGACCCGTCACCGCGCCTCAGTCGCGACGCTTGGCGGCCACCATGATCCCGCTGCTCACGGGGAGATCCACTGCCACGAGACGCGGATCGGAGAGAATCGTGTCGCGTACGCGGGTCACCGATTCACGATGCTTGGTGGATTGGTACCGGGACAGGTCCATGTCGTCAACGACCAGCATTCCCGAGGGCTGCAACGCCGATACGGTCAGGTCGAGTCCGGACCACTTTCCGCCTTCGGCGTCGGCGAAGATCAAGTCAAAACGCCCCAGCTCCGGAAGCTCCTTCTCCACGTCGGCAACCCGCACCTCGACCCACTCGGGCCACGCGAACTCCCTGGCTGCAGCGGCAAGTTCCGGATCTCGCTCAAGCGTAAGAACCGTCACGTCGCTTCGGTGCTCGAGCCCTGAGACCAGCCAGGCCGCGCCCACGCCGACGCCGGTGCCGAGCTCGAGAACACGCCCGCCAGGAGGAACAGCACTCGCGAGAGCGGCAAGGAGCCTGCCCACCATTTCCTCGCAAGACAGCTTGAAGCCCCGCGCCTTCGCGGACTTCAGAGTCTCAAGAACAAGCCCAGGAACGTCACTCATCGCAATCCAATTCCCAAATCCCGTACCTACATGCAGGCCACGACCCGTGGCACCCACAAGGCAAACCAACAGAAGCAATATCAAACAATGCGCCAATACGCCGCCGTTGCGTCATCGTGAAGCTTGGTCAGATTATTCCGAACGCGGCCGGACGCCCTCTGCTCCACCTCCCGGATCCGCCGTAGCAGACCGGTGGGTTCATCCTCCAGAGCGTCGAGCAGCTGCGCCCAGTCCATGAGCCGGTAGCGGTCGACGGCACAGGACACCCCATCTGTCATCAGCGCGATGCGACGGACGTCATCCACCGGAAAGCTCCCCTTCACCGCCGCCCAGGCTGCCGCCGGTTCACTTGCCGCCACCCAATAACCGCCCGGCGAGTTGCGTCGGCGCCTCTTGGCCTCGAGCAACGCCGCATACGCGGCGAGCGTCGGATCCTCCAGCACCGCCCTACGCTCCGGAAGGTCGAGCCCGGACAGCCGGTCGTCGGTGATCCGCTGTACGGTCCCGGCGACGTCCACCACGATCGTGCAGTCGCACAAGACCAGGTACTCCATGCTCCCTTGGCGCTCCCGCACGA
This sequence comes from Streptomyces sp. NPDC002868, assembly GCF_055563295.1. NCBI lineage: Bacteria > Bacillati > Actinomycetota > Actinomycetes > Kitasatosporales > Streptomycetaceae > Streptomyces > Streptomyces sp. NPDC002868. Next base: position 137,718 of record NZ_JBVHDR010000006.1, on the reverse strand, counting down.
TGGCCAGGGCCGCGGCCGGCGGGTCGGGCAGCGAGAGATCGCACTCACCACCGTGCAACCCCACGACGTCGGCCAGGGCCCGGTACAGCACGTCATCGAGACCACCCTCAGGCGCCTGGGCGTTCTCCAGTACGCGGGCCGCAAGTTCACCCGCGAACCATGCCGTGCCGTGGTGGCACCCGGACCCATGCCCGGGAACAGTGCTGACACCGTCGAGTACCACGACCGTCGCGCCTTCCGCGGCCACGAAGTCTTCGTTGGGGCCGTCCACCGCACCCGCTTCACTCATCAGTTGGATCGACATCGCAACAGCCCCCTCCTTCCGTACCGCCCGTCACCCGTCCCGCGCGCCCGCGGTGGATGGAAGAGCTGTGCGCGTCCACTGCCCGTACCCGCCCGGCCGATCCTTCCGGTGGCCAACCCGCCGGTCAATCGACCTTTGGTACAGGGCGGACACTCACGACGCACGGCGCGATCGATGTGCACTGAAACCCGGCATCCGGGCCATACATCAACTCGCGCGTAGCCGGCTACCCGGAACGTGAAGTGCCACTGCCCGCCGCGGCAACCGGCGCGAGCGGCAGGGGCCTCATGGTCGACGGCATGCGCCCCATGGATGGCTACGCGATCGAGGCGAAGCACGTGCCTGAACCCGACTGCAAAAAGACCTTTCGGGACCCGGACCAGGTCGACAAGACCCTCGGCACCCCGCCCAAGATCGACGAGAACGGAAAAGTAAAGTTCGACCCTCACCGCGACGGCATGTATGTGAAGGACGGGAACGAAATGGCGCAATACCGCGCAGCGCTCTCCGATCCACGCAGTGACGAAATACGCGGCTTCGAGATCATCACGAACGACAGGCCGATCCGCTCCCTATTGGCAGAGCATGATGGCCATGAGCGGCGTAACAGGGCACCGCACGCTACGTGCCGTAGAAGTACGGAGACACGATGACGGACCCAGACGCGCTCAGGACAACGTTCAGCTTCGCTCCGCCGGTCGACGACGCCGCGGTCTGGCATCTGCAGCTCGACGACCTCGCAGCCGAGATCGTCGAAGCCTTCCCTGGAGCATCCACCTCCCTGGGCGGAGATCTCGGCCCACGCTCGGCCGACGCCTTGTCCTTCGAAGTGCCACTGGGCGACGGAGTGTGGCTGGAAGGGCTGGCCACCACCCCCTACCCCGAAATCGGGGCGGTCATGGTGATACAGGCATCGGCAGCCGAGGCCGCAAGATTCGCTGCCTGGTTGCGCGACTCGTTCGTCCGCTCTCCCGACCTGGTCAATTTCACCAGCGAATTGGCGCTGAACAACGGCGACGACGCCTATTGGGTTCTCCCCGCGTGCGGAAGCGTCGATGAGATCGCTCAGACGCTCCAGCAGCACATCGACTCGACCGACCGTTCGTGACGACAGCAAGGACAAAAGCAAACCAGTGCCCCGGCACTTCGGTTGCGCCAGACCGCAACGGGCATCGCCGTGATCTGCTGAACAGCGCGGACGGAGACCCCTTCGAACACCCCAGGGCCGCGATCCACTCGGAGTCCTGATCCCAGTTCGATCAGTTCGCGGCACGCGGTGGGACTACAGGCAGGTGCTTGATGAGTGTCGCTGCGGGTCGGCAGCCCCTCGAGGATGAGGCGCTGGCCATCCGTCTCGGACGACCCTGCCGGGTCACCTGTTACGCAGGAGCCGGTCGAGAGCTGCGACCGGGGAACTCGGGCTCATGGCGCGGCGGGCGTCGAGAGCCGTCTCCCACTGCTCGGTCAGGCCCAACAGCAGCCACTTCCGCATGCCCGGGGTCACGTGGGCGTAGCGCGCGGAGACTGAGCCGTCGATGTGGCCCATCCGCTCGTCCATGAGGACCTTCTCCGTGCCCAGGCTTGGTCGCTATCGCCTCTGCCCAGACGGGCATTGTTGCAGTTCAGGCGCATTCGCACCCGATCTGGTGAAGTCCTTCATTCGTACGAGCTAGATCAACTACTACCAAGAGTAAGGAATGGAACGCTCTACGTGTGCACAACTCATCCAGTGCTCGGGCATCGCGCCCTCAAGAAGGAGTTGCCCCATGAGCATTCGCCGTTCCCTGCCGGCCGTCCTCGGTGCCGTAACCCTCGTCCTCGGACTGTCCACAGCCGCCGCGCCGTCAGCGGCCGCCGACCCCTGCGGGTTCTACGAGACCTCCAGTGACGCGTACTACAACCACTGCACGAGCGACGGCTCGCGCGTGATCATCGAAGTGGAGGTATGGGGTCCCAACTACGAGCGGTGCGTGGGCCCTGGCATCACCTGGCTGGGATCGGCTGGCCAAATCGACGGCGCGGCGTACGTCGGGCGCACTTGCTGACCACTGATTACAGGCGTCCCAACTGGCTGCTCCGGTCACAGACGGCTGCAACACCCCCATGATGTTGCAGCCGTCGGCGAAGCGGGAGGCGACGCAGACCCGACTCCCGCCACCCGACGCTCATCAAAGGCCACCGACTCACCTGAGTCGGTGGCCTTTGGCGTTCCCCGCGGACCTGAACGGGGGGACCTTGCTGCCCACCGCGAGTTCGCCTTGGGCCCGTCAGTCGTCGAGGAACGCCAGGTCGAGCCGGCGCAGGCGCTCGGGGTCGGCAAGGATGTCGATTTCTACGATCCTTCCGTCCGTGACCGTGAAGGCCATGACCGAGAGCGGCTGTCCGTCGGGAGCCGTGACGAGTCCCGCGACGCCGTTCACCAGGGCCGGCTTCGCGAAGGGGGCGAACCTGGAGAAGAGCAGGGCCTGCGAGGCCACCGCCTGCGCACCGCGGACCCGCTTCGACACGCCCAGCGGCAGAGTGCCGTAGTCCGCGCGAAGCAGGACGTCCGGGTCGAGGACGGCCACCAGGGCGTCGAAGTCGCCGCCGCGCGAGGCGGCGAGGAAGGCGTCGACGACCTCGCGCTGGCGGGAGAGGTCGGCCTCGGGGACCGGGGCCGATCCCTGGACCCGGCGGCGGGCCCGGCTCGCGAGTTGCCTGGCCGCCGTCGGGGTGCGGTCCACGATCGCGGCGATGTCGTCGAAGGGCACGGCGAACATGTCGTGGAGTACGAAGGCGAGCCGTTCGGCGGGGGCGAGCGTGTCGAGTACGACGAGCAGTGCGAGGCCGACCGAGTCCGCCAGCAGCGCTTCCTGCTCGGGCTCGATTCCGTCGGCGCGGCTCACGACGGGGTCGGGCACGTACACGTCAAGGGGATCCTCGCGCCGTGACCTTCGCGAGCGCAGCATGTCCAGGCACACACGCCCGACGACCGTCGTCAGCCATGCGCTCAGGTTGTTCACGTCGCTGGTGTCGGAACGGCTCAGCCGCAGCCACGCCTCCTGGACAGCGTCGTCCGCCTCGCTCAGCGAGCCCAGCATCCGGTACGCCACCGCCCGCAGGTCGGCGCGATTGACCTCGAATCGTTCCGCCAGCCAGTCGTTCTCGTCCATCGGTCACGTTCCCCTCGTCATAGTCCGTCATAGCAATGACGGACGAGACCGAGCCGATGTGACGAGATGAAGCGATGAGGTGCGGATAAGACGGGAAGGTGCGGGTGGGACGGATGAGGTCGGCATACGGGGGATGACGGGAACCTGGGCCTGCGGCCGCTCGTTGCCCTCGTGGGCAAAGGAATCGTCAAGAGGCGCGGCCCGCGCCGGATTGCGCAGGGGATTTCCATGGGTGTCAGCCTTTCCAAGGGCGGCAATGTCTCGCTCACCAAGGAGGCCCCGGGCCTGACCGCGGTCATCGTGGGCCTGGGCTGGGATGTACGCAGCACCACCGGGACCGACTTCGACCTCGACGCCAGCGCGCTGCTGGTCGACGCCAACGGCAAGGTCGTGTCCGACCAGCACTTCGTGTTCTTCAACAATCTCAAGAGCCCGGACGGTTCCGTCGAGCACACCGGTGACAACCTCACGGGTGAGGGCGAGGGCGACGACGAGCAGATCAAGGTCAACCTCGCCGGCGTGCTGGCCGAGGTCGACAAGATCGTGTTCCCGGTCTCGATCCACGAGGGCGAGAGCCGTCAGCAGTCCTTCGGCCAGGTGCGTAACGCGTTCATCCGCGTCGTCAACCAGGCCGGCGGCGCCGAGCTCGCGCGCTACGACCTGAGCGAGGACGCCTCGACCGAGACCGCGATGGTCTTCGGCGAGCTCTACCGCAGCGGCGCGGAGTGGAAGTTCCGCGCGGTCGGCCAGGGCTACGCCTCGGGGCTGCGCGGCATCGCGCAGGACTTCGGCGTCAACATCTGATCCGCCGATAGCCGTTCCGTCCGGCTCGTGCGGCTCGTCCGGCTGTTCAAGGGTCTGATCCTCGGTGGGGGTCAGACCCTTGGCGCGTTTCAGCTCACGTACGCCCCCGCACGGGCGGCGGATTCGGCCGCTGCGGCAGCCCGGTCCGCGGCAACGTCGTCGAGCGGGTCGCCGCTGGCCAGGAGGCGGAAGTAGAGCGGAGCCGAGACCGCGCGGATCACTTCCTCGGCGTCCGTGCCCGCGGGGAGTTCGCCGCGGGCGACGGCCGCGTCGACGCACGGGGCCCACTCCTTGATCCGGGTCGCGTAGAAGCGGTGCAGGGCTTGCGCGGTGCGCTCGTCGCAGCCGGCCGCGGCGATGACAGCCTTGAAGAGCGGGCCCTGGCGGGGGTCGGTGAGGGTACGGGTCACAAGGCGGGCGTTGGCCTTGAGGTCCTCGGTCAGGGAACCGGTGTCCGTAGGCGGCTGGGTCTGTTCGGCCATGACCGCCAGCAGATCCGCGATCAGGCCGGTGGTGCTACCCCAGCGACGGTAGAGGGTCGTCTTGCCCACCTCCGCGCGGCGGGCCACATCCGCGAGGTCGAGCCGGTGGAAGCCGTGCTCGACCAGGGCGTCGCCCGCGGCCTGCAGGACGGACGCCCGGACGCGGGCGGTGCGGCCGCCGGGGCGTACGGTGCCGGGGGTGCCCGGGTCCGTATTCTCGGAAGTCATGGTTGGCACGTTAACGGAACCTCGGGTCCGTTAGATGCTCTCCTCTCGACCTCGCCTCCACAGCTGCGAACGATCACCGATCATGGACAGCATGCCGACTGACACACCCACCGACCGTGACGCCGCGGCGGCCCTGCCCGGCGTGGAGCTGCTGTGGTCCGGGCGGGTCGCCGACCACGCCCCGGACGCCGCCGCCCACCGGCACCTCCTCGACGCCGAGGAGTCCGCGCGCCTTGACGCCTTCCTCCGGGACGCTGACCGGGACGCCTACGCCGTGGCGCATGTGGCGCTGCGCCGACTGCTCGGCGAGCGGCTCGGGCAGGCCCCGGAAGCGGTCACGCTGTCGCGCGAACCCTGCGCCCACTGTGGCGGCCCGCACGGGCGGCCCGTCGTACCCGGCAACGCCGTGCACTTCTCGCTGTCGCACACCAGCGGCCTGGTGATGATCGCCCTGGCCGGGGCGCCGGTCGGTATCGACGTCGAGGGCGTCCCCGACCCCGACACGGTCGCGGACGTCGCCTCCCAGCTGCACCCGCGGGAGCGTACGGAACTGGCGGCGCTGCCGGCGGCGCAACTCCCCGCCGCGTTCACCCGCTGCTGGACGCGTAAGGAAGCCCTGTTGAAGGCGACCGGTGTCGGTCTGAGCGAGGACCTGTCCCTCACCTATGTGGGGGCCGGGCCCCAACCGGCCGCGAACTCGGACTGGTTGCTGGCCGACCTGCCCACAGACCCCGGCTATACGGCAGCCATCGCCGTACGCCTCACCGGGCCCGGCGCGACGTCGTACTAGCCGGGCACGTTTTCGTAGGCCTCGACCTTGGCCCACTCCAAACTCTGCCCGTTCGTCCGGGCCGTCCTGGAGACTGGGGGTATGGAGTTCGTCGTATTCATGACCCTCCCAGGGCTGGTGATCCTGCTCGTCGTCATAGCCTTCGGTGACCAACTGCTGCGTGCGACGGGCCGCGGGCGGCGGCAGGGGCAGGTGTCCGCGACCGGGTTCGAGCAGCTGCACGCCACGTTCTCGCAGGGCAAACAGAACGAGCTCAAGGAACGACAGAGCTCGCTGGTGATGCGGGACGACGAGGAGGACGGCGCGCCGCCGCACCGCTCCACGGTCGACCTCAGGAGTGGCACCGCGGTGATCCGGCTGCCGTCCTCGTCTCAGTAGCGCGCGACCAAGTGCTCGCGGCCCGGCGGTGGTTCGTACGCCTCGGGCCAGAAGTCCGTGATCGCGGTGATCCGGCCCTCCTCGTCGCCGGTGAAGAAGGTGATCGCGTACATCTCCTCCAGCCCCACGACGGCGTGTACCCAGGTCACGACCTGGTCGCCGTCGGCGACGACGCGCTGGACGCGTATGTGCCAGTCGCCGGGATACTCCCGGTTGAACTGGACGTACTTCTCCCTGCCGTGAATCCGCTCGCGGGTCTGCGGCAGGTCATAGAGCACGTCCTCGCCGAGCGTGGACGCGAACGCGGCCCAGTCGCGTGCCTCCGCAGCCGACCAGTAGCTCTCAACTGTCTTGCGCAGTTCGGTCATACGGCAAGTGTGCAATGCGCCACTGACAATCGGCCCTGCACCGGCGCTGATCAGGCCTTTCGATGCTCAGGCCCTTCGACGCTCAGGCCTTCGAGGCGCGCAACGAGTACATCAGCGGGATCCGCGGGCGGTCGGCCGGGAAGCGGTAGTAGCCGTCGTCGTGGCGTGTGAGCGGGCTGAAGCGTTCGAACAGCGAGATGTCGTGCTCGTGCAGGAAGTCCAGGCGCAGGCCCGCGGCGATCAGAGCCGAGACGACCTCGCCGATCGGGTGCTGCCATTGGACGCTGCGGTTGTGGACGGTCGCGGCGTCGAAGTCGGCGTATGTGCCGGGCGTCTGGTCGATCCAGGCGTCGCGCGCGAAGTAGTCGTTGACGATCCGCGAGCCCGTCGCGTCCAAGACGTCGGTGAGCGGATGGAACTCGGCGAGATAGAGGAAACCGCCGGGGGCGACGAGGGACGCGGCGGTCTCGGCCCAGCGGGTGATGTCCGGCAGCCAGTTCAGCGCGCCGACACCGGTGTAGACGATGTCGTACGACGAGTCGGGGACGGCTTCGGCGGCGTCGTAGACGTCGGCGGCGACGAACGCGGCGCGGTCCGGGCCGAGTCCGAGGTCCGCGGCCAGACCGCGGGCCGTCTCGACGGCCGGCTCCGAGAAGTCCAGGCCCACGACGTGCGCGGCGCCACGCCGGGCCCAGCACAAGGTGTCGAGGCCGATGTGGCACTGAAGGTGGAGAAGCGTACGGCCGGTGACGTCACCGACCTCGGCGACCTCGAAATCGCGCAGGACGTCCTTGCCCGAGCGGAAGGCATCCAGGTCGTAATAGTCGCTCGCCACATGTATCGGAACGCGTTCGTCCCAGCGGGAGCGGTTGGCCTCGCGCCAGTCCGCGGGGGTCGGAGAGTACATGCAGACGAAGTTATCCACAGGCTGCGGACGGCGCGAACGGATTGTCGGGGGTCCGGCGCAGAATGGGGTCATGACTGAGATCACTGACTCCACGCCGGAGCTGCCCGGCACGCCCGAGCTGCCCGGCATGGCGGACTGGGAGAAGCGCTTCCGTGCGCCGCGCGTCTCCCTGCCCGACTGGGCGGAGGACGCGCCGCACCGCTCGCTCTTCGTGTCGAATGCCACCGGGACGTATGAGCTGTATGCCTGGGACCGGGCGACCGGCGAGCAGCGGCAGGCGACGGACCGGCCGAACGGCACGACGGACGGGGTGCTCTCGCCCGACGGCTCGTCGATCTGGTGGTTCTCGGACAGCGACGGGGACGAGTTCGGGGTGTGGATGCGGCAGCCCTTCGGCGGCGGGGAGGACGAGCCCGCGGCGCCCGGACTTGAGCCTTCGTACCCGGCGGGGCTGGCGATCGGCCGGGACGGCACCTCGGTGGTCGGCCGGTCGACCGACGAGGGCGGCACGACGATCCATGTCGTAAAGACCGGTGCGGAGCCGGTCGAGATATACCGGCACCGGCAATCGGCCGGGGTCGGCGACCTGTCGCACGACGGGACGCTGATCGCGATCGAGCACACCGAGCACGGCGACGCAATGCACTCGGCGCTGCGGGTGGTGCGCGTTGGGGGCACCTCCCACGCCGAAGACTGTGGGGCAGGTTCGGCGGTGGCCGAGCTGGACGATACGAAGGGGGGCACAGAGGAACTGGGGCTGGAGGTCCTCGGCTTCGCTCCGGTGGACGGCGACACCCGGCTGCTGATCGGGCATCAGCGACGCGGCCGCTGGGAGCCGATGATCTGGGACATTGCGTCGGGTGAGGAGACCGATCTCGCGATCGACCTGCCGGGCGATGTGAACGCCGAGTGGTATCCGGACGGCTCCGGCCTGCTGGTCGCGCACAGCTTCGAGGCGCGCGGCGAGCTGTGGCGGTACGACCTGGCGACGCGTGCGCTGGTGCGGATAGAGACACCGGCCGGTTCGGTCTCGGGCGCGACGGCCCGGCCGAACGGGGACGTGGAGTACCTGTGGTCCTCGGCCGCGCTGCCGCCGCAGGTGCGCTCGACGGCAGGCGGGGTGGTGCTCGATCCTCCGGGGATGAAGGCGCCGGCGTCGGTGCCGGTGGAGGACGCCTGGGTGGAGGGGCCGGGGGGCCGTATCCATGCGCTGGTGCAGAAGCCGGCGGGTGCGACGGGTCCGCTGCCGACCGTCTTCGAGATCCACGGCGGCCCGACCTGGCACGACAGCGACGCCTTCGCGGCGGGCCCGGCGGCATGGGTCGACCACGGGTATGCGGTGGTGCGGGTCAACTACCGAGGTTCGACGGGGTACGGACGGGAGTGGACGGACGCGCTCAAGCACCGGGTCGGGCTGATCGAGCTGGAGGACATCGCGGCGGTCCGGGAGTGGGCCGTGGGCTCCGGGCTCGCGGACCCGGAGAAACTGATCCTGGCGGGCGGCTCCTGGGGCGGTTATCTGACCCTGCTCGGCCTCGGCACCCAGCCCGAGGCGTGGGCGCTGGGGCTGGCGGCGGTTCCGGTCGCCGACTACGTCACGGCGTACCACGACGAGATGGAGGCCCTGAAAGCGATGGACCGCACGCTGTTGGGCGGCACCCCGGAGGAGGTGCCTGACCGGTTCGAGGCCTCGTCGCCGCTGACGTACGTGGACGCGGTGCGGGCCCCGGTCTACATCTCGGCGGGGGTCAACGACCCGCGCTGCCCGATCCGTCAGGTCGAGAACTATGTGGACCGGCTGGCGGCGCGCGGCGCGGTGCACGAGGTGTACCGGTACGACGCGGGGCACGGCTCGCTAGTGGTGGAGGAGCGGATCAAGCAGGTGCGGCTGGAGATCGCCTTCGCGGCGGAGCACCTGGGGCAGGGGGCGGACCTGGGCTAGGGACACTGCGCGGAGGAGGCGGCAACGCCGGGGCAGGGAGGCGGCGCCGGGTCGGGGAGCTGGCGCCCTGGCCCAGGGAGGTGACGCCGGGTCGGGGAGGCGACGCCGGGACCGGGATGCGGCCCCGGGACCGGAAGGGCCGCCCCTGGACCCGGAGGCGGCCCCGGGCCCGGAGGTGGCGCCAGGACGGGGAGACGGCGCCAGGACGGGGATCCCGGCCCCGGCACGGGGAGGTCGTGCCGGGCAGGGGGGGTGGGCCCGGGACCCGGAGGCGGCCCGAGGCCGCCCCGGGCCCGGAGGTGGCGCCAGGACGGGGAAGCGGAGCCAGGACCGGGAGGCGGAACCAGGACCGGGTTCCCGGCCCAGGGGCCAGGAGGTGGTGCCGGGCAGGGGGGTGGGCCGAGCGAACGCGGGCGCGTTCCGTACCGTGGGGGTGTGTACCGGTTCCTGCTGACTCCCCGCTGGTGGGGAATCAATATCTTCGTCGTGCTGGCGATCCCCTTCTGCGTCTTCATGGGCTCCTGGCAGCTCGGCAAGTTCGAGGACCGCGTCGCCACGCACGAGGAGGCCAAGCAGCAGCCCGCGCCGGGTGAGCAGAAGGCCGCGCCCCTCGACGAGCTGCTGCCCGTCGACAAGGAGACGTCGGGGCGGCAGGCGATGGCCACCGGGCGGTACGGCAAGCAATTCATCGTCCCGGACCGGGAGTTGGACGGCGAGCGCGGCTCGTATGTGCTGACGCTGCTCAAGACCGACAGCGGCCGGACCCTGCCGGTGGTCCGCGGCTGGCTGCCCAAGGGCGAGCCGGCCCCGGCCGCGCCCGTCGGCCAGGTCACCGTGGCCGGGGCGCTGCAGGCCTCCGAGACCCCGGGCACGGACGGGGTGCACACGGCGGGCGGGCTGCCGGGCGAGCAGCTGGGGATGATCAGCGCGGCCTCGCTGGTGAACCTTGTGCCGGACGATGTGTACGACGCGTGGGTCACGCTGGCCGATGCGGACAGCGGGCTGAAGGCTGTGCCCGCAGCCGCGCCCGAGGGTAGTGGACTGGACCTCAAGGCGTTCCAGAACCTGGGTTACACCGGAGAGTGGTTCGTCTTCGCCGGCTTCGTGCTGTTCATGTGGTTCCGGCTGCTGCGACGCGAGGCGGAGGCGGCGCGGGACCGGCAACTGGGGTTGGAACCCGAGCCGGTGTAGCCGCCGGGCTCCCCCGGGGCCCGCCCCGGCACCCCAGCCCCGCCAGCGCGCCCCTCACTGTGCGTTCAGGACACCCGTGCGGTAGATCGTGCCCGAGCACGCGTTGGGGATCGTCGTCTCCGCGCTCGGCGCGCCCGGCTCAGCCGTGTGGGTCACCGCGACACTGCCGTCCGCCGTGCCGCCGCCGTCCTCGCTGCCGAGCTGGGGCTGGCTGTTGTCCCCGGTCGTGCCCGTGCCGGCGCTCGCGGAGGGGGTCGGGTCGGGCGAGGCGCCGGTGGTCGGGCAGGTGTCCGTCGGGACCCAGGCGAACCTCACCTCGTACGCCGTGTCGGGCTTCAGCATCAGCGTGGCCGCCTCCTGGGAGGGATCGGGCAGTCCGGTCGCCGGGTCGCCCGCGCTGTGCTCGACCACGCTGATCTTGGCGGCGTCGGCCGCGCCCAGCGCCTGGAAGCCGACCGTGCCGTCGCCGCTGACCGCGCAGTCGGTCTTGGAGACGTTGGCGATGCGGAAGGTGCCGTACACCTTGCCGTCGGCGTCGGGCTTGGCCGCCTGCGCCGAGGTGACGCCGAGCTGGTCGGCGGCGCAGACCGGCGAGGTCACTGCCACGGTGCCCGGCGGGTTGACCACGCCGCCCGTCGCGCCGTCCGTGGCGCCGGAGGGCTTCTCCCCCGGTCTCCGGGTCGCGCCGCCCTGGTCCTGCCGGTTGCCCTGGCTGCCGGCGGAGAGACCGTCGGAGCCCGACTCGCCGCCCAGGTCACCCGTCTCGGACCCGGTGCCGCCCTGCGCCTGCTCGCCGTGTCCGGCGTTGACGGGGCGGGCGTCGTCGCCGCCACTGGAGTTCGCCACATGGACGAAGGCGGGGACCGCGGTGCCCATCAGCAGCGCCGCGGCAGCCATGCCGACGAGCGCCTGCCTCTTACGGGCGCGCCGCGCGGGGACCGCCCTTCGCAGATGGTCGAGGGCGCCGTCGGAAGGCTTGAGGTCCTCCACGGCACCTTGCAGCATCCGGCGCAGGGCCACTTCGTCCCCGCCAAGCCCCCCGGCAAGCCCTTCGCCAAGCTCCTCGGCAAGGCCCCCGCCAAGTCCCTCACCGGGCACCTGTCCGAGGCCGCCCAGCTCATTTTCCGGCCCGTTGTTCACAATTTCGTTCCCAGTCCGGTCGTCAAACGGCCCGTCCGGCCCGTACTGCTCAAACCTGTTCAATCCGTGCAACCTGTGCAACCTGTGCCACTTGTCCCTGCGCCCGCTCATGCCGTGGCCTCCATGGCGACACGCAGCGCCGCGATGCCCCGAGAGCCGTACGCCTTCACCGAACCCAGGGAAATGCCCAGCGTCCCGGCAACCTGAGCCTCTGTCATATCGGCGAAGTACCGCAGGACCAGCACCTCGCGCTGGCGGCGCTGCAGTCCGCGCATGGCCTTGATCAGCGCGTCCCGCTCCAGTTGGTCGTAGGCCCCCTCCTCCGCGCTCGCCATGTCCGGCATCGGCTTGGAGAGCAGCTTCAGCCCCAGGATGCGGCGGCGCAGCGCGGACCTCGACAGATTGACCACGGTCTGGCGCAGATACGCCAGGGTCTTCTCGGGGTCCCGTACACGGTTGCGCGCGGAGTGGACGCGTATGAACGCCTCCTGGACGACGTCCTCGCAGGAGGCCGTGTCGTCCAGCAGGAGGGCCGCGAGACCGAGCAGCGACCGGTAGTGGGCGCGGTAGGTCTCGGTGAGGTGATCGACGGTGGTGCCCGCAGCCATCGTTTCGTCAGCGCCCTCGCGCGGGGACGGTACGCGGGTGGTGCGGGGCGCGGGCATTGGGGCGATCACCGGCATGCCGCCGGGCGGGCGGGGCCTGCGGAGCGGGCGCACCGAAGCGCCACGGACCGGGACCACCCCTGTGATGTCGAGAACCTCTGCCACGCCTGTTGGACACGCTTCCCCCCGTCAGGGTTGTACGCGTACGCCACCGTTTTTGGCGGTGATCCATATGGCCTCATGCGTACCCGCTCTTCCCCAATGCCCCATTTTTCACGGCACCATGAAGGGGCGACCGCAAAGACGCTTCCCGCCCAACTGCCGGTTGCAGTAAGGGGGAAGCGAATTTTCGAACATCCTTGCACCCCAGTTCAAGCGGTACAGACCTTCGACTTGCTCACAGGGCGTTCACATATCCTACAAAGCCCCCCGGTGCCCCGGTCGCGCAGTACCGTCGGAGCCCAGCCCCGGCCCGATTTCGGCCGCGACCGCCTCCGCGATCTGGGCGGAGTTCAGCGCCGCACCCTTGCGGAGATTGTCTCCGCACACGAACAGGTCCAGCGCACAGAGGTCGTCCGGTGCCCGACGCACCCGCCCCACCCATGTCGGATCCGTCCCCACCACATCCGCGGGCGTGGGGAAGTCGCCCGCCGCCGGATTGTCGTAGAGCACCACCCCGGGCGAGGTCGCCAGGATCTCGTGCGCCCGCTCCACCGTGACCTCGCTCTCGAAGCGCGCGTGCACCGCGAGGGAGTGCGTGGTGATCACCGGTACGCGTACGAACGTCGCCGCCACCCGCAGCCCCGGCAGACCCAGGATCTTGCGCGTCTCGGCCCGCAGCCCCAGTTCCTCGGAGGACCAGCCGCCGTCCTCCAACGTGCCGGACCAGGGCACCACATTGAGCGCCAGCGGCGCGTGGAAGGGCCCGAGATCGTCGCCCACGGCACGGCGTACGTCTCCGGGCCCGGCGCCCAGTTCCGTACCGGCGACCAGCGACAGCTGCGCCCGCAGCGCGGCGACGGCGTCCCGCCCGGCGCCACTGACGGCCTGGTAGGACGAGACGACCAGTTCGCGCAGTCCGAACTCGGCGTGCAGCGCCCCCACCGCCGGAATCATCGCCAGCGTCGTGCAGTGCGGACTCGCGATGATCCCGCGCGGACGGACCCGTACGGCATGGGGATTGGCCTCGGGGACAACGAGCGGAACATCCGGGTCCATCCGGAAAGCGGCCGAATTGTCCACAACCACCGCGCCCTTGGCCGCGGCGATCGGCGCCCACTGCGCGGACACCTCGTCCGGTACGAGGAACATCGCGACGTCGACACCCGTCAGGGCCTCTTCGCTCAGCGCGACGACTTCGCACTCCTCGCCGCGCACGGTCAGCTTGCGGCCGGCCAAGCGCGGCGAGGCGAGCAGTCGTATGTCGCCCCAGACGTCCGCGTGCTGCGACAGGATCTGGAGCATCACCGCTCCGACGGCTCCGGTCGCTCCGACAACCGCGAGCGCCGGCTTACGGGTCATCGCCCGGTGCCTCCGTAGACGACCGCCTCGTCGGAGTCACTGTCCAGGCCGAAGGCGGTGTGCACGGCGCGTACCGCCTCGTTGACGTCGTCGGCGCGGGTGACCACCGAGATGCGGATCTCCGAGGTGGAGATCAGCTCGATGTTCACGCCCGCGTCGGAGAGCGCCTCGAAGAAGGAGGCGGTGACGCCAGGGTTGGTCTTCATACCCGCGCCGACGAGCGAGATCTTGCCGATCTGGTCGTCGTAGCGCAGCGAGTCGAAGCCGATCGAGGCCTTCGCCTTCTCCAGGGCGTCGATGGCCTTGCGGCCGTCGGTCTTGGGGAGGGTGAAGGAGATGTCGGTCAGGGCGGTGGTGGCCGCCGAGACGTTCTGCACGACCATGTCGATGTTGATCTCGGCGTCCGCGATCGTGCGGAAGATGGCCGCGGCCTCGCCCGGCTTGTCCGGCACCCCGACGACCGTGACCTTCGCCTCGGAGACGTCGTGGGCGACTCCGGAGATGATCGCGTGCTCCATCTGCTGGTCCCCTTGCGGCTCGTTGCTGACCCAGGTGCCGCGGAGCCCGGAGAAGGACGAGCGGACGTGGATCGGAATGTTGTATCGGCGTGCGTACTCGACGCAGCGGTGCAGCAGCACCTTGGAGCCGGAGGCGGCGAGCTCCAGCATGTCCTCGAAGGCGATCCAGTCGATCTTCTGCGCCTTCTTCACGACCCGGGGGTCGGCGGTGAAGACGCCGTCGACGTCTGTGTAGATCTCACAGACCTCCGCGTCCAGCGCGGCGGCGAGGGCGACGGCGGTGGTGTCGGAGCCGCCGCGGCCGAGGGTGGTGATGTCCTTCTTGTCCTGGGACACACCCTGGAAGCCGGCGACGATGGCGATGTTGCCCTCGTCCAGCGCCGTACGGATCCGGCCCGGCGTCACATCGATGATGCGCGCTTTGTTGTGGACCGAGTCGGTGATGACGCCTGCCTGGCTGCCGGTGAACGACTGGGCCTCGTGGCCCAGGTTTTTGATCGCCATCGCCAGCAGGGCCATGGAGATCCGCTCTCCCGCGGTCAGCAGCATGTCGAATTCGCGCCCGGCAGGGATCGGGGATACCTGCTCGGCGAGATCGATCAGCTCGTCCGTCGTGTCGCCCATCGCGGATACCACGACGACCACCTGGTGGCCGTTCTTCTTGGCATCGACGATTCGCTTGGCGACGCGCTTGATGCCTTCGGCATCGGCAACGGAGGAGCCTCCGTACTTCTGCACGACAAGGCCCACGTGCGCTCCTCGCTCGGTTCTTACTGCAGTAGTCATTACTGCGGTCGGCTCAGTCTAACGAGCGGCCGCACTCCGGCCCGGTGCTATCACATCGTGAGATGTCCCGCTCACTCTGTGATCACCGGGAGGGGGGCACGGCCGCTCGGTGGACATGCCTGCCCCGGCGGATGCAGGGTACGCCGGGTGTGGGGCGGGTCACAGAACACGAGGCGGGTCACAGAACATGAGCGGCTCGGCTCAGTCCGCCTTGGGGCGCCACGACGCACTCTGCCGGACGGCCGCCAGCGAACCCCAGACCCACACCACCAGCGCCAGCACTCCGGCTCCCGCCGTGGCCGCGTACAGCATGGACCAGGACAGTTCGAAACTGAGACTGTCGGCGGCGCTGGTCAGCGGAGTGGCCAGCCAGACATGTGTGCCCAGGCCGACCACGCCGGCCAGTGCCAGCGGCAGCAGCAGCGTGAAGGCCGCCACGCTGAAGAAGATCGTCCGGCGTCCGGTGAGGACGCTCAGCGCGGACATGCGGCGGGCGAAGCGCAGGAACTCGGCCAGGTTTCCGACGGTGATGGAGGCCGCGATCACCAATACGCCCGCCGCTCCGAAGAAGAGCACCCAACGGCTCTGCAGGGCAAGGAGGTTGGCCCCGCTCAGCCAGCTGCTGCCGATCGTCCCGACTGCCGGTGATGTACCGAGGTGGGCATTGGCGATCGTTTTGATGCCGGGTACGGAGAGCTGCTTCCCGTCGGCGCCGACCAGCAGCAGTGTCTGGCTGGACGGGTCCTTCGGCAGCTCTTCGGCGACGCGCGCCTTGAGGCCGTTTCCGGCACCCATGGGGGTGTGCCAGTAGGCGAGCTCACTCACCCACGGGTCCAGGTGCCCGGGAGAGAGCGCCACGCTCCTGGGCGAGCAGGGGAGCTCCAGTTCGGTCAGCCCCCGGCATGAGCCCACGATCTCGGCTGTGCCCTTGTTGTGGTCGATGGCCAGCCACAGGGCGTTCGCGTCGGCGGGAAGCGCCCGGAGGAACGCCTGGGTCCTGGCCCGGTCCTCGGGCGTTTCCACGACCACGACGCTGCTGCCGACGCGGGCCTGCGTGGCGCGGGCTTCGGCGGCCGGTCCGCTGTTGCGGCTCTGCCAGAGCTGGACCTGGCCGATCAGGACGAAGGCGATGATGACGCCGGAAGTCAGCCGGGCCGTGGTGCCCGGCCAGGCAGCTGTCCAGCGGCCCGCGACCAGGGCGCCCGAGCGGCCGTACTTGTGGCCGGCGGCGGCGATCGCACGCCCGGCGGCGGCGCACAGCAGGGCCAGGAGTGAGGGAAGCGTGGCGACGGTACCGAGGACACCGACGGCGTAGACGAGCAGTCGGAGGCCGCCTCCGGGCGCGAGCTCGGGGCCGCGGACCGCGAGCAGCAGCATGAGCGGGCAGAGATAGGGCCACCAGCGGGGCAGCCGTGAAGAGGAAAGCCGCGGGCGCGTCGACCTGCCGCGCTTGTGCTGGGCGGGATGCATCAGGACGACAACGAGGAGTACGAGCAGGAAGGCCGGGATCGCCGAGCCCACGACGGCCCACGACCAGCCTCGGACGTCGGCCGCCGACAGCTCGTACGCGACACCGGGCAGTGTGATGTCGGTCAGCAGCGCGGGAACGGTCAGCAGCGCACCCAGCAACGCGCCGCAGGCGGCGGGCAGCAGAGCCTCACCGACGTTCAGCGCGCTGCGTACTCGCCATCCCCCGCCGAGCACGCCCAGCAGGGCGGTCCGCTGGTCGCGGGCGTCCGAGCCTGCACGGGCCGCGGCCACGGCCAGCGCGCCCACCGGCAGGATCAGCATGAAGAGCATCAGGACCAGCAGCATGTAAGGCGGCTTGACCGCGAGCATGTCGCCCAGCGCCGCCGGTTTCGCGGCCCCGTAGCCCGAGATCGGGTTCATCGCGGCACGGTCCAGCACACCGGCCGACGGGCGTACGTACGCCAGTCGCTCCCCCGGCGTCGCCAGCCCGGACTCGTCGATGGAACCGACGGCCTTGCCGTAACGGCCGGCAATGCCCTCGTCGGCTCCCGCTTCGAAGAGGGCGTCGGACAGCACGGCCTCACCGGGCGCGGGCCAGCGGGCGAGACCGGGCGGAAGGGGCGCGTCGTCCGTCAGTGGCTCGATGTAGACGACGGAGAACTGACGGTTCTCGACATCGTCGAACTTGTCCGACCAAAGGGCGCGCGCATCCGGGCCCTTGGCCGATTCAGTGAACTGCGGACTACGGGCCGCGGCGCGGGCGTCGCGGCCGTCGTAGGTGGCGAGTACCGCCGCCACGGCCGACAGCGCGAGCGTCATCGCCAGCGCCGCGCAGCCGAGTGCCAAATTGCGGACCCGGCTGGAGGTTCCCGAGCGGCCGGCGGCCCAGCCGATGCGGATCAACTGCCACCACAGCGAGCGGCCTTCGGAGCGCGCGCTCACAGCAGCTTCCCGTCCGACAGCGCGAGGGTGCGGTCCGCGCGTCCGGCCACCTCGGAGTCATGGGTGACCACGAGCAGCGCGCAGTCCCACCGGCTGGGCACGCTGAAGAGCAGGTCGGCCACGCTGTCGCGGTTCGCCGCATCCAGCGCACCCGTGGGCTCGTCCGCGAGAAGCAACTTGGGTTTGTTCACCAACGCCCTGGCCACAGCCGTACGCTGACGTTCACCGCCGGACAGGGTCGCGGTGGCCGCGTTCGACTCGGGCACACCCAGCTCGCGGAGCAGACCGGCGGCCTCCTCGTAGGCGGCACTCCGGGAAGCCCCGGAGAGCAGCGCGGCGAGCGCCACATTCTCCACCGGCGTCAACTCAGGGAGCAGCTCGCCGAATTGGAAGACCACGCCGACGTGCGACCGCCGGTGCTCGGCAAGCTGCCGCCTGCTCAGTGCGGAGAGCTCCGCCCCCGCGACCTTGACGCTGCCGTCATCGGGCTTCAACAGCCCCAGCGCGCAGGAGATGAGCGTGCTCTTCCCGCTTCCGCTGGGCCCCATGACGGACACCGACTCCCCGGCGCTCAGGCGCAGTTCGAGGCCGGACATGAGACTGCGGCCGCCGATCGAGTAGTTCAGGGCCGTCATCTCGAGCGCGGTGGGGTGATCAGTCATGTTCGTCCTCGCCATGGTTCCTCACTGGACAGAGGTGTGGGACCACCGCCGCGGACAGTGGTCCCACACCTGAGACGTGCTACGCGCTAAGAACTACGAGCGCCACGAGTCACAGCTGTCCGACTCCCAGTCGAGGGAGAGGCAGGCCTGGATCTTCTTGACCGTCGAGCCGGTCGGGCTGTACGCCTTCGTGCCGTTGCCGCTCTTGTTGTGCAGCGTCTTCATGTCGCTCGAGCTGGACGAACGGAAGTAGTTCACGTAGACGGAGTCACCGTCTGCCTTGGTGTCCTGGATCGCGACCTGGGTGTTCGTGCCGTGGCTCCACGCGTGGGCGCCGGTGGCGTACGAGTCGAGGTCCTTCGCCATGGCCGGCGAGCTGCCGATCACTGCGGCTGCGCCGATGAGAATCGCGGCGGTCCTGATGGCAATCTTGCGCTGCATGCGCAATCCCTTCCCCTGTTTGAACCCCGGCCGAATACGGCACAGGGCATGGGTAAGGGTGGCGCCCCCCTCGCCCGAACGGAGAGCGAGTGGTCACGCACTCCCCGTTGTTGTTGATCTTAAGCTCAAGATCGTATTCGGGCAAGCGTTCCCGTCAGGTGGCCGTACGCAGGCCCAGCGGGCCCGCGATCTCCTCCGACATGACCCTGCCGGCCTCCTCCGCCAGCGCCTCCTCGGTCAGATCCTCGTCCGTGTCCAGGCCGTCCAGCTCCTCCAGCGGCTGGTCCAGGCGGACATGGGAGACCAGCGACTGCAGGGCGCGCAGTGTCGCGGAGGCGGTCGGGCCCCAGTTGGAGAAGTACGAGAACTGCCACCACCACAGCGCCTCGCTGATGCGGCCCGCACGGTAGTGGGCCAGGCCGTGGCGCAGGTCGGTGACGATGTCCGCGAGATTGTCGGAGATCCGGGAGGCGACCGGGGCCTTGCGCGGCTCGTACGGGTCGAAGACCTCGGAGAAGACGTCGACCGGGTCGAGCAGCACGGCGAAGCGCTCGCGCAGGTCGTCGACGTCCACGTCGGGACCGGTGTCCGGTTCGTACCGCTCGTCCGGAATGATGTCTTCGTGCGCGCCCAGCCGGCCGCCCGTCAGCAGGAGTTGGGAGATCTCCAGCAGCAGGAAGGGCACCGCGCTGTCCGGCTCGTCGCCCTTCGCGACTTCCGTGGTCGCGACGATGAAGGACTCGATCGAGTCGGCGATCTGGACCGCGAAGCTGTCCGGGTCCTGATTGACGGCGTGCAGATTGGCGTCAGACATCGAGAAGTCGTCTCCCCTCGAAGGCACGCCCCAGCGTGACCTCGTCGGCGTATTCCAAGTCTCCCCCCACGGGCAGACCGCTGGCCAGCCGTGTGACCTTGAGTCCCATCGGCTTGATCATGCGCGCCAGATACGTGGCGGTGGCTTCGCCCTCCAGATTGGGGTCCGTGGCGATGATCAGCTCGGTGATCGTGCCGTCCGCGAGGCGGGCCAGCAGCTCACGGATCCGCAGGTCGTCGGGGCCGACGCCCTCGATGGGGCTGATGGCCCCGCCGAGTACGTGGTAGCGGCCCCGGAACTCCCGGGTCCGCTCGATCGCGACGACATCCTTGGGCTCCTCCACCACGCAGATGACCGACTGGTCGCGGCGCGGGTCACGGCAGATGTTGCACAGCTCCTGCTGCGCGACATTGCCGCACACCGCGCAGAAGCGGACCTTGTCCTTCACCTCGAGGAGGGCGTGAGCGAGGCGGCGGACGTCGGTCGGCTCGGCCTGGAGGATGTGGAAGGCGATCCGCTGCGCGCTCTTGGGACCGACGCCGGGCAGCCTGCCCAATTCGTCGATGAGGTCCTGAACCACGCCTTCGTACAACGGAATGCCTTCCTGTTCTCTGCTGGTACGTACGGTAGTTGGTACGCCTCGGTCCTAGAAGGGCAGGCCCGGCATGCCGCCCAGACCCTGCGCGAGCGGGCCGAGCTTTTGCTGCTGAAGCTGCTGCGCATTCTCGTTCGCGGCCTGGACGGCGGCGACGACGAGGTCCGCGAGGGTCTCGGTGTCCTCGGGGTCGACGGCCTTGGGGTCGATGACGAGGGCCCGCAGATCGCCGGAGCCGGTGACGGTGGCCTTCACCAGGCCGCCGCCCGCCTGACCCTCGACCTCGGTCTGCGCAAGCTCTTCCTGGGCCCGCGCGAGATCCTGCTGCATCTTCTGGGCCTGCTGGAGGAGCTCCTGCATATTGGGCTGGCCACCACCGGGAATCACGGTCACTCCTGGCATTTCGACGACGATTGTTCGGTAAGGCGAGCCTACGTGCTTGCCGGGCGCCATGCCCCACCCGGCGGGGACCAACTCTTTCGAGTGAGTGGACCGGGAAACCTCTACCTGATCAAGACCCTCGTGTGGGCGGAAATACCGGGATTTCCGGCGCACAGCCCACCATTCGGCGGTAGGAAGAGCGTTGCGCACCAGGATGCACGCGCGCACCGTACGTCACGCAGTGTCACGTCAGTCGTCACGTCGTAGAGGAGTGCCCCGGTGAGCCAGCCGGAGATGCAGCCCGGGGGGCCGGCCCGGGAGGAACGGGGCGAGGCGCCGCGCGGTGACCTGGCCGGGAGGCCGTTTCCGCTCGGCGACTGGGGTGAGCCGGCGGAGCGCCTCCACGAGCTGTACAGGTGGGTCGAACAGGACGCGCTGCGTACGGCGCGGTGGTATCTCGCGGACCGCGTGTGGAAGCGGCGTACGGCGCGGGTGCTGCGGCTCGGCACGGCCCTGGGGGTGATCGCCGGGGCGGCGCTCCCCCTGCTCGACCTGGCGGGCGTGCTGGACGGGGCGGCGGGGTGGGGGTACCTGTCGCTGCTGCTGGGGGCGGCGTGCCTGGCTTGCGACCGGTACTTCGGGCTGACGTCGGGCTGGATAAGGGACGTCGCGACGGCTCAGGCGGTGCAGCGCAGGCTGCTGGCGCTGCAGTTCGACTGGGCGTCGGAGAGCGTACGGGAAGTGCTGGGCCCGACGGAGGGCACGGCGAGCGAGGCGGCGGAGCGGTGTCTGGGGGTGCTGCGGCGGTTCTCGGAGGACGTCGCGGAGCTGGTGCGGTCGGAGACGGCTGACTGGGCGGGGGAGTTCCGGTCGGGTCCGGCGCCGTTGGTGATGCAGCCGACGAGGATGGGGATCGGCGGCGCGGGGGGCGCGGGGCGGGCGGACGGGGCGGGGGGGCCGGGGCGGGTGCCGTTGCCGCCGGGGACGCGGCCGAACATGCCGAGGCAGCGGCCTCCGGAGGCGCCGCGCTGAGGTGGGCGCGGTGTTTGCTCCCCCGGCCCGCGCCTTCCCGAACCGGGGCTCCGCCCCAGACCCTGTACGGCCTTGGGCCGTGTCCTCAATCTCCCCCAGACTTCGTCCGGGGGGACCCCCAACGGGCTTGATTTCCGCCGGTCAGCCTGAAAACTCAGGCCGACCGGCGGGAAATTCAAACCCCGCCGGCGTTGAGGGCGCGGTCCCGGGCGCGAAACCCAGCCCCGCCGGCGATTGAGGCGCGGGGTCCGGGGCTGAGCCCCGAAATAAGCCTCCCCGGGGCGGAGCCCCAGGGCTGTCACGCGGTTCGGCGGGACCTGAGTGCTCGGGTCAGGATCGGGGGGAGCAGGTCCTTCGCCAGGCGGCGGGTGCGGGAAGGGCGGGGCCGAGCCGCGGCAACGGGCGCCGGGGCGGGCTGAACAGGGGGGGCCGGCTCGGGCTCGGGCTCCGGCTTGTGGCGGGACTTCGGGTGCACCGGGGACTGAGCCTTGTTGCCCTTGATGCGGATCAGCGGGACCCCCGCCACCTCCTCCACCCCGTGCCACATGTCCGTACGCGTCTCCAGCCAGCTCAGCAGCGCCTCGCGCACCGGCCCCGGGTCGCCCCACGTGCCGTACAGCTTCGTGCCCGTGATCACGATCGGCTTCAGGCCCGTCGTCGCCACCGCGCCCCACACCGCCGCCGAGACGCCCGGGCAGTGCTCCGCGCGGAAGTCGTCGAAGGACACGATGCCCTCCGGCTGCAGCAGGGCCTTCGCCCCCTCGATGTCGCCGTGTACATGCTCGTACAGATGCGACGCGTCGACATGCACGAAACGGCAGCTACCCGCGCGGACCCGGGAGGTGATCACCGAGGTCGGGGCCTGCACCAGCGTGGGCAGCTCGTCGTGGAACGACAGATAGTTCGCCTCGAACGCGCGTCGCGTCAGCGTCGAGTACGACCGGTCCATCTCCGCGCTGTTGGGGTCGTCCGGCGCCTCGGAGTCCCAGAGGTCGCAGACCGTGAACTCCTCACCGTCCCGCAGATACTGCCCCGTGAAGATCGCGCTCTTGCCCAGGTACGCGCCGAGCTCCAGCAGGTCCCCCCGGCCGTCCGGTTCCGTGTCCCGCTGATGGCTCAGGAACCAGTCGAAGAGCAGCTGGTCAGCGGGCCAGAACCAGCCCTTCACGTCCGCGAAACGTGCCGGCCTGGGAAGCGCTTCGTCCGCGGTCTCGTCCGCGCTTTCCCCCGCGATCGTCGCCGCGGGGGACTGTGCCGAGGTACTCGTCTGTGACATGCACCGGTCCTACCGGACCGAGGTGTCACGCAGCTTAAGACCGCGCGTTCAGCAGATGTGCGTCGGATGTGCGGCAGCTGTGGGTCGGCAGTGGGTCAGCTGAAAATGATCATTGATCCCTGGCCGAGGCTCCGTGTCGCCGCCGCATGCAGCCCCAGCCACACATGCCGCTCCCGCGCGAACGGACTCTCGTCGTAGGGAATCGGCCCCGCCGGCTCCTCCAGCGAAGTCGGCCGGTCAGGCGGCTGCGGCGCCTCCGGCGGGTTCGCCGGGTCGATGCCGATCGACGGCGCGACATACTCCAGCTCCCGCAGCAGACCCTGCGTGGAGCCCAACGGGCCGCCTCCCGCCAGCAGTTCGTCGTTGAACAGCGGCGAGGTGAAGTCCACCGGGACATACGCCCCCGCGTGGTCGTAATGCCACACAAGGTGCGACTGCTGCGCCGTCGACTCGAACATCTCCAGCAACTGCTCGTAGTCGCCGCCCAGTTCGTCCACGGGAGTCACCGCGAGCCCGCACAGCTGCAGCAGATACGCGCGCCGCAGGAAGTGCAGCGCGTCGTAGTCGAAGCCCGCGACCGGGGCCACATCGCCCGACAGGCCCGGCATATAGGCGAAGACGGGGACCGTCGGCAGACCCGCGTCGGTGAGGGCCTTGTCGTAGGACGCGATCTCTTCTGCGAAGGGGTTGTCGGGGCTGTGGCACAGCACATCGACGAGTGGGACCAGCCACAGGTCACAGGCCAAGGGAAGGCTCGCTCTCCAAGGGGTACGAACGCTTTCGTGCGATGGTCGGGACAGCGTAGTGCCCCAGGTACATTCAGCGAAGGGTGCCGGTCAGCCCCGCACGCGCTCCGCCCCCACATCCCATACCCACATGCCGCCCACACGCTTGCCCGGCCGGCCGAGCAGTTTCTCCACCGTCTCATGCAGGGCCACGTCGTTGTACTGCGGCGCCAGCACCACCACACCCGCCCGCCACGCCGCCAGATCGCCGCGCGCCTGCGCCTGCCAGTTGGGGCCGATCACCGGGACCCGCCCGCTGCTGCGCACATCGTTGAAGAGGTTGGAGGTGTGCCGCGGCGTCGCGCCGTAGATGCCCATGCGCTCCGGGCCCCACGGCCCGTTGAAGTAGCCGCCGGCCACCGGGAAGTCGAGCCCGGTGGCCGACTGCCAGTGCAGGGCCTCCGCGTTGCCGGGGGAGGGCAGCGGCACCGTGACCACCGATTCGCCCTCGGAAAGATATGCGCTGTACATCCCTTCCGTGACGAACGCCGGGATCTCCGCACGCTCCCGCACCGGATACGGCGTCGGCAGCACAGGCAGCAGTGCCGCGGCCACCGCCGCCAGACCCACCGCCCGGTTCACCCGCTCCCGGGTGGCCAGCAGCCGGTCGACCGCCAGCGCGATCAGCACGCCCAGCACCGGGGCACAGATCAGCGCCACCCGCGACTCGATGACCGATTCGAACAGCGGCTGATGGGCCAGCGCCCGCCACGGGCCGGTGAGCACGATGTCGGTGTACGGGATGCGGAACTTCGGGCCGAGCGAGAGGAACGCCGCCGCCACCCCCGTAAAGGCAAGCGCCTTGACCAGCGCAACCCGCCACAGCCGCACCACGATCGCCGCCGCCAGCGCGATCAGTGGCCAGCCGAAGAAAGCGTTCTGCTCGGTGCGGTTGAACGCCAGCGGGTCCGCGCTCTCGTCCGATCCCATCAGCGAGCGGCCCGCGAAGTCCAGGAAGGCGAGCGGGCTGTTGCCCATGTTGTCGCCGTGCAGCACGCTCGTATAGCTCTGCGGGCCGAAGAACTGCCAGCCCAGCGGGAAGGCGACCAGCGGCAGACAGACGCCCGCGGCGACGGCGAGCCCGCGCAGCAGCGGCCGCCAGGCCGTCCGCGCCACATCGCGGCGCACGAGCGCGTACGAGAGCGCGAAGAGCAGCATGCCCATCGACGCGAGCAGCAGCGGCTCCTCGCCGAGAAAGATCTGATACGTCGCGAACAGGCCGAGGAGCACCCCGTCGCGTACGACATTGCGCCCCTCGCACAGCCGCAGCGCCCGGTCGATGATCACCGGAATCATGAACAGCACAAGGAAGTTGGGGTGCGCGTTGCCGTGCGAGATCATCGGCGGCGCGAAGGCGGCGAAGGCGCCGCCGAGCGCGGCCGCCCACCGGTTCGTCGTCAGCCGCCGGGCGATCAGCCAGTACCAGGCCGTCGCCGTCGCCGTCAGTCCCAGCGTGAGCACCAGCGCCCAGGTGACGGTCGGGCCCAACAGCAGCGTGACGGGCGTGAGCGGGACGGAGAGCCCGAGCATGACGGTGTTCGCCATCAGATTCACGCCGTCGGGATACCCCTGCAAGGTCGTGAACAGGGGGTTCCGCAGATGCACGACATTGTCGGCGGTGACCGCGAAGAACCACTCCCACTGGTTCTGGTCCGAGCCCGCGTCGGCGAGGTAGCCGCGATCGAGGTCGGTCCACAGCCCCTTGTAGAGCAGTACGGAAGCGAGCAGGAAGAGGCCGGTGACGGCGAGGTCGACGGGACGTACGGCACGTGCCCGCAGCCTGACGAGTTCCAGCAGCACCTTGCCGTAGTCCAGCGGTCTGACCTTGGAGCCCGCCTGGTGCGACCAGCGCACCGGGACCTCCGTGACCGGCCAGCCCTCGCGCCGGAAGAACCGCAGTATCTCGACGTCGATCCCCCACCCGTCGAGCCGCGAGTCGGCGAAAGCCGCGCGCGCCTTGTCGCCGTCGAAGAGTTTGAAGCCGCACTGGGTGTCGTGGATGCCGGGCACCGCGACGGCGCGTATGAGGCGGTTGCCCATCCGGCCGAGCCATTCCCGCGAACGCCGCTGGTGCACCTCGATACGGGAGTCGGGGTGCGCGCGCGAGCCGATCGCCGCCGCGCCGTCCTCCGCCGCGAGCTGCTTGTCGAGGCGGTCGAGCTCCTCGATGGGCGTCGCGAGGTCGGCGTCGGTGATCAGGACGCGTCGGCCGTACGAGGCGAGCACGCCCAGGCGCAGGGCGCTGCCCTTGCCGTGGTTGCCGTCGCCGGAGACGACCTGGATGCGCGGCTCCTCGGCCGCGGCAGCCTTTGCGATCTTGGCGGTGCCGTCGGTGGAGCCGTCGTCGACGACGATCAGCTCCCAGTCGCCCCAGCGGCCCGGCTCCCCCCGCAGATGCGCGCAGATGGCGTCAAGGGTGGGACCCAGCCGCTCTTCCTCGTTGTACGCCGGGACGACAACGCTCAGATCCACGCTCACCGCTCCAGTCGATCCGCCCAGGCGAGCCCATGGTCATTGTACGAGTCGATGACCATGCGCGCTTTGTCGGCGTCGCCGAGCGCGACGGCGTCCACCAGGTCCTCGTGGCCGCTCCACAGCCAGTCCCGCAGCTCGGGGTCGGCGCGCAGATAGGGGACGGCGAACACCCAGGCCTGGACGCGCAGCCGGTGCAGGAAGTCGGATATGTAGCGATTGGCGACGACCGCGCTGAGCTCGCGCCAGAAGCGCAGGTCGTAGCCGATGAGTATGTCCAGGTCCCCGCTGCGGGCCGCGCGGGCGGCCTCCTCGGCCCGGCGGCGTACGGACACGAGTGCCTTGCCGTGGACGCCGGGGCCGCGCTTGGGGCGGCGCTTGGCGATGTGACGGAAGACACCGTCCACGATCAGGGAGCGGGCCTCGATCATGCCGCGGTAGTCCTCGACCGAGAACTGGTGCACCTTGAAGCCCCGGTGCTCGTCGGAGTCGAGCAGTCCCTGGGCGGAGAGGTCCACGAGGGCTTCGCGGACGGGCGTCGCGGAAACGCCGTACTGCTCGGCGATCTGCTTGACGGTGAACTCCTGTCCGGGCTGCAGACGCCCCGCCAGAACCTCGTCACGCAGCGCGTCCGCGATCTGTCGCCGCAGGGTGTTGCGGGTGACAGCGGTACTGCTGTCGGTACCGCGCATCGTGGCCTTCTCCTTCGCCGGGGGGTCCCGGACACGATAGGCCAGAGGTTACGAACCGGGTGAGGGGCATACGGATTGGACGGCGCGGGCGCGGCTGTGGCCTTGAACACGGCGACGGCCGCGGCGACCTGGGCCGTGGCCGCTACTGTGGCGGCCATGGCTCATGTCTTCGAGCCGGCCACCGGCGACAGCGAGGTTCTGCGCGACCGCGACCGGGCCGCAGAGGTGCGGACCGCGTTCGACGGCCTGCTCCAGATCCGCCGCGTCACCGGCACCGCCCCCGCCGCCTGGGAGCTCAACCAGATGGTGCGCGCGGTCGCCCTGTCCCTGGAGGCCGCGGGCATCCCGCCGTCTGCCCTGGACGCCTCGGGCACCCGGACGGCGACGGGCTATCGCGTACGCGCCGCCGACAGCCCGCGCATGGTCTGCGTGGACTGGCTGGGCCCGCCGGGCAGCGGCGCGCCCCAGGAGGAGGAGACGAAGCTCACGGAGTGCGCCTCCAAGCTGACGGCCCTGGGCTGGGAGGCACTGCTGTACCGCGGCCCCCGCAACCGCCGCTTCCTGGAGGTGGAACCGGCAGGCTCAAGCCCGTCCGGCCGTTGAGGACAAGGTTGAAGACAAAACTGCCGCCGGACGGCCCCGGCCATCCTTGCTGGGCGAGACCTGCGCGCGAAACGTCTGGCGGTACGTCATCGGCGACACCCCAGTGGTCGCCGCCATGTGCTGCCGCAGCGACGCCGCCGTCCCGAACCCCGCCTCCCCCGCGACCCGGTCCACCGGCCAGTCCGTCGTCTCCAGCAGCCTGCGCGCATGCTCGACGCGCTGCTGCGTCAGCCACTGCCCCGGCGTCATCCCCACCTCGTCCCGGAACCGCCGCGAGAACGTCCGCACGCTCATCCGCGCATGCGCGGCCAACTCCCCGAGCGTGAGCGGCCGTCCGAGCTCCCCGAGCGCCCAGGCACGGGTCGCCGCCGTGGTCGCCGCCGACGGCTCCGGCACCGGGCGGTCGATGAACTGCGCCTGGCCGCCCTCCCGCCACGGCGGTACGACGCACAGCCGCGCCACCCGGTTGGCGACCTCGCTGCCGTGGTCGCGGCGTACGAGATGCAGGCACAGGTCGACGCCCGCGGCGACACCCGCCGCGGTGAGCACATCGCCGTCGTCGACGAACAGCACGCCCGGATCGACCTTGACCTGCGGGAACATCCGCTGGAAGCGCGCGGCCTCGTTCCAGTGCGTGGTCGCCGGGCGGCCGTCGAGGAACCCGGCGGCGGCGAGGACGTACGAGGCGGTGCAGA
This sequence comes from Streptomyces sp. NPDC002868, assembly GCF_055563295.1. NCBI lineage: Bacteria > Bacillati > Actinomycetota > Actinomycetes > Kitasatosporales > Streptomycetaceae > Streptomyces > Streptomyces sp. NPDC002868. Next base: position 109,742 of record NZ_JBVHDR010000006.1, on the reverse strand, counting down.
TCGACACCATCCGGGTGCCGGGCCGCAGCCGGGCGAACGCCTCTGCGAGCGGTTCGGGCAGCCAGTCCCGCTGCTCGTCAGGGCCACAGGCGAAGGGCGGGATCACCAGGGTGTCCGCGGTCGCCAGCACGTCGGCCGCGTGGGCGACGGTGACGGAGAAGTCGGCGCTGGTGCGGATGGGACCGCCGTCGAGGCTGCAGGTGATCACCTCGTAGAGCCGCTCGCCGTCCGCTCCCTCCACGGTGTCGAAGATCCGGACGGGAATGGTCATTTCGAAGGGATAGACGCCGTCGAGCGCGAGTACAACGACACGATGCATGGCCAGATCCTTGCACACCCTGACCATCCGGCCACTCGAAGGGCGTGGTCGTCTCCCGCAGGGTTGTCCGTACACACCGACAGACAACCCCAAGGAGCTGGGACCATGCGCGCCATCGGCCAGGACACCCTCGGCGGACCCGAAGTCCTCAAAGTCGTCGAGATCGACAGACCCGAGCCCGGGTTCTCCGAGGTCCTCGTCCGGGTGCACGCGGCCGGCGTCAACCCGACCGACTGGTGGCACCGTTCGACCGGCGGCCTGCTGGGCGAGCAGCCGATCCCGCTCGGCTGGGACGTCTCGGGCGTGGTGGAGGAAGTCGGCCTGGGCGTGACGATGTACCGGCCGGGCGACGAGGTGTTCGGCATGCCGCGGCTGCCCCAACCGGGGGGCACATACGCGGAGTTCATCACCTCGCCCTCGCGCCATCTGGCTCACAAGCCCGCCGGGATCTCCCACGTGGAGGCCGCCGCGCTCCCCCTCGCCGGGCTCACCGCCTGGCAGTCCCTGGTGGACACCGCCGATGTACGCCCCGGTCAGCGGGTCCTCGTCCACGCGGCGGCGGGCGGGGTCGGCCATCTCGCCGTCCAGATCGCGAAGGCCCACGGCGCGTATGTCATCGGCACGGCGCGCTCGCCCAAGCACGACTTCCTGCGCGGCCTCGGCGCGGACGAGGTCATCGACTACACGCAGACCGACTTCGTCACGGCCGCCCACGACATCGACGTCGTACTCGACACGATCGGCGGCGAGTACGGTCCGCGCTCGCTGCGGACTCTGCGCCCGGGCGGCATCGTCGTCTCGATCGCGTCCCCGGCCGAGGCGTCGCTGGCGGCCGTGGCCGAACAGCAGGGCCTGCGCGCCGGGTTCACCATGGTGGAGCCCGACAACGGCGGTCTAAAGGAGATCGCGGCGCTGATCGAGGCGGGGAAGCTACGCGTGCACGTCGACACGGTGCTGCCGCTGGAAGAGGCGGGGAAGGCACACGAGATCGGCGAGGCGGGCCGTACGACCGGCAAGATCGTCCTCACGGTGGCGTAGCTGTTCCCCAGCCCGCCCCTTCCCGAACCGGGGGCAAGCCCCCAGACCCCGTACGCGCTTCGCGCGTGTCCTCAATCGCCGGACGGGCTCCAATGGAGCCCGTCCGGCAAATTGAGGAGCGGTCCCGGACGCGAAATCAAGCCTCTCCGGCGTTTGAGGAGCGGGGCCCGGGGCGGAGCCCCGAAACAAGCCTCGCCGGCGTTTGAGTCGCGGGGGCCGGGGCGGAGCCCCGAAAACCAGCCCCGCCGGCGATTGAGGCGCGGGGTCCGGGGGCGGAGCCCCGGCCGAGCTACGCCGCGTGCTCGTCGGCGACCGACAGCGCCGCGTCCAGCGCCGCCAGGCCCTCCTTCGCCTCCGCCTCGGTGACATTGCAGGGCGGCACCGTGTGCGTACGGTTCATGTTGACGAAGGGCCACAGGCCGTTCTTCTTGCACGCGGCCGCAAACGCGGCCATCGGGGCGTTCGCCGCGCCCGTCGCGTTGTACGGCACCAGCGGCTCGCGCGTCTCCCGGTCCTTGACCAGGTCCAGCGCCCAGAACACGCCCGTGCCGCGCACCTCGCCGACGCTCGGGTGCCGCTCGGCGAGCTCCCGCAGGCCCGGGCCGAGCACCGTCTCACCGATGTGGGCCGCGTTCTCGACGACCTTCTCCTCCGCCATCACGTTGATCGTGGCGACGGCGGCGGCGCAGGCGAGGGGGTGGCCGGAGTAGGTGAGTCCGCCCGGGTAGGGGCGGGTCTCGAAGGTCGCGGCGATCTTCTGACTGATCGCGACGCCGCCGAGGGGCACGTAACCGGAGTTGACGCCCTTGGCGAAGGTCAGCAGGTCGGGCGCCACATCGAAGTGTTCGGCGGCGAACCACTTGCCGGTGCGCCCGAAGCCCGCCATGACCTCGTCGAGTACGAAGACAATCCCGTACCGGTCGCAGATCTCGCGTACGCCCGCGAGGTAGCCGGGCGGCGGCGTCATGATCCCGGCGGTCCCGGGGATCGTCTCCAGGATGATCGCGGCGATGGTCGCCGGACCTTCGAAGGCGATGGTGTCCTCCAGGTGCCGGAGCGCGCGCTCGCACTCCTCGGCCTCGGTCGTCGCGTAGAACGGCGAGCGGTAGAGGAACGGCCCCCAGAAGTGCACGACGCCGGAGGTGCCGTTGTCGGAGGCCCAGCGGCGCGGGTCGCCGGTGACGTTGACCGCGGTGGCGGTGCCGCCGTGGTACGAGCGGTAGGTGCTCAGGACCTTCGGACGGCCCGTGTGCAGACGGGCCATCCGGATGGCGTGCTCGATGGCCTCGGCGCCGCCGTTGGTGAAGAAGATCTTGTCGAGGTCGCCGGGGGTGCGCTCGGCGATGAGACGTGCGGCCTCGGAACGCGCCTCGACGGCGAACGCGGGCGCGAAGGTGGTGAGCCTGCCGGCCTGCTCCTGGATCGCGGCGACGACCTTGGGGTGCTGGTAGCCGATGTTGGTGTAGACGAGGCCGCTGGTGAAGTCGAGATAGCGGTTCCCGTCGTAGTCCCAGAAGTACGAGCCCTCGGCACCGGCGACGGCGAGCGGGTCGATCAGGCCCTGGGCGGACCAGGAATGAAACACATGCGCACGGTCTGCGGCCTTCACGGCAGCGCCGGCCTGGGGGTCGGGATGAGGGGTCATGGGCTTCAGGGTAGAGACGCGCAGCTGGGGGCGGACATGGCCACGGTGTATGGCTTGGGCCACTTTGCTGGGCAGGTTGTCGGGTGGGGAGCCCCGTGAGCCCACCCAGGGATATTGACAGCATGCTGTCGACACGACAGACTGCTGTCATCCAACCGGGAGGCCACCATGAACCGCACCGTTCATCTCGCCGTCTACAACACCTACGCCGACTGGGAGACCGGCCACACCACCGCCCACCTCACCCAGAACGGCTTCGCGGTCAAGACCGTCGGCCCCACCACCGACCCCGTCACCACCATGGGCGGCATCCGCATCCAGCCCGACCTCGCGCTCACCGATCTCCGCCCCGAGGACAGCGCTCTCCTCATCCTCACCGGCGCGAACCTCTGGGACACCGGCGACGACCTCGCCCCCTTCGCCGGCAAGGCGCGCGAGTTCCTCGATGCCGGGGTGCCCGTCGCCGCCATCTGCGGGGCCACCGCCGGGCTCGCCCGCGAGGGGCTGCTCGACGATCGCGAGCACACCAGCGCCGTCTCCTTCTACCTCGACGCCACCGGCTACAAGGGCGGTGAGCACTACCGCGACACGGACGCCGTCACCGACGGCGACCTGATCACCGCGGGACCCACCGAGCCCGTCGCCTTCGCCCGCGAGGTCTTCGCTCGGCTCGGTGTGTACGAGGGCGAGAAGCTGGACGCCTGGTACCGGCTCTTCCACGACTCGGACGCCTCCGCGTACGAGATCCTCGAAGGATGACTCGGAGCATGAGCCGTCCCGAGACCCACCCGCAGGAGCTGCTCACCCGGACGGCGCTGGGCGTCTTCCGGCTGAACGGCCAATTCCTGACCGTCTCCGACGAGTTGGCGAGGGAGGCCGGACTGACCGCGGCCCGGTGGCAGGTACTCGGAGCCGTGCTGCGCGAGCCCCAGACCGTCGCCGGCATCGCCCGGACGATGGGGATCACCCGCCAGAGCGTGCAGCGCATCGCCGACATCATGGTCGAGCAGGGCCTCGCGGCGTACGGCCCCAACCCGGCCCACCGCCGGGCCAAGCTGCTCCACGCCACCGACGAGGGGCGCGCGGCGATCGGGAAGATCGACCCCGGTCATGCGTGGCTGGCCGGCCGCCTCGAATCCGCCCTCGGCACCGAGCAGTTCGCCGAGACGGTCAGAGTCCTGGAGCAGTTGTCCAAGGCCCTGGACACCATCAGCGGCGAGGAGTCCCCGGAAAGAAGTCCGCGCTCGTGACGTAGTCCATCGCCTTTGTGAACGCCGGGTCCCCAAGCCGCCGTTCCATCTCCTCCTCGTTCACATCCTCGATATGCGTCTGGATCCAGTACAGGTTCCCGAACGGTCCCGCACCCGTGACGCTGGTGCAGCCCTCGGGAACCGGCTTGACGGCCATGACAGTCTCCTCGCGTACGGGGGTCGGGCTCGTAGGGCCGACGGTAGGCGGCGAGTAGGTCAGATCCTGGCCTATAAGGCACCGGCTGATGGCGCACTATCCTCGGTCCGTCCAACAGAAGCGGTACCGGGGGGAAGGCGCGCGGCGATGGAGCAGCTGGCACCAGGGGATCCACAGCGCATCGGCGAGTACCGCCTGTTGGCCCGCCTCGGCGCGGGCGGCATGGGCCAGGTCTTCCTCGCCCGTTCCGACCGCGGCCGCACGGTCGCCGTCAAGCTCGTACGCCAGGAACTCGCGGAGCAGGAGGAGTTCCGCAGCCGCTTCCGTCAGGAGGTACGCGCCGCGCTGCGGGTCGGCGGCGAGTGGACCGCCCCCGTCCTGGACGCCGACACAGAGGCCCCGATCCCCTGGGTCGCCACCGGCTACATCGCCGGGCCCGCCCTGCACACCGTCGTCTCGGGCGACCACGGCCCGCTCCCCGAGCGCTCGGTCCGCAAACTCGCCTACGGCCTCGCGCACGCCCTGCAGAACATCCACGCGGCCGACCTCATCCACCGCGACCTCAAGCCGTCCAACATCCTGATCACCATCGACGGCCCCCGCGTCATCGACTTCGGCATCGCACGCGCCCTGGAAACGGTCACCGACGGTGGCCTGACCCGCACCGGCGCGCTCGTCGGCTCCCCCGGCTTCATGGCCCCCGAGCAGGTACGCGGCGACCGCGTGAGTGCCGCATGCGACATCTTCTGCCTCGGCTCGGTCCTCGCGTACGCGGCGACCGGCCGGCTCCCCTTCGGCTCGGCGGACAGCGGCGTGCACGCGCTGATGTTCCGCATCGCGCAGGAGGAGCCGGATCTGGCGGACCTCCCCGAGAGCCTGCTGGATCTCGTACGGGACTGCCTCGACAAGGACCCCGAGGCCCGCCCGACGATCGAGCAGATCCTGGAAAGCACGGCCTCCGACGCGGACCCCGAGCCCTGGCTGCCCGGCTCGCTGATCGCCCAACTCGGCCGCCACGCGGTCCAGTTGCTGGAGGTGGAACAGCCCCCCGCGGCACCGGCGCAGCAGCCGCCGACGATGACCTCGGTGAGCGTGGACGCCCCGAAGCCGCCCGTGCGGATGCCCACACCCCCGCCGCCCCTGCCCATGGCGTACAGGCACAACAACTACACCTACGGCTCCCCCCAGCAGCCCGGTTACGGCTACCCCCAGCAGCAGGGTCCCGCCCCGCACTTCCCCACACTCCCTGCCCCCGCGCCCCCGCGGCGCCGCGGCACCGTCGCCCTCGTCGCCGTCGCCCTGCTCGTCGCGGTCGCGGCAGGCACCTCGGTCTACGCGTTCTTGGGCGACATCGGCAAGAAGAAGGCCGCCGACGATCCCAAGCCGGGACCGACGACCTCGGCACCGGCCACCTCGGCGACACCCGGCCCGAGTACGTCATCGTCCCCACCCCCGACCCAGGACGGCAGCGTCCCGCAGGAGTACGTCGGCACCTGGCAGGGCTCCTTCGACACCGCCGACGGCACCAACACCCGCGTCATGACGATCACCCAGGGGACAACGGGCGAGACGGTCATGACCCTGTCGGGCACCGGCCCGAACTACGACTGCCGCTGGTCGGCCACCCTCCGTGCCCCGGGCCCGCCCCTCGAACTCGGCCCGACCCAGGTCACGTTCGGCGACCCGAAGCAGTGCTCACCGGGCCAGTGGAGCCGCCTGGACATGCCCGACGACACGACGATCGTCCGCGAGCTGGTGGGCTCGGGCGGGCAGCCGATCACGTACACGAAGCAGGGCTGAGACCTCAGCCCCAGCTCGCGCTGTAGAAGTTCCGGAAGTTCCGCCGCTCCTGGGCCGACAGAATCCAGCGGGCGCCCACCAGTCCGACCAGACTCGCGCCGATGACGACCAGCCCGGAGCCGAGACTTCCGAAGTCCGTGATCCCGGTGATCCTCCTCGATCCGTCTGCCACCCCCGAAGACCCGGGCGACCCCGGCGGGACGGCTCCGGCCGCCGATGGGGCGGGGTCGGCCGGGCCGCCCCCGCCACCGGAACCCGGATCGCCGAGCGACAGGCTCACCCCGAGGGCCTCCAGCGCCTTGGTCGCCGGCTGGAAGAACGTCGTACCGCCGGTGGTGCAGTCCCCGTTGCCGCCCGAGGTCACGCCGAGCGCCAGACCCTCCGAGAACAGCGGGCCCCCGCTGTCTCCGGGCTCGGCGCAGACCGTGGTCTCGATCAGGCCGGTGACCGTGCCCTCGGGGTAGTTCACCGTCGCGTTCAACGCGGTCACCTCTCCGGAGCGGAACCCCGTGGTGCTGCCGTTGCGGAAGACGCGCTGACCGACGACAGGATCGGCCGCGCCGACGATCCGCACCGCCCGGCCACCGCCGATGCCCACGATGTTGGCTCCGTCGGGTGGGTTGCCACCCTCGTACCGCACAAGGGAGAAGTCAGCGCCCGGGAAGGAGCCGTTCGTCGTGGTACCGACCAGCTGGTCGCCCTGCCGGTCCTGGAACCAGGTGGTGCCGACGGGGCCGCAGTGCCCGGCCGTGAGTATGAAGGTGTTCTGGCCGTCGGTCACGTTGAAGCCCACGGTGCAGCGGCCGTCGCCGGAGAAGACCGGGACACCGCCGTTCACCCTGGTGGTGAACGTGCCCTCGGTCCGTTCCATCTGGACGGAACCGCCGATGCCCTCGGCGACGCCGGACATACGCGACCAGTCGTCGGCGGAGACGGTGCTGTCGGCGCGCACCATGACCCTGTTGGACGCGTAGTCCACCGCCCAAGCGGTACCGGTCACCCGGGGCGCCGCACTCAGGGCCTCGGTGGCCGAGCGGAGTTCCCCCATGCTGTAGCGCACGACTTCGGCGCGCGCCCCCGCCTCCCGTACCTCGTCCGCCGCGTCCACGTCGGTGACTGCGACGACCGGGCGCCCGTCGGCGCCCATCCAACTCCCTGCGGTACGGGAGGCGCCGAGCCGCGAGACCAGACTGGTGACCGGATCGGCGGACGGGTCCGGCGGTTCGCCCGCCATCGCGCTCGAGACCATCAGCCCGCCGCAGACCAGTCCGCCGACGGCCGCCAGCCGCGCGATCCGCTGGAGTTTGCGTCGTGCGTGCCTCATACGCGGCCCCAAGGTCGTAACGGAAAGGCGTACCACTGCCATGGGGCCCGGAAACAATGCCCCATCTCCATACGTGCGGCTTCACTGTCCCGTTCAACTGAGGAGTGTGGACGCGACGTTGAGGAGAAGGAGCGGATGCACGAGGAGCTGGCCGAGCTGAACGCGGCCTCACGGCTCGACTGGTCGCAGGCGGCCATCGGCCTCCGGCCACGTGAGAACCCGAGAAGGGGGATCCACATGGCCGCCGGTCGACCGGGGGCCGGGTCGGCTCGAAGCACCACCTGCTCACCGGCTGCCCACGATCAACATCAGTCCCGGGACGAGAGTTCCGAGGTGTGAGACCCAGGACACTGCTGTCGGTCCGTTCGCGGAGATCAGGGTGGCACCGTCGACCCGGGTGAGGAAGGTGCCCTGCGTGCGGACCCGCCAATGCCCTTTGCGACCTCGGACATGCGTGACCACTCGGCGGCGGAGACGGTGCTGTCGGCGTGGACCACGACCTCGTTGGCGGCATAGTCGACGGCCAGGCGGTTCCGGACAACTGGGGCGCCGGGATGGATGGACAGCGGCTTCGTCTTCACCCCCGACTGGCAGACCCATCGGCCCTGCCAACCTCAGCCGCCGCTTCGGCCGACTCCTCGGCCGGGCCGGGCTCTGCCGCATCCGCTTCTACGACCTGCGCCACTCGACCGCCGCCCTGCTCCTGGAACAAGGCGTCGACCTCGTCGTCATCAAGAAACTTCTCGGCCACGCCCACATCGGTGTCACCGCCAGCGTCTACGCCCACGTCCGTCTCCAACGCCAGGCCATCGACACACTCAACGACGCACTCAGAGCAGGCACCTACGACGCTGACGACCCACCCGCCACAGCAGCCGTGCGCTGACGTCGCCGTCAACACCCCAGAAGCCCCGCCGGAAATAACCCCGGCGGGGCTTCGTGAATTGATTCGGGTATCGGCCGGGGCTATCGCCGACTGCCCCTACTTTATACGACTGCGGCAACCCAGATCGTCACATCATTCGCGATTCTTGATGGCGTACCCCCTGACACGACCCGATGCTCGCGTCGCTGCGGGTTTCGGTACTCCACTTCGAATCGTCCATCCGAATCCAGCGTAACGACTACATACCACTGGCTATGAGAATCGCGAGACTCGACCGTCAGGAACGAATTGTCCGGATAATTCAACTCCTCGATCAATTCAAACAGCAGATCTTCAGAGAGTCCCTCGAATGATTCACCATTCTCCGATTCGACGGAATATGAAGCGGCACCAGATGACACGTTGCCTCCAACCTCCAAGGTAAGGACATCATTTACCCTCCGTCCCGATCCGAAAAGAATCGACCGCCAGTAACATACTGGAGATCCTTCTCCCAGGACTGCGTCGGAGACACAGACCCTCGATGGGGCTCCAGGTTCAACGGGCCGGGATGCCTTTGTGTCATATACCACTCGGCATCGAAGGCGTCCCGCCTGGAGTCATAGTTCTTGACGATCACCATTCGCGTTCCGTTTTCGTATTCGGAATTCTTGTACCTGCCAACCGGATTCTTTGAAATTCCCCATTTCAGCATTTTCCCGGTCTGCGGGTGAACGAGCGCATAGAGAGACGTCTGCCCGGCATCCGGAAGGGGTCCACTAATCGGCTTACCCGTATTAAATGACGGGCAACTTGAATTGTGAACCAGGACCGGCGTGGCCCCCGCCAGCACATAGTACGTGTGGAGGTCGTCGACGGTGAGGTTGTAGGTGCGAGCGTGCTTGCGAGCCCGGCCATGTCAACCAGCACATCCAGACTGCGACCGCCAACCTCTTCATGCGCATGCTCACCCCGCGCGGGTAGCCAGGTGATCCCAACTTCATGGCTCGGACGCCGGGATGCACAACAGGAGGATAGGTGGAGCTGCTGAGGCCTTCCTGGCCTCGGGCAGCAAGCCGATCACGTACACGAAGCTGGGCTGAGCCCCTCGTCGGACGGCTCAGCCCAGCTCGCGTTGCAGCAGCTCCGGTACTCGACATCGCGCCACAAGCCCGTGGGCCCCTGAAACCAGGGGCCCCCACACCTCAGTACGTACCGCCCCGCCGTCCTGTTCACCCCGCGTCGGAATCGGATCGCGCAGGATGCCCCGTCGGGGTCAGCTGAGCAGCGCTGACGCGGCGTTGCGCAGGAGCAGCGGGTGTACGAACCGGTCCGCCGTGGTCGGTGGGAAGCGCCAGGACAGCGGCCAGGTGCGGCCGCGGAGGGCGGGCACGGGAATGTAACTGACGTTCGCGGGCCCTGAGTTGAGCCGGGTCACGCCACGCGGCCAGGGCCGGTGGGAGGTAGTTCCTGCCGGTACGAGGAAGTAGACCGACCGCCGCCCGGACGCCTCGACGACGACGGGCCCGGGGTCACCGCCGGTCAGCTGCTCCAGGAGGTCGGCGAGACGACGGCCGTCCTCGTCGTCGACGCGTACGGCGTCGAATTGCACGCCGGCCTTGCGGAGCTGGAATCCGGAAGCCGGAATCCAATCGAGGTTTAGTTGGCGACTTTGCGTATCCACAAGGACAGTCTGGGTGACCTTGGCTAGCGTTTTCCATGACCGCGAGGAGGGGGTCAGACATACGTTGCCCTGCTCGAACTCCTTCTAACGCGGGTCGAATTCGGACGGGTCTGGTTGAGACCGGTTGAGTCCGGTTGAGTCGAAGCGGTGATCGTAAATGGCACGTGCGGAGAACAAGGAAACGGCGGGTCCGGCGACGCGTCTGGTGGCGAATGTGGCGCGCAATATGCGGGTGCAGAAGGGATGGACACAGGAACAGCTGGGCAACGAAATCGGCTTCACGGGCGCGGCGGTGAGCGCGATGGAGACGTGCGCGCAGCCCGCGAGCGACCAGATGCTGGTGGAGCTGGAGAGGGTGCTGGGGGGTGGGACGGGGATCTTCGAGGAGGCGAGGACACACGTACGGCTGGACAAGTACCCGGCCCAGTTCAAGAACTACGCGTTGCTGGAGCAGAAGGCGGTGGGGCTGTGTCTGTACGCGACGCTCGTCGTGCACGGGCTGTTCCAGACGGAGGAGTATGCGCGGGCGCTGATCGGGGGCGGATACCCGCCGCTGTCCGAGGGGCGGGTGGAGGAGCTGGTTGAGGCTCGGATGGCGCGCAGGGCACTGTTCGAGCGGGAGCCGGTGGCGCTGATCGAGCTCGTGTTGGAGGAGTCCGTTCTGCGCAGGACGATCGGCAGCGAGGATGTCATGCGGGGCCAGATGCAGCGCCTTGCGGAGTGCGCGCGGCGGCGCAATGTGACGCTTCAGGTGTTACCGCTGGACTGCGGGCTGAGCGGTGAGTACGCAGGGGCACGTGGCGGGTTGACTCTGCTAGAGACCCCGGAACACGACCACCTGGTGTATCTGGAGATCCAGGGCGAGAGCCTGCTGATCAAGGACCCCGCAAAGGTGAGTACGTACTCCCAGCGGTATGCGAGGATCCGTGCACAGGCCCTGGATCCCCGTGAATCACTGGGTCTCATCGAGCGGTTGGCAGGAGATCAGCAATGAGCAGCAGCCTCCGATGGTTCAAGTCGAGCTACAGCGACGACAGTGGCGGCGAGTGCATCGAAGTGGCCTTCGACTGGCGTAAGTCCTCGTACAGCAGCTCAAGCGGTGGCGACTGCGTCGAGGTCGCCGCCTGCCCCCACACCATCCACATCCGCGACTCCAAGCAGGCCGACGGCCCCACCTTCGCCGTCACCCCCACCACCTGGGCGAACTTCGTCGACTGGGCGAGCTGAATCCGTACGTAGGAGGAGCCATGACGATAACGGGCACAGCGGTACCGGGTCCGGCGGGTCTGCCGTTGCTAGGCTCGATGTTCGAGCTGAAGCGGGACTCGCTCGGCACTTTCCTCAACGCACAGCGCGAGCACGGCGACGTTGTCAGGATCACCGCGGGCCCGCCCGGGCTGCGGGCCGAGCTGTACGCGGTGTTCTCCGCGGAGGGCGCACAGCAGGTGCTGGCGACGGAATCGGCCAACTTCCGCAAGGACAACGCCTTTTATCAGGAGGTCCGGGAGTCGTTCGGCAACGGCCTGCTGACCAGCCAGGACGACGACTACCTCCGGCAGCGGCGGCTCGTGCAGCCGCTGTTCACCCGCCGCCGGGTCGACGGCTACGCCGACGCCGTCACCGCCGAGACCTCGGCCCTGCTCTCCTCCTGGCGCACCGCCCCCAACGCCACGGTCGACGTCGTCGACGAAACGACCCGGCTCACTCTACGGGCGGTTGCCCGCATCCTGTTCGGCACGGACGTCGAGGCGGCGGTCGACGTCGTGCAGCGCTGTTTCCCGATCATCGGCGAGTACACGCTTACCCGCGGCTACTCCCCCGCCAACTTCCCGCGCAGCTGGCCCACTCCCGCCAACCGGCGGGCCGCCGCCGCGATGGAAGATCTATTCGCGGTGTGCGACGGGATCATCGAAAAGCGGCGGGCGGAGGGGGACGCGGCACAGGGCGAGGATCTGCTGACGCTCCTCTCCCAGGCCGAGAGCGCGGAGGACGGCTCCCTCGACGCGTCCGAGATCCGCGACCAGGTGCTGATATTCCTGCTCGCCGGGCATGAGACGACGGCCACGTCGCTCGCGTTCGCGCTGCATCTGCTGGCCCGCCACCCCGAGCAGCAGGCGCGGGCGCGGGACGAGGTCGTACGCGTACTGAACGGACGGACCCCGGGCGCCGCGGATCTCGACGCACTCCCGTATCTGACGCAGGTGCTGAAGGAGGCGATGCGGCTCTATCCGGCGGGCCCGGTCATCGGCCGTCAGGCGGTCGCAGCGGCGGAGATCGGCGGGCACACGATCCCGGCCGGCGCGGATGTGATCGTCGCGCCCTGGGTGACGCACCGGCATCCGGGGTACTGGGACGATCCGGAGCGCTTCGACCCGGAACGGTTCACGCCGGAGCGGGAGAAGGAGCGGCCGCGGTATGCGTGGTTCCCGTTCGGCGGCGGGCCGCGGGCGTGTATCGGTCAGCACTTCTCGATGCTGGAGTCGGTGCTGGCGCTGGCGATGATCCTGCGGGAGTACGAGCTGGACGCGGTCGACGTCGATGTCCCGGTCGACACGGGCATCACCCTGCGCGCGGCGGGCCCGGCGCGGTGCGCGCTGCGCCGTGTGGACGGGGCGTCCGCCTGACGCGGAGACGCAGAGACGCGGGGCCCGGGCGTGATCCGGACCCCGCGCCACTTCACGCGCCCGCCCCACGCCCCGCCACCCTCCGCACGACGCGCAGCAGGTACTCCTCGCGGTTGAGCGGATCGTTGTCCGTCCGCGGCCGGGCCGGGGTTGTGCCGCGGACCGGCTGGTAGTGGTCGAAGGCGCATTCCAGTACGCCCTCGCCACGGGTCAGCCCCGGCAGTTCCTGCTCCAGCGCGTGCACGCGGGCCGCCGGAATCGCACCCTCCAGCAGGCACGACGTACCCCGGACGTCCTGCGTGTGCGGAACGGCGCCCAGCCGGGCCAGCGCGGACACCATCGGCCCCAGCACGTCCGCGGGAGCGTCGAGCCGGAAGTGGTGCATCGGCTCGTACACCCTGGTCCCGGCCTGCTTCAGCGCGCTCATCAGGACCAACGGCGTCAGGTTGCGGAAGTCTCCTGCCGTGCTCGACATGCTCTTGTCGAAGATGGCGTGGGAGTGGCTCTGCCGCGGCCAGTAGCCGGAGTGCGTCATGGTGACCGTGCAGTCGGCGACCTCCCAGCCGTAAATCCCCTGGTTCAGCGTCTCTTTGACGGTTTCCTCGACTGCTTTGAAGAACGCGTACGGCATCGACCCGAGCTCGACCTCCCGACGGAATTCGACGCCGCTGCCGACCGGCGCCGGATCGATGCGCAGCCCGACGGTTCCGAGAAATGGGTCGAGGTCCTTCTCGTAGCCCGAACCGGTGCCGATGGGCCGCTCGATGCAGATGGTCGTCGTCTCACGGAATGTGACGTCGATGCCGAAGTCGTCGGCCAGCGTTGCCTGGATGACTTCCTTCTGCACTTCGCCGTAGAGCGAGACGGACACTTCTTGGCGAATGTCGTCCTGCCGCAGGTTGATCAGCGGGTCCTGCTCGGCGAGTTGGGTCAGCGCGAAGTGCAACGCGCCTTTGTCGGCCGGTCGGCAGGGGACGACGACCGTTTCCAGCGTCGGCGGCGCGAAATAATGACGCGTCGAGGTCCTTCCCGATACGCCGATCTCATCGCCGATCCGGATATCGCCGAGTCCCCAGACCTTGCCGATCTGCCCTGCGGCGACGGACTCACGCCGGACGGCCGAGCCCCGCTCGAAGACGCTGATCGCGGTGACCTTGTCCTCGTCGTCATTGCGGAATCGCAGCCGATCGCGGATTCGTACGGTCCCCGAGAACATGCGCACGTACGCGATCTTCTCCCCGGCCGGACCACGTTCGACCTTGAAGACCGTGCCCGAAACGGGGCCGTCCGCATCGCCTTCCGTCGCGGGCAGCAGTTCCCTGACACCGGCGATCAGCGAATCCACGCCCGCGCCGGTGATGGCCGAGCCGAAGTACACCGGGTGCACCAGCGCCTGCCCGGTCTGGGCCGCGAGCTCGCCGCGGAGCCGGGCGTACGAGATGGTCGTCTCGTCGTCGACGTACGCGGCGAGAAAGGCGTCGTCGTGGTCGGCGAGCAGATCGACGAGACGGGAGGTGAAGGCGGCGTCGGCGTCGGTGCAGGGCGTCCAGCGGGCGGTGCGGGTGCCGAGTTCGTCGGCCGATCCCATCGGGAGGAACGCCGGAGCGAGCTTCTCGGAAATGCTGCGCAGGACGGGTTCGTACTGCGCGCCGCTGCGGTCGATCTTGTTCACGAAGATGAGGGTGGGAATGCGGAGGCGCTGGAGCGTCCGCATCAGCACGCGGGTCTGCGCCTGCACGCCCTCCACGGCGGAGATGACGAGCACGGCGCCGTCGAGCACGCTCAGCACGCGTTCCACCTCGGCGATGAAGTCCGGGTGGCCGGGGGTGTCGATGAGATTGACGGTGATGTCATCGATGACGAAGGACACGACGGCGGACTTGATCGTGATGCCGCGTTGCCGTTCCAGCGCCAGGGAATCGGTCTGGGTGCTGCCGTCGTCGACGCTGCCGATCTCGTCGATTACACCGGCGGTGTGGAGGAGCCGCTCGGTCAGGCTTGTCTTACCGGCGTCGACATGCGCCAGGATTCCGAGGTTCAACGTCCGCACGAAGCGTCATGTCCTTTAGGTGGGTGGAAATTACCTGCTGGGTGGACATGGACGTCGTGCGCATTGAGGTCTCCTCCTGGTGGTTCGGCTGTCGCGGGGAGTACAGCGGATGGCTGCGGGGGTGGGCAAGCGATTTAATGGCGGGTGCGGGACCGGGCTCGAGCCGGTCCCGCACCGCGTACTACTCGACGATCCGGATCGTCCGGATGCCAGTGCCCAGGTACCGCGAAGGTGTCAGCGTCAGCACGGGCCGACCGCGAGGCCCGCCTCCGAGTTCAGTCGCCCGGCCCATCGAAGCCGTTCACCCCCCAGGGTGACCTCAGGACGAACATCCGGCATCGGGACCAGTAACCCGCTCCCACACCCCCCGCTGCCCTCTTACCGTTGCCGCCCGCCAGGCAGTGCAGGGGGAGTGCGAGGAGAAGAACCCGTGGAGTGGCTCAGCGCCGAGAATGTCGTGGCCGTCCTCACCGCCGTACTCGGCATCCTGGCCTCCGGGGCCGTGCTCTGGTACGAACGCCGGGTGCCGCGGCGCAAGCGCATCGGGTACCGGGTCCAGCTGGACACCCCGATCGGCAGCAACGTACGCAGCGGGCGGCCCAACTTCCGGCTCGGGCTGTTCAACGAGACACCGGAGATGTCCGACGCCACGCTCGTACTGCTGCGCATCGAGAACGACGGCTCACAGAGCATCGCCGACAACGACTACACCGGGCGCGAAGTCCACGGCCTGACCGCCGAGTTCACCGACCGCACCATCCGCGCCATCGCCGTCACACAGCCGCTCGGCGCCGAGCATCTGATGGACCACTTCACGCCCGCCGCGGGCATGCGGCACAGCGGCAGCACGATCTATCTGCCGCGCGTCCCGCTCAACCGCGGGCAGCACTTCAAGCTGCTGGTGCTGCTCACCGGCGCGGGTGTCGGCAGCGAGATCACCGTCAGCGGCGGCATCCGGGACGGCCAGGTGATGCCGAACCGTTCCATCACGCCCGACGACAAGCCGCCGCAGTTCAGCAGGCCCGCGCGGCTGATCACCGTGCTGCTCACGGCCTGCGTCATCACGCTCGCGTCGATCATCGTCGTACGGGACGACACCCGACCCCCGATCGGCTGCGCCAAAGGCACGCTGACGCTGACCGGTTCGACCGCCTTCGCGCCGGTGGTGAAGGAGCTGGCGAAGAAGTACGAGAAGGACTGCGAGGGCTCCACCGTCATCGTCGACGCGCATGGCAGCACCGCCGGAATAAGAGCGCTGGCGGAGGCAGGCGCACAGGCCAAGAACGGCTCCCCCGCGCTGATCGCCCTCGCCGACGGGCCCAAGCCGGGCGGCTATCCGCAGCTGCGCGAGAACCGCGTCGCCGTCTCCGTCTTCGCGCTCGTCGTCAACGACCGGGTGCCGGTGCGGAATCTCTCGGCCGACGAGATACGCAGGCTCTACCGCGGCGAGATCAACAACTGGAACCAGCTGAACGGGCCCGATATGCCCGTGCTGCTGGTCAGCAGGGACGCCAACTCCGGTACCCGCGAGGTGTTCCAGCGCCGGGTGCTGCGGCGGAACGAGCCCGCGAACTCCTCGCGCGACTGCGAGAGCAAGGACGACGGCGAGGCCAAGGTCGTACGCTGCGAGCTCGACAGCACGGAACAGGTGCTGAACACCGTGGCCCGGCTGCCGGGAGCGATCGGCTACAGCGAACTGCGGGCCGGGACCGGGCTCAAGGGGCTGCACCGGCTGAACATCGACGGGGAGCCGCCGTCCGTGGACGACATCGGCGAGAGCACGTATCCGTACCGGGAGATCGAGTACGCGTACACCTACGGCCAGCCGCCGGCCGACTCGCTCGCCTCCAGTTTCCTCGGCTACATGAGCCGGGGGAACGGGCAGGACGTCATCCGCACGCACGGCCATCTGCCGTGCGCGACGCCGAAGGGGCTGCGGATCTGCGGCGAGGGCTGAGCCGAGGGCTTGCCGGGGCTCAGCCCCGGAACCCCGCGGGTCAATCTCCCCCAGACTTCGTCCGGGGGACCCCCGCGGGGCTGGATTTCTGGGCGACCTGTTGGGCCGCCAAGGCATAGTCGCGCACCAGCTCACGGTGGTCGTCCGCCCGCCACGCCAGCGCCAGCCGACTCGGCGATACGCCGCGCACGGGGCGGGTGACGACACCGCCGAGGGTGAGCAGCGGTGCATTGCCGGTGGCCACCAGGCACACCCCGCGGCCGTCGACGAGTGCCTCGTACGTCTCCTCCGTACTGGCGATCTCGGCGCCGACACGGGCCGGGCGGCCGCCGCGGGCGTCCAGGGCGAGCCAGTAGTCGCGCAGTTCACCGGTGCTCTCGGGCAGCGCCAGGAACGGCTCGTCCAGCAGATCGGCGAAGTCGACCGTCTCGCGCCCGGCCAGTGGATGTGTCTCGGGCAGGGCGACGAGGCGCGGCTCGGTGGCCACCACAAACCACCGGTAGCGGTCCGGGTCGGTGAGCGGCAGCCATACGTATGCCGCGTCGCAAGTCCCGTCCGCGAGCCCCGCCGTCGCGTCCTCCCAGCCGACCTGGCGCAGCTTGATGCGGGCGTGCGGGTGGGCGTCGGTGAACCGGGAGCGGATCGCGGGCAGCAGCCCGCCGCGGCCGGGGCTGGTGCTCATCCCGACGACCAGCGTCGCCTGCTGCTCGGCCGTCGCGCGCGCGACCGCGTCTTCGGCGGCACTCCAGCGGGCCAGCACATCGCGGGCGTGCGGCAGCAGCGCCGTACCGACCGGGGTCAGCCGCACCCCCTGACGGTCACGCTCGAACAGCGGTGCGCCGAGCTGCCGCTCCAGCATCCTGATCTGCTTGCTCAGCGCGGGCTGCGACACAAACAGCCGCTCGGCCGCGCGGGTGAAGTGGAGCTCCTCCGCCACGGCCACGAAGTACCGGAGATCCCGTCCGTGCACGTCCATAACCATTGGTTATCACGACAGGTCTTGGACGGCCAATCGCAGGACGGCGCAAGGTGGTTGCGTACCCAGGAACGCGATGAAGACGAGGGAGAAAGCGATGAGCAAGGTCTGGCTGATCACGGGAGCGAACAGCGGCTTCGGCCGGGCAATCACCGAGGCGGCGGTTGCCGCCGGCGATGTCGTCGTCGCCACCGCCCGCCCGCATCGCCAGGCTGGACGAGGTGGCCGCCGCCCACCCCGGCCAGGTGGAGGCGCTCGCCCTGGATGTCACGGACACGGCCGCCGTCGAGGCCGTCGTACGGGACGTGACCGACCGGCACGGACGGATCGACGTACTGGTCAACAACGCAGGCCGCACGCATGTCGGCGCGGTCGAGGAGACCACCGACGCCGAGCTGCGCTCGCTCTTCGACGTCCACGTCTTCGGACCCGCCGCGCTGATCCGGGCCGTATTGCCGCACATGCGCGCTCGCCGCTCCGGGGCGATCGTGCAGCTGAGCAGTGTGGGCGGGCAGATGTCCTTCGCCGGTTTCTCGGCGTACAGCGCCACCAAATTTGCGCTGGAGGGCCTGTCCGAGGCGCTGGCCGACGAGGTGGGGCGACTGGGCATCAAGGTGCTGATCGTGGAACCGGGGGCCTTCCGCACCAGCCTGTTCGGCAACAGAAGCGCCAGCGAGGCGATCACCGAGACGGCGGACTACGCGGAGACGGTCGCGGCGACCCGGCGGATGGTCGAGAGCGGGAACGGTACGCAGCCGGGCGACCCGGCGAAGGCCGCGGCCGCGATCCTCGCCGCCCTGGACGCGGAGGAGACGCCGCTGCGGCTGGCGCTGGGTGACGACGCGATCGACGCGATCCTGGGCCACCTCGACCTCGTGCGCGCGGATGTCACGGCGTGGGAGAAGGCCGGGCGGGACACGCGCCTGGCTTGAGACGCGTGAGCACCCCCGGGGACGGGTCCCTGGGGGCGCTCACCTATGTGTCCTACGAGAGGAACGAGTTGATCTCGATCGTCTCGGTACGGCCCGGGCCGACCCCGATCGCCGAGATCGGCGCGCCCGACATCTCCTCCAGCGCCTTCACATAGTCCTGCGCGTTCTTCGGCAGGTCCGCGAAGGTCTTCGCCTTGGTGATGTCCTCGGACCAGCCCGGCAGGTACTCGTACACCGGCTTCGCGTGGTGGAAGTCAGTCTGGGAGTACGGGAGCTCCTCGACACGCTTGCCGTCGATCTCGTACGCGACACACACCGGGATCTGCTCCCAGCCGGTCAGCACGTCCAGCTTGGTGAGGAAGAAGTCGGTGAGGCCGTTGACCCGGGTCGCGTACCGCGCGATGACCGCGTCGAACCAGCCGCAGCGGCGGTCACGGCCGGTGGTCACGCCCCGCTCGCCGCCGATGCGGCGCAGCGCCTCGCCGTCCTCGTCGAAGAGCTCCGTCGGGAACGGGCCCGCGCCGACGCGGGTCGTGTACGCCTTGAGAATGCCGATGACCCGGCTGATCTTCGTCGGGCCGACGCCGGCGCCGGTGCAGGCGCCGCCCGCGGTCGGGTTCGACGAGGTGACGAAGGGATACGTGCCGTGGTCGACGTCGAGCAGCGTGCCCTGGCCGCCCTCGAAGAGGACGACCTTGCCCTCGTCGATCGCGTTGTTCAGGATCAGCGTGGTGTCGGCGACGTACGGCTTGATCTGCTCCGCGTACTGGAGCATCTCCTCGACGATCTTGCCGGCCTCGATGGCGCGGCGGTTGTAGACCTTGGCGAGGAGCTGGTTCTTGGACTCGAGCGCCGCCTCGACCTTCTGCTCCAGGATCGACTCGTCGTAGAGGTCCTGGACGCGGATGCCGGTGCGGTTGATCTTGTCGGCGTAGGTCGGGCCGATGCCGCGGCCGGTCGTGCCGATCTTCCGCTTGCCGAGGAACCGTTCCGTCACCTTGTCGAGGGTGACGTTGTACGGAGTGATCAAATGCGCGTTACCGCTGATCAGCAGCTTGGACGTGTCGATGCCACGGTCGTTCAGCCCGCTCAGCTCGGAGAGCAGAACCGCCGGATCCACGACGACGCCGTTGCCGATGACCGGAGTACATCCCGGCGAGAGGATTCCGGAAGGGAGGAGATGGAGCGCATACTTCTGATCGCCCACGACGACCGTGTGGCCGGCATTGTTGCCGCCCTGATAGCGCACTACATAATCCACGGATCCACCGAGCAGGTCGGTGGCCTTTCCCTTGCCTTCGTCACCCCACTGAGCACCGAGCAGCACAAGTGCGGGCACAGGCGTACACCCCTTCCGGGCGGGGCAAGACCAAGGTCAGGGGGCCTGAGCCGTGCCTGAGTCTTCGGACCGGTTGCCCCGGAATAGACGAAGCCCCTGGCGCAATAGCGCAAGGGGCTCTTGCACAAAGATGCTACCCGAGGAAGGACCGAGGTGTCGGCTCACGACCAGCTACTGGTGGTCATCGACCCGGTCGCCCGCCGAAGTGACGGCGAGTCCGTGCGGATCGCGAAAGATGTGCTGTGTGGCGGGTCGGAGGCGAAAATCTGCCTCCCCGAGGGGCCGGAGGAATTCGCGCGGGCACTGGCCCGCAGGGGGTCGCGACGGCCGGTGGTGATCGGTGACGACCGGGCGCTGCTGCGTGCGGTGGCGCTGCTGCACCGGGATCGCTGGCTGGGTGACGGGGCGCTGGCACTGGTTCCGGTGGGGCCGTCCGCCTCCGTGGAACTGGCGCATTCGCTGGGCGTGCCCCGGGGGGCGGTGGCGGCGGCGCGGGCGGTGCTCGACGGAGCCGTACGCCGCCTTGACCTGCTGGTGGACGAGAGCGACGGGGTCGTGCTGGGGGATCTGTCGATCCCGGCGGCGTCGGCGCGGGCGGCTCCCGGGGCGAACGGCGTGTCGGTGTGGGGCACCTGCCGCTCGCTGGTCCGCACGCTGGTCCGCACGCCGCCGGCTGCGGTGGTGCGGACGCACCGGTTGCGGGTGGAGGCGGACGGGGTGCTGCTGACGGACCTGGACCGGGTGGTGGAGGCGGTGACGGTGCGGGCGGGCGACGGGCGCGCGGAGGTGGTCGTCCGGCACGGCGCGCATGCGGAGCCGGTCATGGCTCGCGCCTTGACGGTGACGGTCTCGGGCGCGGACTTCCGCTACCGGGCGGACGCGTTGGTGACGGGGCCGGTGAGGACGCGGACGTGGACGCTGCGGGCGGGGGCGTGGGGGTTGACGCTGCCGTCGGGGGCGGTGGTGGCGGGCGCGGGGGGTTAGCCGGGGCCGTCCGGCTGCCGGTTTGTCCTCAAACGCCGGACGGGCTTGATTTGCCCGGGCCGTCCGACAGACGGGACGTCCTCAAACGCCGAACGGGCTTGGATTCCGGGCGTCCTCGAGCGCCGGACCGGCTTGAATTCCGGCCGACGGGCTGGGGTTGGCCTGCGCTGCCGCAGTCGGTGATGACCCTGTCGCCGTTCGAGCATCTGCCGTCGCTGCCGGGGCCGGAGATGCGGTGGGCGCCGGTGCTGATCCTGACGGTGGTGGGCGGGGCGCTGGTCGTGGCGGGGCTGGTGGGTCTGCGCAGGCGGGACATGCAGACCTGACGGCCCCGGCAACCGGTTCCGCCCCGGCCCCGGCGCCTCAATCGCCGGGCGGGGCTGGTTTTCGGGGCTCGGCCCCGGACCCCCGCGCCTCAAACGCCGGCGGGGCTTAATTTCGGGCTCCGCCCCGGACCCCGCTCCTCAATCTCCCCCAGACTTCGTCCGGGGACCCCCAGGGGCTCCATTGGAGCCCGTCCGGCGATTGAGGACACGGCCGGAGGCCGTACGGGGGCCGGGGGGGCTTGCCCCCCGGTTACGGGAAGGGGCGGGGTGGGGGAAGGTCACAGCTCGACCCGCAGCTCCTTCACGCCCCGGATCACAAACCCCGCCTTCCACTCCGGCTCCGCCGCAAGCCGCATCGTCGGCGCCTCCCGCAGCAACTCCCCGAACGACGCTGCCAGTTCGATACGCGCAAGCGGCGCGCCGAGGCAGTAGTGGATGCCCGCGCCGAAGCTGACGTGCGGGTTGTCGGCGCGGGCGAGGTCGAGGGTGTCCGGGTTCTCGAACTTCTCCGGGTCCCGGTTGGCCGAGCCGAAGAGCAGAGCGAGTTCGGAGCCGCGCGGGACGAGGGTCCCGTCGATCTCGATGTCGTCGAGTACCCAGCGTTCGAACAGCTGGAGCGGGGTGTCGTACCGCATCAGCTCCTCCACAGCTGTGGACAGAAGTGTGTGGTCGGCGCGGAGGGCGGCGAGCTGGTCGGGGTTGCGGAAGAGGGTCCACCAGCCGTTCGCGGTGGTGTTGACCGTCGCCTCGTGGCCCGCGTTCAGCAGCAGCACACAGGTGGAGATCATCTCCTGCTCGCTCAGCCGGTCTCCCTCGTCGTGCGCGGCGATGAGCGCGGAGATCAGGTCATCGCCGGTCGCCGTGCGCCGCTCGGCGATCAACTCCCGTAGGTACGCGCTGAACTCGACCGAGGCGCGGACCGCGCGGGCGGCGGTCTCCTCGGACGGATTCAGCTCGTACATCCCGCAGATGTCCGCCGACCAGGGCCGCAGCAGCGCGCGGTCGGCGGGCGGAATCCCGAGCATCTCCGCGATGACGGCGACCGGCAGCGGCTCGGCGACCTCGGCGAGCAGATCGCCCCCGCCGTTGTCCTTGAGCCCGGCGACAAGCTCGGCCGCGAGCCTGCGCACGGTGGGCACGAGCGCCTCGACGGTGCGCGGCGTGAAGGCCTTCGACACGAGACGCCGGATGCGGGTGTGGTCGGGGGCTTCGAGGTCGAGCATCCCGTAGTCGTTGAGCGTGTGGAACGGCTCGTGCGCGGCGGGCGTGGACGTACGCCCGAACTCCTCGTGCGTGAAACGGTGCAGGTACGTCCGCCCGAGCCGGCGGTCGCGCAGCAGCGCGGAGACGTCGGCGTGGTGGGGGATCAGCCACTGGCGGGTGGGCTCGTAGTAGTGCACGCGTCCGCGGGCGCGGAGCTCGGCGTAGGCGGGGTAGGGGTCGGCGACGAATGCGGGTGACCAGGGGGCGAAGTCGGCCATGGGCTGACGCTACCCGGCGGGATGTTCTTTCCCCAGTCCCGCCCCTTCCCGTAACTGGGGGCAAGCCCCCAGACCCCCGTACGCCCTTCGGGCGTTGTCCTCAAACTCCCCCAGACTTCGTCCGGGGGGACCCCCAACGGGCTTGATTCAGCCCCGGGGGAACGCTCAGCCCGGCGTGACCAGCCTCGCCTCGTACGCGAACACCGCCGCCTGCGTCCGGTCCCGCAACCCCAGCTTCACCAGCACCCTGCTCACATGCGTCTTGATCGTCGACTCCGCGACCACCAAGTGCGAGGCGATCTCCGCGTTCGACAGACCCTGCGCGATCAGCACCAGCACCTCCGTCTCGCGCTCCGTCAGATCGCCCACCTGGGCCAGGGCCGGCGGGCGCGGGTTCTGGGAGAGCTTCGAGAACTCCGTGATCAGACGGCGTGTGACCGTCGGTGCCAGCAGCGCCTCGCCCGCCGCCACCACCCGTACACCGTCGGCGAGCTGACGCGCGGACGCGTCCTTCAGCAGGAAGCCGGACGCCCCCGCGCGCAGCGCCTGGTACACGTACTCGTCGAGGTCGAACGTCGTCAGCACCAGCACCTTGGACCCGGCGTGCGCGGCGGCGATCTCGCGGGTCGCCTCGATGCCGTTCAGCTCCGGCATACGGATGTCCATCAGCACCACGTCGGGCGCGAGTTCGGCCACTTTGGCGATCGCCTCGCGGCCGTTCACCGCCTCGCCGACGACCTCGATGTCGGGCATCGCGTTCAGCAGGACCGAGAAGCCCTCGCGGACCATCATCTGGTCGTCGACGACAAGGACGCGGATCGTCATGACGGCTCCTCGGTGGCGGTGGCGGGGGCGGCGTCGGTGGGGACGGCTGCGACGGGGATGAAGGCGGTCACCTGGTAGCCGCCGTCCTGCGTCGACTCCGCGGTCATCTCGCCGCTCAGCATCGTCACCCGCTCCCGCATGCCCGTGATGCCGTGGCCCGCACCCGGCGACGGCTTGACCAGGCCCTGGGGCGCGGTGTTCACGATGCGCAGGCCGAGGCCGCCGAGTACGTAGGAGATCTCGACCTTCGCCGAGGACCCGGGCGCGTGGCGCAGCGCGTTGCTGAGCGCCTCCTGGATGATCCGGTACGCCGACAGCTCGACGCCCTGCGGCAGATCGCGGACCGCGCCTGTCACCGTCTTCTCCACCTCCAGCCCCGCCTCGCGGACGTTGGAGAGCAGGTTCTCGATGTCGGCGAGCACCGGCTGCGGGGCGTCGGGGGCCTGGTAGTCCTCCGCCCTTACGACACCGAGGACCCGGCGCAGCTCGGTCAGCGCCGCCACCGCGTTCTCGCGGATCGTGGCGAAGGCCTTCTCCAGCTCGGGTGGCGGGTTCTCCACCCGGTAGGGCGCGGCCTCCGCCTGGATCGCGACCACCGACATGTGGTGGGCCACCACGTCGTGCAGCTCGCGGGCGATGGTCGTGCGCTCCTCGAGGAGTGTGCGCCTGTCGCGCTCGACGGCCGTGACCGTCTGCTGCGCCGCGACCTCCTGCTTCGCCTCGCGGCGTACCTGCAGCACGGTCGTCGCCAGCAGCACCAGCGCAGAGAAGAAGAGCATCTGCGGGGTGTCGGAGCTGCCACCACGGGAGATCACGACCTCGGAGAAGGTTCCGTACACCCCGGTCAGCACCCACATCCAGGCCGCGGTCCGCGGCCGGGTCCGCAGCGCCACCACCGTCATCACCGTCAGGTGCGACAGGAAGGAGCTGGGCGTCCACGGCCAGCCGTCCCAGTAGTGGGCCAGCACGCCGACGACGGGTGTGCTGAGCAGGGAGAGCCACCATGCGCCGACCGGCCTGAGCAGCGTCATCACCACCGCGGCGGCGGGGACGAACCCGGTCAGGACGAATTCGAACCCCGCGCCCTCGCTGTCGCCGGAAACAGACGCCATGAGCAGCACGAAGAACGCCACGACCACGAGCACGGCGTGCGGGGTCCACCCCGCGTACTCGCGTATCCGGCCCGGGAGCCGGCGGGTGATCGGCCCGTCCGTCCGCCTGCGCGGCAGGGGGCGGTAGGCGAGGGCATCGTGGAAGAGGTCCTGGCGGAGGCCGCTCAGGGCCCCAATGGCCAGGTGGAACTCGGGGCTGCGGGTCTTCTCGGTCACGTACAGAACGGTAAGCGGAAGGACGGACGCGGTCGTCAGCATCGCTGCGGATCCTGCCGCGTCCGTCCTGAGTACTACGAGGCGCTACGAGTCGCTACGAAGCGATACGAAGCGATACAGGTGGTACGGGCGGTACGGGACAGCGCTTACGCGCGGAACGCGTCCGCGTGCTCCGCCGCCCACTGGGCGAAGGTCCGCGCCGGGCGCCCCGTGACCTTCTCGACGGTGTCGACGACGGTACGTCCGACGAGCGGTGTGTTCCCGTACGCCTCCAGCAGGAAGCCGATCACCTCGTCCGGCTGGCCGGACGCCCGCCACTTCTCGACCGCCTGCTCCTCGCTCAGCTCGACGAGCCGGATCTCCCGGCCGCGGGCAGCCGCGAGGGCGTCCGTCTTGTCCTTCAGGGTCAGCACCTCCGGGCCGGTGATCACGTACTCCTTGCCGCCGTGGCCGTCCTCGGTGAGCGCGACCGCGGCGACCGCGCCGATGTCGCCCTCGTGGACCATCGCGCTCAGTCGGCCGGTGAACGGCTCCCGCACCGCGTCGTCGCCGCGAATACCGTCCGCCCACTCCAGCGCGTTCGACATGAACTCCACCGGCATGACCACGGTCCACGCGAAGTTTCCCCCACAGCCTTCGGCGTGGGAGGGGCCCCCAGCCCGCACCGCGTCCTCCAGCAGGCTGGGGCCGCCGCCGTGCAGCACGGTGACCCGGCGGACACCCGCTTTGCGGGCCAGTTCGAGGATCTGTGGACCGGTCTCCAGAGGGGCGAAGTACGGCCCGCCGAAGGTGATCAGATGAAGGCCGGTCACGTCCTCCAGAGCGGCTGCGAGGGATTCGGGGTCGGTGAGATCGCCCTGCACAACCTCGACGCCGTCCGGAAAGTCCGCCTTGGCGGGGTCACGGGTCAGGGCACGGACGGAGTGTCCACGGCGGAGGAGTTCGGCGACGACCTGGCGGCCAACGGTTCCGGTTGCTCCGGTGACCAGGACGATTCCTTCGGTGCTCTCTCGATTCGTCATGTGACCAACGTAGGAGGGCTTGCGGTCAGCTTCTGTCCGCAAGGCAAGGCCGTGGGTTCAGTAGCCGGTGGGACGTATGAGTCCCGTCTCGTACGCGAAAACCGCCGCCTGCGTACGGTCGCGCAGCCCCAGCTTCACCAGGATCCGGCTCACATGCGTCTTCACGGTCTGCTCCGCCACCACCAGCCGCGCGGCGATCTCCGCGTTCGACAGGCCCTGTGCGATCAGGTTGAGCACCTCCGTCTCACGCTCCGTCAGATCCCCGACGCGCTCCTTGAGCGGGGTGCGCGGCGCACCGGCCGTCCGGGAGAACTCGGTGATCAGCCGCTTGGTGATGTTCGGCGAGAGCAGCGCGTCGCCGGCCGCCACCACCCGTACCGCTTCGGCGAGTTGACCGGCGGAGGCGTCCTTCAGCAGAAAGCCGGACGCGCCCGCGCGCAGCGCCTCGTAGACGTACTCGTCCAGGTCGAACGTGGTCAGCACGAGGACCTTGACGGTGGCACCCGGGGTCCGGGTGATCCGGCGGGTTGCCTCGATGCCGCCGAGCTCGGGCATCCGGATGTCCATCAGGACGACGTCGGGGCCGAGTTCGGCGACCTTGGAGACCGCCTCGCGGCCGTCCACGGCCTGGCCGATCACCTCGATGCCCGGCTCGGCATTGAGCAGCACCGTGAAGCCCTGCCGGACCATCGCCTGATCGTCGGCGATCACCACCCGGATCGTCATGCGTTGTCCTTCGAGACTTGCAGGGGCAGGTGTGCGGTGACTTCGTAGCCGCCGTCGGGGGTGCGTCCCGCGGCGAGGCCGCCGCCGAGCATGGCGGCACGCTCGCGCATGCCGAGCAGACCATGGCCTGCACCGGGGGACGGCGGGGCGGGCTTCGCCGGAGCGGTGTTGATCACCCGGACACCCAGCACGCTCGGCTTGTACACGATCTCCACGCGTACCTCGGAACCGGGCGCGTGCCGTATCGCATTGCTGAGCGCCTCCTGGATGATCCGGTACGCCGACAGTTCGACGCCGGGCGACAGCGGGTGCGGCTCGCCGGAGCTGTCGGTGGTGATGCTCAGCCCTGCGCTGCGGACATTCTCGACGAGGGAGTCCAGCCGGTCGAGGGTGGGCTGCGGTGCGTGCGGTGCGCCTTCCGGGTTCTCGGACCGCAACACGCCGAGCACGCGGCGGAGTTCGGTGAGCGCTTCGAGGGCGTTCTCGCGGATGCCCTCCAGGTTCTCCTTGAGCTCGTCGGACGGATTCTGCACGAGGTGCGGGGCGACCTGCGCCTGGATGGAGATCACCGACATGTGGTGGGCGACGACATCGTGCAGCTCGCGGGCGATCCGGTTGCGCTCTTCGAGCAGCGTGCGCCGGGACCGCTCCTCGGCGGTGAGCGACTCCTGCTCGGCGAGCCGGTCACGGGCCTCGCGGCGGCCGTGCAGCGATACACCGACGAGGACCACGACCGCGTACACGAGTGCGGCCGTCGCGGCCGACGAGTTGTACGGAGGCATCCCGAGCCCGAAGGCGTCGAGGACGAACCCGACCCCGACGGTGACCACCAGGGCCTTGACGGCGATCCGGGTCCGGACGCGCAGGGCGAGAAGGAACAGCACGGCCGCGTTGGCGATGACACCCGGTACGGTCCACGGCCAGGGCTGCCCGCCGGGCAGTTGGCCGGCCACGGCGAACGCGGTCAGTACGGCGATCCCCAGCGACATCCACCAAGCGGCCAGCGGCCGGCGCATCGCGTACCCGACCACGGCGGCGGTGGCGACGCCGAGCGGGATGCCGTACTGCCCGTGCAGGCGGAACTGATGGACCAGTTCGTCGGAACCGAGGATCGCCAGGGTGAGGGCGCCGTAGCCGATCAGGACATGCGGCAGCCGGCGGAGCCAGCGGGGGCGGGCCATCGGCGGAAGCGGCATCGCTTCGAAGTTCCACAGCTCAGGAGGGCGCAGAGCCGCGCGCTCCCATCTGTTGAGGTTGTCTTCGTCCGCCACAGGATGAAGCCTAGGCATCGCGCACCACCTTCGGGCGGGCGGGCCGCCGCCCCTGTTCGTACAGCCGGAACGCACCCCAGCAGACCGACAGCGCAAGCGCGAAGACCGGTAGCCAGGCAAGCCGGGCCAGCACCCAGCCCGGGCTGTCGGGTGCGGTGTGCAGTCCGGGAAGCGCGCCCGCGAGCAGGCCTGTCGTGGTGACCGCCATCAGCGCGGTCTGGTGCCAGAGGAAGACGGTCATCGCCGAGAGGTTGACCAGTGCCACCGCCGCCCAGGCCGCGGGTCTTTGAAGCACCCTGCGCAGCGGGCCGAGCAGCAGCAGGGCCGCTCCGCACTGGGCGAGCCCGAAGGCAACGGCGGCGAGGGTCGGCGGGTTGAGGTTGGAGATCTCGGCGCCGGGCACCCCGACCATGGACGCGGGATAGCCGGCCCACAGGACGAGTGCGGCGGTGGCGGCGCCGCCGCCGAGCAGCAGCGCCCATCGGATCGCACGGCCCCGCAGTCCGCCGCGGGCCCAGGCCGCGCCGAGGCAGCACGGGACCAGCCAGCCCACGGCCACATTGATCCAGCCCAGCCAGGCCGGTCCGCCGAAGCCGAAACGGAACAGGTCGATGTGGAGGACGACGGCGAGCGGCCAGAGCGGATGCAGCCTGGCGACGAGCGGGGTGGCGGCGGTGAGCGCGGCGAAGACCAGCAGGAACCAGAGCGGGGAGAGGGCGAGGGTCAGCAGGGTGCGTACGGTCTCAAGGCCCGCGCCCGTGGCGAGCATCCCGATCGCGGCGACCGCCCACAGCACGAGGACGGCCGCGACCGGCGCGAAGAGCCGGGCCAGGCGGGTAGCCAGCCACTGCCGGTAGCCGGTGCCGCGGGCCCGCGCCGCGGCACGGCTCTTGGCCGCCACATACCCACCGACCAGGAAGAAGACTGCCAGGGTCTGGAAGATCCAGGAGACCGGGCTCAGCCACGGCATGTGCTGGAGCGGGCTGGCGCCGTGGAGCACGCCGCCGCCGTCGGTGACGAGGGCGGTGACCAACCAGTGGCCGAGGACCACCCCGAGGATCGCGAGCGCGCGCAGGGCGTCGACGGCACGGTCCCGGTCGGGCGGGGTGGCCGCGTCGATACGGCGTGCCAACTCACACATGGGTGCCCTCCCTTGCGCGGCCGAGGACGATCCGGGCGAGGTTGCGCAGGGACGGGGAGCCGGGCTTCAGGTAGTCGCTGTGCCCGCCGTCGCCCGCGTCGAAGGTGCGCGCGCCGAAGCCGGGCGAGACGGGGTCGGCGCCGAATCCCACCGTGGTACCGAGGAGTTCGAGCCGTAGGTGCGGAACGTCCGCGATCCAGTCGTCGCTGCCGCGACCTGCCCAGACGGCGGCGCGGGTGCGCAGCTCGGCCACGTGATCGACACCCGCGCCCGGGCTGCCGTAGAGGACGATGTCGGCGACGTCGACGGAGGCGGCGGCGCGCCCGCAGACGACGGAGCCGTACGAATGACAGAGGAGGCTGACTCGCGCATCGGGCCTTGCGCCTACCAACTCGCGTATGAATAAACGCAGTTTGCCTGCCGCTCCCTCCGCGCGCCCCTCGGTCAGGACCTCGGGGCTGACGGTCCCCGGCGTGGCATAGCCCAGCCAGGCGACGACCGCCGCGCGGCCGCCCAGTTCGCCGTGGAGGGCGGCAGCTCCGGCCCGGAAGCGTTCGTACGTATCGAGGTTGGTGTCCGAGCCCGGCACCAGTACGGCGATCCGCTCGGCGCCCGCGAGATCGCCGAACACCTCGGCGGTGCGGCCGCCGTCACGCCCGTCGAAGGTGAGGAAGTGCCGCGTCGGGTCCGCCATGACGCGCAGCCGGGCGGCCCTTCCCCGGTCGCCGTGGTCGGCGGCCGTCCGCGCGGCCTCGCGGATATTGCCGCGGTTGGCTGCGTAGCGGTCGCCGAGAGCGGGCAGTTCGGCGGCGGTGACCGGCGCGAGCGCGACCGGGGCGGGCGCGGGGACGGCTGCGGGCCGCGCCGCCGCCGACACCGGCACGGCCACCGCGGCGGTGACGAGCGCGGCGAGCAGGGTACGACGCAGGCGGGACGCCATGAGGTTTCTTCCTTCCGTTCCAGACGCTGTCTCTGGAACAGAAGTTATGGATCACGGCCGGTGGTCGGCGTCCCGCTGGAGAGCGCACCTGTGAGGTAGCTCCGAAGTATTACGGGTACTCACCAGGCGAGCTGGGCGATCTCTTCCACGACAACCGCGCACGCGTCCGCGGCCGGGTCGATGAGCGGGAAGTGCCCGACCTCTTCGAGGAGCGTGAGCCCGACGGTCTCCCCGGCCTTCGCCGCGGCGTCGACGTACGACTCGGAGACGGCGTACG
Organism: Streptomyces sp. NPDC002868; assembly: GCF_055563295.1. Classification (NCBI taxonomy): domain Bacteria; kingdom Bacillati; phylum Actinomycetota; class Actinomycetes; order Kitasatosporales; family Streptomycetaceae; genus Streptomyces; species Streptomyces sp. NPDC002868. The sequence goes on along the minus strand of NZ_JBVHDR010000006.1, from coordinate 79,461 downwards.
GCACGACGATGTCGACGCGCCCCTGCACGACGGTGGTGGCGATGCCGGTGGGCAGCAGCGCCGCCGGATCGGCGTGCGCGCTCCTCGACTCGAACTCCTCCTCCCCGCCCAGGAGTTGGACCACCGCGCCGCCGCACACATCGAGCTGGACGGCCTGCGCGAAGTCCGCGATCGGCGCGAGCGCGACGACCCCGCGCAGCGCGGGCGGCGCGGCCAGCCGCCACGGCGACCCGACGGGCAGCACATGCCGCGCGGCGGCCCACAGTGCGAGCTGTCCGCCCGCGGAATGCCCCGTCACCACGATGCGCCGGACATCCGCCTGCGGCAGCGCCCGCCGGGCGAGCCCGGGCAGCGCGTCCATCGCGGCGGCGACATCGTCGAACGTCTCCGGCCACCGCCCGGCCACCGGCCCGCTCCCCCGCTGCTGCGGAATCTCGCTCCCCCGCCGGTACTCGACATTGGCGACTGCGAGCCCACGCCGGGCCAGAAAGTCCGCGAAGGGAGTGACATGCTGCCGGTCGTACGCTGCCCGCCACGCCCCACCGTGCAGCACGACGACGAGAGGCGCACTGGCCTGCTCCCCGCGCGGCGCATAGAAGTCGACGACCTGGTCGGGATGCTCCCCGTACGCGACGGAGGCGTCCGGCGCGACGGCAGGATGCGAAAAGACCGACTCGGCCTCGGCGGCGTCACGGGCGACGGGGTCCGGCATTGCTGCTCCAACCTTCCGACGGAGTGGCGGAACTGACCGCGGAACCGACTGCGGAACTGACCGCGGAACCGACTGCGGAACTGGCCGCGAAGTTGACCGCGAAATTGAGCTGACCAGCGGGGACGGTACCAGTCTCCCGCTGGTCGGCTCAGCGCGGCGTCAGGCGGCAAGAACCTCCGCCAGAACCGCAGCCGCCCGCTCTGTGTCGCCGAAGCCCACATACAGCGGCGTGAACCCGAACCGCAGCACGTCCGGCCTGCGCAGGTCGCCCACCACCCCGCGGGCGATCAGCTTCTCCATCACCGAAGGGGCGTCCGCGCAGCGCAGCGCGATCTGGCTGCCGCGCGATGCGTGGGCCGACGGGGTCAGGGAGGTGACCCGGCCCTCCGGGACGTACGACTCGACGCACTCCAGGAAGAAGTCCGTCAGCGCCAGGCTCTTCGCCCGTACCGAGTCGATCGAGACGCCGTCCCAGACGTCGAGCGCCGCCTCCAGGGCCAGCATCGACACGATGTCGGGCGTCCCGACCCGGCCGCGGATCGCGCCCGGCGCCGGCGTGAAGTCGGCCGTCATCGCGAACGGGTCCGTGTGCGAGTTCCAGCCCGGCAGCGGGGAGTCGAAAGCGGCCTGGTGGCGCTGGGCGACGTACAGATAGGCCGGTGAACCCGGGCCGCCGTTCAGGTACTTGTAGGTGCAGCCGACCGCCAGGTCCACGCCGTGGGCGTCCAGGCCGACCGGGAGGGCACCCGCCGTGTGGCAGAGGTCCCAGACCGCGAGGGCGCCCGCCTCGTGGATCGCCGCCGTGAGGGACGGCAGGTCGTGGAGACGGCCGGTGCGGTAGTCGACGTGGTTGAGCAGCGCGACCGCCGTACGAGGGCCGAGCGCGCCGGGCAGGTCGGCAGGCGCGACCGGGACCAGGCGTTTGCCCGTCAGGCGGGCCGCCGACTCGGCGATGTAGCCGTCTGTGGGGAAGGTCGTCGCGTCGACCACGACGTCCGTACGGGAGTCGTCCCCGCACAGCCGTACCGCGCCCACAACCGCCTTGAAAACGTTGACACTTGTGGAGTCGCCGACCACCACCTGGCCCGGGCCCGCGCCCACCAGCGGTGCGATCCGGTCACCGATCCGCTCCGGCGCCGTCCACCAGCCGCTCTCGTCCCACGAGCGGATCCGCAGCTCGCCCCACTGCCGGGTCACCACATCCGCGACCCGCTCGGGCACATGCGCCGGCAGCGCACCGAGGGAGTTTCCGTCCAGATAGACCGTCTCGTCGAGCGCGAACAGCTTGCGCGCCCCGGCCAGTTCGTCTGCGGCGTCCAGCGCCGCGGCCTTCGCGGCCAGTGACTCAGACATGGCTGCGCGCCGTCCACAGCTCCGGGAAGACGTTCTTGCGGGCCCGCTTCTCCAGCCAGGCCACCCCCGCCGAACCGCCGGTACCCGCCTTCGAGCCCATCGCCCGCCGCGTCGCCACCAGATGGTCGTTGCGCCAGCGCCACACCAGCTCGCCGACATCCGTCAGCGCCTCGCCGATGCGCACCAGTTCGGTGTCCTGGTCCGCGCCGCCGTACACCGCGGCCCAGATCTCCTCGATCTCCTCCGACGGCTCGTACTTCTGCGAGAGATCCCGGTCGAGGACCGAGGACGGCACCGGCAGCCCGCGCCGCGCGAGCAGTCGCAGCACCTCGTCGTACAGGCTCGGCTCCTGCAGCGCCTTCTCCAGCTCCGCGTGGACGCGCGGCGCGCCCCGGTGCGGCACCAGCATGGAGGCGGACTTCTCGCCGAGCAGGAACTCCATCCGCCGGTACATCGCGGACTGGAAGCCGGAACCCTCGCCCAGAGCGCTGCGGTACGCGTTGAACTGGGCGGGCGTCAGATGTGCGAGCGGCTTCCAGGAGGCGTTGAGCGACTCGAGTTCGTACGTGCTGCGCTTCAGCGCGGCGAGGGCGACCGGCAGATCATCCTCGCGCAGGGCGCGCGCCGCCGTCTCCCACTCGTGGACGATCACGGTGAACCACAGCTCCATCACCTGCGTGGTGACGAGGAAGACCATCTCTCCCGGGTCGTCCGAGAGCGGCTTCTGGAGGTGGGTGAGAACGTCCGCCTGGACATAGTCCTCGTACGGAGTGGTGCCCGCGAAATCCAGGTTCGGGGCCGCGTCATGTGACATTGCTGTCTCCTCGACGTGTCCGGGTAGCGGTCCGCCCCTTCCTGTTGGCTCGGGAGCCCCGGTCCCCACGGGCATCATAAGCCGGGGGTCATTGGGCAGGTCAGAGCGTCGGGCCTGTGATGTACGTCCCGTCCTCGTCGTACGGCCAGGCATTGGACCGACAGCCGTTCAGCCCCTTGATCTGCTGCATCATCACCGGCGCGAGCCTGCCCGGGCCCGGGCAGCCCAGGTGCTCGCGGTTGCCTATTTCGTGCCCGACCTCGTGGTTGATGATCAGATGCCGGTACTCCGCGGCCGGGCCGGCGAACGTCGGCGAGCCCAGCATCCAGCGGCGCAGATTCACCACGACGCCGTCGGCGGTCTCGCAGTTCAGCTCGCCGCCGGTGTCGAAGCCCTGCGCCAGGCAGAGCTGGTCCGCGGTGGACGGCGTGGCGATCCTGATCACGAAGTCGGCTTTGGCGTCGCCTGAGACCAGCTGGAAGGAGCCACGGCCGTGCGCGGCCCAGCCGCGCGGGTGGGCGAGGATCTGCTGGATCTCGGCTGCGGCGTCCTTCGCGGAGATGTCGATGCCGTCCTCGACCTGGACGCGGTAGCGGCGCAGCGGGCCCGAACCGGCGGCGCTGCCGGATGCCTGCGCGGTGGTGAAGGTGCCCGCGCCGGATGCGGGGACCTTGACCGGCGGCTGCTTCGGCGGCCGGTAGGAGGGGGGCGTACGGCCTTGGTCCGGCATCGAGCGGTCGGCGCGGGCCGGGTCGGACACCTCCGGAGTCACAGGCGGGGACACGGGCGTGCGGATGGGGTCGTCGGCCGCCTCGGGCACGGATTCCTTGGTGCCGTGCCAGTGCGCGAGGGCGGCGCCGCCGCCGAGCGAGAGGACGACCAAGGCCGCGCCGAGCGGGAGTATCCGGGCTAGCGGGCGGCGGGTGGATCTGCTGCCGCGGCTACGGCTGCGGCTGCGCACACGACGGGCGGCGGCGCGTTTGCCCACGACAGACCTCCCACGCTTGCGATCCGACAGGCCGAAGGCCCGTATCCGGTGGTCTAGACAGGGGATACGGGCCTTCGGTTCCATCTTCAACTCAGCGTGTCCGCAGCTTCAGCCCAGCGTGTCCGCCGCGGTCTGGGACGAGTCGCGCAGGAACGTCGTGCAGCGCTCGTACTCCTCCTGCTCACCGATCGACTGAGCCGCGCGGGCCAGCGCGTGCAGCGCGCGCAGGAAGCCGCGGTTCGGCTCGTGCTCCCACGGCACCGGGCCGTGGCCCTTCCAGCCGCTGCGCCGCAGCGAGTCGAGGCCGCGGTGGTAGCCCGTGCGGGCGTAGGCGTACGACTCCACGACCCGGCCGCCCTCGAAGGCGTCGTCGGCGAGCTGGGCCCAGGCCAGCGAGGAAGTGGGGTACTTGGCGGCGACGTCGGCCGGGGCCGTGCCGGCGGCGAGGAGCTCGCGCGGCTCGGGTTCGTCGGGCAGGTGGGTCGGGGGAGGTCCCCCCAGCAGATTTTCATGGATGACCATGGGTTCCAGTGTCACAGGTCCATGAGGATCCGTGGAACCGGTGCGGGGGGTCCGGGGCGGAGCCCCGGTCAGTGGGCCCACGCGGCCCCGGTCAGCGCTCGGGCGACGGCGCCTGCTCCAGCGGTGGCGCGACCACCCCGCAGTTGACCCTGCACTCCGGCCGCGGCCCCACCGCCCCCCGCACCCCCCTCCGCACCGTCGACCAGGCGATGAGCGACCCCACCACCAGCACCCCCGCACACATCGGCATCGCCCGCCGGAACGTCTCCCCGAACTCCTCCGCCGAGCGGTACGCCTCCGGCCCCATCCCGGCCAGCAGCGGCAGCGCCGCCACCGCGAGCAGACCGGCCACGCGGGCCGCCGCGTTGTTGATGCCGCTCGCGAGCCCCGCCCGCCCGGTTTCCACGGACGCCAGCACCGTCGCGGTCAGCGGCGCGACCAGGGTCACCATGCCCAGGCCCATCACCACCAGCGCGGGCAGCACATCGCCTACGTACGACGCGTTCTCGCCCACGCGCAGCATCAGCAGCATCCCGCCCGCGCAGAGCAGCGGGCCCACGGTGAGCGGGATGCGCGGGCCGATCCGCTCCCCCAACTCGCCCGATTTCGCGGACAGGAGCAGCATCAGCACGGTGGTGGGCAGCAGCGCGGTCCCGGCGCCGAGCGCCGAGTACCCAGACACCACCTGGAGTTGCAGGGCGACCAGGAAGAAGAACCCGGCGAAGGCCGCGTACACGCACATCGTCACCAGGTTGACCGCAGTGAACTGCCGTGAGCGGAAGATCGACGGCGGCAGCATCGGGTCCGGCCGGCGCCGCTCGACCACCATGAAGGCCACCCCGACGACCAGGCCCGCGACGCCCACCCACACCTGCGGCGCGATGAGCCCGTACGTCACCATCGCCAGCGCCGTCGCGACGAGCACCGCCCCCAGCACATCGAACCGGCCGTGGTGCTCCGGGTCGCGGGACTCCGGCACATGCTTCAGTGCGACCGGTACGCACAGCGCGGCCAGCGGCACATTGATCAGGAAGATCCAGCGCCAGCCGGGCCCGTCGACGAGCCAGCCGCCGAGGAACGGCCCGACCGCCGCGCCGACGCCGCCGAGCCCCGACCAGAGCCCCACCGCGCGGGCCCGGTCGTCCGGGTGGAAGCTCGCCTGGATCAGGGCGAGCGACCCCGGCGTGAGCAGCGCGGCGCCGATGCCCTGCAAGGCGCGGGCGCCCACCAGGAGGAGGTCGTTGGGTGCGAGGCCGCAGAGCAGCGAGCCGATGGCGAACCAGATCGTGCCGAGGACGAAGATCCTCCGCCGCCCGTAGCGGTCGCCGAGCGCCCCGCCGAGCAGGATCAGTCCGGCCAGAGTGAGCGTGTAGGCGTTGACGGTCCACTGGAGGACCGCCATGTCGGTGTCGAGGTCCTCCCCGATGCGGGGCAGGGCGACATTGACGACGGTCGAGTCCAGCAGCGCCATGCTGGACCCGAGCACGGTCGTGAGAATCACCCAACGGCCGGTGGCCGTGGAGAGCCGGATACCCCCCGGACTGTCACCCGGACTGTTGTCCATACCCGGATCATCCCAGCCGCTCCCGGCTCGGACGAGTCGGCGGAGGGCACGGATCTGGGCGCTCACGATGGAACCTTCTGGGACATGCATCGGGCCCGGCACCCCGCGAAGGGGGTGCCGGGCCCGGCTGCGTACAGAGCGCCCTTACTTCAGCTTGGTGCCCGTGGAGCGCAGGGCCGCGCAGGCCTCGGAGACACGCTTGGCCATACCGGCCTCGGCGGACTTGCCCCAGGTGCGCGGGTCGTAGGTCTTCTTGGAGCCGACCTCGCCGTCGACCTTCAGGACGCCGTCGTAGTTCTTGAACATGTGGTCCGCGACGGGGCGGGTGAAGGCGTACTGGGTGTCGGTGTCGAGGTTCATCTTCACGACGCCGTTCTCCAGCGCGGTGGCGATCTCCTCGGCCGTGGAGCCGGAGCCGCCGTGGAAGACGAAGTCGAACGGCGAGGTCTTGCCGTACTTCTCGCCCACGCCCTGCTGCAGGTCCTTCAGCAGCTCGGGGCGCAGGACGACGTTGCCCGGCTTGTAGACGCCGTGGACGTTGCCGAAGGAGGCAGCCAGCAGGTAGCGGCCCTTCTCGCCCAGGCCGAGCGCCTCGGCGGTGCGCAGCGCGTCGTCGACCGTGGTGTACAGCTCATCGTTGATCTCGTGGGTGACGCCGTCCTCCTCGCCGCCGGTCGGGGTGATCTCGACCTCGAGGATGATCTTGGCGGCGGCGGCCTGCGCCAGCAGCTCCTGGCCGATGGCCAGGTTGTCGGCGAGGGTCTCGGCCGAACCGTCCCACATGTGGGACTGGAACAGCGGGTTCTGACCGTTGGCGACGCGCTCGGCGGAGATGGCGAGCAGCGGGCGGACATAGCCGTCCAGCTTGTCCTTGGGGCAGTGGTCGGTGTGCAGCGCGACAGTGACGTCGTACTTGGCGGCGACAATGTGCGCGAACTCGGCGAGGGCGACCGCGCCGGTGACCATGTCCTTGTTGTACTGGCCGCCCAGGAACTCGGCACCGCCGGTGGAAATCTGGATGATGCCGTCGCTCTCGGCCTCCGCGAAGCCGCGCAGCGCAGCGTGCAGAGTCTGGGACGAGGTCACGTTGATCGCCGGGTAGGCGAACTTGCCGGCCTTCGCCCGGTCGAGCATCTCGTTGTAGACCTCGGGAGTCGCGATGGGCATGTGTCCGCTCCTTGTGATGTGCGGGTGTGTGGTGCTTGGCCCTGACCTGGGGGCGACGTCATCGTCGGCGCCTATCTTTCCAGACTCTTGGCGCGACTCCACCAGGCGTGCGGCATGCACGTGCGTGAGGGGTGTGGCGTTTCACGTGAAACGCCGCACCCCTCACCATCACCGCAGGTCAGAGCCCTCGCTCAGGCGAGACCGAGCTCGTCGAGCGAGTACGCGTAGAGGTACGGGACCCCAGCCGTACCGCTGATCTTCTCGCCGGCTCCCGTCGCCCGGTCCACGATCGTGGCCACCGCGACGACCTCGCCGCCGGCCTCGCGTACGGCCTCGACGGCAGCCAGCGGGGAGCCGCCGGTGGTGGAGGTGTCCTCGACGACCAGGCAGCGTCGGCCCTTGATGTCCGGGCCCTCGACCCGGCGCTGCATGCCGTGCGCCTTGGCCTCCTTCCGTACGACGAAGGCGTCGACCCGCTCTCCGCGCGCGGCGGAGGCGTGCAGGATCGCCGTCGCCACGGGGTCGGCGCCGAGCGTGAGGCCGCCCACGCAGTCGTAGTCCAGCTCCGCGGTGAGGTCGGACATGACCTGACCGACGAGCGGAGCGGCCGCGCCGTCGAGCGTGATCCGGCGCAGATCCACGTAGTAGTCGGCCTCAAGACCCGAGGAGAGGGTCACCTTGCCGTGCACCACGGCCTTGTCCTTGATCTGCTGAAGCAGATCGGCGCGTACGTCAGTCATGCCCATGAGCTTAAAGGCGGCGCCAGCTCCAGGTCGTCGCGATCTCCAGGGGCTCGATCGGGGTGACGAGCTGGGGGTGGATGTTGAGGCCGTTCGGCGGGCCGGACTGCGGTTCGACGCAGACGGCCGCCTCCTGCTCGTCGTAGATCACGACCCATTCGGCGCGGCTGGCGATCGTGAGCTCGAGCTGCCCGGGCCAGGTGAGGGTGACCGAGACGCCGTCGGGCATGCCGAAGCAGTCGTCCCAGGGGCCGGGGAGGGGCGGGATGCGCCGGCCGGCAGGCAGGTGGTCGTCGCCGCGCTCCTCCTGCCATGCGGCGGTGAAGTCGATGCGCACGTCCTCGCCGGGTGCGCCCTCGCCGCCGAGGTTGCGCAGGAACCAGGGGTGCCAGCCGGCCTGGGCCGGGAAGGACGTCTCGTACGTCTCGACGCCCAGGGTGAGCGTGAGCGAGTCCTCCGCCAGCTCGAAGGTCTGGGTGACCCGCCCGGTGTACGGCCAGGGCTCGGCGAGGTCGTATGTGAAGGCCGCCTCGCTCTTGGCCGTACGGGCGGTGCGCCAGGCGGTGTCGCGGCCGGTGCCGTGGATGGCGTGCGGCGGGGAGTTGAGCGGGAGTTGATGCGGTACGTCGCCGTTGCGGAACCGCCCGTTCGCGACGCGGCCGCACCAGGGGACCATCGGGAAGGAGCCGTACCGCTCCCCCTGGCGCAGCACCTCGGTGCCGCCGATGATCAGGCTCGCGACGCGGCAGCCGTTTCGCGGGTGCACGGTCAACTCGGCGTCTCCGGCTGCCAGCCGGATGCTCTCTTCGCTGCTACTCACACCACGACACTACTTGCGCCGGCGCAGCACGCGTCCGACGACCACGGCGGAGGCGATCGCGAGAGCGGCGGCGGGCGCGACCCACCGCAGTGTGGCACCGGCACTGCCGGCATCGGGCGGGGGTGTGGGTGCGTAACGCCCGCGCGGCGGCGCGTGATCGACCTCCTCGGCGCTCCGTCCGATCATGGTCCGCCGCGCGTGGGCGGCCTCGGCGGGGGGCTCGTCGGGGATGACGGGGATCTCGTGCAGTTCCTCCGCGTCCGCTGCGTCGGGGCCGTCCTCTGCGCCGAACTGTTCCTCGGCGGCGGGATCGAGGGAGGGCGGCGGCACGGGAGCGTCAAACACGGACGCGTTCGCCTCGTCGTCGAGGTCGGCGTCGGGCGCGGTGGCGTCGGCGTCGGCGTCGGGCGCGGTGGCGTCGAGGTCGGCGTCGGGCGCAGCGGACGGGCCCGCATCGTGGGCGTCGCTCGCGGGCTCCGGCACACTCGCAGCCCCCGGCGTGGTCCCAGCATCCTCACCCAGCCGGTCCGCGAAGCGGTCCAGCAGGCGGTGCGCCGCCGCGATCGTCTGTGCGGGATCCAACTCCGCCAGGCGGCCCTCCGCGCGGGACGTCGCCGTGAACGTGAGCGCCGTGCCGCCCTCCGCCGGTTGCGGACGGATCGTCAGGGTCACCTTCGCCGAGCCCGTGCCGCGTGCCTCCACGCCCTCACCCTCGACCGCGAAGACCTCGCCCTGCTCCACGATGCGCAGCGTGCCACGGTAGGTAATCGTGTGACCGCCGATGCGGACCTTCAGGCGGCCGGAGAGCGGGCCTGCCGACTCGTCCGCGTCCTGTTGGAGCCCCGGCACGCAGCGGGCGACCCGGGCAGGGTCCCTCAGTGCCTGGCGGAGGGTCTCTGACACAACCGGAACGAACACCTCATGCTCCATGGGAGTCGAGCCTACTCAGACACGACCGCCACGTCAGCGTTTCAGTCTGTACAGCTCAGCCCGTGTACGACTCAGTCCATGGACGGCTCAGTCCATGTACCGCGGGTGCACCAGCGTCGACGGCGGCAGCGCCGACAGCCTCGTGCGCTCCGCATCCCGCGCCCCCGCGGCGAGCGCGGACGGGCCCAGCGTCCGCAGCCGCGGCGCTTCGGGGTCGAGGCCGAGCCCCGGCGCCCGCCCCGCCCCGGCAAGCAGGAAGCCCCAGTCGTGCGGCGCGGACGCCGTGCCGGTCGAGCGGTCCGGGCCCGCCGTGAAGCCGGAGAGCCGTCCGGTGGCGCAGTACGGACGCGTCCCGAACCCCGCGCCCCGCAGTGTCGCGTCGACCGTCCAGAACGTATGCGGTCGGGAGCCCGCCGGCCCGGCGTGCACCACGAGCCGCCCGCCGTCCGTGAGGACCCGCGCGGTGAGTCCGTAGAACTCCTGGGAGTAGAGCTTGGTGCTCGGCGTGATGCCCGGATCGGGCAGGTCCGAGATCACCACGTCGTACGCCCCCCTTGGCTCCCGCAGCCAGGAGAACGCGTCCGCGGCGACGACTCGCACCCGCGGGTCCCGGTACGCGTACTCGTTCAGCACGGCCAGCGCCGGATCCGTACGCGCAAGCCGGACGACGCCCGGGTCGAGCTCGACGACGGTCACCGACTCGACGCCCGGGTACCGCAGCACCTCGCGCGCCGCCAGCCCGTCGCCCCCGCCAAGGATCAGCACCTGCGCATGCGGCCCCCGCATCGCCGGGTGCACCAGCGCCTCGTGGTAGCGGTACTCGTCGCGCCCGCTGACCCGCAGCCGCCCGCCGATGAAGAGATCCAGCGGCCCCGACGGGTCGCCGGTGAGGACGACTTCCTGCAGATCGGTGTGGACGGCGACCCGCACCTCGTCGCCGTAGACCGCCCGCCGCGCCGCCCGCTCGAAGTCGTCGACCAGGACGGTCGCGGTCGCCAGCATCGCCAGCACCGTCACATTGGCGACGAGCAGCCATGCGCGCCAACGCACCGTCAGATCCCGCCGGAACAGCCACAGCACGAGCGCGCCGCCCGCGACCGCGTTGACGCCGCCCGTCAACAGCGCGCCCGTGAGCTGCCCGAACCACGGCAGCAGCAGAAACGGAAACGCGAGCCCGCCGACGAGCGCCCCCACATAGTCCGCGGCGAACAGGTCGGCGACCGTGCCCTCCGCGTCACGCCGCGAGATGCGCTGGATCAGGGACATCAGCAGCGGGATCTCCGCGCCGATCAGCACCCCGATGGCGAGGGAGAAACACACCAGCACGACGCGGGACTCGCCGATCCAGGCGAACGCGGCGTACAGCACCATCGCCGAGCAGCCGCCGACCAGCGCGAGTGCCGCCTCCAGCAGACCGAAGCCGACCGCGGGCCGGCAGCGCAGCCTCTTGGCGAGGAGCGAGCCGATGCCCATGGCGAAGACCATCACCGACAGCACGACGGAGGCCTGGGTGACGGAGTCGCCGATCAAGTACGAAGCGAGGGCGACCAGTTCGAGCTCGTACACCAATCCGCACGCGGCGCAGACGAAGACAGCCGTCAACACGAGATACCGGCCGGCGTCCGGGCGCACGGGCAGCCGAACCGCTTGCGGGGGCGGTGAGGTCGGCAGCCGATCGATCATGTTTGTAACGCTACGTCAGGGGTAATGCGCCGCCTGTCACCCACAAGGGTGCTACTGGAGCGCGGGAGGCATAACTACAGCGTTGCAGGCATACGGGCACCGACACGCGTACGGGTGACGACGAGACGGCCCTCCTGCGGATATGCGTGCCATGTGCGCCACCGCACCTGGCCCTCGCGCCGCTGCGCCAGCATGGCCGTAAAGGCGTGCGGCGAGCCGGGAAACGTGCCGGCGAGACCCTGGGGGTGGTCGGCGACCAGCGCGAGCAACTCCTGCGCGCGCCCCGCGAAGGAGCCCTTCGAGAGCGTCTCGACGCGGGCCGCGAACTCGTACTCCCACGCACCGAGCCGCTTGGCCACGCCGAGCGGCAGGGGCGTGCTGCTGCCGGGCATGCAGGCGACGGTCTCGGAGCAGCTGCCCTGCTCCTCCTCCAGCAGCACCTGGTGGGACGCGCCCAACAGTCTCAACTGCAGCTTTGCTCCGGACAGTTCGAGGTCGAGGACGGCCAGGGCAGGCAGCGGCTCCCGTCCCAACGCCCAGGCGAGGTCGTCGGCACGGGTGTCGGTGTAGGCCGTATGGAGGGTCGTGAGCATGGGTCGGCTCCGCAAACACGCTTTGGCGGGTGAAGGACACGTGGACCGGGGGCGCCCCTGAGAGGGAGTTGAACAAGATCCGGGGACCGCCTGCTCGGGTCCACATCAGGTCCGAGGGCTGGATGGTTCCAACAGGTTCCGACAGCGAGGGAATCATGAACTATGCGGCGCCCACAGCGTTTTTACCCAACTTGAAGGGGTTTCCATCCCCCCGGGGGCCTCACGGTTCAACTGTTCAACTAAAAAGTGTCAGGGAGGTCACTGGCGCGGTCAACAAGAAGGCACCCGGCGGGAGTTCACCCGCCGGGTGCCTTCAGTGGCCGCGGACCAGCTGCCCCGTGTCAGCTGCCTCCGCCGCCGCATCCGCCCCCGCCGCCCCCGCCGCCGCAGGACGAGCTGCTGCCGCCGCACGAGGAACCGCCCCCGCACGATGAGCCCCCGCCGTCGCTGCCGGCCCACCAACTGCCGCCACCACCACCCGCGGTCCCACGCCGACGGCCCTTGCGGCTCTTACCGCTCTTCGAGCCGAACGCCATCTTGATGATCAAGACGAGCACGAACCCGACGATCAGAATCCCGAGGAAAGCTGCCACTGCCCCCACCGTCCTTCCGTTCCCCCGAAGTCTTGCGTGTCAGGGGGATGCCCCCGGCCCCGCGGGCCCAAAGCAGACTTGAGCAACTCCAGAGCTTCGGCACAGATGGCGGCCAGACGGCCAGGGCTTCCAGCGGTACGGCCTGGCGTACGACCCCGACCCGAGGTACTGGTCACGGCGGGCGCGGGCTCCCGTGGGATCAGGGCAGCGACAGCTCCGCCCAGATCACCTTTCCCTGGGGGGTGTAGCGGGTGCCCCAGCGTTCGGCCATCTGCGCGACGAGGAACAGACCGCGGCCTCCCTCGTCCATCGTGGCCGCGTACCGCAGATGGGGCGAGGTACTGCTGCCGTCGGCCACCTCGCAGGTCAGGGTGCGGTCGCGCAGCAGTCGCATCGTGATCGGTTCGGAGCCGTAGTGGAGAGCGTTGGTGATCAGCTCGCTGAGCACCAGCTCCATGGCGAACGCGAGCTCGGACAGACCCCAGTCGTCCAGCTTCTCGGCCACGGCGGCGCGCATCCCTGCCACGGCGGCGGGATCGAACGGCACGTCCCAGCAAGCGACGTTGTTGGGCGGGATCGCCCGTGTGCGGGCGATGAGCAGCGCCACGTCGTCCTTCGGCCGACCGGGCAGGAGCTCGTCGAGCACCGCCTGACAGCTCTCTTCCGGCGGCCGGTCCGGATGGGACGCCAGGGCCTGACTCAGCAGCTCCATACCCACGTCGATGTCCCGGGTGCGGTCCTCGATGAGCCCGTCGGTGTAAAGGACGAGTTGCGTGCCCTCCGCCAGTTCCAGTTCGGCGGTCTCGAACGGCATACCGCCCAGGCCCAGGGGCGGCCCGGCCGGCAGATCGGGGAACGACACACTGCCGTCAAGGTGGACCAGCGCCGGCACGGGGTGCCCGGCCCGCGCCATGGCGCAGTGGCGGGAGACGGGATCGTAGATCGCGTAGAGGCAGGTGGCGCCCGTGACCCCCGCGCCGGCCGCCGCCTCGTCCTCCTCCTGGTCGATGCGCCCGACCAGGTCGTCGAGGTGGTTGAGGATTTCGTCGGGCGGCAGATCGAGCGTGGAGAAGTTGTGCACCGCCGTGCGCAGCCGTCCCATCGTGGCGGCCGCGTGCAGGCCGTGGCCGACGACATCCCCGACGACCAGCGCTACGCGGCTGCCCGGAAGCGGGATCACATCGAACCAGTCGCCGCTCACCCCGGACAGCGCGGGCAGGTAGCGGTGGGCGACATCGAGGGCGCTCTGCTCGGGCAGGGCCCGCGGCAGCAGGCTGCGCTGCAGAGCCACAGCCAGGGTGTGCTCACGGGTGTAGCGGCGGGCGTTGTCGATGCTGACCGCAGCCCGGGCGACCAGTTCTTCGGCCAGGGACAGGTCGTCCTCCTCGAACGGCTGGGGCTTCTCCGAGCGCCAGAAGTTGGCCACGCCCAGGATGACGCCCCGCGCCTGGAGGGGCACGGTGATGAGCGAATGGATGCCGTAGTCGACGATCATCTGTGTCCGCTCCGGGTCCTGGGCATGCCAGCCGGGCGCGGCGGACAGGTCGGGCACCAGCTCCGACCGGCCGCTGTCGAAACCCCGTGCCTGCGGTGTGGAGGGGAGGAAGTCGATCAGGCGGTCGAGCTCATAGAGGGGATGATCGTCCCGGATGCCGTGGACGGCGGTGCGGCGCATGTCCGTGCCCGTGCCGACCGGCTCCTCCCCTCGCAGGACCGGGTCGGCCAGATCGACGGTGACGAAGTCGGCGAATCGGGGGACCGCGACCTTCGCCAGTTCTTCGGCCGTACGCACCACGTCGAGGGTGGTGCCGATGCCCAGACCGGCGTCGTACAGCAGTTTCAGCCGCTCGCGCGCCATGTCCGCCTTGCCGGACAGCGTCCGCAGCTCTGTGGAGTCACGCAAGGTCGCGACCGTCCCCTTGGGGCCACCGTGACGATCCGTGGGCCGCTGGTTCACCGCAAGCAACCGCTCCCCGGCCAGGTGCACCTCGTCCGTCGCCACGCGGCCCGACGTCAGCAGCTCCACCGTGGAGGGATCAAGGCTGGGCAGTTCCGAGATGTGCCGCCCCTCGGCATCGGGCGGCAGATCCAGAAGCCGCCTGGCCTCGTCGTTCGCCAGCAGCAGCTGACCGTCGTTGCCGACGATGAGAACACCCTCGCGGACGGCATGCAGCACGGCGTCGTGATGCTCGTACATGCGGGTCATCTCGGCCGGGCCCAGACGGTGGGTCTGCCGCCGCAGCCGCCTGGCCACCAGCGCCGTCCCTCCCGTAGCCAGGGCGAGCGCGGCCGCTCCGGCGCCGAAGATGATCGGCAGTTGTCGGTCCACCACGCTGGTCACGTTCTTGACCTTCAAGCCGGCGGACACCAAGGCGACGACTTTGCGTCTTTCATCGTAGATGGGGACGGTCGCCTGGACCTCGTGGCCGAGCGGGCCGTAGACGCTCTCTGTGTACACGCGGCCGGCCAGCGAGGGCTCGATGGTGCCGACGAACCTCTTACCGATCCGGTCCGGCTGGGGATGCGTGTAGCGGATCCCCTTCGTGTCCATCACCACGATGAAGTCGACGCCGGCCGCCCTCCGCGCCTTCTCGGTGAGTGGCTGGAGCACCTTGGAGGGGTCAGGGGTCCTCAGCGCGGCCAGAACGCCCGGAGAGTGCGCGAACGTTTCCGCGACGGCAATGGAACGGTGTTTCGCCTCTGTGTTGGTGTCGTGCCGGGACTGCAGCACAAGCGCCAGCATTGCGGCTGCCACGAGCAGCACCACCACAGCCACCTGTAGAGCGAAGACCTGCCCGGCGACGCTCCGGGGATGCTTGTCGGTCAGTGACCGAACCGGTGCGCTCCGGGATCGGTCAGAGCGTTTGACCACATTGACCTTTCTAACACCGCAAGGTGCTCCGCGGCCAAAGATTGCTGGCCTGCGGACGGGCGAGGGCCGGCTCTTCACGGGGGCGTGGGCGTTCGTTTGCGCGGTCAACGAGTTTGTCACCGACCGCCTTGGTGGATTCCTTAGTGTCTCGCGCGCGCAGCCTTTCCAGGCACGGCTCGGACCGGCACCGATCAGCGCGCGCTGATCAGCTGGTCCACCGCCTTGCGGATCGAATCCTCGCGCTTGCAGAACGAGAAACGGACCAGCCAGGCCGGAGCATTCGCGCTGAGGTAGAACGCCGACGTCGGGATGGCCACCACACCGGCGCGCTCCGGCAAGTCCCGGCAGAACTGCACGCCGTCCGAAAAGCCCCACGGCCGCACGTCCGCCTGCACGAAGTAACCGGCATCGGCACGGAAGGGCCGTAGTCCAGCCTCCGCCAGGCCGTCGCTCAAAAGGTCCCGATTCCGGCGCAGAGTGTCCCGCAGACCCGCCGCCCACTCCTCCACCGAGCCGAGCGCATGCGCCAGCGCTTCCTGATACGGAGTACCCGAGGCGTACGTCAGGAACTGCTTTGCAGCGCCCACCGCAGCGACAAGCGGCGCGGGCCCGCAGACCCAGCCGACCTTCCAGCCCGTTGTGTTGAAGGTCTTGCCCGCCGAGGAGATGACTACTGTCCGTTCCCGCATCTCCGGGAGGGCCGCGATGGGGAGATGACGCGCACCATCGCTGTAGACGAGGTGTTCGTAGACCTCATCCGTGATCACCGTCAGCGAGTGCTCACGGCACACATCAGCGATGGCTTCCAACTCCTCGGCCTTGAAGACCATGCCCGTGGGGTTGTGCGGAGTGTTCAGGATCAGCACCCGGCTACGCGGGGAAACGGCCGCACGCAGGGCGTCGGCGTCGAGGGCGAATGCGGCGCCGTCGAGGACAAGGGGGACGGCGACCAGCCGTGCCCCGGCAAGCCGGGCATCCGCCGCGTACGCGTCGTAGCAGGGGTCGAAGGCGATGACCTCGTCACCGGGGTCGCAGAGCGCCAGGAGGGCCGCAGCGAGTGCCTCCGTAGCGCCCGTGGTGACCAGCACCTCGCCCTGAGGCTGGTATTCGAGGCCGTATCGGCGCAGCTGATGAGCGGCGACAGACTCGCGCAGCGCCGGGAACCCATGAGCGGGTGGGTACTGGTTGCTGCCCGCGAGCACCGCATCCGCCACGTCCTTGAGAAGCACGGGCGGACTGGCCAGCTCCGGCACCCCTTGCCCGAGGTTCACGGCCCCGGTGCTCCGCGCCAGCTCCGTCATCTCCGTGAAGATCGACGTGCCCATGCCCTGCACCCGAGCCGCAGGGCTCCAGCCTGCCGAGCCCACTACGCCGCGCGCCTCAGCCGTCCCCACCGTGTTCATGCGATCCCGCTTTCCCGAGTCCACCAACCAGGAGATTCGGCCCTCACGATAGGCACCACGCGGAACACCGGCCTACCGGTGAGCATGTTCAAGCCTTCACCGGAGCCGCTGACCAGGCGGTGACGCCCTCCAGGGGCACTCTGGCGGCCGGCTCCCCAGCCGCCGGCTCTCGGCCGGCTCTTCAGCGGCCGAAGCGTCCGCTGTCACGGGCGACACCCGTCCCTTCGGCCGACCGGGTAAGAACCGGCCCTGTCCGGCTGGTCAGCGCTCGCGCGCGGTGCCTTGGCCGCTCATGGTCGGGTTGACCGACCCCTGTGCGCGCCCGGAGGTGCCCCCTGTCCGCCGAGACTTTCGACAGCGCACCGGCACAGGGCTCCCGGCCCGTCCCCCGCTGGCGCGCCGCGCTGCTGCGAGCCGCCCCCGCGCTCGGACTGTTCGCGGCTGCGCGGCTGACCGGGCTGCTGGTGATGGCCGGCTGGGCCTGGCACATCGGGCGCTCGCCGCGGGCGATCGTGGCCCGTGCCTGGGACTCCGACTGGTACATGCTGATCGCCGAGCACGGCTACGGCCGCACGCTGTACTGGCCGGACGGCGCGGTCCAGAGCGATCTGGCGTTCTTCCCGCTCTACCCGGCGCTGGTCCGGGCGGTGACGACCGTGCTGCCGGTGACCAGCGGCACGGCGGGGCTGCTGATCTCCTGGACGGCGGCGGCGGCGTCCGCGTGGGGGATCTACGCGGTCGTGGAGCGGCTGCACGGGCGGCGCACCGCGACCGTGCTGGTGCTGCTGTGGGGCCTGCTGCCGCACTCGATCGTGCTGTCCATGGCGTACACCGAGCCGGTGCTCACCGCGTTCGCCGCGTGGTCGCTGTACGCGGTGCTCACCCGGCGCTGGGTGTGGGCGGGCGTGCTGGCGGCGCTGGCGGGGCTTTCCCGGCCCAATGGGATCGCGGTGGCGGCGGCGGTGCTGGTGGTGGCGGCGTACGAACTGGTCCGGGCGTACCGGCGGCGTGAGCGCGACCGCGCGCTCGGACGGATCTGGGCGGGCGCCGCGCTGGCTCCGCTCGGCTGGTGCGGGTATGTGCTGTGGGTCGGCTTCCGCACGGACGACCCGCTGGGCGGCTACTTCGCCGTGCAGCGGGGGTGGACCTCGCGGTTCGACTTCGGGATCGGGGCGCTGAAGGTGGTGCGGGACATCGTGCTGCGTCCGACGCTGCTCTCGCTGATGGTGGCGATGCTGATCGTCGTGGCGGCGCTGCTGCTGTTCGCGCTGCTGGCGCTGGACCGGCCGCCGACGGCGCTGCTCGTGTACACGGTGGTGCTGGTGCTGATCACGGTCGGCGGGTCCGGCTTCTTCGAGTCCAAGCCGCGGTTTCTGCTGCCGGCGTTCCCGCTGCTGCTGCCGCCGGCGTGCGCACTGACGAAAGCCCGGCCGAGGGCGGCGGTCGTGGTGACCGTCGTCCTGGCCGGGCTTTCGTTCGCCTACGGGGCGTATCTGCTGACGCTGTCCCCGATCGCGCTGTAGGGCGCGGCGGGGGCCGCCGCTAGGCGGGTCAGGCGTCGTCGGCGGGCTTCTCGTCCGCGTCCGCCGGCTCCAGACCGAGCTGCTCGACGAGCCACTTGTCGAACTCGATCGAAGCGCGGACCCAGCTGACGGTCGACGACACGAAGTGCTCCAGGCTGACGCCGGTGCCGATCAGCATCTGCGCCTCGCCGATGAGGCGGACGGTGGTGGGGCCGTCCTCCTCTTCATGGATGTGCGTGTAGACCTTCGGCCACAGGGTGCGGCGGTTCCAGTCGTCGATCGCGTCGAGGACCTTGGACTTGTCCTCGAGGGCGTGCGGCCGGTCGTAGAACGTCCGCACCGAGAAGACCTGCTGGTCGTCCTCGCCGCGGAACATGAAGTACGTGCGGAATTCCTCCCACGGCGCGGCAAGGTCACCCTCGTCGTCGACGACGTACTTCAGCTCCATCTGGTCGAGGAGCTGCTTGACCAGGTCCTGGTCGGGAACGACGGGTCCCGCCGCCGGTCCTGCGGCCTGAGGCTGGGGCTGGCCCCCGAAATTCGGAATCGAGGACGGATCGATGGTCACCGTGGATTTCCCTTCGTACGGTTCCTGCCATCCTCTCCCATGTCGGGCGGGTACTGGCAACCCCTGCCGGGGCGGGTGGGCGGGAAGGGGAACACGGGGCGAGCCCCGCACCCCGGCGCGGCAGCTTCGCGCCGCAAGGCCGAACCCGGCCGCAGGCGCCGGTCGGCCACCGGCGAGCCGCTCCACGGCGGGATGCGGGCGCGACGCGGCTGCCCCTCGGGAAGCCACGCCGCCGGATGGCGGTGCGGCGCCCGCCGCTCACCCCCGCACCCGCGTCGCGGCGCGCCGCGGGCCCGTTACTGCGTCGGGCCCACCAGTAGGCCGTCCTCGAAGCGGTCCACGCGGACCGTGTCGCCGTCCGTGACCTCGCCCGCCAGGATTTCCTTGGCCAGGCGGTCGCCGATCGCCGTCTGGACCAGGCGGCGCAGCGGGCGGGCGCCGTACGCCGGGTCGTTGCCCTCGTCCGCGAGCCATTCCAGCGCCGCCGGGGTGACGTCCAGCGTGAGGCGGCGTTCGGCGAGGCGCTTGGCGAGGCGGTCGATCTGGAGCTTCGCGATGTGGACCAGCTCGTCCTTGGACAGGGCCGAGAAGACCACCATGTCGTCCAGCCGGTTCAGGAACTCCGGCTTGAACGACGCACGTACGACCTCGAGGACCTGCTGCTTCTTCTCCTCCTCGCTGGTCAGGGGCTCGACCAGATACTGGCTGCCGAGGTTCGACGTCAGGATCAGGATGGTGTTGCGGAAGTCCACCGTCCGGCCCTGGCCGTCCGTCAGACGGCCGTCGTCGAGGACCTGGAGCAGGATGTCGAAGACCTCGGGGTGCGCCTTCTCCACCTCGTCGAGGAGGACGACGGAGTACGGGCGGCGGCGCACCGCCTCCGTCAGCTGGCCGCCCTCCTCGTAGCCGACGTAGCCCGGAGGCGCGCCGACCAGGCGGGCCACCGAGTGCTTCTCGCCGTACTCCGACATGTCGATGCGGACCATCGCCCGCTCGTCGTCGAAGAGGAAGTCCGCCAGCGCCTTCGCCAGCTCCGTCTTGCCGACGCCCGTCGGGCCGAGGAAGAGGAACGAACCGGTGGGCCGGTCGGGGTCCGCGATCCCGGCGCGGGTGCGGCGTACGGCGTCGGACACCGCCTGGACCGCCTCCGTCTGGCCGATCAGCCGCCTGCCCAGCTCGGATTCCATCCGCAGAAGCTTCTGGGTCTCCCCTTCCAGGAGGCGTCCGGCCGGGATGCCCGTCCAGGACCCCACCACATCCGCGATGTCGTCGGGGCCGACCTCCTCCTTGACCATCGTGTCCTTGGCCGCTTCCTGCTCGGCCACCGTGGCCTCCTCCAACTCCCGCTCCAGGCCCGGGATCTCCCCGTACAGCAGCTTGGAAGCGGTGTCGAAGTCGCCGTCGCGCTGCGCGCGTTCCGCCTGGCCGCGCAGTTCGTCGAGCTTCTCCTTCAGCTCACCGACGCGGTTGAGGCCCTGCTTCTCCTTCTCCCAGCGCGCGGTGAGGCCACGCAGCTCCTCCTCCTTGTCGGCGAGGTCGCGGCGGAGCTTCTCCAGACGCTGCTTGGAGCCCTCGTCGGTCTCGTTCTTGAGCGCCAGCTCCTCCATCCGCAGCCGGTCCACGGCCCGCTGCAGCTCGTCGATCTCGACGGGCGAGGAGTCGATCTCCATCCGCAGCCGGGACGCGGCCTCGTCGACGAGGTCGATCGCCTTGTCGGGCAGAAAGCGCGACGTGATGTACCGGTCCGAGAGCGTCGCGGCCGCGACCAGCGCGCTGTCCGCGATCTGCACCTTGTGGTGGGCCTCGTACCGGCCCTTCAGCCCGCGCAGGATCGCGATCGTGTCCTCGACCGTCGGCTCGGCCACCAGCACCTGCTGGAAGCGCCGCTCCAGCGCCGCGTCCTTCTCGATCCGCTCGCGGTACTCGTCGAGCGTCGTCGCGCCCACCATCCGCAGCTCACCGCGCGCCAGCATCGGCTTGAGCATGTTGCCCGCGTCCATCGCGGAGTCCCCGCCGGCGCCCGCGCCCACGACGGTGTGCAGCTCGTCGATGAAGGTGATGATCTGCCCGTCGCTCTCCTTGATCTCGGAGAGGACGGTCTTCAGCCGCTCCTCGAACTCACCGCGGTACTTCGCGCCCGCCACCATCGCGCCCAGGTCGAGCGCCACCAGCCGCTTGTTCCTCAGCGACTCGGGCACGTCGCCCTTGACGATGCGCTGCGCCAGCCCCTCGACGACCGCGGTCTTGCCGACGCCCGGCTCACCGATCAGCACCGGGTTGTTCTTCGTACGGCGGGACAGCACCTGGACGACCCGGCGGATCTCCTGGTCCCGGCCGATGACCGGGTCGAGCTTGCCCTCGCGGGCCGCCGCGGTGAAGTCCGTACCGAACTTCTCCAGTGCCTTGTACTGCCCCTCAGGGTCGGGGGTGGTCACCCGGCGCCCTCCCCTTGCCTTCTCGAACGCGTCCAGCAGCTTCTTCGCCGTGGCCCCCTGCTTGGCCAGCACTTCCCCGGTCTGCCCGCCCTTGGCGGCGATGCCGATGAGGAGATGCTCGGTGGACAGATACTCGTCCCCGAGCTCCTTGGCCCGCTGGGCGGCGTCGGCGATGACGGCGAGCAACTCCCGGTTGGGCTGCGGTGGCGCGACGGTGGACCCCGTCACGCTGGGCTGCGCGGCCAGTACCCGCTCGGTCCCGGAGCGCACGGCGGCCTGGTCCGCCTCGACGGCGGCCAGCAGGTCGATGATGTTCTCGTTGTCCGCGCCCGCGAGCAGCGCGAGCAGCAGATGCGCGGGGGTCAGATCGGGATGACCCTCGGACACGGCCCGGGTGGTGGCGGCGTTGATTGCATCCCGGCTCTTGTTGGTCAGCTCGGCGTCCACGTGCGGTCTCTCCTCCTTGCGTCCTTGCGGGTAGGGCTGTTCCCTCAACACTGACTCATTCAACGTGCACAAAGTTGAGTCTATTCCACTCAACCCAGTGAGAGACAACCGCCGCCTGTGTAGGTTCCGGGCATGGCCATCGACCTCCGCAACCCCGACGCGTCCTATCTCAACTTCTGGCGTGAGTACCACATGTGCACGCTGACGACCCCGCGCCAGGACGGAACCCCACACGTCGTCGCGGTCGGTGTCACCTACGACCCGGAGGGCGGACTCGCCCGCGTCATCACCAACAAGCACAGCCACAAGGTCGACAACATCCTGGCAGCGGGCCCCGACGGGGCGCCGGTCGCGGTCTGCCAGGTCGACAGGGGGCGCTGGGCGACCCTGGAGGGCCGCGCGACGGTCCGTACGGAGCCGGAGCTCATCGCGGAGGCGGTGGAGCGTTACGCGGAACGCTACGGACGCAACCCGACCCCGAACGCGGACCGGGTGCTGATCGAGATCGCCCTGACACGGGCAATGGGCCGGGCCTAGCCCGGGCCCGGGTCAGGCCCGGGAAGCCACGGCCCCGGGAAAACAGAAAAGCACAGCGGCGCCATCGTGTTTCAGGTCCACGATGGCGCCGCTGTGTGGGGGAAGCGCCCGAGCGATTTACAACGACGGGGGAACCGCTCAGGCACTGCGGGGGGTGGCGGTGGTGGTATCGGGCTCGGCCAACTGGTGGTCCCGCTGGTCGAGATTGACGAAAATCATGCCGTACCGGATGGCACAGCGGACGGGCTGCGGAGCTCCACGGGGCCGGCGAAGGCACCGATACGCGCGGACGTCCTCGTCCTCCTCGCGTGCCACGACAATCGGCTCTCCGAAGAGGGTGACCATCAACGAGTCGCCACGGTGGGGGATTGCCGTGACGAGGTCGATGAAATGCCACCCCGATCTGTAAGCCGTAGCCATCTCACGCCGGAAGACCCGGTCGTCCGGTGGAACGGTCATGCGTCCGTGCGGGCCGGAGCGACACCCCAGGAGGGCTCACCGTTCGTGCCCGTGACGACTGCCGGACCAACACCCCATGAAGGCTCTCCGGGCGTTTTGGCCACAGCGTCCGCGGGAGCGAAGCCCCACGAAGGTTCGCCAGGGGCTGCCGTCACCGCGCCGGCGGGAGAGCTACCCCAGGAGGGCTCACCGGAGGCCACCGCACCGAGCGCGGCCGCCGCTATGGCAAGAGCACAAAGAGCACGAAGCGTCCTAGACATGGGTGATCTCCACCTCTTTTGATCATTCCTCCTCCCCCGCGCATAAGACGATGTCTCACTCCGAACGCTTGCACCAGCGACGGCAGGCATCATGTTCCTGTAATGCAGGAGCCTGAGGGGGTACATATGCCAGCTAATGAGGGCGAATCCGGACACCCTCACGCAGACGGCGAGCTGTGCGAGGCGGGGAAGGGTCTTTACATCACCGCGCTGCGTACCGGGCGAATAGCCCGGTCAGAAGCGGAACCCACGCCCTGTCTCTTCGATCTGGCCCTGCTGCACCCGGATCCCGACGACGCCCAGTGGCTCCGCCCGGTCCCGCCGACCACTGCGCTGACACAGCTGATACACCCCATCGAGCGGGAGATCCAAGAGCGCCGACGACGAACTGTCGCTCTGACCGATGCTCTTGAGCCATTCATGGCGTTCACCGCTCAGAACTCCACCGTCCCACAAGGGATAACCGTCCTCGAGGGCCTCAACCGCATCAACACAACCCTCGACCAAGTCACCGCAGACTGCACCGAGGAGCTTCTCACTGTCCAGCCCGGCAGCGGGCGACAGCCGCATATCCTGGAGAAGGCTCTGCGCCGCGTGGAGCCGCTGATCGACCGCGGCGTACGGATGCGCACGCTCTACCAGCACACGGCCCGCCACCACCCGGCCACGCTGTCCTACATGGAACAGGTCGGCCCGTCCGGCGTTGAGGTGCGCACGCTGGAGGAGATCATCGACCGGCTGATCATCGTCGACCGGAAAGTGGCCTTCATACCGGCGAGCAGCGACCGTCTGTCCGCCCTGGAACTTCGGCACAAGGGCATCGTCGAGTATCTCGTCGGCGTCTTCGAGCAGTTCTGGCTGCACGGCATCCCGTGGGAGGAACAGATCTCCTACGGACCCCAGTTGGACGGCATCACAGGCGTCCAGCGCTCGATCGCCAAGCTCCTCGTCGAGGGGCATGTCGACGAGGCCATCGCCCGGCGCCTCGGCATGAACGTCCGTACCTGCCGTGCGCACATCGCCAAGCTGGGCTCCGCGCTGGGCAGTGGCAGCCGGACCCAACTCGGCTATCTCATCGCGCAGTCGGGGATTCTGGAACACGAGGACTGACCGCGGCGGCCCCGGTGTCCGCCGACACGCCGGGGCGGGCTTCGACGGTACGAAGGTCGTCCTGATCTCGCAGTCGGCCTCCCGGGCCGGAACTCCGTTTCATTCCATCCCGAAATTGATCATCTGGCGCATACTGGGCAGCCTTGAAGGAGTACGCAGCGTCCGGTGCGCGGGCGCCGGACGCTGGACGGGCAGGCGGAGTCGGTTTGGACCTGAGGATTCTTCCGCTCGCCGTCACCATGATGGTGGGGCCCAGATCCTGTCGGCGATTATCTTCGTGACCAGTCCGAGAGCGGTCCGGGCGTCCCTGGCGTTCCTTCTGGGTATCGCAGTCGGGACTACGGTCGGGGTGGCTGTGATGCGGGGCATCGCCGCGCTCCTGGGCCGCGCCGTCGACACGGGCAGCCCGTCCGACAAGGGCTCGGTCGGCCACATCATCGAGTACGTACTGGTCGGCCTGCTGGTGTTCGTCGCGGTGAAGAACTGGGTGGGGCGCAGAACGGCCGAGCCGCCGACGTGGCTGAAGTCCTTGATGACGGCCGGCCCGAGGAAGGCGTTCACCGTCGGCCTGCTGCTGATTCTGCTGATGCCATCCGACCTCGTGGTCATGCTGACCGTAGGGATTCATCTGCAGCAGCACGACGCCGGCCTGGGCGAGGCGCTGCCCTTCATCGGGCTGACGGTCCTCATCGCTGCGCTGCCGCTGATGGGCCTTCTCATGTTCGGCAGGAAGGCCGAGCGCTCCATGCCGAAGGTGCGCGAGTGGATGAACACCCACAGCTGGCTCATCAGCCATCATCGCCTGCGGGATCTTCATCGCCCTCATCCTCTCCGGAGGCTGACCGGTACCCGGCAGGCCGCGGGCCGTACACGCCGAAGGGGCCGGAGAGCGACGCGCTCTCCGGCCCCTTCGGCCGTACAACTCCTGCCCTACTCAGACCGCTTGGGCCGCCAGACCACCAGCGCGCTCGCCTGCTGCACATCCTGGTACGGCACGAGATCGCGCCGGTACGAGGCATGCACCTGGGCTTCGCGCTGCTGCATCGCCGCCGCCGCGCCCTCGACGGCCGTCGACAGCTCGGCGACCCGCTGCTGGAGCGCCGCGACCTGGTTCTCCAGTTCGATGATGCGCTTGATTCCGGCCAGGTTGATGCCCTCGTCCTGCGACAACTGCTGGACGGTGCGCAGCAGTTCGATGTCGCGGGCGGAGTAGCGCCGGCCCCGGCCCGCGGTGCGGTCCGGGGAGACCAGACCGAGCCGGTCGTACTGCCGAAGAGTTTGCGGATGCAGGCCCGAGAGCTGGGCCGCCACCGAGATGACGTACACCGGCGACTCTTCGGTCAGTTCGTAGGGATTGCGGCTGCGTCCCGTCCGGCCATCCATCTCATGCTCCCTTCGCGGCCTGGAACAGCTCGGCCCGCGGGTCCTCGTCCGCGGTGGCTTCGCGGTAGGCCTCCAGCGCTTCCTTCGCCTTGTCGCCGAGGTCCTTGGGCACGGCGACCTCGACGGTGACCAGCAGGTCCCCGCGGGTGCCGTCCTTGCGGAGTGCGCCCTTGCCGCGGGCCCGCATCGTACGGCCGTTGGGCGTCCCGGCGGGCAGCTTCAGCGTGACCGGCGGACCGCCCAGGGTCGGCACCTTCACCTCGCCGCCGAGCGCCGCCTCCGCGTAGCTGACGGGGACGGTGATCGTGAGGTTGTCGCCCTTGCGGCCGAAGACCGGGTGCGGGTCGACATGCACGACGACGTACAAGTCGCCCGCCGGGCCGCCCCGTTCGCCCGGGGCGCCCTTGCCGCGCAGCCGGATCCGCTGGCTGTCGGAGACGCCCGCGGGGATCCTGACCTGCATGGTGCGCGAGGAGCGGGCGCGCCCGCTGCCCTTGCACACGTCGCAGGGGTCCTGCGCGATCAGTCCGCGGCCCTTGCAGTCCACGCACGGGTCGGTGAGCGAGAAGGAGCCGCTGCCGCCGCGCGAGACCTGGCCGGTGCCCAGACAGGTCGGGCACACCCTAGGCGTACCGTTTTTGTCGCCGGTGCCCGAACAGGCCTTGCACGCCGCCGAGCTGGACATCCGCAGCGGGACCGTGGCCCCGTCGACCGCCTCGGTGAAGCTGAGCGTCACCTCGGACTCGATGTCCTGGCCGCGGCGCGGCTGGGTACGCGTACCCGTGCCGGCGCCGGCGCCACGGTTGAACAGGCCGCCGAATACATCGCCGATACCGCCGCCGAAGCCCCCGGCGCCACCTTGTGTGCCGCCCTGGGCGCCCCCGAAGAGGTCACCCAGGTCGAAGTTGAAGGAGCCACCGGGGCCGCCGGACCCGGGTGCGCGGAAGCCACCGTTGCCGAAGAGGGCGCGTGCCTCGTCGTACTCCTTGCGCCGCTTGGGGTCGCCGAGGATGTCATGGGCCTCGGAGATCTCCTTGAAGCGCTCCTCCGCCTTGACGTCGCCCTTGTTGGCGTCCGGGTGGTACTCGCGGGCGAGCTTCCGGTACGCCTTCTTGATCTCGGCCTCGGTGGCGTCCTTCGGGACGCCGAGGACCTTGTAGTAGTCCTTCTCGACGAAGTCCTTCGTACTCATCGACGTCCCTCCTCTCGGACGATCATTGCGTCAGCCCTCGTCCGGGCCACCGCTCTCCTCGTCGTTCGCCGTCTCTTCCTTGCCTGCCGCCGGGGTCGCACCCGGCTGGGGCTCGGCCACCGCCACCCGCGCGGGGCGGATGGTCCGTTCGCCGATGCGATACCCAGGCTGCAGGATCGCGACGCACGTGGTCTCGGTGACATCCGGTGCGTACGAGTGCATCAGGGCTTCGTGGATCGTCGGGTCGAAGGGCTCGCCATCCTTGCCGAACTGCTGCAGGCCCATCTTGGCCGCCGCCGTCTCGAGGGACTCGGCGACCGACTTGAACCCGCCCACCAGCTCCCCGTGGTCACGGGCGCGGCCGATGTCGTCGAGCACGGGCAGGAGCTCGGTCAGCAGATTCGCCGTGGCGATCTCCTTCACCGTGATCCGGTCGCGCTCCACACGACGGCGGTAGTTCTGGTACTCGGCCTGGAGCCGCTGGAGGTCTGCCGTGCGCTCGCTGAGCGCCATACGGACCTGGTCCAGCTGCGCCGTCAGGCCGGCGATCTTTGCTGCGTCCCCTGCCGAGGCCGCCGCGCCCTCCTTCTGGGAGGACTCGGCGGACTCGGCGGCGTCGTCAGAGGTGGCGCCGGAGGGGACGTCAGGCTTCTCGTCGAAGCCCGGGGTCTCCTCCGTCACGCGGCACCACCCTTCGCGTCCTTCTCGTCGTCGACGATCTCGGCGTCGACGACATCGTCCTCAGCCTTGGCCTGCTCGCCGGCCGGGGCGTCGGCTCCGGCAGCGGCGGCGCCGTCGGGCGCGGCGTTGGCGTACATCGCCTGGCCGAGCTTCTGGCTGACCGCGGCGAGCTTCTCGGTCGCCGTACGGATCTCGGCCGTGTCCTCGCCCTTGAGCTTCTCCTTCAGCTCGCCGACGGCGGTCTCGACCTCGGTCTTCACCTCGCCCGGGACCTTGTCCTCGTTGTCCTTGAGGAACTTCTCCGTCTGGTAGACGAGCTGCTCGCCCTGGTTGCGGGTCTCGGCGGCCTCGCGGCGGCGGTGGTCCTCGTCCGCGTACTGCTCGGCCTCCTGGCGCATCCGGTCGACCTCGTCCTTCGGCAGCGAGGAGCCGCCGGTGACGGTCATCTTCTGCTCCTTGCCCGTGCCCAGGTCCTTCGCCGTCACGTGCATGATGCCGTTGGCGTCGATGTCGAAGGCGACCTCGATCTGCGGGACCCCGCGGGGGGCCGGCGGCAGACCGGTCAGCTCGAACATCCCGAGCTTCTTGTTGTACGCCGCGATCTCACGCTCGCCCTGGTAGACCTGGATCTGCACGGACGGCTGGTTGTCCTCGGCCGTCGTGAAGATCTCGGACCGCTTGGTCGGGATCGTGGTGTTGCGCTCGATGAGCTTGGTCATGATGCCGCCCTTGGTCTCGATACCGAGGGACAGCGGGGTCACGTCGAGGAGCAGGACGTCCTTGACCTCACCCTTGAGGACACCGGCCTGGAGGGCGGCGCCGATGGCGACGACCTCGTCGGGGTTCACACCCTTGTTGGCGTCCTGACCGCCGGTCAGCTCCTTGACGAGCTCGGCGACGGCGGGCATCCGGGTCGAGCCGCCGACCAGCACCACGTGGTCGATCTCGGACAGCTGGATGCCGGCGTCCTTGATGACGTTGTGGAACGGGGTCTTGCAGCGCTCGAGCAGGTCCGTGGTGAGCTGCTGGAACTGGGCGCGCGTGAGCTTCTCGTCCAGGTGCAGCGGGCCCTCGGCGGAGGCCGTGATGTACGGGAGGTTGATCGTCGTCTCGGTCGAGGACGACAGCTCGATCTTCGCCTTCTCCGCGGCCTCGCGCAGACGCTGAAGAGCCATCTTGTCCTTGGACAGGTCGACGCCGTGCCCGTTGGCGAACTGCTTCACCAGGTAGTCGACGACGCGCTGGTCCCAGTCGTCACCACCGAGGTGGTTGTCACCGTTGGTGGCCTTCACCTCGACGACGCCGTCGCCGATCTCCAGCAGCGAGACGTCGAAGGTGCCGCCACCGAGGTCGAAGACCAGAATGGTCTGGTCGTCCTTGTCCAGGCCGTAGGCCAGGGCGGCCGCGGTCGGCTCGTTGACAATACGCAGGACGTTCAGACCCGCGATCTCGCCGGCCTCCTTGGTGGCCTGGCGCTCGGAGTCGTTGAAGTACGCCGGGACAGTGATCACCGCGTCGGTGACCTTCTCGCCGAGGTAGGACTCCGCGTCGCGCTTCAGCTTCTGCAGGATGAAGGCGCTCATCTGCTGCGGGTTGAAGGTCTTCCCGTCGAGCTCGATCTTCCAGTCGGTGCCCATGTGGCGCTTGACCGACCGGATGGTCCTGTCGACGTTCGTGACTGCCTGACGCTTCGCAACCTCGCCGACCAGCACCTCACCGTTCTTCGCGAAGGCGACGACGGACGGCGTGGTCCTGGCACCCTCGGCGTTGGTGATGACGGTGGGCTCGCCGCCCTCCAGAACGCTGACGACGGAGTTAGTCGTGCCCAGGTCGATGCCGACCGCACGTGCCATTTCAATTCCTCCAGCTGACTACTTGAGTGGATCTGGCTCAAGGATGCATGACCCGCTCCCACGAGTCAACAGACCTGAGTCGACCCCACTCAACTTTTATCCGGCGCTTATATGCAGCTTGCGCGACCACCGTGGCACACGCGTGGCGCGTCGGCCCAACCGGGCTTCATCTGCGAGAGTCATAGCCGCAAAAAACGGTCAAGAGACACCAATCGTGACGAAGATCGTGAAGATCGTGATGAAGATCGTGATGAAGGGCCTGGATCCATGCCTGCGAAGCGAGCCGTCGACCTGGCGGGCTGTCTGATTCTGCTGCTTCTCCTGTCTCCCCTGCTGCTCGCCGTCGCCGCCGCCGTCGCGACGACCTCCCCCGGCGGCATCCTGACCCGCCAGAACCGCACCGGCCTGGGCGGCCGGTCGTTTGCGATGCTGACGTTCCGTACGAAGCGGTCAGGCGATCTTGGCCCCACTCCCGTCGGACCGCTGCTGCGCCGCTACTTCCTGGACGACCTCCCGCAGCTGATCAATGTGGTGCGCGGCGAGATGTCCTTGGTCGGCCCGCGGCCGACGGGCCCGAACGACTCCGACCACGCGGACCGGGCGCGGCTCGGCGTACGCCCCGGAATCACCGGGCTGTGGCAGATCAGCGGCCGCTCGGAACTCCCCTGGGAGGAGATGGCAGTGCTCGATCTGCACTATGTGGAGCAACACTGGCTGGGACTGGACATGCTGATCCTGGCCCGCACCCTGCCGACCGCTCTCGCCGGACGCCGCGCGGCCCGCCCGGTCAGGCTTGCCTGAGCGACACAGATCACCGGCCGCCCGGCTACAGTGCGGCGGAATAAGTGGGTACCCTCAGCATCGAACTGAATAAGTTACCGCTTAGTAGTGCTGGATTCCCCACCTCGCAGGCCCGAGGAGCCCCCAATGCAACTCGCCGCGATCATCGTGTCGCTGGTCCTGACCGTGGTCGGCGTTGCGCTCATCGCCCGAGCAGTCGCGCAGATCTACCGGTTCGTCAGGCTCGGCCAGCCCGTGCCTGCGGGTAGCCGTACCGACAACCCGAAGCAGCGCACGATCACCCTGGTCAAGGAGTTCCTCGGCCACACCCGGATGAACCGGTGGGGGATCGTGGGCTTCGCCCACTGGTTCGTCGCCATCGGCTTCCTCACCCTGCCGCCCACCCTGGCGCAGGCATACGGCCAGCTCTTCCAGGCCGACTGGACGCTGCCCATCATCGGCGGCTTCCTGCCGTTCGAGATGTACATCGAGTTCATCGGTCTGATGACCGTCGTCGGCATCGTCATCCTGATGGCGATCCGGCTGCTGAACCTGCCGTCGCGGGCCGGCCGCAAGTCGCGCTTCGCGGGCTCCAAGGCCTGGCAGGCGTACTTCGTCGAGTACGTCATCCTCACCATCGGACTCGCGATCCTCGCCCTGCGCGGGCTCGAGGGCGCGATCCACCACGTGGAGCACTACGAGCCGGCGTACTTCGTCTCGTACCCCCTGGTCCTGGCCTTCGACGGCCTGAGCGTCTCCACGCTCCAGACGCTGATCTACTTCACCGCGATGATCAAGATCGGCACCTCGCTGATCTGGATGATCACGGTCTCGCTCAACACCAACATGGGTGTCGCCTGGCACCGCTTCCTCGGCTTCCCGAACATCTGGTTCAAGCGGAACGCGGACGGCTCGACGGCGCTGGGCGCGCTCCAGCCGATGACGAGCGGCGGCAAGGAGATCGACTTCGAGGACCCGGGCGAGGACGACGTCTTCGGCGTCTCCCAGGTCGAGCAGTTCTCCTGGAAGGGCATCCTCGACTTCTCCACGTGTACGGAGTGCGGCCGCTGCCAGTCGCAGTGCCCGGCCTGGAACACCGGAAAGCCCCTCTCGCCGAAGCTGCTGATCATGTCGCTGCGCGACCACGCGCACGCCAAGGCCCCGTATCTGCTGGCCGGCGGCGGCAAGACGATGGAGGGCGAGGAGAAGGCGTCCGAGGAGCAGCTGGCCGGTGTCCCGGCGGCGGCTCTCGCCGAGGCCGAGCGCCCGCTGATCGGGACGCTCGAGGAGAACGGCGTCATCGACCCGGACGTGCTGTGGTCCTGCACCACCTGCGGTGCATGCGTGGAGCAGTGCCCGGTCGACATCGAGCACATCGACCACATCGTCGACATGCGCCGCTACCAGGTGATGATCGAGTCCGCGTTCCCGTCCGAGGCGGGCACGATGCTCAAGAACCTGGAGAAGAAGGGCAACCCCTGGGGTCTCGCCAAGAAGCAGCGGGTGGAGTGGACCAAGGAGGTCGACTTCGAGGTCCCGATCGTCGGCAAGGACGTCGAGGACCTGTCCGAGGTCGACTATCTGTACTGGGTCGGCTGCGCGGGCGCTCTGGAGGACCGGGCGAAGAAGACCACCAAGGCCTTCGCGGAGCTGCTGCACATCGCGGGCGTGAAGTTCGCGATCATGGGCGGCGACGAGAAGTGCACGGGTGACTCGGCCCGCCGTCTTGGCAACGAGCCGCTGTTCCAGCAGCTCGGCCAGGAGAACGTGGCCATGCTGAACATGGCGTACGGAGAAGACGACGAAGACCCGTCGACGAAGAAGCCCAAGTCGTCGAAGAAGATCGTCGCGACCTGCCCGCACTGCTTCAACACGATCGCGAACGAATACCCGCAGCTGGGCGGCGAGTTCGAGGTCATCCACCACACGCAGCTGCTGCAGCACCTGATCGACGAGGGCAAGCTCATCCCCGTGACCCCCGTCGAGGGTCTGATCACGTACCACGACCCCTGCTACCTGGGCCGGCACAACAAGATCTACACGCCGCCGCGCGAGATCATGGACAAGGTCCCCGGGCTGCGTCAGCAGGAAATGCACCGTCACAAGGAGCGCGGCTTCTGCTGCGGCGCCGGTGGCGCGCGCATGTGGATGGAAGAGCGGATCGGCAAGCGCATCAACACCGAGCGCGTGGATGAGGCCCTGTCCCTCAACCCGGACATCGTGTCGACGGCGTGCCCGTTCTGCCTCGTCATGCTCACGGACTCCGTGAACGGCAAGAAGAACGACGGGGAGGCGAAGGAATCGCTCCAGGTCGTCGATGTGGCGCAGCTGCTGCTCGACTCGGTGCGTACGCCTCCGGCGGACCCTGCGAACGACGAGGAGCCGGCGGGCACGCCGGAGCCTGAACCAGTGAAGTAGCTCGTGCGTCTGTAAGTACAGGTAACCGGCCGGATCTGCCTCGGGGGCAGATCCGGCCGCTTCCGTGTTTCCAGGTGCGGGTTTACGTGGCACGCACCCCCTCCAGGGTTCCCCTAGGGGATGTCACAGCTCAGCCGCAAAGGCGCCCCCGTTCCCGGTCTCCTGCCACCCGGCGGACGCGGACCGGGTACGTTCGATTACGTGGCTGGATTCAGGATCGGACGCGGCCGGGACAACCGCACCTCGCAGCAGCAGCAACCGCAGCAGGCACCGCCGCCTTACAGAGGCGGCGGCGGCCATGCGGCACCGCCGTATGCGCAGCAGCAACCACCGCCGAACTGGCCCCAGGCGGGCGGCGGCGGCCATCAGCAACCCCGGGGCGCCCAAGGCCCGTACGGCGAACCGGAGTACTTCGGCGACCCGTACCAGCAGCACCCCGCCGCACCCGACCCGTACGCGGCCAACAACCCTGGTCACACCCAGGCGTTCAGCATCAACGAGGACCCGTACGCCAACGGCGCGACCTACCGCGCGGGCGCTGCCCCCGCGCCCGTCGGCCCGCGCCTGCACTGGAAGCAGCTGCTGAGCGGCATCGTGCTGCGCCCGGGCCCGACGTTCTGGCAGATGCGCGACTACCCCGTGTGGGGCCCAGCGCTGATCGTCACGTTCCTGTACGGCCTGCTCGCGCTGTTCGGCTTCGACAAGGCCCGCGAGGAGACGATCAACGCGACGATCTCCACGGCCATCCCGTACGTACTGACGACGGCGGTCGCGTTCGTCATAGGCGGCATGATCCTGGGCGCGGTGACCCACACCCTGGCCCGCCAGCTCGGTGGCGACGGCGCATGGCAGCCGACGGTCGGCCTCTCCATGCTGATCATGTCGATCACGGACGCCCCGCGCCTGATCTTCGCCCTCTTCCTGGGCGGCGAGAACTCCCTGGTGCAGGGGCTGGGCTGGGCGACATGGCTGGCGGCGGGCGCGCTGTTCACCTCGATGGTGAGCAAGTCGCACGATCTGCCGTGGCCGAAGGCGCTGGGTGCGTCGGCAATCCAGCTGATCGCGCTGCTGTCGATCATCAAGCTGGGCACGATCTGACCTGTACGACCGTGAAGGCCCCTACCGCGCCGGTAGGGGCCTTCTTCGTAGGCATGGCGTGCCCGGGGCAGTCAGGGGGCCCTCAGGGGCAGTCAGGGCCGGTCAGGCGTCCAGAACCTGCCCGGATCGCTGCACGACAGGCTTCTCTACGCTCCAGGCATCGTTTACCGGATGACGGTGGTGAGCTCAGCTGCCGTCCAGCGGATAGCCTCCGCTATCGCCAAACGGGCTCGATCAGACTCGGGTCGAATTTCCGCTTACCCCTGCCGGCAGGGTGGATGAGAACGGCAGACAGGCTGTGCCTAATGATGGCCTGCTGTTGTTCGACAGGGAGGGCCCGAAAGTCCTCAGCGGTCTCGGCGGTGAGCGCTTCCGCCTGCCGCTGCTCTCTATGAAATCGGGCCCGCTCCAGCCTCAGTTCGTCGCGCTGCCGCTCCAGATCAGGTAATAGCTGGAGCAGCGTCGAGACGGTGATCCGCCTGCTCTTCGCGGCCTGCGTCAGCTGCAGGATGTCCGACTCGACAGCCGCGAGCTCGTCTGCCTTGGCCCAACTGGCAACGCTCTCGGCACCGCTCCGGGCCGCCTGTTGTTGCTGCTCAGCAAGGACCAGGCTGACGATGAAATCGTCCACCGGTTCTCCAACGCGGCCGACCTTCCCACAGCCACCGTTCACGACAGAGCAGTGATACGTGTACTTCGCTGCCTTGGACCCGGGCTTCCAACGAAGGTTGTTCTGTCCGCGAACCTTGTTGTGACACAACCCGCATCGCGCGATTCCAGAGAGCAAGTACTTTCGAGCGAAGCTCCTATGGCCTGCCGGGGCCTTGTGCTCCGCCACGGCCGCGCAGACCGCTTCCCACTCCTCGACAGTATTGATTGTTTCCCACTCGCCAATCACCGGTTGGCCCTCATCATTGAACAGGATCTCGCCGTGGTAGGTCCTGTATCCGCACAGACGAGGGCTGGTGAGCATGTGCTCGACATGGTGATGAGAGACGCGCTGTGTTCCGTTCCGTGGGTTGCCAAGCCCACGCTTTTCCCAATCCCGGCGGATAGTGCTGATGCGGACTCCCGCTAGAACCTGCCGCTGAGCCTCCCGGATGTGCTCGGCCGCTTCTGTGTCTACCTTCGTGCCGCCCTTCAGCCAGCCGTAGGGTGCGGGGCCACCGCTCGACTTGCCTTGCCGGGCCAACTCAAGGTGCTTGCGCCGAATCCGGCGGGAGGCATCGTGCGAGGACTTGTTGGCGAACGCGACCATGACCCGGGCCATGGTTCGCCCGTCGGCAGTCGAGAGGTTCACGTCGTTGGTCACCGTGGCGAACACGAGCCGCCTGCGCCCGTCGTAGAGGTCGATGAGCCTCTCAAGGTCCTTCGGCTGCCGAGCGAGACGATCGAGGTCGTACGCGACAACTCCGTCGATCAGTCCGGCAGCCATGTCACTGAGGATCAGCTCGAACTCCGCCCGCCGAACGTTGCGCTTGTAGGCGGACACATCGTTGTCCTCATAGATCCTGACGATGTTCCACCCACGCAGCTCGGCAAGTCGCTCGCAGTCCTCTCGCTGTCGTGCAACACCGAGACCATCGCCTTCGTCGTCCCTGGAGATCCGCGTATAGATGGCGACCTTGGGGGCCATGCTGTTTGCCTCCTGTGGGGTCACCCGCGGCCGTGAAGGACCAGGAGTCGGCGCACCCAGTCCTCATCCCTTGTCGGGGCACGGCGAAGGTGCTTCGAAATCCACTCCTCTTTGGTCATCACCGCGTCCTTATGAGGCTCCTGCTCAGCAGTTCGAGGCATGCAGCTCACCCCCTCTCCGGTCGGCCAGGGCTTCTCGGGCGGTTTCTCGGTTGATGCGGATGTCTTCGGCGATGGAGGCGGCGAGGGCGGATTCGCCGGGTGTGTGGCCGTGGCCCTCGTAGCGCCAGTCGGCGAGCACGAGCGTGGTATCGGGCTCGGGCAGGCCGAGCGCTTGGCGCTGTTCGGTAGCGCGGTAGTCGGCACGGACCTGACGACGCTCAGCGAACGTCGAGGAGTAGCGGCGGGACTTGGTCAAGAAGTGGCCGCGGAAGCCGAGCATGTGAGCCCAGGCCCAGAGCTTGCGTTCCGGGTAGAGCGGATCGAGATCCCAGCACGCGCGGATGAGCCGCCGGGCATGGTCGGGTACGCGGTGCTGGTCCAGTTCGGCGAGTTCGCCGATACGCCGGTCCAAGCTGCCCGTGGTCTCGGCTGCCTTGGTGGCGTACTTGGCGATGTAGGCGGCGACCTTCTGCTCGGTGATGTCGTCGCTGTCGAACGCCGTGATGGGCCGGACGTCGAACTTCTCGCCCCAGCACAGCGTGCGAGCGGACTGCCCCTCGACAGCGGGCACCGTCACGGTGGTGTAGGGATGCTTCCTGGCGTCGCGGAGCGCGTCGGTGAGCAAGTCGAGCGTGGCCCAGGCCGGCGGTTCGCTGTCGGGGCCTTCGGGTCCGTCGAGACGGATCACAGCGTGGAAGTGGATCCCGCCTCGGTTCTGGAACTCGGCGACCTTCCCGTACGAGATCCGGACCGCAGCTGCGAGCTCGCGCTGGGTCAGTCCGGCACGTGCGGCGATCTCACGGCGCAGCCGGTTGATGAACCGGTGCCACAGCTCCCCCGCATGGTTGTTGAACAGCACCGCGCCCGCGTAGTCATACGTCTCCGGGTTAAGGGCGGTGCCCAGGGCGGGATCGTCCTCGGCGTGCCGTGTCCCGCAGCGGCAGCGGCCGGAGTCGGGAATGTTGTGCACGCGACCGAACGACGGTGGGGTGAGTGTGGCGAAGACGCGGGGGCGCTCGCGCACGGCAGGGGGGATGTTCATGGCGTCGTCGCCAGCCAGGCCCGCACGGACAAGGCGGTAGGCGTCACCGGCATAGAGGTAGGCGCAGGGCTCGCAGCGGGAGGCGCGGCGGTTGCCGCAGGCGATCCGCAGCCGGCCACCGGGCTCATCCTGCGTCGAGTAGGTGTGCAGGACCTGCCCGGTGGTCTTGTCGCGGGTCAGGGACCAGCCGGTGAGATGGATGGGCTGTGCGCACCCACCGGTCCTCTTGATCTGGTCTTGCCAGCGGGCGAAGTCGGGGGCCGAAGCCACCCTGAGCAAATCGCCCAGGGTGGTCGGGTCCAGCGTGTCAGCCACGGGCAGCCCCCAGCGCGTCGGCGAGGAGCGGTGCGGCGAGCAGGCCGGGCGGCGGGGTCCACAGACCTCGGGCGCCGGGCCAGGACAGCGGCGCGGCGAGCGGGGTCACTGTGGACAGTCGCCAGTGGTAGCGGCCCCGGGCGGACCAGAGCGTGCACCAGCCGTCATCTGTATGGCAGCCCTCCAGGCGGGCGACGGCGACGATCGCGCCGCGCGGGTAGGGGCGGCGTAGGAATGGCCGGGCCAGCGGGGCGTCATGGGCGTTGGGGTCGGTGGTGCGTCCGGCGTGGATGAGGACCAGGCCACAGTGATCGGTCGGCCAGGTGCGGTTCTCGATCCGCTTGGTGCCGTAGGCGATCGCGCTCGCCCAGGGCTGCCACACGGTCAACGCCGGGACCGGGGCAGTGTCGAGTTCGGGGCGCATCAGAGCACCTCCAGCAGGGCGGTGGCGATCCATTGGGCGACGTTGGCGGGTACGGCGTTTCCGGCCTGCTTGGTCTGCTCTCCCCCGTGGCCCAGGACGGTGTAGTCGTCGGTGAAGCGCTGGGCGCGCAGGTGCTCGCGGGCGGACAGCATCCGGAAGTAGCAGTCCTCCGGATCGATCTGCTCGGGTGTGCTGTCGGCTCCGAGCACCACGCCGGCCGACTCGCGGGTGGCGATGGTGTGCAGCGGAACCTCGGTCGTGGTCGGCCCGCCTCTGCGGTAGGGGATGACCAGGCCGTGGTGGTTGCCTCCGGCAGTGATCGCGGCCAGCGGGTCACTGACTCCCCGGGTGGTGGAGCCGCCGCCGCGGTGCTCGGTGATGAACGGAGCGGGCAGCAGCAGGGCTTCGCTCTCGCGGGTGGTGCGGGTCCGCATGGGCACGGTGACGGCAGCGGCGTCCGTGTTCCAGCTGCCGCCGGTGGGGACCAGCATCGGCGGGATGGCGATGCCGTCGCCGATCCGTACCGTGCGCGTGGGCAGCGGTGCGGCGAGTGCGGGGAACGCGCGGCCGTCGCCCTGGTCTTTGTGGTTGACCGTGACCACGGACGGTACCCGGTGCTTCTCCAGTCCGAGGCGGATCTTGCGGAGGGTGGAGGCGGCCAGCGGCTTCATGCCCTTGGTGTGCCGCTCCCCGATCCGGATACCGGGATCGGCCCAGTTGATCGCGCTGGCAGCGGGCCGCACGTACGGCTCCACGATCCGGTAGCGGCAGGCGGCGTTGGGGCACCGGAAGTCGTACTGCTGCCGGTACTTGCCGATCTTCCGGCCGTTACGCCAGGACTGGACGGCCAGCACGTCCTGTTCGCAGGCCGCGCACCATGCGGGCGGGCGGACATCGAGGTTCGGTGCCCGCAGCTCCCGGCGGGTGAAGACGATGAAGATGCGGTCCCGCCACTGCGGGGCGTGCGGGTTGTCGTCGGCGCCGATGTGGGCTGCGGTGACCGAGACGATCTGGTGGCGGAAGCCGAGGATCTCCCAGGCGTGCAGCCACCAGGAGAACAGCGGCCAGGCGGTGGCGAAGCGGGGGACGTTCTCACACACGACAGCGTCGAAGTTGTGGACCTCGGCAGCGCGCAGGATGTCGTATGCGGTGGCCCGGGTCCGCTCCCACGCGGCGTCCTGCATCGGCCCTTCCTCCAGCAGATCCAGCTGACCGGGGGTGGGCGGCGGCTTGGGGCGGCTGATGCCGTCAGCGGGGCTGCCCTCGGTGCAGATCGGCGAGCCGACCAGGACACGGGCCTTGGGCAGACGCCGCATGTCGTAGTGGTCCAGATCCACGCAGAGGTGCTCGGCCTCGGGGAAGTTGGCCGCATGCGTCTCGATGGCCCGAGCCCAGTGATTGGCACCCAGCACCACATCGAACCCGGCCCGGCGGAACCCGTCGGAGTCCCCACCGGCACCGCAGAACAGATGGATGGACGTCGGCCGGGAAGTAGCGGATCGGCGCATCACCGGCCTGCCTCCCGCCCGGAGGAGGTCACACCGAGCTGGCCGACAGCCGGGCGGCGCGAGGTGACGAGCCAGAGAGGAGCGGTGCCGGTGCCGTGGCAGGCCGGGCAGTGCGCGGTGATGGTGCGCAGGTGTCCGGAGCGGTCGCGGCCGCCGAGGGTAACGGCGACGGACGGGAAGCCGTCGCAGTCCGGGCAGATCCGGGCAGCGCGGTCGGGCATCATGGGAGTCCCTTCCGGTTGTGAGATCGGGTAGGGGCACGGCTCTCGGAGCGGGCGGAAACTTGGCGGTTGAAAACCGCTCCGGGGCCGGTCAGCGTGTGGTGCGTTTGCGGTCTGCTTTGGGCGTCTTGATGGCAAGGGTGATGAGCCCGCCGCCGCCGATCAGGGTGGGAATCGCGGTCTTGACCGCTGCGGCGGTGGTGGCGGCGACCTGGACCAGGGACAGCACGGCCACGGTGGTGATGTAGACCAGCCCGCACAGGCCGACTGTGGCGACCAGGACCAGGAGCACCGGCCCTGTCCATGAGCGGGGCGCGGTGTGGACGATGACCACGGATCGGGGGTCGGTGCCCGGGGGGATCAGGTCGGCGGGGACGTGGCCGCTTCGGAGCTGTGCGTCGGGGCGGATCACGGTGGTTCTCCCTTCCGGTCAGGTCACTTGGTGGTGCCGTTGACGACGTCGACACCGGCCTTGGTGCCGGACTCGATCGCCGGGGCCAGGAATGTGTCGGCGAGCAGGAAGCCGCCGAGGAGGAGCACGACGATCAGCCAGGTCGGCGGGCGCATGATCTTGATTCCGAAGTAGCCGAAGATGGCGATCACGGCGATCAGCGGCAGTTCGACGTTCACAGCCGGTCAGTCCTTTCCGGTGAGCTGGAGAGCGAGGGCATCGGCCATCGGGCCGGGAACGCCGAGACGGACGCGCAGGGTGTCGGCGTCGATCGGATCGCCGGTGGCGGTTCGGTGCGCGTCGGCGACCTTCCGGGCGTGCGCGACGAGCGCGGCAGGCACCGGGGAGGCGGGCGGCAGCGCCGGAACCGAACCAGCAACAGGTTCGGGCTCGGGTGCCGGGACCTGGGCGGGTGCGTCGCGGGTGAGCGCGACATCCGCAGCCGGTTCGGGAACCGGGGCCGGGACCGGGGTCGTGTCGGTGGCCTGGTGGGCGGGAGTGTGGACGAGCAGGGTGCCGCCGAGGAAGGCGAGGGCGGGCCAGCCGGCCACCAGGATCCGCAGCCAGGCGGGCACGGCGTTGAGGTCGAGCAGTCCCGCGGTGGCGACGTTTGCGCCGAGCGATGCGGCGAGCGCGACGGCGAACCAGCTCCACGCCGCACGCGCGGGCTCACCGGCAGCGCGGAGGATCCGCAGACGTCGCCAGGCCGCGACCAGCAGCAGGTCCACGCTGATCGGGTAGGCCCAGGCTTTCCAGCCGTCCTGTCCGGCGGCGACGGCGATGTCGTGCAGGTGGGCGAAGGACAGCGCACCGGCGATCACGGCTTGCACCAGCACGGCATCCAGGCGGATCGATCGGGCCACGGGTCTTCACCTCCTTGGGTGTTGGGCCGGGACCGGGCGGGGCTCATGCGTCCAGCCGCCCAGCCACCGGCGGGATCAGTCGGTCGGGGCTTGGCAGGTGCCGAAGCAGGTCAGGCACAGGGCTTCCTGCCGGTCCGAGCTCTCGCGCTTGCTGCGAGCGCCGATCTTGAAGGACTCGGAGATCTGACCGGTCTGGCAGTCCGGACACGGCGTGGGCTTGGGCTTGGCCGGGCGGCGAGAGCGCTTGGCAGCGGTCACGCTTTTCTCCCTTCGGGCATGGCGGGGGTAGGGACCTGGCGCGAGACGGTCACGCCGACCGGGATGGGACAGCGATGCTAGAGCGCGCTGGGGGCTTCGACCGGTGCACGGGTGGAGTTCTGCATCGGAATGACCGCCTGCGGGCGGAACGGCTCCAGGGTCGGGATGCGCGGGGTCAGGTGCGCGAACCGGTAGCAGAGGCCGGAGACTTCACCCAGCGAGGTCTTCGGGGTGCGGATGCGCGTCCAGTACCCCGAGGAGTCCCCGGCGATCGCGGTTCCGGCCCGCTCGGGGCTGATGCTGGTGGCAGCGAGTACGGCGAGTTCGTTGACGTCGCCCAGGCCCATGTCGGCGGTCTGCTTGTCGTTGCAGCGATGGACCACCCGGTTGGAGAGCTGAGCGCGCAGGGCGGTTGCGCCCTTGCCGAGTTCGGAGCCGAAGCGCTGACCGCACACCTCCAGATAGATCCCCACCGCACGGGCCAGCTGTGCCAGCCGCACCAGCTGCGTCACCATGCGATCCCGCCGCGCCGTGTCCTCCCGGGTGGTGATCAGGAAGAGTTCCGCGATCTCGTCGATCAGGATCACGATCGGCACCGGCCGCAGGTTCTTGGGCAGGCCCCAGATGTCAGAGGTGATGTCCTCCAGCGGCGTTGCGGAATCGATGCCCTGGTACAGGCACAGCAGGTCGAAGCGGGATTCCATCTCCTCGATCAGCGCATCGAGCAGCCCATCGGCCTGGTCGGGGGTGATGGCCAGCGCGGTCAGGCGCGGGGCGAACGGGGCCTGTTCGACGCCGCGTTTGCAGTCGATGCCGACCAGCGCGACCTCCTGCTTCGCCAGGTCCTTGATCAGGCAGCGCTGATACATGGACTTGCCCGAGTAGTTCGCGCCCAGGGTCAGGCCGTGCGGCTTGGCCTGGTAGTCGCGGACGTACGGCCGGCCGTCCTCACACACGGCCACGGTCGCCGACAGCGGACCCGCAGCCAGACGGCGCGGCATGCGTACCCGGTCGAGGACATCGAAGCCGGTGAGCCGCAGCTCCACCACACCCGGCTTGATCTCAGCGACGTGCACCGAGTACACGCCCCAGGCGTGCCGCAGCCGCTCGGCAGACTTGACCACATCGTCCGGAGCAAGCCCCGCAGCCAGCCGCAGCCGAATCCGCAGACCCGTATTGGTGGGGCGGATCCCCCGCACCTTCGGAATCCCGGGGCGCGCCTGCTGCTCACCAGCGGACAGTTTGCGAGCGAAGACCTTCCACCACGGCGGAGCGACCGTCAGCTCACACGCCTCCATCGTCTGCCGGTAGGACGAGAACACCCGGTACAGCGCGGCCGGAAAACCGAACAGCACCCAGTACACGGCCGGAGCCTTGACCCGAACGATCAGCGCGAAGACCACTAACGCGCCTATGAACAGCAGCAGTTCGACCATGACGATCAGACCTTGCCGTTCGCAGCCGCCGGAACCTCTGCGGCCATCACCGCGGTTGCCTTGAAGCTGATGCCGTGCCCGAAGTCGTTCTCCCACGGGGTCGCGAACAGGCCGGGCAGAGCCACCGGCATGCCGGGGAACAGGTCCGGCTGAACACCGTCCTCGGTCACCACGACGGTCACCGCGTCCGGCCGGCCATCCACGACCACGGCCACGTTCACGTTGAACTGCACCTTGCCCGACTTGTCGGTCGCGACCTCACCGGTCTCCCGGTTCTTGACCTTCTTCTCCGGAGCCTGGATCAACATCACCGTCATGGCTTCGGTTTTCACGGGGATCCTGCGCATGTCTGTCTTACTCCTTGCTCGGAGGGTTGATCCAACTGGCAAGTAGCGCACGCCAGTTGAACTGGCTTGCACCAGTAGAACTGGCTCAAGCCAGTGACGTCAAGCCCTTGCG
Source organism: Streptomyces sp. NPDC002868 (assembly GCF_055563295.1). Taxonomy (NCBI): domain Bacteria; kingdom Bacillati; phylum Actinomycetota; class Actinomycetes; order Kitasatosporales; family Streptomycetaceae; genus Streptomyces; species Streptomyces sp. NPDC002868. Next base: position 37,189 of record NZ_JBVHDR010000006.1, on the reverse strand, counting down.
TGGAACTGGCTCAAGCCAGGACGTAAACTGGCGCCAGCCACTAGGAGAGGTAGTGATGACCGACCAGGCCGAAGATCGAAGGCCGCTGAGTCGACGGATTGCGGATCAACTCCGCAAAGAGATCGAAAGCGGGCAGCATGCGCCCGGAGCGAAGCTCCCGTCCCAGCGCAGGCTTGCGGAGCGGTTCGGGGCCGTCCGCAACACAGTCGACGAAGCCCTGAAGATCCTTGCCCAAGAAGGGCTGGTGGTCGCTGAGCATGGTCGGGGCGTGTTCGTTCGCGTGAAGCAGCCCCTCATTCGCCTGGGTAGCGATAGATACTCGCCGAAGTACCGCGAATCGGGACTGTCGCCGTTCCTTGTGGAGTGCGCGAAGCAGGGCAAAGTCGGAAGGTTCGAAGTCCTTGGCATCGAGCGCATCAAGCCAGACAAGGCCCTAGCGGACCAGCTCAAGGTCTCCGACAAGACCAAGTCCGTGGTGTGTCGAGAGAATGTGTTCTACGCGGATGCAGACCCCGTCTATCGCGTGACGACGTGGATCCCATGGCGCATCGCCCAGGGAACGGGCCTCCTTCAAGCGGAGGTCCCTCACCAGTACGGAATCCACGGAGTCTTCGAGGACAAGGGCCACGTGATGGCCCGTATCAGCGATGAGATCACGGCACGCATGCCCACACCGGACGAAGTCGGATACCTGAACCTGTCTCCCGGCGTGCCCGTCATCGAGGTGATGCACACCAGCATCGACCAGGACGGCGAACCCTACGAGGTGACCAGGTTCGTAATGCGCGCCGACATGAACGGACTCAGTTACAACATCCCGGTCGAATGAGAAGTCAGAGCAGAGGAGTTCGCCGTGAATGCTGACGCAACAACCGAGCCGAACGTGATCATCCGGACTCGCACTGACGAGGATCTCCCCGCTGCTGCCGCCGGGCTCGTGACAGTCCATGCCGCCGACGGCTACCCCGTAGAAGGTGTGGAGGACCCGCAGGGATGGCTGAGTCCGCCGGGGCTGCTCGAAGCGTGGGTAGCCGAGATGGCGGGACAAGTCGTCGGCCATGTCGCGGTCAGCCGGCCGCAGGGCGAAGAAGCCGTCTCGCTCTACCTGAAGCAAGCGCAGGTATCAGAGGGTCAAGTCGTCGTCCTTGCAAGGCTCTTCGTATTGCCACAGGCGCGAAGGAAGGCTGTCGGTGAAGGTCTCGCCCGGGAAGCCGCCTCGTACGCCCGAAGGCGTAACCTCGCTCTCGTCGGCGATGTCATGACCAAGGACGCTGCTGCGATCCGCCTCTACGAGCGGCTCGGCTGCCAGATCATCGGAAGCACCATCCACACCTACGGCGAAGGCCAACAGACATCCGCTCTCTGCTTCGTCGCACCCACCGACTGACCAGCAGCGCGAGCAATCAGCGGCGGCGCGGACAGAGTTTCCCTACGTCTATCAAGTGCTCGCTTCGCTCGCTGCCCGACCCGGGGTTCAGTCAGCGATCGAGGATCACTGCCAGCCGAGCCGCCACACGCAGCCCAGTCACACGGGACCGCCCTGTCCCATGCTCGCCATGCGCCCGAGTGGCCCCAGAAGGCTTCAAGAGACACCAGCGCACCAGGCCCGGGGGAAGAGGCGGACGCTCGGGAGAACACCACATTTGACGCATCGAACGTCTGCTTTCCCGGCCTCCTGAACTGCGGTAGCAGTCTGATCAGAGATCAGAGGGTGCCGCGCACAGCGCGGCGGCGCCGGCCGGACGCCGCCGCGCTTGCCCCTCCATGTCTACGCCACCGGGGCCGCACGTCGTCGCCCGCCCGCGCCCACAAGGGGGCGAAAATACCAGGCCGGGGGTGGGTCGGACGGCTCCACGGCTTTACCCACACTCCCCGATTCGGGTCCCGCGTCGAGCAAGACCAGGGGGCCACTCGGACACATTGCGGGCAGGGGACAAGCCTGCCCGAGTAGCTGGCAAGCGTACGGCCCCCTGATCATGCTCGACCCCAAACCGGGCAGGACACCGGCCAAAGCCGTTCCACCGACCTCACGCACATCTGACGACGGGGGCCGGGAGAGGCAACTCTTTCTGTCATCTCCAGTGACGCTCTGATCCTTCGCCGCTATCGTCAGTCATCGGGCGAGGCGCTGCATAAGCGCTGGGGGGCTGGTGATGCGCACGTGATCAAACTGATGGACCTGGCCGAGGATCCTCATAACCAGCTCCCCATGAACGCCATGAAAGAGCAGTTCAGCCTGGGTTTCGTCCGCATGATCGCTGCTGCGGCGGGTTGCTCAGTAAAAGATCACGCAACAGACTACGACGGCGTAGACATCACCGTTGTGTCATCGGCTCAGTACGCCATGTTCTATGCGCCGCAGTTTGAGCTTCAGGTGAAGTGCACGAACCGAACCGATCTTGTTCGTGACGCATACGTCAACTGGCGGATGGAAGCGGCCCCGTTTGAGAAGCTCACCAGGCCATCGCGGTACCTGAAGGCTTACCTGGGGGTTCTGGTGATCCCGGTTGGCGCCGGCCCGTGGTTGGAGCAGGACGAGACGCAGCTCCTATCGAAGAGCCGCATGTACTGGCAAGCTGCGAGTGAGCTTGGTTCTCTAGCTGACGGCAGGGACTCGATCACCGTGCGCTTGCCGCGACAGAACATGTTCGACGTGCCCCATCTCAAGGGCATCAGGTCACACAAAGAGAGGGAGCTTTATCTTCACGGTCGTGACACGTCTGGGCGATGAGCCGCTTAGCGACACAACCGAACCGGATCTCCCCTCGTTCTCACGTCGAGTCATGACCACTCTTGCAGGCGGACTTGAAGCGACACAGAAAATCACCGCAGCCCCGGAGCCTCTTCTTCTACCCGGGGAGCCTAGCGCGGTTGGCGTGAGCGCTAGTCTCGTCGAATCATTGGAGGATATGACGCAAGCCGTGGGGCTTCGCGAGTTGGACTTGTCCTTTGACTGGGCGAGAGTGGGCGAATTTCCGTCGGTCGGTCAAGAGCCGATTATCCTAAACCGAACACAAATGGAGAAGCTCCCTAGGGTGCGCGAACGGTTGGCTCGCCGCGAAGAGCCACCTCACCGGGAGACTCTTGTCGGCGCAGTTCGCACGCTTTCTCGTGAAGAGCTCACCGACGACGATGAGGTAGCAACGGTTGTTATCACCGCCGAGGTGCGCGGGCGTCTGCGGAACGTTCATATGGTGCTGTCCGCAGAGGACCATGAATGGGCGATCCTCGCCTATCGGAACAAGATTCCCATCACGGTCACAGGTGACCTCACGTACGCGCGCCGCGCGTGGAGGTTGATTGGGCAGGTCGAGCTGGACGCAGAATTTCTGCGCCATCGCTTCAGGCAGAATCCCGCGACGAGCTAATCTGACCGCCGAAGAAGAATTGTGCGCAGTTGGCGTGCGATCAGCTCGTCTTCTGAAGTGAGAGGTCGGATCGGCGCCTATCCGACTTCGTGGTGCGAGGTCGAGTACGCGTGTTACGCACACGGCTGGAGAATAGCGGCTGATATAAGCGTTCCGGTGATGGCAGTCCAGCCGCACTACTCCAGCTCCCGGAGCATCATGAACACCCCGAGTGTCACCAAGCAGCCGCAGCCGGCCACCGACTCGATCGATGCACCCGACCAAGACCGCGCCCCGGATGGAGCGGGGCCGCATCGTTTTGGATTCGCGTCCGTGAGTCCCGCCGTGCTCTATGCGCTGATCTCCTTCTACCTCTACCACGGCCTGTGGTCCAACCCGACAAGGAGCTATCTCACCCTCAGCGCCAACGACCAGACGCTCTACGAGTGGCTCTTCACCAAAGCCGCACACGACCTGGTGCACCTGACCAATCCGCTGTCCACCGGGCTGCTGAACGCCCCGGAGGGCGTCAACCTCATGGCGAATACCGCCATGCTCGGCCTGGCTCTCCCGCTCGCCCCCCTCACCCTCCTCGCCGGTGCGGGCGTGACGTGGACGCTGCTGATGACGGGTGGCCTCGCGGCCACGGCATTCTCCTGGTACTGGCTGGCCGCGAAATACGTGACCACCTCACGCACCGGCGCGCTACTCGCCGGCGGCTTCTGCGCCTTCGCACCCGCGATGGTCTCGCACGCCACCGCCCACCCCAACCTCACCGTGCAGTTCATGATCCCAGTGATCATCGACCGGCTGCTGCGACTGCGGCACAGCCAGAGTCTGCCGCGCGACGGTGCCGTTCTCGGACTGTTCATCACCTACCAGGTCTTCATCGGCGAAGAACTACTCTTCATCGCGGCCATCGGCATCGCGCTGTTCGCGCTCGGCTATGCGGCCGTCCATGGTGCACAGGCCAGCCGGTTCGCCGGCCCGCTCACCCGCGGCACGGCTGTCGCGGGAGGTGTCGCCCTGACGCTGCTGGCCTATCCCCTGGCCCATCAGTTCTTCGGGTCCCAGAGCTACCGACTGAAGCACGATTCGGCAAACGAGCCGGGAGCGTTTCTCGCCTTCCCCGGACAGTCACTCGCCGGAGATGCGAAGGCGGCCCTCGCCCTGGCCGGGAACAGCGTCACCGAGCAGAACTCCTTCCTCGGCTGGCCACTGCTGGTGATCGTCTGCGGGATCGTGATCTGGCTGCTGGACCGTCCCATGGTCAAGGTGTTCGCCGGCATGACGATCGCTGCCGCCGTGCTGTCCCTGGGCGCCCGGGGCCCGTGGTCACTGGTCGATTACCTCCCGCTGTTCCGGTCGATCGTCGAGGGGCGACTCGCCCTCATCTGCGTGGTCGGCATCGCCATGTTGCTCGCACTGGCCGTCGAGAGGCTCGCCGCACACCCGAATCAACGGGTACGCGACGCCGGGGCCCTGGCCCTGGCGTGCGCCCTGATGCCGATCGCACCAACTCCCTACCCCACCCACGAACGGGACGCGCCGCCGGCCTTCATCACCTCCGGACTCTGGAAGTCCTACGTACACCCCGGCCGCACACTGGTCCCCGTGCCCGTACCGGACAACGTCCGCGCAGGAACGATGCAATGGCAGATGCGCGCCAACATGGGCTTCGCCATTCCCGGCGGCTACTTCGTCGGTCCCATCGATAAGGACGGCAACGGCTGGTACGGACCGATCCTGCGCCCCACCGCGAAGCTCCTGCTCACCGTCTCCGACACCGGCCGCATCCCGGACATCGGACCCGAACAGCGACGCCAGGCCCGCAAGGATCTCGCCTACTGGCGGGCCGACGCAGTCGTACTCCCACCGCAGCCACACAAGCAGGAGCTGCAGACCACCGTGGACCGGCTCCTGGACGAGCGCGGAACGGAGCGCGCCGGCGTCCACGTGTGGAGAGTCTGACCGGCGCCATAGCGGACTGCCCCGGACTCCGCCGCTCCGATCATGTGTTTTAGAGTGAGCGCCGCCGCAGCACCGACAGGCGATGGAGGGGCGGGCCGGTGGCGTTCCTGACCGACGAGCAGCCGTCATGCCTTACGAGGGGCCATCTGCTCGGGCGTAGCCACACAACGGAATCCGGTGTCATCGTCATGCATTGTGTCGTTGGCGTCGTTGGAGATGGCAGGGGCGCCCCGAAATAGAGGGCTCGTGAAGGCACTACCTCTGAGTTCGTACCGGCCCGCGGTAGTCGCTGTTGCTAGCCACTCCCACACGTTGCCCACCATGTCGTAGACCCCGTACAGGGAAACGCCGCTGTGGTATCGGGAGACGGAAGTCGTTCCCTCCACCCCAGTCTCACGGACGTTGCACTTAGCGGCCGTTTTTTGGTCCCCCCACGGAAAGGTCCGGCCGGAGGTTCCACGCGCGGCCTTCTCCCACTGTTCGGCCGTCGGGAGCGACTTCCCTGCCCACGCGCGTACGCGTCCGCGTCTCGCCATGTCACGTGCACAGCCGGGTGGTCGTACAGTTCACGCGGACACCGGCCGTTCTGCCAATGTTCAGGCGCCGGATGCCGGGTAGCTGCGCAGAACCGCACCTTGGGCGAAGTCATAGAGCCGCGTCTAGCGGCGCTAGAGGCACAGGACGCCTTCCTTGATGCCGCAAACCAGGCCCTTGACAGCAACTTTTGACACCGTCCTTCAGCCCGAGCCGGCTGTGTTTCCCCAACTGCGGGTCCGATCACGTGAAAAGGATGGCGTACTCATTGAAGCGCCCCCTTCACGCTCTTGATGCAGAAGCCATCCGGCACTAGGGAATTTCGGCAAACAGAGCTTCCGCAGCCGTGTGCAATTCCGTGTCGTCTCGCTCATCACGCCATTGCACGAACTGCACTCTGCCCCCGTTAGCCTGGGCTGATTCAAGGGCGTCTTGAGCTCCTCGGGAGATTGGGACGTTGCTGATGATGATGGTCGGCGCAACAGTTCCCGATGCCCTGTGTGTCCGCTTCTGAATCAAGGACCTACTGACGCCTCGCGGAGATGCACCCTCCAAGAAGAGGGCATCGACGGATACGATCTTATCTATCGGTCGCAGTACATCAAAGTCAATCGGGCCGTGCTGGGGCCTGTCAGAGATGACGCAGTCTGGAAATAGCTGCATGAATCGTTGCTTGATGAGCCCTTCGTATGCGCGGGCCGACTGATACCTGAATGACTCATCGTTTGCTGCCCCTGGATCGATGGCCTGCAACACGTCCAGTGTTCTACGGGCCTCTTCTGGCGGGGCGTCACTTACGCTCGCCAAGATTTCACGGCGGCGCTTCTGGACAGCAAAACGCATCTGGGCTTCACCAAATCCGAGGCTATGAAGAGGATTCCCTCCAATCGTCAATACGATGAAGAGCGCCCCTGCCAGAATAAGTGCTACGCATCCCGCCTGATTTTCCGTCTTGAATACGGCGACGGTCCCCGCTCCGCAGAGAACGAAACCGATTGTCCCTGCGATAGTCCGGCTCCACGTAGAGAGAGGGGCAGGATCGCCTATTTCGTCTGCTTCTGGCGCGTCCGAGGAAGTCGTGTTCGACATGTTGATCACTCTAGGTGTGCATACGCGCCTTAGAGGACGAAACTCAATCTTTGAGCGGGAACATCATCTGCCTCCTCGGCCTCGATGCGGCGGGCATCCTCCACCTGCCTACGCACCCTTCGGGAGGTTGCTCAGCACTCAACTGCCCGCGCACGTGCGTCGGATGTCAGCGCTGGGCGGTGACTCGCCCAGGATGAGCAGTGGGCGGATCAGCGCCTAGCCTGCGGCCGTGTCCCCGAGCCGGAGCGCCGCAACGTCCCGGCCGAGGGCCCCTTCGTAAGTGCGCTGTCCTCGCAAAGGGTGCAACCCCCCAAAGCGCTGGGCGGCGGATGCGGAGGCTCGTGTCAGCCGCTGGAGGAGGTTATCCACGGGAGTCGACTCAAAACGAGGCAGTTCGATGGCATCGAAAGCTGCATCGCTGAGCGGGCGAGGCGGGTCGCTCCGCAGGACGGCGAGGCGTGGATCATCGGCGTTCGGCGTGAACAGCACCGACGTCGTCCAACTGCAGCCGGCCCATGCGCCACGGCCAGGCAGGAGATCGGTAATCACGACCCCGCCGAGGTGCCATTCGACGACGGCTGTGCACCATTCGTGATCGCCGATACGGTACGTCTGCATCCTCTCTACTCTGTTGAAGACCGCCTTGGTCGCCATCCATCCGAACATGCGAACGATTACGTTTTCGCCTCCGAGCCCAGCTGCGGCAGTGCATTCGAAGGACCCGTCCATCTGCTGGGCTGACTGCGTAATCGCTTCCAGGACCTTTGGGGACTTCAGGATGTCGACCACGAGTGCTTCGTCTGTCGAAGTCGGTTCCGCGAAGTGGGCAGCGACCTGATCCATGCTCGTCAAGTGCACGAACCGGCCTTCCGAGCTGGCGATGTCATCGCTCATGACAGCTGGGTACGAAGCCCCGTCGCCGAAGTCCTTGGTGTTCGCGCTGACGAAGTAGACCGTCTCTTCCGGGTGCTCACGCGCATACTCCGTCGCGGACAGCCAGATGGCAGCATCCCGGGCACCGGTCTTCTCACCCTTTGACGTCTTGCATGGGGGAAGGGAGTTGGCTTCCCGAAAGGCTGCTTGACGCAACGCCTCGTCGCTGGTCGGAATCGCCGCGACGACCTGGCCCCACTTGTCTCGCCAGTGGGCGCGAACGCTGTCTGGCTCACACTGGTCCAGCAACACCTCCAGTGGCCAAGGGGTGAACTGTCTCAAAGACTCAAGAGCCCTAGCTGCAGCTTCGTACTTTTCCTGGTACTTGATGGCCTGTTGAGCGGCTAGCTCCTCCATGACCATCCATGGGACTGCAACCTGCTGTGCGCCGACGGTCCGAATCGTGCGCAGGAGGTCTGCGCTGCTGCTCTCCGGGTTGAAAGACCGGAGGATGCTCGTGTCTAGGATGATCAACGGCTTGCCCCCATGCCCCTGCTGAAGTGATCTACAGGGTTCCAGGCCCTGCGCCCACGCGCACCCGGTTTCGAGGTCTGTCCACTCAGTCGCTTCTCAGTACGCCCAACTCCGGCAGGAAACGGGCGACGCCGCAACAGCGCCGCCGGTAGTTCGGGACGAGGGGCGCACACGTATCAGCGCAGGTCAGAGCGCTTCCTTCGACGGAGTGATCGGCTCGCCAGACTTACGTACTACAGGCAAGACACTCCAGGGGAAGTTGATCCACTCGTCGGTGCGCTTCCAGACGTACTCGCACTTGACCAGCGAGTGCGACTTCTCATAGATGACGGCACTGCGCACCTCGGCGACGTGGTCGACACAGAAGTCGTGTACGAGCTTCAGCGTCTTGCCGGTGTCGGCCACGTCGTCGGCGATGAGGACTTTCTTGTCCGAGAAGTCGATGGTGTTCGGTACGGGCGCGAGCATGACGGGCATTTCGAGCGTCGTACCGACTCCCGTGTAGAACTCCACATTCACCAGGTGGATGTTCTTGCAGTCCAGCGCATACGCCAGCCCACCGGCGACGAACACCCCGCCACGCGCGATGGAGAGGACGATGTCGGGCTCGTAGCCGTCGTCGGCGATGGCCTGAGCGAGCTCGCGGATCGCGCCGCCGAACTTCTCGTACGTCAGGTTCTCGCGGACATCACCCATGGCTCACACCTGCGTCCGGTGGAAGTTCATGAACGACCGCGAGGCCGTGGGCCCGCGCTGCCCCTGGTAGCGGGACCCGTAGCGCTCGCTCCCGTACGGGAACTCGGCCGGCGAGCTCAGCTTGAACATGCACAGCTGACCGATCTTCATCCCGGGCCAGAGCTTGATCGGCAGCGTCGCGAGATTCGACAGCTCGAGCGTGACGTGCCCCGAGAACCCGGGGTCGATGAAGCCTGCGGTCGAGTGCGTGACGAGCCCGAGCCGCCCGAGGCTGGACTTCCCCTCGAGCCGCGAGGCGAGGTCGTCAGGCAGCGAGATGACCTCGTACGTCGACGCCAGGACGAACTCGCCGGGGTGCAGGATGAACGGCTCGTCCCCTTCCGGCTCGACCCTCCTGGTCAGATCCGCCTGTTCCACAGCGGGGTCGATGTGCGGATAGCGGTGGTTCTCGAACACCCGGAAGTAGCGGTCGAGCCGCACATCGATGCTCGAGGGCTGCACCATGGATTCGTCGTACGGGTCGATGCGCACCCGTCCGGCGTCGATCTCGGCCCGGATGTCCTTGTCTGAGAGAAGCACGCCCCGAGGATACGCAGAGCGCGCGGGCCCACCCCAATCGGACAGCCCCACGCGCCCCCTGACCGCCGCGCTCCCTACCGCTTGACCGGCTCCACAGGCACGACATTCCGAAGCCGCGCACAACGCGGACACCGGATGAGCCGCCCGGGCCCGATCCGGTCGACGCCAAGCTGCTGCATCGGGAACGAAGCGGTAGTGAAGACGTGCCCCTCGGCACAGCGGACGACGGTGCGCTCCATCAAGTCCATCGAGTCCCTTCCCCAAGAATGCGGACGAACGCCCACATTAAGGGATCAACGGGACGCACCCACGAGCGGCACTCCGTCGCTCAAAGGTACGCCTCAACTCCCGCGCCCCGCAGCCACATCGGGCCACGGAAGAGCACAGAGGCCCCGCGGCGTCATTCGCCGGGGGCCTGCGATGAGGTAGAGTGTGCGCCGATGCGGTGCCGGTCGACGGCTCGCCGCGCGGGTGTAGTTTAATGGTAGAACATGAGCTTCCCAAGCTCAGAGCGCGGGTTCGATTCCCGTCACCCGCTCCATATGAAAGCCCCAGGCCAGCGGCCCGGGGCTTTGTTGTTGTCTAGACCGGTCTAAGCGTCTCGTGCCCGTTGCGTGCCCGATGCCTGATCGTCGGGCACGTCCGTGGCCTTCTCGCGCTCGGCCCGGACGCGGGCGTCGATCCCACCGGCAACCTCCTTCTGCCGCTCCAGGTTCGAGTGCTGATAGATCAGCGCGGCCCGCTCGGAGGACTGCCCGGCGCGGACCATCGTGTCCTTGAGCGTGGCGCCGGATTGCGTCGAGAGGGTGTGTCCGGTGTGACGAAGATCGTAGAAGCGGAAGTTGTCCGGCAGCCCGACCTTGGCACGAGCCTTGCGCCACTTCCGCCCGAAGGTGGACCTCCGGAACGGCTTGCCTCGCTCCCCCACGAGCAGCAGCCCGTCCGGCTTCTTCTCCGCGTACCAGGCCAGGTGGCGCTTCAGGTCCTTCTCCATGAAGGCCGGCAGGACGAGGAATCGCTTGCCCGCCTCGGATTTGGTGTCGCCGGGGGCGCGCCGTCCGGTGGTGAGCTCCGGCTCAGCTGTACGCACCCAGATGCCGACATTCTCCAGGTCCACGTCCGAACGCCGCATCGCGGCCTGTTCCTCCGGCCGGGCCGGACCGTACGCGGCGATGTAGACCATGAGCCGCCATCGCGGCCCCATCGCGTCGGCGAGCGCGTCGACCTGGGCGACGGTCGCGGTCGGGCGCTCCTCCGCGTCTTCCTTGCCCGCGCCCCTGATGCGGCACGGGTTGCGACGGATCAGCTCATCGTCGGAAGCGGTCTCCATGATGGCCTTCAGCAGCCGGTACGCCTTGGCGACCGTCGTGTCCGCGCCGGTGGTGTCGAGCCGTTCCGAGCGCCAGGAGCGGACGCGAGGCGGAGTGATCTCGTCGAGGTCCAGGCCGCCGAAGGTGGGCAGGATGTGGAGGCGGAGCAGTCGTCGGTACAGCTCGTCCGTGGTCGGCGAGAGGCGACGCTCCTTGACCCACTGGAGCGCGTACTCCTTGAAGTTGACCGCCCCGGCATCCGGGTCTGCCCAGTCGCCGCGGCGAACCTCGGTCTGCTGTTCCGCAAGCCAGTCGTCAGCGTCTCCGACCGTTTCGAAGGTCTGCGGGGCCGGGCGGTCGACGCCATCGGGCCCGAGGTAGCGAGCCTGATAGCGGCCCGAGGGCAGCTTGCGGATGCGCCCAAAGCGACGCTTCTTCTTCGCCGCCATCAGGCAGCCCTCCCGTAGCGCGAGCGCCTACGACGAACGGGCTGAACGGTGTTGGCATTGATAAAGGCCGCGAGAGCACCTTCGGGGATGCGGACATGCCGACCGACCTTGACGAAGGTCACGCGCCGTTCGGCAATCAGGCGACGAGGGAAGCGCTCGCTCGTGCCCAGCCGCTCGGCAGCCTGCGCCACGGTCAGAAGCCGCTCAGCCATGGGTGGGTTCTCCTTCCGTGCCGAGGGCCGGGGCGAGTGAGGCGGATAGCCACTCCTCGCCGCGGGTAAGGCCGATACCGGCGAACGCCCAGTGGGCGATGACGTAGGTCGTCTCCTCGTCCTGGTCGACCTCAACGGAACGAAATTCCTCGGGCAGGGCTGCGAGCGCTTGGACCCGACGCCACTCGGCACGGGCATTGCGCAGCGCGCCGAGGGTGGTCGAGTAGCGGCGCGTCTTGGTCGAGAAGTGGCCGCGGAAGCCGAGCATGTGGGCCCACGCCCTCAGCCGCAGCTCAGCCAGGTCCTTGCGCGCACCAAGCAGCCAGGCCGTACGGATCATCTGCCGGGCGTGGTCCGTGATGCGCGCATGGGCGAGCTCGGCAAGGAACTTGATCGGCCGGTCCAGGGTCCCGGTCGCTGCCTCAGCGCCTTTGGTGGCGTACTTGGCGATGTAGGCGGCCACGGCGCGTTCGGTCAGTTCAGCCGGACCCTCGAAGTCAGCCGAGCGGATCGGGCGTACGTCGAGCTGCCGACCAAACCTGAAGGCGTGCGGCCGGCCGTCGACAACGGGCCCGCTGACGGCCGCAAGGCGAGCAGCGGCGCGGATCGCGTCGGTCAGTAGCTCAGCCGTTGCCCAGGCCGGAGGAGAGCTGAAGCTACCCTCCGGGCCATCGATACGGATCACCGCATGGAAGTGGACCGCGCCGCGCTTCTGGTACTCGGCCACCTTGGCGAAGGAGACCCGGGCGGCCTTCGGGAAGTCGCGCTGAGTGAGCCCGGCCCGCTTGGCGATCTCTCTGCGCAGGTAGATGGAGAAGCGCCTCCAGAGCATCCCCGCGTGGGCATTCCACAGCACTGCGGCCTCGTAGTCGTACGTTGCCGGATCGAGCGGCACGCCGAGTACGTCGTCGTCCTGGTCGTGCAGGAGGCTGCACCGGCAGGGCCGTGTCGTTCCGCGCCCGCCGGTCGGCCGGTTGTGGACGGGACCGAAGCCGGGCGCGGTGAACGTGGCGAACGCCCTGGGGTGTTGGGCGACCGTCTCAGGATTGCCCTTGCCGCCGCGCAGTCCGGCGGTGATCAGCTGGTAGGTGTCCCGGCGGTAGACCTCTGCGCAGGCCACGCAGCGGGTCGCCCGGCGGTTGTTGCAGCGCACCAGGAGATGGCTGGCTGGGAGCTCTGCCGAGTTGAGGTGGTGCAGGACCCGGCCGATCTCCCCCGTTCGCTGGTTGAGTTCGTGTTCGGTGCGATGGCCGTTGAGGCGTACGGGGTGCGTGCAGCCGCCCAGGCCGCGCAGTTGACGCACGAGCGCAGGCATGTTGCCGAGTGCGGCGAGCCCGCCCAGGTCTTTGAGCGGGGGCGCAGTGTGTCCGGTAGTAATGGAGCTGTCCTTTCGACAGTGGTCGGGAGGGTCAGTGCCTGCCGGGGCGGCGGGATGCTTGGCGGTATCGAGGCCGCCCCGGCAGGCCGGTCAGCGCGTTCGCGCGCTGCTGAGCTGGGAGCGCAGCACAAGGGCCGCGATGGAGACGGACACAGCCGTTATGGCGACCGTGGCCAGGAGTGCGGTCAACACGACGCCGACCACGAGCACGGCGGCGACAGCACCGACGCCGATGCCCACGTACGGGGCGACGGGTCGCCCGGCGGAGGCCACCGGAGCGTGCTGGCAGGCGCACACGGGGGCGAAGTGGTGCCGCTCGGCGGGTAGCGCCGAGGTGATCAGGTGCGCGGCCGGGACAGGCGGAGCGTCGGGCATTTTCGGGCGGAGCAGCACAGCGTTCTCCTCTCACTTGTTGGTGCCGTTGACGACGTCGACTCCGGAGCGCGTGCCGGATTCGATCGCCGGGGCGAGGAAGGTCTGAGAGAGCCAGAAGCCGAAGAGTGCGATCACGACGGCCACCCACAGACGGATGCCGAGGAATTTGATCGCGGCCCAGGCGATGACGCCAAGGACGAAGACGAGCGGCAGACTCACGGTCACGGGAGGCTCCTCAGCGGACGGAACAGCGGTGAGTACGGGCAGCCAGTTCGGCAGCGGCTCGACTGTCGAAGTCGGTGGAGAAGCCGCAGCGGGGAGCCGTACAGGCAGCGGCGTGCTTCTCGTGGCCACGGCCGTCGTAGTACGTGCCGACCTGGACCGGGCCGACTCGGATCACGCGTCGGAATCGCGGCAGTGCGGGCATGAGTGGGTCCTTTCCTGGGTGAGTTGGTCGGTGTGGTCGATGAGCCAGCGGCGGATCTCGGCGGCCTCCTGCTCGTCGGCGCTGATGATCATCGGCTCGGCCAGGAGCACGGCTTCAACGAAGTGGTTCTGACGGGTCAGTTCGGCCGCGCGCTTGAGCGTGCGGAGCGTGGTCGGACGCAACGGCATTTCCTTGTCGGTCAGGTGAGTTGTGCGGCGATGGCCTCGGCGAGCGGCATCGGGACACCGAGCCGGGCGCGAAGGGTGGCGGTGTCGATCGGCGATCCCGTGCGGGTGCGGTGTTCCGCCGCGACCTTCCGGGCGTGGTCGACGAGAGCGACCGGGAGCTGGTCAGGCGTGCGGGGTGCTTCGGGAGTCGCGGGCAGCACGGGCGCATCCAGCTCGTCAGCGGGCAGCAGGGCCGGTTCGTCGACCGCTTCCCTACGCTCGTTGGCCCCGTGGGCGAGCAGCGTGCCGCCGAGGAAGGCGACCGCCGGCCAACCCGCCACGGTGATGCGGAGCCACGCCGGAACGTTGTCGAGGTCGAGCAGTCCCGCGGTGGCCACGTTCGCTCCGAGGCTCGCGGCGATGGCCACCAGGAACCATGGCCAGCCGGCCGCCCTGGAACCCCCCGACCGCAGCCGCTTCCAGGCAGCAACCATCAGCAGGTCGACGCTGACCGGATAGGCCCACGCCTTCCAACCGTCCTGGCCAGCTGCCACGGCCAGGTCATGAAGGTGCGCGAACGAGAGCGCGGCAGCGATGACCGCCTGGATCAAGACGGCGTCGACACGGACGGGCAACGCACGCACGGCAGGACCTCCGGTTTCGGGGCATGGCGGGGTAGGGACTCGGCGCGATGCGGTCACGCCAACCGAGGGATTGAGCGCTCAGCCCGCCGGACTCAGCTCGGCCGAGGCGTATGGCCGGAAGGCCTCCAACGCCGGTATGTGCGGGGTGAGATGGGCCGAGTCACGGCAGGTCGACGCGGCGTCGGCGAGGGAGAGGTACGGCGTGCGAATGCGGGACCAGCCGCCTGACGAGTCCCCCACGACCGCCAGCCCAGGCACTTCGGGGGCGATGGCGGACGCGACGTACACCGCCTCAGGAGCGATATCGCCGAGCGCCATCTTGGCCGACGCCTCGTCGTTCACCCGGTGGCACACGCGGCCGGTGAGCTGGGCCCGGAGCATGGTCGCCCCCTTGCCCAGTTCGGCCCCGAAGCGCTGCCCGCAGACCTCCAGATAGATGCCCGCGGCCCGTCCGAGCTGAGCGAGACGGATCAACTGAGTGACCACCTCGTCGCGCCGTTCCTCGTCCTTGCGTGTGGCGACGAGGAAGAGTTCCGCAACCTCGTCGACGAAGAGCACGATCGGGGCCGGTCGTTCGTCGTCGGGCAGGCCCCATACATCGGAGGTGATCTCCTCGTCCCGGACGCCGGGCGCGATGCTCTGCCGAGCCCGGATGAGGTCGTACCGGTCCTCCATCTCCTGTACGAGTACGGGCAGCAGCTCGGCGGCCTCATCAGGGTCCGTGGCCAGGGCCGAGAGCCGAGGCGCGAAGGGAGCGAGCTCCACACCGCGCTTGCAGTCGATGCCGACGAGCGCCACAGGCTGAGCCGCCAGCGCCGCCAACAGGTTGCGAAGGAACATGGACTTCCCCGAGAGCGTGGCTCCGAGGACCAGTTGGTGAGGGATGGCCCGGTAGTCGCGTACGAACGGCGTGGCGTCCTCCCGGAGAGCCACGGGTACGGCGAGAAGGTCCCTCTCCGCCCGACGCGGCATCTTCACGTCCCGCAGCACGTCGAAGCCTACGAGCAGCAGCTCGACGACGCCCGGCTTGATGCTCCGGATGTGCACGGCGTGAACGCCCCAGGCGTGCCTGAGCCGTTCGCACGAGGCAGCCACGTCGGCCGGCTCCTGTCCGGGGGCGAGGCGGAGCCGCACCCGGAGCCCCGTCGCGGTCGGGCGAACCAGACCGCGACGGGGAGGGACCGGACGTATCTCGCGACGACTGGTCGCCCTCACTGCAAGCGCCCGCAGACGGGACGGCGGAACCGTGAGCCCGCACGCATCCATGGTGGAGCCATACGAGACCAGCAGCCGGGCAGTCGCGGCGGGCAGGCCGACCATGGACCAGTAGACAGCGGGTTGAGCCTTGCGGGCGTAGGCCACCCCACCAACGGCGGTAAGTGCTCCCCCGAGTTCGGCGAGCGTCACCAGGTCAGCCACGGGATCAGCCCTCCTGCCCGGCCGGGTACGCGCCGGGAGCGATCGCAGTCGCACGGAAGGCAATGCCGTGACGAGCCTGACCGTTGAAGACGCTCTCCCACGGCCGGGCGACCAGGCCCGGCAGCGAGACGGGCGCACCCACGGCGAGCCCGTCCATGACGCCGCTCTGCGGAACGGTCACCGAGATCAGGGAGGACTCCCCCTGGTCGATGTAGACGACGCCGATCGTCATCAGACCCTCGCCGGTTACGGCGTCCTTGGCGATCTCACCGGTCTGCCGGTCTCGCAGCTTCGGCGCCGGAGCTTCCGTCATCAGGATCGTTGCCGTCGAGGCGTCGATTCGCATCACACGCACTGAAATTTCTCCTCTGTGTGGGCATCTACCAACCTGACAGGTTGACTTAGCAAGTTCGAAGTTAGGGATGCCAGGTTGACTTGTCAAGTGATTCAAGTGGCGTACTGGATAGATCAGTTGGTGGATCTCAGCCGAGCCGGTACGTGTCTTCGAGTTCCTGCCGGTCCGCCGGCAGCAGCACATCTGTCACCTGGAGGGCCTGCCCGGACGCATCGAAGGCCACGACGAGCACGCTGAGCAGCGCGTCCCCGGCAGCCATGCCGAGAAGGCCGCTCTCCTCCTTGGTCGCCAGCCGAGCGGAAACGCGCTCCGTGACGTGGTCGAAGCGCACGCGCTTCCGCGACTCCAGGTGCTCGCGGAGGCCGCCCTGAATGGGCACGGGACCGGCAAGGTCCGTACCGTCGACCAGACTTGCAGGGAAGTACGACGAGGCCAGCTCGAACGGTTCGCCCTCATCTTCGATCAGCAGCCGCCGTACGAGGACCTTGGCCCGCTTGGGTACGCCGAGCAGCGAAGCCACACGCGGAGGCACGGGCACTTCTCTCACCTCGACCAGGCGGCCCGCAGCTTGGGACTCGTCGCGCTCCAGCACTTCGCGACCACGCCGGATCTTCTGCTCGACGGCTTCCGGCTGGCCGCGCACGATGGTGCCGTACCCCTGCCGGGACTCAAGCCAACCATCCCGCTTGAGGAGTTCGAGAGCCCGAACGACCGTCGGTCGCGACATGCCGAAGGCTTGGACGAGCTGGTTCTCGCTCGGGATGAGGGTGCCGGGCGGGTACGTGCCGTCCTCGATCCGACCTTGGAGCGCCTGCGCCAGCCGCACGTACTTGGGTGCAGCCACTTCGTACGCCATAGCGTCGCCCGTCCCGGATTGGCCTAGTCAACTGGTCAACCAGTCTAGCTAACTTGCACGCATGCAGGCTAGCTCGCGTGCAAGACCGACAAGGGTCACGACTTCCAGGCGCCGTCGACGAGGAAGGACACCACCGTGCCGCCGAAGGGACTGGGCCGGGCGCTCCATGAGTCCGACAGCTCATTGACCAGGCAGAGTCCGCGCCCGTGCGCCTCGTCGGGGGTCGGCTGCCGCATCCTGACGTGCGCCGGAAATCCGGGGTTGTGGACGTCGACCCGCAGCGCCGCATTCACGCGCCACCACTCGACGCGCACCCGCCACTCTTCCTCCGCCTCCCCGTACAAGATCGCGTTAGTGACGAGTTCGGAGATCATCAAGACGCAGTCGTCGAGCGAGCACGACAGGTCGTACGGATCCAGGAACTTCCGGAACCACCGGCGGGCCCGAGCGACTGATTCGGGTTCCGGGTAGAGGGTCATGCGACCGATCGAGACCGGGCCGGAGCCCGTTTCGTCGCGCCGGTCATCGGCATCAGTCATGCGCTTCGCTGCTCCCTACCGGTGCCGTCGCAGTCGAGACAGCGCCGCTTGGACGTAGTGCGAGCGCGACCGTCAGCCGCGGAGGCTGCCAGGGCGGAGCGGGAACCCACGCGCTTCCAGCCTCGGCCCCGGCAACCCACGCATGGCGCATGCGCGTCGCGCGCTAACCCTGCGCCGTCTTTGATCACGTCCGCGCCCCTTCCAGTAAGTGGCCTTAGCCACTTACTGGATAGTGGCATTGGCCACTTGGCGCGGCGCAAGTGGTTCGCAGACAGCGCCACAGGTTTCTACGTGATCGGGTAGCCCTGCTCGAAGGCCCAACGCCCAGGCGGGTAGGTCGCTTCGGCGAACTCAAGCGGCCGATCCTGCACGTCAAAGACGATGTGATGCACGATCAACACAGCCGAATCGGCAGGCAACTTGAGGTCGGCCGCCTCCTCTTCGGTGGCCACTCGGGCGCACATCCGATCCTCGGCGTAGCTGCCTTGACGTCCCGTCATGCTCTCGACGTACATCAAAGTGCCCTCCCGAATCCGGTCCGGCTCCAGGAGCTTGGGCGCCCGCTCGCCGACCATGGCGGCGAACCACGAGGTAGAGAGCGTGATCGGTCCGGACTCGTTGTTGGTCACCCGCCGGCGATGCACGGCACGGCTGCCGGGTGCCAGGTTCAGCGCCTCGGCGACGTAGTCGGGGGCGTCCAGCCAGCCCGCCGAGGTGATGACCGCGTACTCGCCCGGCGTGTAGATCTTGCCCGTCTGCCTGGCCCGGCCGTACAACTCACGTGCACGCCGGTTTACTTGCAGACTGCGGACGTACGTTCCTGATCCTTGCCGCTTCTCGACGAGGCCCTGATGACTCAGGGCTTCCAGCGAGCGCGCAGCCGTGGGCCGCGACACGTTCCAGTCGGCCGCCAGCTGCCTCTCCGACGGAACCTCATCCCCCGGCCGCAAGTCACCGCGCAAGATCTGATCGCGGATGTGATGCGCGATCTGCAGGTACTTGGGCTGGGTCTCTTCAATCTGCGGCATCCGAGCCCTTTCCCTAAGTGGCTATTACCTCTGGCCACTATAGGGTGAGTGGCCAGGCAGCTAGCCCGTACGCTGACGCGGGTGACGCGCTTGATCGTGGCAGCAGGTGGAGGGGGCGACGCTGTCGCCGCCGCAATGCTCGACGCCGCTTTGTACGGCGGCGAGGGCCCAGCGGTGGTCTTCACGTACGCGTGGGATCGCCTCCTGGTCGACCCGGTCCCGGGCCCCCGAGGTCCCGCGAGCTTCACCGGCCTGCGACCTCTGACGAGAAGCGTCCAGGTGGTACCCGGCGATGCCCGTCCGGTAGCTCCCGCAGGCTCGACCCTCCCTCGGCTCGCCGCGGAACTCCCGCAGACCTTCGCCCTCATCGATCCGCATCACGGTGCCGAGGGCATCACGCGCCAGCTCGAAGAACTCATCCAGCACCTGGAGCCCGAGTCGATCGACCTCCTGGACGTCGGAGGCGACATCCTCGCCCGCGGCGACGAACCGACGTTGCGCAGCCCCCTCGCGGACGCCCTCACGCTAGCGGCATGCTGCCAAGTCAACGCCCCGGTACGTCTCCTGGTCGCAGGCCCCGGCCTGGACGGCGAGATCCCCGCCGAGGACCTACGCGACCGCATGGGCCTCGCACTCCTGACCCTCACAGCCGAGCACGTCGAACCGGTCAGCTCGGTCCTGGAATGGCACCCCTCGGAAGCGACGGCCATGCTCGCTGCCACCGCCCGAGGAATCCGCGGCCTCTGCGAAGTCCGCGACGCTGGCCTCCCGGTCCCCCTCACTGACGATGGCCCCACCATCCACGCAGCCGACCTGGACGACGCCCTCACCCGCAACGAGCTGGCCCGCGCCATCCTCGCAACGGAAACGCTCGACGAGGTCGAACAGCACAGCCGCGAGATCTGCGGGTACTCCGAAATCGACTACGAGCGCAACAAAGCCAGTTGGCTCGGCACCCAGCCAGCGCAGAAACTCGACCTCGAGAACACGCTCCGCCACCTCGACCAGTTCGAGGCCGAAGCCCGCGCCCGCGGAGTCACCCACACGACGTTCCGCCGCCTCACCGAGGCCCTTGGCCTTAACGGCAAGCAGCGCCAGGACCTGAGAGCTCTCCTGCTCAGCAGCCGCCCAGAGCAGTACGCAGCCCCGCTCTGGCACATCCCGCAAGTCGCCTGAGTAACAACTTTCTTCACGGGTTCAAGGCGGCTCGCTCCGCTCGCCGCGCGCTCCCCGGCTCGACCGCCGGGGACGACGCTCCTGTCTCCGCCCCGCTCTGTCCCCGGCTACGCCGGTCGCGCGGCTAGAGCGAGCCATCTTGGCTGAGGAGAAAAGGCCGGCGGGGCTGGGGCGGTCGGCTCCACGGCTTTACGCAGCCACCATGGGGCGAGCCTCCAAGATCGGGGCCCACATCGGGCTATTGCGGGCAGGTCCAGAGGCTGCCCGAGTCGCGGAAAGCTTACGGGCCCCGATCTCTCGCCCCATGGCAGCTCCCGCCCAAAGCCGCTCCGCCGACTGTTGCCGAGCCGCGCAGGCATCTCTTCAGGTAAGGCCCTGAGCTGCGGAGGTGCTTATTTTCGGACCAGGCTCCACCGGCCTCGGCTCTTCACTGAACGTGGCCTGACCGGGCAGTTAGCCCGAGCAGGGCATCTTGCGCCCCCGTTGGGCCAGGCAAGGGCATCTCTGGTGGCGGGATGGTGGGCAGCCCTGTTGGGGTGGGCCTCGGACCGCTCGGTCCGAACATTCGATTCATCGCACTGCCGTGGCCCCGGATGGGCCACGAGGGAAGGGCACCATGAATGGGAACAGCCAGCCCGCACACCCCGCGCGTCGCAGGATGATGCTCGCTGCCGCCATGGCAGCAGCGGCGCTGACCGGTCAGCTGCTCGTCACAGCGCCTGTGGCGCATGCCGGCGGCGAAGACCCCAAGAGGGAGAAGGAGAGCCACGGACTCCGGGAGTTCACCGAGGACGGGACGTTCAGGGTCCCCAAGGGCGTCAAAGCTCTGTACATCCAGGCATGGGGTGCCGGTGGCGGCGGTGGCGGCGGCGGCGGTGGCGCCCTGCTCAACAACGGCCGCGCTGCCCAGCCCGCAGGTGGGGGCGGCGGTGGTGGCGGCGGCGCCGGCGGCTTCGTCTTCTCTGTGTGCAACGTGGCCACGCAGAACCTTGGGGACGAACTCTCGGTGCACGTAGGCCACGGCGGTCACGCAGGCACCGGCGGCCAGCCCGGCGAGGACGGTACCGACGGAGGCGCCGGTACCGCCACGAGCGTGATCGACGACGGGGAGGAGGCTCTCACCGCCCATGGAGGCGGTGGCGGCGGCAGCGGCGACGCCGACGGCGAGGTTGGCCTCGGCGGCGCCGGCGGCGACGTCGACCTTAACGATGCCCTTAACTGCAACAACTTCGTCAACGACGGCTTTCGTGGCGAAGACGGCCACGTCACCGGCGTCGGCGGTCACGGCGGTGACGCCGCAGACGGCATCGTCAGCCCGCCCAACGGCGGCGCGGCAGGCGGCGACGGCGGCCAGGGCGGCAGCGGTGCCGGTGTCCCCGGCGAGCCCGGCACTCCTGGCGGCAACGGGTACGTCATCATCTGGTTCTAGCACCCGACCGTTCGGCGTTACCGACCGCTCTCACGGCCCGGGCCGTGAGAGCGGTCGCTGCGGGGGCCAGGCGCCCATAGATCGCTCAGATCACGCCCAGCCCAAGCCCAGAACAACGACCCGGACCCGCCAGCCGTACTCGCCTGACATCACCAGGTGACATCAACAGCAGCGGACCACGGCGGTAGCCAGCAGACCGATGCGGCCACGCCCCTGCCAGGCAGAAGTGGCTCTGCTGAGCAATACCGAGGCCGGGATCGAACTTACAAGGCAGGTGTCGGCGACGCCGCGCGTGCCAGATCCGTGCCAGATCGAGCGGTCAGCCACGGTCAATTGGGGTGTGAGGCGGTGCAGGCAAGCGACGTCAGGCGCAGCACTGTTGTGCGCCTGTTGACCAGCAAAGACCCGTCCGCGAGCGGTGCCAGGCTTACAAAGCAGATGTCGGCGGTTCGAAACCGTCCGCGCCCACAGTGAACAGCTGCAGCTGGCGGCAGGGTTCGGCTCCCTGGTCATCGACCAGGGGCCTTTCCGTTGTCAGATGCCACGTCGATGCCCCATCCCCGCAGGATCTGTTGTCTCGCGGATCGCCCGGAGTTCGCGGATCGCCGCGAGTTTCGGCCCGTCGTCGAGGAGCGGCTGCCCGTCCTAGCTGGTGATGATCCTGTTGTCGGACGCCATCACGTGGCCGCCTTCGAGGACTTCGAGGGCGGACATGTACAGGTCGTCGAGCTGCGCGGCCTCGGAGGCGACGAGCGGACGCTCTCACGACACATTCGGGGGTGTCGATCGCCTGTGGTGTCTCGTCGGCTTCACAGTCGGCTGCTACGAGGAGCGAATAGGACAACTCGCAACTACGACGGAGGTATATGAAATACAGTCGGACCGGCTCATTACTGGAATCCGACCGCATGTACGGAAACAAGAGACGGAACACGCATGAGCGAACAGACCAGTGCCGACCTGCCCCCGATGCCTGATTCCTCGCCAAAGGCTCCGAAGCCCCCAGGCCGCCACGCGTTTCTGAAGGGGCTGACCGTCGGGGTCCTGACGTCCGCCCTGGTTAGCACAGGACTCTTCCTGGCCATGGACAACGAGGAGGGCTCCAGGAGCCCGGCGAAGGCCGCCTCCGGGGCCACGGCGACGGCCGCCGGGGTGGCGGACAAGCCTACCGAGGAGCCCACGTTGGAGGAGATCTACAACAAGGCCCCCGCCCGCGAGGAGTTCTCGCTGGACCTGAAGACCAAGTCGAAGCAGTGCTTCGGCTCCGCCGGGTGCAACGTCACGGTGGAGCCCAACCTGTCCTACCTCGGTCCGCTGCCGCTCGACCCCGACAAGACCTACTCGATCACATACGAGGTGCGTGGCGGCGAGGACGGGGCCATCATCCAGACTATGGAGCTGACCAACCAGAGCTCCCTCTCCTACCATCCCGTCGTCATGTCCACCGCCACGAGCGGCGCCAAGCTCACCGCCGAAGTGACGGACATCGCGATCTCGGGATAGCTCAGAAGCGAAACGCGCACGAGCCATGATTGCGCTCCGCTACGGGCAGGGCTGCCTTGAGTGCGGCCTGCCGATCGGCGGCTTTGGAGTCGGCGAGGGCGGGGAACCCGGCGTCTGCGCAACTCGACAGATCAACTAGCCCGATCCGCACGGTGATTCCTAAGCTCACAACTCAGGGCCGGTAAGGCAGCGGGATCTCGTGGGCTTCCAGCGCAGCGGAGTAGCGCGTGAGCAGCGCGTCGAGGCCATCCAGGAGAAGGCTGGCAGTTTCGCGGGCGCCCGCCACGTCGCCCTCGTCGAAGGCCTCCACTACTTCAGCGACATCGCTGCGGAGAATGGAGAGTGAGTCACCCTGGATCAGCACACCGGGGAAGCGGCGACCGGGCAGGCGCACCACTGCGCTGTTGCCACCGTCCGTGAACAGCTCAGCCTCGACTCGCTCCATACGGTCATCCAACCTGACATCACCGGGTGACATCAAGGACAGTGATGTCCTGCGGTGAGCACCTCCGAGACGAGCATGCTCCTGAGGTGCCACGATGTGCGCCGATGGTGCTGCCACCCGTCTCAGTTACCGTCTCATTCAGAGTCGTTCGGGGCCGTTCAGGCGAGACCGAAGCCGGTATCTGCTCTCCCGCAACTGGCCGCCTACGAACGCAGATGAACGCCACTGCACGATTCCTCCCGCTCCACCAACACAGTTGGAAAGCGTGCTCGTCGAGCGAAGACGCTCTTGCCGTCACTGTTATGGAGCGGTCCTACCCGGTACAAGGGTGCGCAGCATGGCTTGTGTTTCGGCGTCGGTGGAGTACAGGACGGTGCCGGTCAGGCCCCTTGTCAGGAGTACCTTGTACCGGTTCCGTGTGAGACGGGCGAAGTCGTGGGACGCCGCATTGCGCAGGCTGCTGTCCCTGCACACTGCCTGGTCGGTGCGCCAACTGTCGCCTGCCCAGACCAGGTCCTGGCCGAGGATTGTGCCGTTCCAGGCGTACTCAAAACCCTGAGCTGTGTAGATGCAGCCGATCTGGCCGATGCCCGCTGGTTCAGTGGCCCAGAGCGAGGATCGCGGGCCGCCGCGTACCTCGCGCTCCCCCTTGACGTTCCACGGCCGACGCCAGTCACCGATGACCACGTCATCGACCAGGCTGCCGTCTCTTCGCGGGTCGCTCCACGGCCAGCAGAAGCCAGCGGTCATACGTGCGGTGGATCCGGCTGCTTGCCGGGAGTGGAGATACGTCTCCATCTGCTGGGGGGTGTCGGCGATCAGCAGCTCGAAGTTGGGCTCAGGCTCCCATGGCACCGGCCCTCCGGGTTCCAGCCCCAGGAGACGCCGGACCCAGTGTTCGTAGGCGCGACTTCCGCCGCAGCGGAACTGCTCGTCGAGGTTGACGTGACGGACGACGCAGCCGCGCGCTTTTGCGGCCAGATCGATCTCCTTGACGCTCCCCATCTCGTCTGGGCGCACAACTTGGTGCTCGTCGAGCAAGAAGACCGGAACCCTGGCAGCATCGATGAGTTCTTCGACCTGGCTTCGTCCGCTTCTGTGGGCGTTCAAGGAGTCTTGGTTTCCCGAGCGGTGGCGGATGCGGTGAGCTTCGTCGCAGATGAGAACATCGAGTTCGTTCTTTTCCACGGTGCGGAAGTCGAGGAAGTAGCGGAAGAGCTTGGCGATGCGCTCGTTCTTCTGACCGACGACGTGGCGCAGGGTGGTGGTGAAGGACTTGGAGCCGGTGGCGTGGACGACGTTCCGTCGGTTCCTGCCGAGATAACTCATGAGGTGGAGGGCTATCAGGCTCTTTCCAGAGCCAGGTCCTCCGGAGACCACGATCACTTCTTTGCTGTCCGACCGCCGTGAGATCGCGACAGCGCGCTTGACCAGAGACGCCGCAACCTGTTGTTCATCCATGAGCCGGAACTTGCCGCCGTAAAGGACTTCGTCGGCGGCCGTTCGCATGAGTTGCTGTCCTGGTGTGATGGGGCTGTCCAAGAGGGCGTCTGCTTCCAGCGCCCCGTCGAGCGGCGAAAGCTGGTTCTGCAGATGCCGTATGAGTTCGCCGCGGGACGTGCTGGTGAAGAGATGTGCTCTGCCATCGTTGAGCTGGAAAAGCTCGCTTACGTCCCGGTCTTGGGCGTTGTGCAGGTAGGCCAGGCCGGCGACGTGATTTTGCGCGTCATTCAGCAGTGCGGTGAAGTCCTCCAGGTAGTCGCAGTAGCGACGCACCTGCACGACCGGGTGAAGGGAGGAGCGGTAGCCGGCCCCACGGACCAGGCACAGATCTTCCGTCTCGGGTACCAGGCTGGCCTCGCTCCACTGTTTGAGTTCGACGACGACGTACGAGGGTCTGCCTGTCTCGGGATGCGTACCGGCCAATACGGCGTCCGCGCGAAGGCTGCTGAGAGGTATCTGGTACTCGATGAGGACCTCCACCTCGTGGAGCCCGGCGTCGCACAGCACTTCTGCCAGAGCCGGGAGGCTGTTCTGCCAGGCGCGGTTCTCGCCAGCTGACGGTTCCTGAAACAGCTTGGAGCGAGACCGCTCCGTGAGCCGTTCCGACAAAGTTGCGTTGCTGGTGCGTTCCAGAGTGCGTGCGGACATACGTAAGAGGGCCACGATTGATCTCCGTACGATCGGTTGGTATCGGTGGGGGTGGGCCAGGTCAAGCTTCGAGCGGCAGGCGGTACTCGAAGCTCCTCGGCCTCAGATCCTCCTCGGCCGGGGACCAGTCCTGGAGGTGCAGCACCCTGCCCTCGCTCGTGGCGTAATCGGCGCTTCGTACGTCCACCTTGATATCGCTCACCACATACAGGTCCACGGTGTGCTGCGGATTTCGGGCGTGCTCGACCTCATTGATCGTCAGGTCCACGCTCGTGGCCGCGCCTGTCGTCCCTTTGACCTCAACGCGCCTTTCCGCCCCGGCACGTGTGCAGTGGAGGTCGTATGGCTTGCCGAGGCGTTCGACGGTCCATCCCCGCTGCTCGTAGTGGGCGACGGCCATGTCCTCTGCGTGCAGCTCGATGGCCTTGCGCTTCTTGGGATCGGAGATGAAGCCAGCCCCGCGGCGCCGGCGCTTAGGCGCCTTGGGTGCCTCGACCTGTTCTGCGGTGAAGCCGGGGGTGCGGTTCAGGGGAACTTGCTGCCGTTGTGCCCAGTTGGCCGGGACGCCCGCCGCGTCGAGCAGGGGCTGGGGGTCCAAGTCGCACAGCTTGCCAATGCCGCGCTCGATGCCGGAGCGGCGGATGGCGTCGCTGCCGACCAGTCCCAGCGGCCCGTGTTCATTCAGGGGGACATCACGGATCACGGCCAGGGGCTCGACCCCGAAGCGCACTGGGTACTTGATGGCGTTCTCGGCCTCTTCGTCGGGCCAATGAGGAGCCTCTGCCCCGTAGAAGTTCTCGCGGACTTCGAAGAAGTACAGGGTGATCCTCTGGGTGAGCCACACGTCAAGCGGCACGCGGGGAGCCACCCCCGTGGCCAGCAGGGCGAAACGCGGACGGACCGACCGGTACTCGGGCTGCCAGAGCGGGAACCCCCAGGAGCGGGTCTCGATCCCGTACTGCAAGTTGCGCTGCGACTCAGTGCTTTGGCCCACGTGGACCATGACGAAAGGTTCTTGCCTCATGCAGCTCATCGTAAGCGCGTCACTATAAGTACCTCAAGAGGATCCAGAAGCGCCGAGGCCCGGACGGCTACCGGGCGCGCCAGCAACCGAGTTGCCAGCCAGCGCAATGGATGCCGCAGGCTGGCTGGTTGCGGCATCCCTGCTCGAACTTTTAAAGCGGTACTCACGGCCGTGCCCGATCCGTGCCCGACGGGTCGGTGAACGACGGTCAACAGCGGGTGCCAAGGTGTGCCCGCAGCTTCACCCTGGCACCTGTTTGGTGCTGGTCAGGCTCCGACCTAGGTTCAGAAGCGCCGTGATTCCCAAGCTCAGAGCGCGGGTTCGATTCCCGTCACCCGCTCCATAGAAAGCCCCAGGCCAGGAGCCCGGGGCTTTGTTGTTGTCTAGACCGCACTAAGCACCTTGCACCAGATCCGCACCAGAAGGCCCCTTGTCGCTCTTCTGGCGAGCGGCCCGCACGAGCTCGTCCAGCCCGCTTGCGACTTCCTGCTGTCGCTCAAGATCCGAGTGCTGATAGATCAACGCGGCCTTCTCTGACGACTGCCCGGCGCGGACCATCGTGTCCTTGAGGGTGGCCCCGGAGCGGGTCGCCAGCGTGTGCCCGGTGTGACGAAGATCGTAAAAGCGGAAGCCCTCCGGCATGCCGACCTTGGCACGGGCCTTGCGCCACTTCCGCCCGAAGGTGGACCTCCGGAACGGCTTGCCCTTCTCCCCCACGAACAGCAGTCCGTCGGGTCCTTTCTCGGCGTACCAGTCGAGATGCCGCCGAAGGTCGGTCCGAAGAAAGGCCGGCAGGACGACGAGCCGCTTGCCTGCATCCGACTTGGTGTCACCAAGGGCGCGATGGCCGGTCGTCACCTCGGGTGCTGCCATCCGCACGCGGATGGTCATCGCGTCCAGGTCGACGTCCCTGCGGCGGAGCTCGGCCTGTTCCTCCGGCCGCATCGGCCCGTACGCGCCGAGGTAGACCATCAGGCGCCAGCGGGGCCCGAGGGCATCGGCGAGTGCGTCGACCTGGGCGACGGTGGCGATCTGCCGTTCAGCGGACGACTCCTTGCCAGCGCCCTTGATGCGGCAGGGGTTGCGCCGGATCAGCTCGTCATCGACCGCGGTTTCCATGATGGCCTTCAGGAGCCGGTAGGCCTTGGCAACGGTCGTGGTCGCCCCGGTCGTCGCCAGCCGCTCGGCCCTCCAGGTGCGGACGCGAGGAGCAGTGATCTCGTCGAGGTCCAGGGCCTCGAACGAGGGCAGGACGTGCAGCCGCAGGAGTCGCCGGTACAGCTCGTCCGTGGTGGCGGACAGGCCCCGCTCGTCGACCCACTGGAGCGCGTACTCCTTGAAGTTCACCGCTCCTGCGTCTGGGTCCTGCCAGTCGCCGCGTGTCAGATCGGCCTCAATCTGCGAGAGCCAGACCTCGGCGTCCTTCTTGGTCTCGAACGTCTCGGGCGCGCGGAACTCCTGCCCGTCCTTGCCCAGGTAGCTCGCGGTCCAACGCCCGGACCGGTACTGACGAACCGATCCGAAGCGCCGGCGGCTTCCCTTCTTGTTGCCCATCAAGCAGCCCTCCCGTAGCGCGAGCGCCTACGACGAACGGGCTGAACGGTGTTGGCATGGATAAAGGCCAAGACCGGGAAGTTAGGGCTGGGCGGAGGGTTGGTTCGGTGGCTTGACGTGGGAACGGAGCCCGGCGCGAACTGTGAGTGTCGAGGTCACGGTTCGAGGGGGCTCCGTTGTCCGTTCAGTGTGCCACCAGCGGGACAGTTCGGGACCGGTCGCGAGTGTGGTTGCCGGGCCATTTAGGGGCGTTGACGCGGTGGGTGCCGCCGTCGTTGGTGGATGAGGTCCTGCGGACCACGGGCCGGACCGAGCGCCGGGTGAGGCTGCTGCCGGCCCGGGTGGCGGTCTACTTCGTGCTGGCCATGGCGTTGTTCACCGACTGCGGGTATCGCGGGGTGTGGGCCGCTTTGACGGCCGGTTTGCCGCGGGCGATGGTGCCCGATCCGTCGGCGGCCGCCCTGCGGCAGGCAAGGCGCCGACTGGGGACGGCTCCGCTGGCCATGCTGTTTCGCAGGCTGTGCGGCCCGGTCGGTTTGACCGACACGGTGGGGGTGTTCTGGCGTGGGCTGCGGTTGGTGGCCTGGGACGGGACCTGCCTGGAGGTGCCGGACAGTGAGGCCAACGTCGCGTACTTCCGGCGGCATGGCGCCCGCACCACCCGCCCGGCCGGCTATCCGCAGGTCCGGCTGACCGCCCTGGTCGAATGCGGCACCCGTGGCCTGATCGACGCGGTGTTCGGGCCGCTGCGGCACAAGGAACTGCCGCAGGCGCATGCCCTGTTGCCTGCCCTGACGCCCGGGATGCTGCTGCTGGCCGACCGCGGTTATGACGGCTACCAGGCGATCCGGGATGCCGCCGCCACCGGCGCCGACCTGTTGTGGCGGGTGCAGGCCGGGCGACTGCTGCCGGTCATGCAGCCGCTGCCGGACGGCACTCACCTGACCCTGATTGCGGACCGCCGCTCCGGCGACCGGCTGGCCAACTGGCTGCACCGCGGCCGCACCACCCCGCTGCCGAAGCTGACCGCGATGACTATGCGCGTGATCAGCTACCAGATCAGCGTCACCGCCGCCGACGGCAACTCGCGCTGCAGCACCGTCCGCCTGGTCACCACGCTCCTGGACCCTGACAGGCACCCGGCGGCCGAGCTGGCCGCCCTCTACCACCAGCGCTGGGAGATCGAGACCGCCTACTACGGGCTGAAAGTCACCCTGCGCGGCGCGGACCGCGTCCTGCGTTCCCGCACCGTCGACGGTGTCGAGCAGGAGCTTTATGCACTGCTGACCGTCTTCCAGATCTCCCGCATGGCCATGTCCCAGGCCGCCACCGCCACCGGCATCGACCCCGACCGGCTGTCCTTCACCATCGCGTTGCGCACGGCACGGCATACGGTGATCACCGCGGACACTGCCGGCCCTGCCCAACTGGCCGCCGTCCTGGTCGACCGACGCAACCTCACCGCCCCACGACGCCGGTCGCGCACCAGCCCACGCTGCGTGAAACGCACCCTGTCGCCCTACGCCTACAACAAAACCAACGGCAGCGTCGGCCAGAAGACCAAAATCATCACCCGCGTCACGCTCCTGACCAGCGCCAGACCCTAACTGCCGGTCTTGGCCTTTAGGCAGCCACCATGGGGCGAGCCTCTAAGATCATGGCCCCGATTCTGGCCATTGCGGGCAGGTCCACAGACTGCCCGAATCGCGGCAAGCTTGAGGGGCCATGATCACTCGCCCCATGGCAGCTCCCGCCCAAAGCCGCTCCGCCGACCGCGTGGGCAGCTGCGGGTTCAGGGACGCCCGGCGACGCGGTCGATGGAATCCAGGGTCCGGGCTGGTCATGCGGGACGTGCGACACACGCGCGCAAGCACCCGGATGGCGGCCTTCGGTCGGCGAGCCGCTGGGAACACCTCGGGAGGTCCACCGAGGAAAGGAGCGACCCCATGGCGAACAACGCCCACGTGCGCCACAGCGGTGACGGGGAGGCATTCTGGATGCTGAACGGCCTCTACGAGGTCAAGGCGTCGAGCGACGAGACCAATGGCTCGATGACCGTCATGGAGATGACCGTTCCGGTGGGTGGTGGCCCACCGCCCCACACTCACCCTGGGACCGAGAGCGTTTACGTCATCGAGGGGACGCTGCGCTATCACATCGGAGGCAAGACGGTCGAAGGCGGACCCGGGTCCTTCTTCCATATCCCTGAGGGCACATTGGAGCGGTTCGAGCCCACCAGCACAGTGCGGATCCTGATCACCTACACGCCGGGCGGTATCGATAAATTCTTCGCCGAGGCGGGTGAACCCGCCCAGCGACGGGAGCTGCCGCCCCAGTCGGACACGCCGCCTGACGTTGATCGCATCATCGAGATCGGTAAGCGGCACGGAATTCAGATGCAGCCGATGCCTAACGCCTAGCTTGTCCCAGGCGGCGGGGGCGCAGTTACCAGCGGAACGCGGGAGAAGGGCACGTGTGCCCCCTGCGTGCCCGATGCGGCAGCGAGTGGCGGGGAACAACGGGGAACGTCAGCGAGCCTCCCAGGAACGTGCAGGTCAGCGTCTTGCCAGGTCAGGCCCCACCCGGTTACGCGATCTTCCAAACTGGTGCTCCGAAGCCCAAAGCGCCGGCACCGCGTAGCCCCGCTCGACCGTCGCGTACCTTGACCGCGTGGATGAGGAACCGGTGGTCATCAAGCTCACGCACGACCAAGCGTTCGTGCTGTCGGACTGGCTCTACGAAGTGATGATGAAGTCCGACAAGCTCGATGCGATCGTCCCGGACCGCACCGTCTGGTCAGGCATCTATGCGATCTCCGGCACCCTGGAGAAGTCGCTCGTTGAGATCTTCATGCCCGACTACGCCGGTCGTCTGGAGCAGGCACGGCAGCGTTTGCTCGACGCCATGGGTGGCTACGAGGACGAGGAAGTCGAGGCGACACAAGGCGTGTCAAGAGAGCAATCTGGCGATGGCATCAGCGGCTGACACCAACACTGCCGGTTACCGGCGAATCCCGCCGGACTCACGCGGCAGGTGGACCCAGCACCGGCCAGGATTGGCCGTGGTGCGCGACGCCCACGGACCGACCTGATGAGGATGAGGCCACAGGTTCAAATCCTCTTGCCGGCTAGGGGTCCTCAACTTGACGGAAGAGTAGCTCGACTTGGTCATTGAGACTCCACCGACCGTGACGCAAAGCGTCCGCGTCCTCAGCTTGCGCCACCGGGCAGGATAAGTACCCACGAAGCCCTTGGTCGGGCTCCAGTTTCATACTCATCGATACCGAAACGAACCTGACAGCCAGTTAGATCGATCTCCTCTCCTCTGGCCGCAAGGTCCCGAACTACAGAAGCTGGAAAGAACACGTCACTGGGGAACTCTGGGTGGGAAATAAATCCGTACCTTCCAAGCCACCCACTGACGCGCCCTGAGAGACCTTCACGATCATCGGAAGATTCACCCTGAACGCCAGAGCCACCCACGAGAGTAGCGCAAATCCTTTGGATTCTCTCGGATACATTCCGAGCACGGAAGACTTTACCGACGTGACCAGGAATTTGCCCCCAAGCCTGACATTTCTCGAAGAGATCCACGTGGGCTTCGATATCCCGCAGCAGGAGATAGACCTTTCCCTCAAATGAGGGATTCAATACCCCGGTGACTGTTGCTGCACGCATGAACACTTTAGCGCCCTCAAGTGCTCCTGCAGCCAGCCTCAGGTCGTAGGTGCCTCTACGAAGTTCTTGCACTCCGAGCGAAAAAGCAGTGTGAGCCTTGTGAGAGGCCTCCACGGGACGCAGATCATCCTCTAGAAGACGCTCCGCCCACCTACGCCAAGAATCAATTAGCGTAGTCAGGATGATCCTGTAGAGCTTCCCCTTCTCTTCGACCTCATCTAGCGCCCAAACAAGATATTCTTGCGCTATCTCATATTCGCGCTGCCAGAGCAGAATTGTTCCCAGCGAGTGACCGGTCTCGGCAGTCCCAAAAAAATCATGTGCCTCTTGCGCATAAGGCAACGCAGCTGAAAGGTCATGAGCCTTGCGCGCCAGGTGCCCCGCCAGGAAATGACAAACTACCGCCCTCTCCTTGCCGGGAGAAACCTTTCTTAGCGCAGAGTTGTAAGCTGCAGTAGCTTGATCCACCTTACCTTTCGTGGACAAAAGAAACCCGTCGACCCTGTCAACCTCCCAGAACTCCGGATTGAGCTGTCGAGCCTTTGTCACATACTCGCGCGCCTTATCGAAGTTTTCCCGGGCCGAAATCTTTAGGGCCATTCGCAACAAGTGCGCTGTGGGCTCATCGTGGGCACCTCTAACATGCACCACAGCTGGAGCGAGTTCCCTCTGAGCTTCATCTGCCCGCCGCAACTCCTCGCCTCTGCGAATCTCTTGCTCTCGGCTGAGAATCTGACCGATCTCTGCCATATGAGGCGGCTCCACGGAGGTGAGAAAGTGGCGGGCAGCTTCCGTCAGGCCGATATGGGAGACCAGCGCGTTCTCTGGGCTCGGGCTGACCGCAACCATTGAGCCGCTCACCAGGTTCTGTACTGCACGACGCAGTTCGTCGATCGAGTTTTCGGTGAGAATAGCCAGCTCGTCGAATGTAGCCTCACGCTCAAGTGAGTACAAAACCACGAGAAGCCGCTGGGTGACCTCGTTCTGCGTTTCGTATACGGACCGGACGCAGAAATTGATGAGTTCATCCTGCTGCAGCAAAGCTAGATTTGGTTGCACACCCGCCTCTACACTCAGGACGTACCATCGAACTGCAAGCGGACTGTGCCTAAGCCGACTCACAACCTCTCTTACCGTGTCAGGCTTTAGCTGGGCCATCCAATCCACTCCACGGGCACGCGAGAAGGAACGAAAGAGGTTGTCTGCATCCTTCTCGCGCAGCGGGCCCAGCCGAATTCTCCGCTCTAGTTGCCCAACCCCAATACGACTGGTAAGGAGGTACGTCACACTGTAGGGAAGGGCCTCATACAGTGCGACGATCTCACTGCCATCAACGGTTTCTAGATTGTCAATAATCAGGAGCGTCTCAACGCCCTCAAGCATCTCCGCCAAGTCGGAGACGGAGCCTGAAAACTCGTCGACAATCACCCTTCCCAGTTGATGAATAGCACCGGTCACGTCCCGCACTGCGTCAACGATTGTTTCGACACCGTTAGCGGTTAGCCTCTCAGTCTTGAGGGAAACCCACAGGATGCACTCATAGGGCACGTCAGGCGCGTCAAGTACGCTATAGGCCGCCTGAAGTGCCAAAGCAGTTTTGCCGATACCTCCCTCGCCGGTAAGTGTGATCATATTTTCGCGGCGACGCAACAGATGCTCGACGATCGTTTGGCAGTCTTGAGACCGACCCACGAGCCCAGTCTCATCGAACTCAGGCAGCGGTAGGTTGTGGAGCACTTTGTCAGACCGCTTGACTATGGAACCGAAAGCGGGCTCCCAATTCGGGTCCTCATAGAGGTGCTCAAGCGTGTCTCGCGCGCCCTGCCAAAAGCGCGAAGTGAACGAATTCGTCGCACTGACAGCCTTCCCGGCGTCCCCTTCTTGAAGCGGACGCCCGTGCATCACACGATTGCGGATCGGCACCAAGGTGTCCATGTGCACAGTGTTAGCGCGCAACTCACGAGCAAGTTCACCCGGCAGCGAATCGCGGTGTCGATTCAGGATGTCGTAGCATTCACGCAGATCTAGATACTCGGCAATGGAGACATTCGCGTCTCCACTATCCTCCTCCCTGCGATCGTTTGCTCTCTTGAAGTTGGGCCCAAGAGCCTCATCCTCAGGAAGATGATCCAGGATGTAGCGGATGAGAATACGCCGCAAATCAGATTCAAAGGAGTCAATCAGGACATAGAGCCTGGATCGCGTCATGCGGGCGTGCTTGATCATCGACACTCCGAGGTCCAATACGCGGACAACCCACTGTAGTGACGCAACTGCAGAGCGGTGGTCAGTTCGCGCATTCCTGATCTCTGTTCCACGCGATTCTGGCTCTGCGGCTTGCCCTGGACCGGCCACCCGAACCCGTGGTCCGCGACAGAGCGGTGCGCCGAAGAAGAAGGAAGCCACGTCGAAGGTGCTGAAGCTCAGCAGGAAGGGCTGAACCTCACGGCCTATTCGTGGACTGGTGCCCCGCAGGGAGACAGCACCATCGCTTTGACCAGCAGATACGTGCGTGGTTCACAGGGCCTCCGGAGCCGTGTGCGCAGGTTCGAATCCTGCCGGGGGCACTCCAGCCAGACCAGCACGATCACGCTGCTGACCTGCACGAGTGCCACGCATGAAGACCTGGACACAGTCCCACTGAGTCCAGGTCTTTGTCGTTGTTGCGCACTGATCGCGATAGACCTGCGATAGACGCCCGAACCGCTCGGCGAGCGGTGTTCCCGCACGCCCCTAGCGGCGAGTGTGCCGGGGCGGCGCGGCGGGGTGTCAGCCGGACGGACGGCCGTTACGTGCGGGCCCCGGGGCGGGCGGACAGACTGAGCGCATGCCCGTGAAGGCGCGGCGGCCGCCATCGGCCCCTCCCAAGAGGTCGTTCCTGGACAAGGCGGCGTACGTCGCGGCGCCCGGGACCGTCGTCCTCGGGCTGCTCTACTACTTCGGCAACCAGTACAACGAGGCCTACTACCGCGCGTTCGGCGTCCCGCTCAGCGACCTGCCCATCTCCGTTCAGGCCGTCCTCGCGCGCAGCCCGCAGGCCCTCTTCTTCCCGGTCTGGATGCTGCTCGTCTGCGGGCTCATCGTCCTGCTCGTACTCGGCTGGCTCGGGCACGCCCTGGCCCGCCCGGAGAACGAGGGGCGGCGCCGCACGGCGTACCGCGCGCTGCTGGCGGTGGGCCTGCTCCTGGGGGTGGTCGGGGGCTACCCCGTGTTCTTCCGGGATGACCTGCTCGCCTTCCTCCCCGCGGGCTGGCCACGCGGGCTGCTGCCCACCCTCGTGGTGGCCCTGGGAGCCAGCCTGGCCTTCTTCGCCATCCAGGTGCGCCTCGGGCAGCACGACCCCGGGCGGCGGAACCCTCGGGTCCGCGACGCCGACCGGCTGTGGCTCGTGGCCGGGGCGTTGCTCCTAGGGATGCTGACGTTGAGCCTGTTCTACGGCGTGTCCCGGTACGCGGCGATGGCGGGCGAGACGCAAGCGAGGGCGGACGCGAACGGCGGCATGAAGCGGAACCCGGCCGTGGAGGTCCTTTCGCGCCTGCCGCTGGTCCACCACGCCAAGGACATCGAGTTCAAGGACCTGGGCGCCAGGGCCGGGCCCTACCGGTACCAGTACAGAGGCTTTCGCCTCCTGGTGAAGACCCCGACCCGCTTCTACCTCGTCCCCTACTACGGGGGATACAAGAACACCGTGACCGTCGTGCTCCCGGACGACGACGGCACGGTCCGGGTGCAGATGAAGGGCTCTGTCAGGTGAGCCCGGGCTCGGGTGTGGGGGTCTCGGTCTCGTCGGGGGTTTCCGGGGTCTCGTCGGGCTCCGGCGTCGGGGGTTCGGAGGTCGTCTCTGGTGCGGCCTCGACGGCCTCACCGGTCAGGGTCACCGAGAACACGGGCCCCTCGGCGGTCGGAGCGGTGACCGTCCCCGTCCACGTGCCGGGTTCGTGGGCGATGTGGCTGACCTGGACGCTGCACGTCTCCTGGGGCTGAAGGGTGACGCCGGTGCAGGCGTCCTCGACGATCGAGAGCTCCCCGCTGTCGGTGGTGGCCTTCAGCGGCTGGACGGTCAGGGGCACCTGCTGGTCGTTGGCGAGCTCCATGGTGCCTCCGGCCGGCTCGTCCAGCTGCGCCCTCGGCACGGCGACCGTCGCGCCACCGCCGGAGCCTCCGTCGGTGCCGGGGAAGACCTTGCCCAGATCCTCGTCCGCCGGCGCGGTGGGGGACGTTTCGGTGTCCGTGTCGGTGGTCGTGGTGTCGCGGGTCTGGACGGGCTCGGGGTCGGATCCCCCGCACGCCGTCGCCGTCATGGTCAGGGCTGTCAGCAGTGCCACCGCGGCGAAGCTGCGTCTGATGTCCGGCATCACGGTGTCGGTCCCTCCGCTCCGGCTCGGGTCGGCGCCCAACGTCGCACAGCGGCTCGCTGTAAGCGCGGAACCGGCGCGGTGACACTGCGTTATCACC
Organism: Streptomyces sp. NPDC002868; assembly: GCF_055563295.1. NCBI lineage: Bacteria > Bacillati > Actinomycetota > Actinomycetes > Kitasatosporales > Streptomycetaceae > Streptomyces > Streptomyces sp. NPDC002868. Next base: position 993 of record NZ_JBVHDR010000006.1, on the reverse strand, counting down.
CGGGCGGCGGTGCCACTGGGGCCCTGACGGTGCGGCCGTCCGGGGACGGGCCGGTCTAGTACGGGCCCATGCGATCGGCAGCCTGCTGGATCCTCTGAGCCGCGCCTTCAAGAATCCGCACCAGATCTGCGAGGCCGCCCAGGTTCGAGGTGGCGTCCGCTAGCAGTCTCGCGTTGTCACCCAGGTTGCCCAGCCTGTTGGCAGCTCGGGCAAGCAGCATCGCGTTGTCCTCCAAGCCGGACAGCCGCCATGCCGAGTCGTTGAGCAATACGGCGACATCCTCCGAGATTCCGAACTCGTGAACACGCGGATCCGCCAGTTCGTCGGTCAGGGTCCGCAGCAACGCTGCGAGGTCTGGGGCCGTCTCAGCGAACACGTCGAGAGCCGGGCTGACACGGTCAAGTAGCTCGGACTGCGCCTGGGCGAGCATCAGCGACAGCTTCTCTTCTGTGAGGCCCGAAAGCCCGGCCAGCTGATCAAGGCTTCCCGCTTCGCGCTCTTTCTTCCACTGCTCAAGAAGATCAACCGGATAACGTTCCCACCCCTTCCCGTCGACCGTCTTGTGATGGACCGTGCATAACAGGATCAGGTTGGAAAACGCATCTCGCTGCGACTTCGAAAGCGTCGCGTCGAAGCGCGGCCCTGACGGACTAGCAGCGCGAATATGGGCGATGTCAACGTTCAAAACCGGAGATCCGTTAACCATCCGCATAGTCGGCGCCTGACACTCCGGCCAGTAGCAGTAGCCACGCGCGAGCGTCATCAGCCCAACGATCGTGGCGTTGCGTTGAGAACCAGCGAGGCGGCCGTGTATCCGGCGAGCGCGGCGGACAAGGCGGTGAGGGTGTGGCTCACGACGCACCGCGCGCATGGAGAGAATCAGCGCTGTGCTGGCCTCGGGCACGGTGCGGAAGGTCGGCCGCGCGGTCGTCCAGAACAGATGCCGGTCCTGTTCCTCTGGCCGATCCGGAGTGGAGGTTCTCCGGCTGCGCC